>NZ_LYTP01000012.1:0-895267 GCF_001672435.1 Mesorhizobium sp. AA23
CTGCGATTCCCCTGCCCTCGAGGGGGGAGATGGCCGGCAGGCCAGAGGGGGTCCTTGCGCGTAGAACGCCGACCTCATCTCGTGCCGCACGGCGCCGGCACTCCACGCGCGGCGACCCCCTCTGTCGCCTGCGGCGACATCTCCCCCTCAAGGGGGGAGATCAGCGCCTCACCACCACATGCGGCGCGAATGTCTTCACCGCATCCACCAGGTCCTGCCCCCTCGCATCCAGCGAGGAGATCTCCATGTGCACGGTGGTCTTGCCGAAGTGCATCAGGCCGAAGGCATTGGCGGCGGCGTATTTGATCGCGTCGGGCGGCTCCTCGGTGAGTTCGAAATTGAGCATCGCCGCACCCTTGCCGCCCGAGGCGAGGCGGACGCTCCGCACCTTGTTCCACGGCACCAGCACGTCGCCGGCGCGAGCATCGCGAAAACCGCGCTGATCAAGCGTGACCTTGACCGAATTGTCGAAGGCGCCGCGCGAAATGAAGACGCCGAGCGCCAGGAAGGCGACGCCGAGCAGCCCGATCCACAGCACATGACCGCCGGACGTCCCCGAGGCGACGCCCTGCAGGGCGCCGAAGCCAAAAATGCCGCCGATCAGGAACGGCCCGACGGCGGGCAGGATCTTGCCGGAGGCGCTGTTGCGGATTTCGAGCGGCGCGGCCATTTTCGCCCGCTCACCGTTCCGGTTTCAGCAGCGTCCAGATCCAGCCGACGAAGGTGAGGACCAGGAACGGATAGCCGGCGGCGGGCAGCGGCGCCGATGTGGGCAAAAGCGGCGCGCCCCACAGGATCATCGCCGCCGAGACGACGAAGAGCAGGGCCGCGACGAAAGCGGTGAGTCGCATCCACAGCGCGAAGGTTTTTGGCGCGCTGACCATGACCAGCCCCGCCGCCCAGAGGCAAATGCCGCCGACATAGGAAGGCACGCTGGCCTCAAGGCCCGCCGCATTGCCGGCCAGAAGCAGGCTTTCGCCGGCGAGGTAGGTGAGGAAGCCGGCCGCGACGAGATCATTGCCGAGCCGCTGGTATTTCATGGTGAGCAGCGCCGCCGCGACGACGACCCCCACGCCATCGATGGTCCACAGCGTCTCGCGCAGCGCGTCGCTGGCAACGAAGGTGCCCGCCAAGCCCAGCGCGCCGCCGACGGCGAGGCCGATCGCGGCGATGGTGTCCAAGGTGGAGCGCATGCGATGTCTCCCCGAGCCGGGGGAGAGGATACGCTGATGTGGGGGGTTTTCAATGTGGCCTTCCAACGAGGAGCGCAGGATGGCATCAAAGCGGAGAGCGCTGGGCATCCGTCGGCACGTTGATTGTGTGACCGAATGGGGGCGATCTGGAAGGTCATGTTTGATGGCGGACGTGACGCGGAGTGAGCCCGACAGAGGGTGGTGTCGCACCGTGCAGTTGGCTACCGCGTTCTCGCCTGACGACCTTTGTCGTCAGGCGTCATAGTGATCTAGAACAGCAGGAAAGTCCGAGGCATGAGAGTAGTATTTCGGGCTTTCAAAATCATCCAGGCCATATTGCTTGTACTTTTTTCTCGCTGCCCTCCAAGCCATTACAAAGCTTGGCAGTCCGAGTTCCAGCTCCAACTTTGATGGGCCATCGTACCAATCGCCCGAGATCAACGACCCATGACTTGGGACCTTCTTCGAAAGCGGACCTTTGCCGGACTTCTTCAGCAAGGCGTCAATCAACCTATATCTCTCGGAAAGAGCCCTTCTCATAACATTAACAAGCCAACCATCAAGTTCCTGGAACCGCTCGATTGAATCCATAAGCGGACAAAAACCTATGAACCCCCGCATTTTTCCTAACTTGCTATTACCGCCAACGAATCCAGCAAGCTCGCTTTGAGTAATCCCTCCGTATATGAACTTACGAATCTCATTGACACATGTCACTAGATCCCAGTCAAAATGCTTCCCTACGACACGCGATATGTCTATCGTGCCGAGCGACTTTAAGCTGTATAACAAGTGGATGTATATAATTCTGCTTATTCGTCTTTTTGTTCTCTTGAACCCTCTCGTCGAGATTTCGACTTTATTATTTGAAAACTTGTGCCCGATGTAATCGAAATCCCCGATGATCATGATGTCATCGCCATCGCCGTCGTTCACAAAAAACGATCTGCGCTCGGAACGTATGTCCGACGACAGTAGCGAGATTCCCGGAGACTTTTGGTGATTAATTTTGATACCGGAATATCTACAATGGTCCTCAAAGGCCTTTAGGATTTTGAGTGCGTCATCGTGGTTGTTGGTAACCGCAACGATGTCGTCAGCAAATCTTACAAACTGGCCATTGGTTGCCTCAAGGCGCCTATCCAGCTCGTGGCCTGCTAGATTCGCGAGAAAAAGAGACAATGAGGAGCCTTGCGGGACACCAATCTGTCGAACTTCCGGTGGACCAGCCGCGTAGTGTTTCGCGTCATGGATGGGGTGTCGCAAAAATTCCCTAAGTACGTATTTCTCGGTATCTGATATGTTAAAAATTCAACACATTGAATAGATGCTCTATATATTTATGATCTATGCTATCAAAATATTTAGCAAAATCAAACTGAATGACATATTTTGTCGACCCAATTAGATAGGAATTCAACTGAATAACTGCATCAAAAAGCCCTCGCTCTTTCATATATGCATAGCTAAATGGCGAAAACAGATTTCTATTTTTGTCCCGAAGCTTCCTGTAGAAAATGTTTGCTATGGCTGCATCTGGAATCGCGAAAACCATTATCTCGCGGAACCCACCGGACTCCTTAGCAATCTTATATCTAACAGCTGGTTGCGGCTTATATGCCCGCTCTCGAATCTTCAGCCAGATAACACGAGCCAGAAATTTTGAATGAGCCAAGCAATATTTGGGATCGAAATGCGGAGCCACGCCCCAGATACGTGGCTCGCGGTATACCCCTGTTTGCCCCGGAGTTCCAGTTCTCAGCTTATGCTTTCGCTGATACTTTCTATCCGCAAAGCGACTTCGCTCTTCTTTCTTTAGTAACTTCTTTGATTGAAATTCGATTGCTCGTCTTATTGCATCTTCCATCTTCTAAACCCTTGCGGGGTTGGGCCGCGCTAAGTCAGGGTCTCCCTAGGGAGACGGCGTTTGCGAGGGGCGACGATGCTTGCGACATCAACTGCATGGTGAAGCTTCGCGGCTCAACTAGCACGACACGTGCTTGGTCCGCTTATTACAGTATTTACAGCAAATGGAAAGAGCGTTCCGCGGCCGTTTGCTGCTTGCTCTAGCAAGAGCGCAGCCCAAATTGCTTTATGCAGCGCGCTCTATTGGCCTGGCCGGCGGTATAGTGGCTGCTTGGCTAGGTTGGCTGATATTCGCAAATGTCGACGGCATCGAGAAATTGCTGCGAATGTGGAGGGCCTTCGCCTACCGCACCACCACGGGAGTAGCCTCCACCGCGCAGCTTCGGCGCCGCGCTGGCGGGGGGCCCGCTGCCTGCCGGCAGCTCCCCCGCTTTCGAAGCCTGCCATCGATTCACTGGATCGATGGCTTGGCGCGCTGTGCGCGCCAACCGTCCCCTCAATCCCCCATCTTCAGCGCCTGGATAAACGCCTCCTGCGGGATATCCACTTTCCCAAACTGCCGCATCCGCTTCTTGCCCTCTTTCTGCTTGTCGAGCAGCTTGCGCTTGCGGGTCACGTCGCCGCCATAGCATTTGGCGGTGACGTCCTTCCTGAGCGCCGAGACGGTCTCCCGGGCGATGATCCGGCCGCCGATCGCGGCCTGGATCGGGATCTTGAACAAGTGCTGCGGGATCAGTTCCTTCAGCTTCTCGCACATGGCGCGGCCGCGCTTTTCCGCCGCCGAGCGGTGCACCAGCATGGACAAAGCGTCGACCGGCTCGTCATTGACCAGGATCGACATCTTCACCAGATCGCCCTCGCGATAGTTGGTCAGGTGATAGTCGAAGGAGGCGTAGCCCTTGGAGATCGACTTCAGCCGGTCGTAGAAGTCGAACACGACCTCGTTGAGCGGCAAATCGTAGGTCAGCATGGCGCGCTTGCCGACATAGGAGAGGTCGGCCTGAATGCCGCGCCTGTCCTGGCAGAGTTTCAGGATGCCGCCGAGATAGTCGTCCGGGGTGAGGATCGTGGCACGGATCCACGGCTCCTCGATCGAGGCGATCTTGACCACATCGGGCATGTCGGCCGGGTTGTGCAGTTCCTTGGTCGTGCCGTCGATGAGGTTCATGCGGTAGACGACGCTTGGTGCTGTGGCGATGAGGTCGAGGTTGAACTCGCGCTCCAGCCGCTCCTGGATGATCTCCAGATGCAACAGGCCGAGGAAGCCGCAGCGGAAGCCGAAGCCGAGCGCGGCGGAGGTCTCCATTTCATAGGAGAAGGAAGCGTCGTTGAGGCGCAGCTTGCCGACGGCGGCGCGCAGATCCTCGAAATCGGCGGCGTCGACAGGGAACAGGCCGCAGAACACCACCGGCTGCGCCGGCTTGAAGCCGGGCAGCGCCTTTTGCGTCGGGCGGCGGTCCTCGGTGATGGTGTCGCCGACGCGGGTGTCGGCCACTTCCTTGATCGAGCCGGTGAAGAAGCCGAACTCGCCGGGGCCGAGCTCGTCGACATTGACGCGGGCCGGCTTGAAGACGCCGGTGCGCTCGACGAGATACTTTGCGCCGGTGCCCATCATGCGGATGGTCTGGCCCTTCTTCATCACGCCGTCGATGATGCGGACCAGCACGATGACGCCGAGATAGGCGTCGTACCAGCTGTCGACCAGCATGGCTTTCAGGGGTGCCGCAATGTCGCCCTCGCGCGGCGGCGGCAGCTGGTGGACGATCGCCTCCAGCACGTCCGGCACGCCCAGGCCGGTCTTGGCCGAGATCAGCACCGCGTTGGAGGCGTCGAGGCCGATCACCTCCTCGACCTGCTCGCGGATGCGCTCGGGCTCGGCCGCCGGCAGGTCGACCTTGTTCAGCACCACGACGATCTCGTGGTTGTTGTCGATCGCCTGGTAGACATTGGCCAAGGTCTGCGCCTCGACCCCTTGCGAGGCGTCGACCACCAGCAGCGAGCCCTCGCAGGCGGCCAAAGAGCGCGACACTTCATAGGCGAAGTCGACATGGCCGGGCGTGTCGATGAGGTTCAACACGTAGTCCTCGCCGTTTTTGGCGCGGTAGTTGAGCCGAACGGTCTGGGCCTTGATGGTGATGCCGCGCTCGCGCTCGATGTCCATCGAGTCCAGCACCTGCTCCTTCATGTCGCGCTCCTCCAGCGCGCCGGTGAGCTGGATCAGCCGGTCGGCAAGCGTGGATTTGCCATGGTCGATATGGGCGACGATGGAGAAATTGCGGATGTGGTCGAGGGGCGTCGTCATGCGGCGCGCTTTAGCAGGGGCGGGTTTAAGGGGCAAGCGGTGGCCCCGGGGAGATCGGAGCAGAGCAGGCAAACACGCTCGCCAATGTCTGAACACGGCCAATGATCGGAGGCCGGCGCTGCCCCTCATCGCCCTGCCGGGCACTTCTCCCCGTAAGTGACGGGGAGAAGGGACTGGCCGCCGCCTCGGTACCTTTCTTGCAGCGTTCCAAATTGGCGAAATCGTCGATGGGGGCGCCCCTCTCCCCGTTACCGTACGGGGAGAGGATGCCGGCAGGCAGGTGAGGGGCAGCGCAAGCGTTTGAAGGCTAGGGCGCCTCCGCGCAAAAATTCAAATCCACTTAAACTTTCATGCACTCATTTTGGGCATATCTCCACCTCTGGTGGCAGGCAGGTTGCATTGCCGGTGTGTATGGGGTTGGGGCATGTTCTCGTCGGCAAGAGATTTCGTTCGATCGCAAGGCGGCTCGATGCTGCCGATGATGGCACTGTTGGCGATCCCGCTGCTGCTCGCGGTCGGCTTTTCCGTCGACTACACCTCGGCGGTGACGACCAGGAGCAACATGCAGCAGGCGCTGGATGCCGCGATCCTGTCGATCACCACGCTGCCGACCACGACCTCCAAGGCCGATCGCCAGACGCTGCTGCAGCAGGCCTATGTCGCCAATAGCGGGCTGGGCGACGCGACGCTCACCGCCGTCAACGTCGCCGCCGACGGCACGGCGACGTTCAGCGCCACGGCGGCCTATCCGATGCCAACCAGTTTCATGCAGATCGCCAGGATCAATTCGGTCGATGTCGGCGTCGGCTCCTCGGTGCGCAAGATGCCGGCGCTGGTGCAGTCCACTTTCAAGGTGACGAAGGTGTCGGGCTACTGGAACAAGACGATGACGCTCTACGGCACCCAGTTCGGCCAGACCAAGGCCAAGCCGCTGATGACGATCAGCTATAACTACAACGGCTATGGCGACCCGAAGGGCTACGGCACAACCACGGTGAGCACCATCAACGGGTCGAGGAAGACCGTGGTGCAGAAACAGGTCTGCACGACCTCGACGGTCGACAATTTCAACAATCTGCCGAGCGGGGCGATCACCCAGACCAGCGGCAGCAACAAGTACGTCACGACCTGCGCCGATACCTTCTATCCGGCCAACGGCGCCGGCGCGGTGATCGATGTCAGCCAGATGGACCAGCTCTATCTGCAAATGGACGTGCCCTCGGGCAACCCGAAGGTGCTGAAGTCGAACGATCCCAACACCTCGAACCGGCTCTATATCGGCACCAGCGCCACCGATATGCCCGAGGTCGCGACCGGCCAGAAAGTCGACATCTTCACCTCGGTGCCCTGCGGCCAGACCGGCTACCAGGCCTGGGAAGACGGCGGCAACCCTGTGCCGGCGCCGGTTTCCAATGCCGATTTCTTCTACAATGTGACCGGCAAATGCGCCTTCAACCAGCGGCCGTCCGAGACCGTGCTGACGCAGTAGCGCCCTCCCTTCTCCCCTTGTGGGAGAAGGTGTCGCCGAAGGCGACGGATGAGGGGTGCTCCAGCTTGGCGGCGCCTTAAGTCTAGACAAGAATCTAGCAGACGCGCTCGCGAGCGTCTCACTCCGCTGGAGCGCCCCTCATCCGTCTCGGCGCTGCGCGCCGATCCACCTTCTCCCACAAGGGGAGAAGGGGAAGGCGCCTCTCAATCACAAACCGGTGAAGCTGTAACGAAGTCCTCCGCGGCGGCGAAATGGGAGCATTGCCCCGCTACGGAGACTGCTTCCCATGACCGGAATGAAGACAAGGATCGGCCTGCTTGCCGGCGCGACATTTGCTGCGCTTGCCGCCACGCTCGATGCCGCTTCCGCCGAGCCGCTTACCGTGGTCGAGCTGTTCACCAGCCAGGGCTGCTCGTCCTGCCCGCCGGCCAATGCCAATCTGATCAAGGTCAAGGATCGGCCGGGCGTGCTGGCGCTGTCCTTCAACGTTACCTACTGGGACTATCTCGGCTGGAAGGACATTTTCGGCCGGCAGGAATTCACCCCGCGCCAGGTCGCCTACGAGCCGCCGCTCGGCCATGACGGGCCGTTCACGCCGCAGGTGGTGGTGAACGGCAGCGCCGACGCCGTCGGTGCGGCGCCCGGCGAGATCGAGCGGCTGATCTCGACAACCCCGTACGCCAAGGGTCCGGCGCTCTCGCTCGGCGACGGCAAGGTGAGCATCGGCGCCGGCACAGCGCCCGGCGGGGCGGCCGATGTCTGGCTGGTGCGCTACGCACGCGGCGTCGTCGAGGTGCCGGTGGCGCGCGGCGAGAACACCGGACGCACGCTGCCGCATGCCAATGTCGTGCATTCGCTGCAGAGGCTCGGCCGCTGGAACGGCGAGGCGACGACGCTGCCGCTGCCTGCGGCACCCGGGGGCTTGAGCACGGCAGTGCTGGTGCAGACGCCGGCCGGCGGGCCGATCCTGGCCGCCGCGGCAAACTGATTTTTCTTTTCGCGCGGGGCCGCGGCAGGCGGCAACGCTTAACCAAGGGCCCGCATCCGCGCGCCGCAACCCAAGGAGAACTAGCATGACCAAATTCCTTACGCTGCCGACGCTGGCCTTCGCGCTTGCCGCTGCCGCGTTCGTTGCCGGCGCCCGTGCCGACGACACGACCGACGCGATGAAGCCCGCGGATAAAATGAAGCCCGATGCGATGGCGACCCAGGCGATGAAACCCGCCACGGATGCCATGAAGCCGGCGGATGCGATGAAGCCCGTGACGGATGCGATGAAGCCTGCCGACGCGATGGCGCCGGCGCAATAAGTCAGCGGCCCCGGTCTCTTGGCAAAAATCGCCGTCGGCGATAAGCCGCCGCACGGCAAAGTGAGAAACCAGCGGCGGCTTGCTTCGTATATAGTGGAACAACGAACAAGGAGATCCGACATGAACGGCATCGACAAAAAGGCGGCGCGGCGCTCGCTGGCCCCGCTTGCAGCGCTGGTGCTGACAGCGGCCGCGGCCGCCTTCTGGCAGACGCCGGCGCGTTCGGCCGAGGACGCGGTGGTGATCCCGCCGCCGGTTTTGGATGAAAAGTCCGCCAGCGGCACGGAGAAAGCGATCTTCGCCGGCGGCTGCTTCTGGGGCGTGCAGGGCGTGTTCCAGCACGTCAAGGGCGTCAGCAAGGCCGTCTCCGGCTACGCCGGCGGCAGCGCCGAGCACGCCGTCTACGAGGTTGTCGGCACCGGCCGCACCGGCCATGCGGAATCGGTCGAGATCACCTACGATCCGTCGAAGGTCACCTATGGCCAGCTGCTGCAGGTCTATTTCTCGGTCGCGCACAACCCGACGCAGCTCAACTACCAGGGGCCGGACCAGGGCACCCAGTACCGCTCGACGATCTTCGCCGAGAATGACGAGCAGAAGAAGATCGCCGAGAGCTACATCGCCCAGCTCGACAACGCCAAGGTATTTTCGAAGCCGATCGTGACGACGCTGGAGACCGGCAAGACCTTCTATCCGGCCGAGGATTACCATCAGGATTTCCTGACGCTGAACCCGACCTACCCCTATATCGTCTACAACGACCTGCCGAAGATCGAGAATTTGAAAGCGCTGTTTCCCGCGCTCTACAGCGAGAAGCCGGTGCTGGTGCTGGCAAGTAGCAAGAGCTGAGGATGACCATCTTAGGCCTTCTCCCCGTCACTATACGGGGAGAAGGTGCCGGCAGGCGGATGAGGGGCGGCGCCGGCATTTGCAGGAACGGGCCGCCGCTCTGCTTGACAGGTTTGCGCTGCCCCTCATTGCCCTGCCGGGCATTTCTCCCCGTATGGTGACGGGGAGAAAGACGCCGTCACCAACGCCTCTCCTCAATCATAGGTCAGATCCGTCGCCTTTCCCCCGAACACGCGATAGGCGTAGAACGAATAGAAAATGATGATCGGCAGCACGACGACGGTGCCGACCAGGATGAAGGCCAGGCTCTCCGGCGCCGAGGCGGCCTGCCAGATCGTCAGCTTGTCGGGCACGACATAGGGATAGAACGACCAGGCGAGCCCGGCGAAACCGAGCGCGAAGATGGCGGCCAGGGTCAGGAAGGGCCGCAGCGCATGCCGGTCGTCGGGCTTGGGCAGATGAAACGTCTGCCGCCACAGCCACAGGAACAAGAGCGCCGATACGATCGGCAGCGGCGACAGATAGAGGATCTCCGGCCAGAGGAACCATCTGTCGAAGATGCGCGGGCTGGCGAAGGGCGTGGCCAAAGAGACCGCGACCATGCCGAGCGCCGTCAGCACCAGCGTGACGCGCAGCCAGCGCACCGCCTTTCCTTGCAGGTCGCCCTCGGTCTTGTAGATCAGCCAGGCCGAGCCCATGGCGGCGTAGGCCGCCGACAGGCAGAGCGCGACCAGCGCGCCGAAGGCCATGCCGCCAATGCCGACATCGAGGCCGAGCACATAGACGCCGAGCATATAGCCCTGCGCCAGCGAGGCCATGGTGGAGCCGAGAAAAAAGATGCGGTTCCAGCGGTGCTTCTTGCCGGCCGGCACCTTGGCGCGGAAATCGAAGGCAACGCCGCGCAGGATCAAGCCGACCAGCAGCAGGAACACCGGGATATAGAGCGCGGTGAGGATGGTGCCGTGCGCCATCGGGAAGGCGACCAGCAAGAGCCCGACCGCCAGCACCAGCCAGGTCTCGTTGGCGTCCCAGAACGGGCCGATCGCGGCGATCATCGTGTCCTGCTCGGCATCTTCGGCGCCTGCGAACAGGATGCCGATGCCGAGGTCGAAACCGTCGAGAATGACGTAGATCAGGATGGCGAGGCCCATCAGGCCGGCGAAGATCAGCGGAAGCGCGGTGGGCCAGTCGAAGGTCATCTTTCTTTCCTCCAACCGAGATTGGTCCGACAGACGGCCATACTGTTTGAAGCACCCGTGCCGGCCGCTACGCGAGGGGCAGCGCCGACCTCAGAAGAAAGGCCCGCATCGAACCGACCGCACCGCTTGTCTTGCTCCTGCATGTTCACTCTCCGGCGGCCGGCTGCGACATCGCGGCGTTCATGACGCCGGGCAACGGCGAGGTGTCGCCTTCCTTGGCCGCCTTCAGCGCCAGATGCACCAGCACGCCGAGATAGGCGATCAAGAGCAGCACATAGAGGATGAGATAGACGGCCAGGGTCAGCGCGACATGGCTGCCGGCGACCGGGCCGACGGCATCGGCCGTCTTCAATATCCCGGTGACCAGCCAGGGCTGGCGGCCGATCTCGGTCGTGTACCAGCCGGCCAGCGTCGCCAGCCAGCCGGAGAGCGCCATCGGCACCATGATCAGGGCCAGCGGCTTAGGCAGGTTGCGGCGACGCTTGAGGAAGAAGGCTGCCGACCAGGAGACGATGAGCATCAGGATGCCGGTGCCGACCATGACGCGGAAACCCCAGAACACCGGGAAGACCGGCGGGTGGTTGCCCGGATAGTCGTTGAGGCCGGGTACGACGCCGCTTGTGCTGTGGCGCAGGATCAGGCTGGCGCCGTCGGGAATGGCGAGCTCAAACCTGTTTTCCTTGGCCGCCTCGTCGGGCAGCGCGAACAGCACCAGCGGCACGTGGGCGCCGGTGTTCCAGTTCGCTTCCATGGCGGCGATTTTCTGCGGCTGGTGCTCGAGCGTGTTCAAGCCGTGCTGGTCGCCGGCAAAGATCTGGATCGGAATCAGGATGGCGGCGGCGAAGACGCCGGTGCGCAGCGCCTTCCACATCGATTCCGAGCGGTCGCCATAAAGGTAGCGCAGCGCCGAGCAGCCGGCGATCAGGAAGGAGACCGTGAGCCCGGAGGCGAGCAGCATGTGGACCAGGCGGTAGGGCATGGACGGATTGAAGATGACCGCCCACCAGTCGAGGGCATGCGCCTTGCCGTCGATCATCTCGAAGCCGGCCGGTGTCTGCATCCAGGAGTTCAGCGCGATGATCCAGAAGGCGGAAACCGTGGTGCCGCCCGCCACCAGCACGGTCGCCAGGGTGTGAATGCGGTTGGAGACGCGGCGGAAGCCGAACAGCATGATGCCGAGGAAGGCCGCCTCGAGAAAGAAGGCGGTCAGCACCTCATAGGCAAGGAGCGGCCCGGCGATGTTGCCGACCGTTTCCATATAGCCCGGCCAGTTGGTGCCGAACTGGAAGCTCATGGTGACGCCCGACACCACACCCATGGCGAAGGACAGCGCGAACACCTTCACCCAGGTGAAATACGCGCGCATCCAGGCCGAGTCGCCGGTCGCGTTGTAGCGGAGCTTGAAGAAGAGAAGCACCCAGCCAAGTGCAATGGTGATCGCCGGAAACAGAATATGGAACGAGATATTCGCGCCGAACTGGATGCGCGACAGGATGAGCGGGTCCATGCTGGGCTCCGGCTGCAATTCAGGCTTGAAGGATAGGCTTCGAACACGCATCGGTCAAAGCGGCGCGGCGTCACGCGAGGCGCGTTGTCGCAGCGTCGGGCGGTCATGGACACACGCATCGCGTGACAGCTTGCCGGCGCCGTTCGACGTCGCGAATGGCGGCGACTGTCGAGAACTGTCAGGAGCACGGTCGATTGCCGGTTTGCATAAAACGACATCCGACCTATATCAGGTCACGTTTTCCAGCCGGCCATATTTCAGCATGTCATCCATCATCTCCATCTCCGGCGTCACGAAAACCTATGCCACCGGTTTCAAGGCGCTGAAGGAAATCAACCTCGACATCGAGCGCGGCGAGATCTTCGCGCTGCTCGGGCCAAACGGCGCCGGCAAGACGACGCTGATCTCGATCGTCTGCGGCATCGTCAACCGCTCGTCGGGCAGCGTCACCGTCGACGGTCATGATATTGGCAGGGACTACCGCGCGGCGCGCAGCCTGATCGGACTGGTGCCGCAGGAGCTCACCATCGACGCCTTCGAGACGGTCTGGGCGACGGTGAACTACAGCCGCGGCCTGTTCGGCAAGGCGCCCGACAAGGCTTTCGTCGAGAAGGTGCTGCGCGATCTCTCGCTTTGGGACAAGAAGGACGCCAAGGCCATCACGCTATCGGGCGGCATGAAGCGCCGGCTGATGATTGCCAAGGCGCTGTCGCACGAACCGCGCGTGCTGTTCCTCGACGAGCCGACGGCGGGCGTCGACGTCGAGCTGCGCCAGGACATGTGGGCGATGGTCAGGCGGCTGCGCGAGGACGGCGTCACCATCATTCTGACGACGCATTACATCGAGGAGGCCGAAGCGATGGCCGACCGGGTCGGCGTCATAAACCGCGGCGAGATCATCCTGGTCGAAGGCAAGGCGGAGCTGATGCGCAAGCTCGGCCGCAAGCAGATGACGCTGGAGCTGCGCGCGCCGCTCGGCGCGTTGCCCGAGGGCCTGTCGCGCTATGCGCTGGAGCTGTCGGCGGACGGCAACGAACTCACCTACACCTATGACAGCCAGAGCGACCGGCCGGGCGTCGCCTCGCTGATCCGCGATCTCGAGGCCGCAGGCATTCAGTTTCACGACCTCGACACCAAGAACAGCACGCTCGAAGAGATCTTCGTCAATCTGCTGAGGCAAGAGCCATGAACCGCCACGCGGCTATGAACCTTCGTGCAGTGTGGGCGATCTACCGGATGGAGATGGCGCGTGCGTTCCGCACGGTGCTGCAAAGCATCGTCTCGCCGGTGATCTCGACATCGCTCTATTTCGTCGTCTTCGGCTCGGCGATCGGCTCGCGCATCACCGAGATCGACGGCATCAGCTACGGCGCTTTCATCGTGCCGGGGCTGATGATGCTTTCGCTTTTGACGCAGTCGATCTCGAACGCCTCCTTCGCGATCTATTTCCCGAAATTCGTCGGCTCGATCTACGAGCTCTTGTCGGCGCCGGTCTCCTATCTCGAGATCATCATCGCCTATGTCGGAGGCGCGGCGACCAAATCGATCATGCTCGGGCTGATCATCTTGGCGACCGCGGCGCTGTTCGTGCCGCTCAGGATCGAGCACCCGTTCTGGATGATCGCCTTCCTGGTGCTGACGGCGGTGACCTTCAGCCTGTTCGGCTTCATCATCGGCATCTGGGCCAAGACCTTCGAGCAGTTGCAGCTGGTGCCGCTGCTGATCGTCACGCCGCTCACCTTTCTGGGCGGCAGCTTCTATTCGATCCATATGCTGCCCGGCATGTGGAAGACGATCACGCTGTTCAACCCGGTCGTCTACCTGATCAGCGGGTTCCGCTGGAGTTTCTACGGCAAAGCGGACGTCTCGGTCGGCGTCAGCCTCGGCATGACGCTGGTGTTTTTGGCCGCCTGCATCGCAATCGTGGCGTGGATTTTCAGGACCGGGTATCGGCTGAGGAATTGACGAACAGGGCTTGCTTCAAATCGCCTTGATCAGCCGCAGCAGTCCAAGCATCTCCATCAGCGTTCCCTTGCGGAAGGCAATGTAGGTCGGCTCCTCCAGCCCGTGGAAGCGGCGCTTGAAGGCGGCCTGGCCCTGCAGGTTGAAGCGCGAGCGGTTGACCCAGGGCGACTCGTAGGCGCGCCGGAAGGTGCTGCGCCAGAAGCTCGATTCGGCAAAGCCGCTCGGCTCGACGTCGAGCAGCGGCGACAGGCCAAGCGTGACCACCGAAACGCCCTCCTCGCGAAAGCGATCGACGGCGAATTTGGTCAGGCCGATCTCGGCATGCGGCGTGGCGTCGACCTGCTTGCGCTTGAAGGCGGTGGTATAGCCGATGACCTCGCCATTGCTGAACAGCGGATCGAAATCGAGGATGGCGACGAGCTCACCCTGCGGGCCGTGAAGGACGAAGCGGCGCATGTCGGCGCCGAGATGGTCGGCGAAAGGGCGGTTCAGGAAGCCCATCTCCCAACGTTTGACGATGCGCTCGCCGCGCCAATTCTCGGACAGCCGCGAAACCTCGTCGAGCAGCATGTTGGCCCTGTCCTCGGCGAAGGTGAAGCCCTTCTTTGCCAGCCAGCGCTCCGAATAGCGCACGGTCTCGTTGCGCTTGCCGGAGAAATCATGCGCCGGCAGCTGCAACCTTGTGTCGACGCCCAGCCGATTGATCTGATAGCCGAGCCCGGCCAGCACCTTTGCCGTGGCGGCGCTTATCTGAACGAACCAGGGGCCGCCGGCGGCCTCGACGAAGCGCTTGATGTAGCCTGGCCGGTCCGGCAGATCGACGACCGGATCGCCAAGCGCGAAATGGTGCTTCATCTTGGTGCCGAATGCGATGTAGCCATCGCCTTCGCTGAAGTAGGACAGCTTTTGCTGCACGGCGGTGGAATAGGCGAGCGAGAAGTCGCCATGGCGCCGCACCAGCGCCAGGCGCTCGAGATGCGACAGCTCGCGCCGCGGCACCTTGGGCGCCGCGCCGTCAAGAAACCTGTCGATATGGATGCGCAGGGATGGCATCAAGCGTCCGCATGCCGATGAAGAAGGACCCGGAGCCCACGGGCCTCGAATCAGTCGCCTTGGCGCGACGGATCGGTCATGTCGCGCCAGCGCCATATAGGATGCTATCGGCGGCGAATGAAGAGGGAATGTCTACCGGCCAAAGCCGGCGCTCCGGCTGCATCGTGAAACCATATTGCCAATTTCCATGCAATGTTATATATTATGTTATCCATTTTGTTCCGGCAGTTCGACGATGGAAGATGTTCTGAGGTCCCTCGGCTTTCTCTGCCTCGGCAGCAGGCTGAAGCGCATTGGCGAGCAGTTGCAGGCCGACACGCAGCGCGTGCTCGATCGCCTGGATGTGCGGATCCAGTCGAGTCAGTATCCGCTGCTCGCCGCGCTCGACAGGCTGGGGCCGCTGCCGGTCGGCGAACTGGCGCAGTCGCTCGGCATCGCGCAGCCGGGCGTGACGCGGGCCGTGTCGCTGCTCACCGGGCTCGGCCTGGTCGAGGTCGCACAATCGGATGACGACCAGCGGCGCCGGATCGTTTCCCTTTCCGCGGACGGCCAGCGGCTGGTCGATGCCGCGAAGCACGACGTCTGGCCGCGCATCGAGGGCGCGGTCGCGGAATTGTGCGCGGACCTCTCCGGGCCGCTGCTTGGCCAGCTCGCTGCCATCGAGGATCGACTGGCCGCGACCCCGCTCGACCGCCGGGCGGACAAGGCCAAGGCAGTCGCACCCAAGGCCGTCGCACAATGAAACATGTTCTCGACCGTCCGATCTGGAGCGCATTGGCGACGCGCCATCAGGCCTTTGCGGAAGGCGATACCCTTGCCAGGCGGTACCGGCCTTCGATCGTTCCCTTCGCCGCCACCGTTGCGGACGATGCGGAAAGCCTACAAGCCCTGGGCAAGCTGCTCCCGCCGCTTGAAAGCGCCATCCTGGTTCAGACGGACCCGATCGCCCTGCCTTCGGAACTTGCCGCGGTTTCGACCGCGTCCTTGGTGCAGATGGTTGCCGAGCAGCCGGTTGAGGCCGCCTCCGACGAGCGCGTGCAGCGACTGACGCCGGACGATGCGGCCGAGATGCTCGCTCTGGCATCGCTCACCAAGCCCGGCCCGTTCACGCTCGAAGCCTTGAGCCTCGGCGAGTTCTGGGGCGTGAAGATCGACGGCAGGCTCGCGGCGATGGCCGGCGAGCGCATGAAGCAGCCCGGCTACTCCGAGCTCAGCGGCGTGTGCACGCATCCGGATTTCCGCGGCGGCGGCCTTGCCAAGCTGCTGTCGCTGTTCGTGGCGAACCGGATCATGGCGCGGGGCGAGGTTCCATACCTGCACGCTTATGCCAGCAATGCTCCGGCCGTCGGCCTCTACGAGGCCATCGGCTTCCGGTTGAGAACCACCCTGAACATGGCCGTGGTCCGAGGCGTGGAGTAATCGCAAGGTGAGGAGGGTCGCGGATCACCGCAACCCTTCCCCTGTTTAAGCGAGTCGCCAATCAGACCGCGATCTTGCCGCCGCCCTGCTTGGTGATGGCAACGACCGCCGGACGCACCGGCATGTCCGGCTTGAAGTCCGGCCACCGGGTCGATGGATCCTCGTAATATGAGGGGCGGCCAAAAGCTTCCCAGTCCTCGCCGCCATCGCCCGGATGCTGGACGGCGACGAAGGCGGTCTGGTCATCCGGCGCGAATAGCGGGCCGCACATCTCGGCGCCGATCGGCACGCGGAAGAACAGCTTTGAGGTCGCCCGCGCCGCGCCCTCGGTGTCGACCGCCCACAGGCCGTCGGTACGGCCGGTGGCCTTCGGGCCCTGGCCGTCGGTCGCGACCCACAGGCGGCCGGCCGAGTCGACGGCACAATTGTCCGGCATGCCGAACCAGCCATTGGCGGTGGTGGCAGTCGAGAAGGTGGCGCCGACATCGGCCACCGAAGGATCACCGCACTTCAGCAGCACTTCCCACTTGCCCTTGGTGGCGGCGAAGTCGCCGCCGTCTTCGACGATCTCGATGATGTGGCCGAAGGCGTTCGCCGCGCGCGGATTGGCGGCGTCGACCTGGTCGGCCTTGCGCTTGGAATTGTTGGTCAGCATGACATAGACCTTGCCGTTGCCGGCATTGGGCTGAATGTCTTCCGGCCGATCCATCTTGGTGGCGCCGAGCAGGTCGGCGGCGCGACGCGTCTCGATCAGAACGTCGGCCTGGCTGGCGAAACCGTTTTCCGCCGTCAGCGGACCTTCGCCGAACACGATCGGCATCCATTCGACCGAGCCGTCCTCGGCGAATTTGGCAACATGCAGCGTGCCCTCGTCGAGCAGGTTCATGTTGGCGGCGCGGTCGTTCGGATTGAACGTACCTTTGGTGACGAATTTGTAGACATAGTCGAAGCGCTCGTCGTCGCCGAGATAGAAGACGACGCGGCCATCCTTGGTGACGATCGATTCGGCGCCTTCATGCTTGAAGCGACCCATGGCGGTTCGCTTCCTCGGCACCGAATTCGGGTCGTTGACGTCGACCTCGACGACCCAGCCGAAGCGGTTGGGCTCGTTCGGTTCCTTGGCGAGGTTGAAGCGATCGTAATGCGCGCCCCATTCATAGGCGCCCTCCGGAATGCCGAGACGCTTGTAGTTGGCGGCCTCCTTGTGGCCTTCCGGCAGCTCGCCCGAGAAATAGCCGTGGATGTTCTCCTCGGCCATCACATAGGTGCCCCAGGGCGTGACGCCGCCGGCACAGTTGTTGAGGGTGCCGAAGACCTTGGTGCCAGACGGGTCGGCATTGGTCTTGACGCGATCATGGCCGGCTACCGGACCGGACAGCGCCATTTCGGTGGTGGACATGATGCGGCGGTTGAGCTTGCCGTCACGCACCACCTGCCATTTGCCGCCCTCCTTGCGGATCTCGACGATGCTGCCGCCGTGCGCCGCCATCTCGACATCGACCTGCTCCTTGCTGAGCGGCGCCACTTCGGCGGCCTTCTTGCCGTCCTTGTCGACGATCTTGACGATGCCGGGGAACATCAGATGCGGGTTGGTGTATTCGTGGTTGACGACCAGCAGGCCATGCTCGGCCGAGCCCTCGATCGGGATATAACCGATATAGTCGTTGTTGTAGCCGAACTGTCTTGCCTGGGCTCCGGCCGTTTGTTTTGCCGGGCCGAATTCCGGCGAATCGGTAAAGAGCGGGTCGCCCCAGCGCAAGAGCACGTCGGCATCGTAGCCCGGCGCGACGTGGTGCTTGTCGTCGATGCCGGCCTCGAGCTCGTCGAATTTGAAGGCCGAGACCTCGGCGGCGCGCGCCTCGTCTGCCGCGACGAGCGCCAGCGGGCTCACGGTGGCGGCGATGGCCGAGACAGCCAGCGAACCCCTGAGGAAGTCGCGGCGCGAGAAGCGCGCGGCGATGATCTCGCCCATCGTGCGGTTGTCGGTAGGATTGACGGGCGGGCCGTCATTCTCCTCGAGCTGGCTGGTACGGAAGCGAATCTCAGGTTGGGTCATGGGCTGTCCTCTGGCTCTTGAGGTGGCTGGAACGGGTAACCGGTCGATCCCTATAGGCGCCCGATCACATTTTCGTGACATCAGCCCCATTGAGCAATGCCAATTTGCCGGCTGATGACTGTTCGCCCACGCATTGGCGCCACACGAGGCCCACAACACACGGCGAGCAGACTCCCGAGCGCGCTCGGCGCAAGGACGCCAACCATGGCTGCGGGGCTTGCCTTGCGAGATTCCGCCTTCGATCCCGTCGCACCGTAGCTTGCCCGACGCCATCAGCTTGACGGCTTCGCGCGCTTCGGAAACAAAAGCGGCGAGCGGCGCGGCGAAGGCCGCTTCGGGAGGGATGAACGTGAGTCTCTGGGGACTGGCGCAGCTTGGCGTTTCGACTGTGATTTTCCTGCTGGCCGCGATGGCGGCCAAACAATGGGGATTGGCGCCGAGTCTCGGCAAGATCGTGCTGACGCTGGCGCTCTATTCCGCCGGCAATCTGATCATGCTCAGGCTGATCCGCGAATTCGGCATGTCGGTGTCGTTCAGCCTGTCGGCAGTGATCCAGCTGGTCTCAGTCAATATCGTGGCGCTGGTCTTCTTTGGAGAGCGCCTCAACACTTTCCAAGCGACAGGCGTCGTGCTGGCGATCGCGGCCGTCGCGCTGATCACGCTCGGACCCTATATGCAGCGGCTGTAATTGGAGCAGGCCCGGCATGAAATCGACCGCCAAGGCGCTGCTCAACAGAATAGAATTCCCGGTGCTTGCGGCCGGGCTGGCCATCGCCTGCGGGCTATGGGGCCTGGTGGAACTCATGGGCGTGGCGCGCGCCACGACTCCGCATGCGTTGGACACGGAAATCCTGCTCGCCTTCCGCCATGCCGGGCAGCCGGACAGCCCGATCGGTCCGCTTTGGCTGCAAGGCGCGGTGCGCGATATCACCGCGCTCGGCAGCACCAGCGTGCTGGTGCTGATCACGACTGCGGTGATCGTCTATTTTCTGCTGATGCGCCGACCGGCGACCGCACTGTTCGTGTTCGTTTCGGTGGCGGGCGGTCAGGCGGCGTCCAGCCTGCTCAAGTTCGAGGTCGACCGGCCCCGCCCCGATCTCGTCTCGCATCTCGTCAACGAGACCTCGCTCTCCTTTCCGAGCGGCCATGCGATGCTGTCGGCGGTGACCTATCTCACGCTGGGCTCGCTCGCCGCGCGTTTCCTACCGAACCGCAGGACGAAGATCTTCGTGCTCGGCCTCGCCGTGCTCACCACGGTGCTGGTCGGAACCAGCCGCGTCTATCTCGGCGTGCATTGGCCGTCCGACGTGCTTGCCGGCTGGTGCGCCGGCTTTGCCTGGGCCATGTTGTGCTGGCTTGCAGCGCGCCTGCTGCAGCGGCGCAAAGTGGTGGCGGACAGCGAATGAGTACTCATGTTTCAACTGTTTGTTATGATGCTTGAAACATCATGATCTTTGGATTATCCATTGATACTGCAGACTCAGACAGGGGTTCTGGCCGATGATCACTGCCGCGCAGATGCGCGCCGCGAGGGCGTTGGCCGGTATCGACCAGAAAACGCTCGCCGAGCGCGCCGGGGTTTCGCTTCCGACCATCCAACGCATGGAAGCGAGTGAAGGTGTCGTCAGAGGCGTGGTCGATACGCTGATGAAGGTCATCCAGGGACTCGACGAGGCCGGGGTGGAGCTGATCGGCGAGAACCAGGCCAGCGAGCGCGGCGGCAGGGGCGTGCGTCTCAAGCCTGCCACGCCGCAGAACTCCCAAGGCTGAGCCGCACAAGAAAGTCGCGACGGCGACCGCCGACAGCCCTGCCGACGATCCCGCCGCCCTTACGGAGCGGAAGGCAGTCCATGGATCAGGTCCGGCGGTCAATCCACCCCCAGGCGCGGCCGTCCTTTGCCGAGCTGTTCACGCCCAAGCTGGTCACGGTGCTGCGCGAAGGCTACACGCTGGCGCATTTCAGGGCTGACGCCGTCGCGGGGTTGACGGTGGCCATCGTGGCGCTGCCGTTGTGCATGGCGATCGCCATCGCGTCCGGCGTGACGCCGGAGCGAGGCCTCTACACCTCGATCGTTGGCGGCTTCATCATCTCCGCGCTTGGCGGCAGCCGCTTCCAGGTCGGCGGTCCGGCCGGCGCCTTCATCGTGCTGGTAGCGGCGACGGTGGCGCGCGTCGGCGTCGACGGGCTGCTGCTCGCAACGATGATGGCGGGCGTCTTCCTGCTCGCCATCGGCTACCTCAGGCTTGGCACCTACATCAAGTTCATTCCCTATCCCGTGACCGTCGGCTTTACCGCCGGGATCGCGGTCATCATCTTCTCCGGGCAGATCGTCGAACTGCTCGGGCTGAAACTCGGCGGCAAGGAGCCCGGGCCGCTGGTGTCGAAGCTGACCGTGATCGGCGAGGCGATCGGCACGATCAGTCCGGCCGCGACCTTCGTGGCGATGCTGACTGTCCTAACCATTGTCTTTTTGCGGCGCTGGCAGCCGAGATGGCCCGCGATGCTGATCGCCATCGGCGTCGCCTCGCTGGTCGTGGCGCTGTTCGCCCTGCCTGCGGAAACGATCGGCACGAGGTATGGCGGCATCCCGCGGAACCTGCAATGGCCAGCCCTGCCGCCGGTCAGCTTGGAGAGGATGATCCACGTGCTGCCGGACGCGATCGCCTTCGCGCTGCTCGGAGCGATCGAGTCGCTGCTCTCGGCCGTGGTCGCAGACTGCATGAGCGGAAGGCGGCACCGCTCCAATTGCGAACTGGTGGCGCAAGGCTTCGCCAACATCGCGTCAGCCTTGTTCGGCGGCATATGTGCCACCGGCACGATCGCTCGCACGGCCACCAACGTGAGGGCCGGCGCGCATGGCCCCGTCTCCGGCATGCTGCATTCGGCGATCCTGCTTGTCCTGATGCTGGCGGCGGCGCCCTTGGCCAGCTACATCCCGCTCGCCGCATTGGCCGGCGTACTCGCCGTCGTGTGCTGGAACATGTTCGAGAAGCAGGCTTTCCTCACGCTGCTCAGAGCCTCGCGTGGCGACGCGCTGGTGCTGATGGCGACGTTCCTGATCGTCATCTTCCGCGATCTGACGGAAGGCATCGTCGTCGGCTTCGCGCTCGGGTCGATCCTGTTCATCGATCGCATGGCCAAGTCCATCGCCGTCGAGGCCGATCTGCCGCTGGTGCCGGAGGACGTCGCCGATCGCGCCGCCACTTATGATTCAAGCCAGGCGGCCGACGCCGATACCGTCATCTATCGAATCTCCGGGGCCTTCTTCTTCGGTGCCGCCTCGACCGTCGGCGCCGTGCTCGACCGCATCGCAGACCAGCGCAAGAATTTCATCCTCGATTGCTCGGCGGTGCCGTTCCTCGACTCGACGGCGGCAAACGTCCTCGAGGGCGCCGCGCACAAGGCCGGAAGCGCCGGCGTGCGCTTCATCATCGCGGGTGCCGCGCCGCAGACAAGGCGCATGCTGATCAACCACGGCCTCAAGCGGCCGCTGGTCACCTATGCCGCCTCGATTCGCGACGCGCGGGCGCAGCTGAAAGCACAATCGCAGTCCGCGTAGAGCGACATGTTCTCTCAAACTGCCGCTTCGATCGGCTCGGCAAGTTTCGGGTTGGCGCGCGCCGCGATCAGGCAGCCGGCGACGATCAGGCAAGCCCCGGTCAGCGTGGTCCAGGCCACCTCCTCGCCGAAGAAGAACCAGCCGAGCGCGATCGCCCAGATGAAGGCCGAGTATTCCGTCGGGATGAGATATTGCGCTTCGGCGCGGGCGTAGGCCCAACTCATCAGGAATTGGCCGGCAAGCGACAGCATCGCCACCCCGACCAGGTGAAGCCACAGGTCACTCGGCAGCGCGACGGCGAGCCACGGCGCGGCGAGACCAAGGATGACCGCGATGCAGAGGTTCTGGAACAGCATGATCTCGACCGGCTTGGCCAACAGCGCCTGCCGCCGCGCGAGGATCAGATTGTAGCCATAGAACACAGTCGATACGAGCACCGCGGCCGTGCCCAGGAGCGCATCCTGCGAGTGGCCGGCCTGCCCGAACTGGCCGGCCAGAATGATCGCGACGCCGGCGATGCCGGCCAGCGACGCCCACACCGCCTGGCGCCGGATTCTCTCGCCCAGCAACAAGGCTGCGAGAAAAAGCGCAAACAGGGGCGCGACAAAGCTGAGCCCGATCGCCTCGGCGAGCGGCAATCTGGCGAGACCCCAAAAGAACGAAACCAGGACGATGCCGACGACCGCGGCGCGCAGCGCATGCAGCCCCAGCACCGGAAGAGCCGGCTTCGAGCGCGGCCCCGCCGACCAGGCGGCGCCCGCGATCAAGGTCGAGACCAGGCTGCGCCACAGCACGGTGTTGTACACACCGACCGCGATGACCAGGGACTTCATCGCCGCGTCCATCCCGGACAAAAGGAAGATCGCCAGTGCGCATACGAGCACCGGGATCATTGGCGACACGGCGGCGCCGGTCAGGCTGGATGTCTTCACGGCTTGGCCCATGTGACGGTTGCTGCCGGATATCCCGGAGCGAGCGGCTGAACCAGATGGCAGCCCCGTCGATATGGCGGTCCAGCCCCGATCGACCTCGTTCCCGCCGCAATCGTCCTCAGTCGAGCTTCAGCGCCGCGACCGCGCCTTCGTTCATCAGCGGAACATAGATGGTCGAGTTGCCGTCGGTGCCGATATCGGCGCTGCCCGGCTTGAAAGTGGCGATCGCTTCCGGCGCGCCGCCGCCCTTGTAGCGATAGAGCGTGCCGGTCATGTAGGCGGTGGCATAGATCGTGTCGCCGATGGCGATGACGCCGTCGAGGTCGGCAAAGTTTTGCGCGCCCGGCAGCGGCGTCACCTTCTTGCTGGCGAGGTCGACGGCCAGCAGGCCGCCCGGCGCCGCCGTGCTGAAATCGGGCTTGATGCCCCTGCCCCAGGACGCGACGATCAGCCGGTCGCCATCGGCGAAGACGCCATTGGGCGAGGCGAGCAGCGCATCCTTGATGAACAGCTCCGGTTTGTCGCCGTCGATACGGTAGATCGTGTCGGCGAGCATATCCGTGACATAGACCTTGCCCGAGGCATCGGCGGTCATATCGTTGAGGAAGACGGCGCCGGGCACATCGATGGTAGAGACCAGCTTGCCGCTGGCGAGGTCGACGACGCGCACCTTGGTGATGTCGGCGGCGTAGAGCTTGCCGCCGGCAATCGCCATGCCCTTGGGCGCGTCCATGCCGTCCACCCAATGGCGGCTGATGACCTTGCCGTCCAGCGACAGCAGCGACAAATAGCCGTTGCCATCAGCTTCGCCCGGATTGCCGACGATGTTGGAGACGACGATGCGCTTGTTGGCGGCATCGACCAGCGCCGATTCCGGCTGCTCGAAGCCGCCGGCGCGCCAGATCTCGCCGGCCTCGGCGGTGGCAGCCGTTGCGATGCCGGCGATGGCGAGAAAGGTCGAAGCGATGAGGTTTTTCATGGTGCTCTCCTGTGTTGACGGCCAAGAGCTAGGTTTTTCGATACTTTTCCGGAAGCCAGTTCGAGCGTAGTATCGAGGAGCGATACGAATTCGCGCAAACGAGGTGCATTCCATGAACGGGCCGATCTTCGAGGCGCTGAAACGGACATTGAAGGCCAAGGGCCTGACCTACCAGGCGCTGGCCGAGCGCATGGGCGTTTCCGAGCCGACAGTGAAGCGCATCTTCCATGAGCGCAACTGCAAGCTCGATCGGCTGATACAAATCTGCGCCGCTGCGGACGTGGAACTGGAGAATGTGCTGGGCTCGATGAACCGGGGACCGGGACCGGCCAACCACGTCGCGCCGGAGATCGAGCGGAAGCTCGCCGCGCGGCCGGCGCTGCTCTTCGTCTTCATCATGCTGTCCGAAAAATTCACGCCAGAAGGCATCATGCGCTCACAGGGTCTCAGCGAAGCATCTATGTTCCTCTACCTGCGCGACCTGGAAGAGCTTGGGCTGGTGGCGCTCGGGCGCGGCCTGTCGGCAAGATTGCTGGTCGAGACACCGATCCAGTGGGATTTCGAGGGGCCGCTGCGGCCGCATTTCGAGACGACCAACAAGAATTTTGTCGGCTGGGCGATAACCCATCTGGAACGCGAAGCGACCTTCGTCAGCTTCTCGCGGCGCATGCGGCCGGAAACGGCGGAGATGGTGCGGCGCGAGGCGGAGGAGCTGGCGGAGCGCGCCAGGCTGCTTGCCCATCACGACCAGCACACCACGCCGGAAGAGCAGCTCATCGGCTACAAATGGACCTTCGCCTTCGGCGCGACGCCGTTTCCGGCGATCATGCCGATCGGACCGCATCCGCGCGATGCCGGCGCTCGGACGGATGCCGGGGCGAAAGCAAGGCGGCCGCTGCCGGCGTAGGCGTCAGGCCGCGACCCGGCCGGCTTCCTCATGCGGCGGCGCGAGGTCGTCGCGAGCCTTGCGCGCGAGCTTTCTGGCCGAGCGCTTGGGGCTGTCGCCGAACAATTCGGCGGCATCGGCAAGACAGGTCTTGCTGAGGCTCTTTTCCGCACGCTTCAGCAGCTTGCGCAGAAGCTTGGTGTCTTCGGGCGGACCGAGCGGCTCGCCAGCGGCGACGAGCAGCGCGCGCATGACGAAGACGTCATGCAGCTCGCCCAGCCGTTCGCCAAGCTTGTCAACCGCCTTGCGGCGCGCCTTGATCGGCGCCGGCCACAGGCGGCCGAGCAGCGACAGATGCATCGAATGCGTCTTGCACGCCTTGCGCAGGCCGTGAAAGTCATCGGCCTCGCCGCGCGAGCTCGCCTTATCCAGCGCCTTTTTCGCCCGCCGCAAGGCGGCGCGGGCGCCTTCGGCCAGTATGTCGGCCGCCTGCTCGGGCTGATCGGGGAGCGACAGCCTGTCGATACGCTCCAGACCTTCCCGGCAGGCAGCGACCGCGGCGTTTATGGCAGCGTCGAGACCGGGGCCGGCATGGAGCTCGTGCTGGCGCAGCACCAGCCGCTCGCGGACGGGATCGAGCTCGCCGGCCGCGGTTTCATCCGGAAAAGCGGAGCCCAGACGGTCGATGGTCTCGATGAGAGCGGTCGCCTCGCGCGGGCCGGCAAGCAGCGCCGACACCTGCTTGTAGCATTCGTTCTCGGTCTGGCAGAACGGTTCGTCTCCGGAACGAACCAGGCGCAACAAGGCGCGCACGCCCTTAAGCCGCTTACGGCACTTGTGCAGTCCCTGCTCCGGCTTGTCGCGCGCCGTCTCGAGTTGGCCAAGCGCCTTGCCGATCTCGTCAGCCAATATGCGCCTGACCTCGCCGGTCAGCGGCAAGCGCGGATCGATGCGAATCATGCGGCTATCTCCGGAATCCCGCCGAGGGCCAGCGACGCGTTGTAAAACCTCGACTCACCGGTGACCTCGCGCCCGAGCCAGTCGGGCAGCATTTCGTCAGGCACGTCCTCCGGCGTCTCCAACTCCGCGACCACCAGCCCCGAGAGCACTCCGCCGAACACATCGACTTCATAGAGATAGCCGCGGTGCCTAACATGGTGACGTGTCTTCTCGATGACACGCCCGATCGCGAAGGCCATCAATTCCTCGGCCTCGGCGAGCGGGATCGGATATTCGAATTCGTCGCGCTCGCGCGCCTTGTTGCCGAACTTCAGCGTCAGCGCGGCGGAGCCTCCGTCGCTGATGCGTACGCGAACCGTGCGTCCAGGCTGCGCGGCGACGTAGAACTGACGAATGCGGATATGCGCCTCGACCAGGCTGCGCCAGGCGGGATCAGCGACCAGGAACTTGCGCTCGACTTCCTTGCCCATGGCCGCGCACTAAAGCCCGCCCGCAGGAAGATGGCAAGCCGCGTTGGAATTCAATTTGACTTTAATCAATCGATTGATTAAATTGGTGCAATGAGCAAACAAACGAACGCCAAAGGGCCGCAACGCGAAGCCTCTCCCGCCGATCAAACGCGCGCGGCGCTGGTGCAGGCCGCGCTGAAGCTGTTCGGCCGGCAGGGCTTCGACGGCACCTCGACGCGCGAGATCGCGGCCGAGGCCAAGGCCAATATCGGCTCGATCGCCTATCATTTCGGCGGCAAGGAGGGGCTGCGCGCCGCCGCCGCCGACTTCATCGTCGAGACCATCCAGGGGATCGCCGGCCAGGCGCTCGGCGCACCCCAGCCGGCGGCCCCTTCGAGCCCGGAAGCCGCCCGGGCGCAGCTCTTTGCCGCGCTGGCGCGGATGGTCGGCTTTGTCGTGGCAAGTCCCCAGGCCGGCGAGATCGTACAATTCGTACTGCGCGAGCTCTCGCACCCGACGGCGGCGCTCGACCGCATTTATGCCGGCGTGTTCGAACCGACGCATCGCCGGCTGTGCCAGATCTGGGAGCAGGCGACCGGCGAACCGGCCGAGAGCGAGGCCACCAGGCTCACCGTGTTCACCATCATCGGGCAGGTCATCTATTTCCGCATCGGACGCGAGGCGGTGATGCGCAGGATGGGCTGGCGCGAGATCGGCGACAAGGAGGCCGCCAAGGTCGTGGCGGTCGCGACCGACAACCTCAGGGCAATGCTTGCGGCGCGCGACGCAGCCGCCGGCAGGAAGGTCAAATCATGAGCTTACTCTGTTCGCTGCCGCTCGCGGCCCAGCTGTTCGGCGCCTGCGCGCCGGCCGCCCCGCTTGCCGTCGGCTATGTCGAAGGCGAATATGTGCTGCTGGCGCCGATCGAAGTCGCGCAGGTCGAGACCGTGACGGTCAAGCGCGGCGACCGTGTCGAGCCGGGCGCGCCGGTGGTGACGCTGGAAAGCGCCGATGCCAAGATCGCCGTGGCGCAAGCCCAGGCCGCGCTCGCCCAAGCGCAGGCGCAGCTTGCCGACCTCAAGGTGGGCAAGCGGCCGGAAGAGATCGCCGTGCTCAAGGCGCAGGTGGACATGGCGAAGGCGCAGGCTGCCGACGCCAAACGCAAATATGACCGCGCCAGCGATCTCTACAAGCGCGGCACCGGCACCCAGGCCGATTACGACACGGCCTCGGCTTCGCTGGAGACCGCCAACGCGCAGGTCGGCCAGGCGGAGGCGAACCTTGCCGTCGGCGGCCTGCCGGCGCGGGCCGAAACGATCAGAGCTGCCGAGAACCAGGTCAAGCAGGCGCAATCGGAATTGGGGCAGGCCGAGTGGCGCCTGTCCAAGCGCGTGCTGGCGGCGCCTTCGCCCGGCCGCATCGACGACGTGATCCGCAATCCCGGCGATACGGCCGGACCGACCGCGCCGGTGATCTCGATGCTGCCCGACGGCGCGGTAAAACTCAGCGTCTATGTGCCGGAGACGGCCTTCTCCTCGGTCAAGGTCGGCACCCTGCTCAGCGTCCGTTGCGACGGCTGCGGGCCGGATTTGAAGGCACGCGTCAGCTATGTGTCGCCCGATCCCGAGTTCACCCCGCCGGTGATCTACTCGCTCGAGAACCGGCAGAAGCTGGTCTATCTCGTCGAGGCGCGGCCGGAGGGCGATGCCCATCCGCTGCAGCCCGGCCAGATCGTCGATGTCGACCTGGCGGATATTGACAGATGAACGTCATCGACGTCCGTGGGTTGGTCAAGCGCTTCGGCGACAAGACCGTCGTCGACCATGTCACGATGGCGGTTGCCGAGGGCGAGATCGTCGGTTTCCTCGGGCCGAACGGCTCGGGCAAGACGACGACCATCCGCATCATGTGCGGGCTTTTGACGCCGGATGCGGGCGAGGGCACGGTGCTCGGCTTCGACATCCTTACCGACGCGCTCAAGATCAAACGCGAAGTCGGGTACATGACGCAGAAATTCTCGTTCTACGAGGATCTGACGATCGGCGAGAATCTCGAATTCGTGGCGCGGCTCTACCAGCTGAAGCCGGTCGAGGAGTATGTCTCGCAAACGCTGCAGGAACTCGGCCTGACGACGCGCCGCAACCAGCTCGCCGGCACGCTTTCCGGCGGCTGGAAGCAGCGGCTGGCACTCGCTGCCTGCATCATGCACAAGCCGAAGCTGCTGCTGCTCGACGAGCCGACGGCTGGCGTCGACCCGAAGGCACGGCGCGAGTTCTGGGACGAGATCCACCGCCTGGCCAGCGGCGGGCTCACCGTGCTGGTCTCCACCCATTACATGGACGAGGCCGAGCGCTGCCACCGCATCAGCTACATCTCCTACGGCAAGATGCTGGCCACCGGCACCGTGAACGAGGTGGTGAGGAATGCCGGCCTTACCACCTTCGTGCTGCAGGGACCGCGGCTCGACCGCGTGGCCGAGGCGCTGCAGGGGCGTCCGGGCGTCGACCAGGTGGCGCCGTTCGGCGCCACGCTGCATGTCGTCGGCTCCGACAAGGCAGCCCTCGAAAAGGCGCTCGCCGATGTCGAGAAGGAGCACAAAGGGGTGACGGTGGCGCCGGGCGAGACCAGCCTGGAAGATGTCTTCATCCAGTTCATGTCCGGCTCGAAGGACAACATGGCATGAGAGATGGCGTGAGAGCGATCTTTTCCTTCTCGAGACTCGGCGCGCTGCTGATCAAGGAATTCATCCAGATGCGGCGCGACCGCATCACCTTCGCCATGATGCTGGGCGTGCCGCTGATACAGCTGGTGCTGTTCGGCTATGCCATCAACAACGACCCGAAGAGCCTGCCGGCAGCACTCGTCGCGACCAGCAGCGATCCCTACACGCGGGCGATGGTCTCGGCGCTGCAGACCACCGGCTACTATCGCTTCGACCATGTGGCGCAAAGTGCGTCGCAAGCCGAGTTCCTGATGTCGCGCGGCGATGTCGCCTTCGTCGTCACCATCCCGGCCGATTTCGCGCGACGGGTGGAGCGCGGCGACAATCCGCAGATCCTGATCGAGGCGGACGCCACCGATCCGGCGGTGGCGAGCGGTGCCATCTCGACGCTGAGCACCGTCGCCGGCCAAGCGCTGCTGAGAGCGCAAGGCATGCAGGAAGCGGCGAAGGAGGCGGCGCGCGGCCAGCTCGATGTCGTCGTGCACCGGCGCTACAATCCGGAAGGCATCTCGCAATACAACATCGTTCCCGGCCTGCTCGGCGTCATCCTGCAGATGACCATGGTGATGATGACCTCGATCGCGCTGACGCGCGAGACCGAGCGCGGCACGATGGAAAACCTTTTGGCCATGCCGTCCAGCCCGCTCGAGATCATGCTGGGCAAGGTGCTGCCTTACTTGGTGGTCGGCGCGGTGCAGGTGGTGGTGGTGCTGGCAGCGGCGAAGCTCCTGTTTTCCATTCCCTTCATGGGATCGCTGTCGCTCCTGCTCTCGGCGGTGCTGGTGTTCGTGCTGGCGCTGGTGCTGCTTGGCTACACGATTTCGACGATCGCGCGCACGCAGATGCAGGCGCTGCAGCTCACCTTCTTCTTCTTCCTGCCCTCGATCATGCTGTCGGGCTTCATGTTCCCCTATCGCGGCATGCCGGGCTGGGCGCAGATCCTTGGCGAGATCTTTCCGCTGACGCATTTCTTGCGCATCACCCGCGCCGTCATGCTGAAGAGCGCGGAACTGCCGGCTGTGGCGACCGAGATCGGCTGGCTGGTGGTGTTCGTGGCGTTGTTCGCCGGCGTTGCGCTGGTGCGGTTCCGGCGGACGCTGGATTGAGCGGCGACTGACCGATCAGGCCGCCGCCGCCATGATCTCCGCGTAGGTGCCGAAATCGACATTGCCGCCGGAAAGCACCACCGCCAGGCATTTGCCGGCCAGATCGATCTCGCCGGACGCGAGCGCCGCGAGCGCAACGCAGCCGCCGGGCTCGACCACCAGCTTCAAGTACGCCATGGCGTCGCGCATGGCTTGCGCCGTGGCCTTGTCCGAGACGGCGATGGCGCCGGCGAGGTTTTTGCGGTTGATCTCAAAGGTGATGGCACCGGGCTCGGCGGTCAGGATCGCATCGCAAATAGAGGTGTGGCCGGGCTCATTCGAGACCCGGTCACCCTTGGCGAGCGAGCGGCGCGTGTCGTCGAAATGCTCCGGCTCGACCGCCCAGACTTGCGTCTGTGCCGAGGCGTCCTTCACCGCGACGGAAATGCCGCTCGACAGACCCCCGCCGCCGCAGGGCACGACAACTGCGTCCAGGCTGACGCCCAGCGCCTTCGCTTGGCGCACCAGCTCCAGCCCGATGGTGCCCTGGCCGGCAATGATGGCCGGATCGTCGAAAGGCGGCACCAGCGCCATGCCCTTCTCGATATAGGGGCGAACGATGGTCATGCGGTCGTCCTTGAAGCGGTCGAAACGCACCACCTCAGCGCCCATCTTGCGCACATTGCCGACCTTGAGCGCCGGCGCGTCCGCGGGCATGGCAATGACCGCCCTGACGCCGAACATGGCGGCCGAAGCGGCGACGCCCTGCGCGTGATTGCCGGACGAAAAGGCGACGACGCCGCGGCTGCGCTCTTCTTCGCTTAAGCACGACAATTTGTTGTAGGCGCCGCGGATCTTGAAGGAACCGGTGCGCTGCAGCGTCTCCGGCTTGAACAGGATGCGGCCGCCATAGCGCTTGTTGAGCTCCGGCGATTCGATCAGCGGCGTTTCGACGATCAGCCCGGAAAGCCTGGCGGCAGCGGCGTGGATGTCGGAGATGCCGGGGAGGGCGGTCATGGTGGGCCTCGTGAGAATGATGCACATATGCTGCACGGAAAACGCCGCGGCGCGCCAACGAAAAAATGTGATGGAGACAATATTGGCGATGATAGCGTCGACGGCCGTCACCTTCGTCAGTCTCAGGCGGAGCAAGGAGCGAAGCGACGCGGGAATCCATGTCGGCACCTTCGCGATGCGGGCAGCCGAAGCAGAACGGACATTCTTCGCAGGGTCCTCCAGAGCGCGCTCTCGCTTCTGCATTCCGTGATAGCGCTCGCGGAATGATCCTCGGGTCAAGCCCGAGGATGACGAAGCGAAGGGCGGCCACTGCTCACCCCAGCAGCGCGCGCGTCCGCTTCTTGCCGCCGAGCTTGCGCCAGCTGTTGAAACGATGCGTGGCGGCAGCAAAAGAGATCTTCATCTGCTGGGCGACCGTGTAGCGCGACTTGCCGTCGTCGAACATGCGGTAGCAGCATTCGACGCCTTCCTCGGTCAGCTTGCCGTCCAGCGTCTTGTTGTGCGGATTGGCGGGGTCGAATTTTTCGGCCTGCTGCTCGACCAGGCCTTTGAGCCGCTCCAGGTCGGCCTCGATGCTGGCGATGAGATCGAGAACCGGCTTTGGATCGAATGCGTGCGGGGGCTTCTTGTCCGTCATCCCGTGTTTCCTTCGTTTTTGGCTAATGCGTTCCATATAGGTGAACATTCGGCAATAATGAAGGGTGCGAGCGGAAAGCTGGATCGACGAATTCTGCCTGTCCCGCGGCGTTCGCGATTGACCCTCGGCAAACGATTCCCTAGTTTAGAATCGTTCTAAACTAGGGTGATTTTCTCATGCTTTCCCGTGTTTTCGGCTTTGGCCGCCGCTCCTTCGATTCGCTGTCGGAGCAGGAAATCCTGGCGCTGGCGATTTCGTCGGAGGAGGACGACGGACGCATCTACCGGGCCTATGCCGACGGGCTGGCACAAGAGTTTCCACAATCGGCCAAGGTGTTCGAGGCCATGGCGGAGGAGGAAGACGGCCACCGCGATTCCCTCATCGAGCTTCACCGCAAGCGCTTCGGCGAGCGCATCCCGCTGATCCGGCGCGAGCATGTGCGAGGCTACTACGAACGCAAGCCCGACTGGCTGGTGCGGCCGCTCGGCATCGAGCATGTGCGCCGTCAGGCCGAGGACATGGAGCGGCAGGCTTATCGCTTCTATGTCGAGGCGGCCAAGCGCACCACCGATGCGTCGACCCGGAAGCTGCTCGACGAGCTGGCGGCGGCGGAACTCGGCCACGAGAACTCCGCGCATGAACTCGAACAGGAGCACGTCCCGGGCGAGGTGAAGGAGGAGGAAGCGACAACCGAGCAGCGCCAGTTCATCCTCACCTATGTGCAGCCGGGGCTGGCCGGGCTGATGGACGGGTCGGTGTCGACCCTGGCGCCGATCTTCGCCGCCGCCTTCGCCACCCATGCAACCTTCCAGACCTTCCTCGTCGGCCTCGCCGCCTCGATCGGCGCCGGCATCTCGATGGGCTTCACCGAGGTGGCTTCCGACGACGGCAAACTTTCGGGGCGCGGCTCGCCGGTGAAGCGGGGGCTCACCGTCGGCATCATGACGACGCTGGGGGGACTCGGCCACGCGCTGCCCTATCTCATTCCCTATTTCTGGACGGCAACGATCGTTGCCGCGATCGTCGTGTTCTTCGAACTGTGGGCGATCGCCTTCATCCAGAACCGCTACATGCAGACGCCGTTCTGGCGCGCCGCCTTCCAGGTGGTGCTGGGCGGCGCGCTGGTGTTCGGAGCGGGTGTGCTGATCGGCAATGCGTGAGGGCCGACCCTCCTTCTCCCCTTGCGGGCCAATTACGCATCAGGCCCACAAGGGGAGAAGGGAGAGCCGCGTTTCACCCATTCACTATGCGGCTGTCTTCGGGCGCTTCAGCCCTTTCATTTAGCCCGTAATCGCGCACCACATGGGCGATGCGCAGACGATAGCCGGCAAAGATGCCGCCACGGCCGGCCTTCTGCGCCTGCCGGTGCTCCTCGGTGTTGCGCCAGGCCTTGACGGCTTCCTCGTCGCGCCAGAAGGACAGCGAGAGCACGCGCCTCGGATCGGTCAGGCTCTGGAAGCGCTCGACCGAGATGAAGCCATCGATGCCGTCGAGCAGGGGCTTGAGCTCGGCGGCGATGCCAAGATAGGCGTCACGTTTTCCCTCCGCCGGCTCGACTTCGAAGATGACGGCGATCATGCCTCTATCCCTTCTTTGACCGTTACGTCGGTGCGAAAGACCTGCCTCGGGCCATGCGGTGCCGAGACCAGTTTCAGGAAGATCCGGTCTTCCTTGAGAATGAATTTCTCGCGCCGCGCGAACTCATAGTTTGCCTTGCCGGCCGGGTCGGCGGCAAGCCGCGCGCGATAGGCTTCGTAGGCCGCGAGGTTCTCGATGTTGTAGGCCGCGTAAGCCGTGGTGGCCGAACCCTCATGCGGCGCGAAATAGCCGATCAGCTCGGCGCCGCAGCGCGGAATGGCCTGACCCCAGGCGCGCGCATATTGCTCGAACGCGGCCTTGCCGAAAGGGTCGATCTCGTAGCGGATGAAGCAGGTGACGGTCATTTCGGTCTCCTCGTCGATTGGCTTACTGGGTCGGTGGGCTTGCTGGCGGCGACGGTTCGACCACGGTCGAAACATCGCTTCACCGGCTGTGCTAGCCGTTCTGGTGTCAGCAGCGTTTGCCGAGCTCCTTGAGCTCGCCTGAGAATAGTGCTTCCCTCACGGGAATGCTTCGATGAGGATCGAACTATGCGTGAAGGACCCGATATCGCCCGCATCGCCAGCCTGGTCGGCGACCCGGCCCGCGCCAACATGCTCAACGCGCTGATGGGCGGCACGGCGCTGACCGCGTCGGAGCTGGCGCTTGAAGCCGGCGTGTCGCTGCCCACCGCGTCCTCGCATCTGTCCAAGCTGATGGACGGCGGGTTGCTGACGCTGGCGAGCCAGGGCCGGCATCGCTACTACGGCCTTGCCGGCCCGCAGGTGGCGGGCATGCTCGAGGCGATCATCGGCGTCGCCGAGGCGGTCGGCCCGAAGCGGGTGCGGCCCGGCCCGCGCGACGCGGCCATGCGCGTGGCGCGGGTGTGCTACGACCATCTTGCCGGCGAGCAGGCGGTGGCGATGCTCGACCGTCTGGTCGACCGGAAGCTGCTGCTGCGCCAGGAGAACGAGATCAGGCTGTCGCCGTCAGCCATTTCGCATTTCGCCGCGCTCGGCATCGAGATCGACAGCAAAGCGAAGCGGCCGATCTGCCGCGCCTGCCTCGACTGGAGCGTGCGGCGCTCGCATCTGGCCGGCGCGCTGGGCGCCGCCATCCTCGACAAGGTCATCGTCGAAAAATGGGCGCGGCGCGACAAGGACAGCCGCGCCGTGGTGTTCTCGCCGAAGGGCAAGCAGGAGTTCGAGAGGGTATTTCTGGCGTGACGGACTGGCCGGCTCGGCTGTTGGCTAAGCCCGCTTGAGCGGTTTGCCCAGCTTGAAGAAATCCGCCCACGGATCGGCCTTCTTCAGCTGCCTTAGCGTCGTGGCGTCGCCGAGCGGAAACGCATTGGGCGGCAGGCCCTTCTCGATCTCCGGCCAGGTCACCGGCATCGACACCGTCGCGCCCTTCTTGGCGCGCGAGGAATAGGGCGCGACCGTGGTCGCGCCGCGGCCGTTGCGCAGGTAGTCGACGAAGATCTTGCCGGTGCGCGCCTTCTTCGACAGCGTCGCCGTGTAGCGGTCGGGCGCGGCCTGCTCCAGGGCGCGGGCGAAATCATGGGCGAAGTCCTTCACCTCGTCCCATTCGGCGGAGGGCTTGAGCGGCACCAGCACGTGATAGCCCTTGCCGCCAGACGTCTTGACCAGCGTCGGCAGCGACAGGTCGTTCAGCTTGGCTCGGATATCGAGGGCGGCGGCACGCACCGCCTCGACCCCGATGCCCTCGTCCGGATCGAGGTCGAAGATGATCTGGTCCGGCTTTTCCAGTTCGTCGACGGTCGAGCCCCAGATATGAACCTCGACCACGCCGTATTGGACAAGGGCTGCAAGCCCGTCGAAGTCCCTGATGAACAAGATCTCCTCGCCGTCGGTCGGATCGTTCATCCTGGCGATCTTGTCGCTCATGCCCGGTGAGGCATGTTTTTGGAAGAAGCGCTGGCCATGGATACCGTCGGGCGCCCGCACAAGGCTGAGCGGCCGGTTGACGACGAATGGCTCAATTCGCGGCCAGACCAGGGCGTAGTGATCGAGGAGATCCTGCTTGGAGACCTTTTCGTCGGGCCACAGCAGCTTGTCGGGATGCGACAGCTTCACCGAGGTCTTCGCCGTTCCGGCCGAGGTTTTTGTCTCGGTCCTGCCGCTGCTCGCCTTTGCTCCGCTTTTTGTCTTGCCGTCGGCTTGCTTCGGCTTTTCCTGCACCACGTCCTCCGCCGGCTTGTCCTCGCGCAGCCCCTGGAACGAGGCGTGGCGGATTATATGGTCGGATGTCCAGCTGCGGAACTCCACTTCGCCGACAAGCTCGGGCTTGACCCAGACGAGGCCCTTGCCCTTCGGCACGGCGGCAGAAAAAGGCGACTTCGTCGTCTTGAGGCTGTCGAGTTTTTTCTTAAGGTCCGCAGCCACCTTGCCGGAAAAGCCGGTGCCGACGCGGCCGGCATAGTTGAGCTTGCCGCCTTCATGATAGCCGACCAGCAGCGAGCGCAGGCCGCGCCCGGTCTTGTCCGAGGGCAAGTAGCCGCCGATGACGAATTCCTGGCGCAGCGTGCACTTCGACTTGATCCAGGTGAGGCCGCGGCCGCTGCGATAGGGCGCGTCGGCACGTTTCGACACCACGCCTTCGAGACCCATGCGGCAGACATGCTGCAGCATGACGCTGCCTGGTTCCGCAAAATGATCGCTGAAGCGGACGGCGGATTGCTCCGACCGCTCGCCGAGCAGTTCGGCCAGCGCCTGTTTGCGCTCGACCAGCGGCTCGCGGCGAAGGTCCTCGCCATTGAGCCGCATCAGGTCGAAGACGTAGTAGATGAAGCGGTCGGTGCGGCCGGCCGAGAGATCCGCCTGCAGCATGGCGAAGGAGGACACGCCGCTGTCGGCCAACACGACGATCTCGCCGTCGATGATGGCGTCGCGGCATTTCAGTCCGGCAAGCTCGGCCACGACCGGACCTTCGAACTTCTTCGTCCAGTCAAGGCCGGTGCGGGTCAGCAGCCGGACATCGCTGCCGGCGATCTGCGCCTGCATGCGGTAGCCGTCGAACTTCACCTCATGCACCCATTCCTCGCCGGAAGGCGCATTCTTTTCGAGCGTCGCCAGCTGCGGCTCGACGAATTCGAGGCGTGGGGATTTTGCCTTGCCTGCAGCCGGCTTGTTGGAATGCCAGACCCTTGGTTTGGCGCCCTTGGCCGTCTTGCCTTCGCCGATCTCCTCGATGGTCAAGCCCGACTTTACCGATTGCGGCGCCTCTACAAGTATGTCTTCACCAGGGCGGGCGGCGGCGTCATTGGATTTGATCAGCAGCCAGTTGTCGCGCTTTTCGCGCGGGCGCGGCTTCAGCCTGACCAGATGCCAGCGGCCGTTGAGCTTCTGGCCTTCGAGCTCGAAGTCGATATGGCCCTTCTTCATGCCCTTGGCCGGGTCGCCGTCGGGGATCCACCGGCCTTCGTCCCAGACGAGGACGGAACCGCCGCCATATTCGCCCTTCGGAATGGTGCCCTCGAAAGACGCATAGTCGATCGGGTGGTCCTCGACATGCACCGCCAGCCGCCTCTCGTGCGGGTCGAGACTCGGTCCGCGCGTGACCGCCCAGCTCCACAACACGCCATCATGCTCGAGCCGAAAGTCATAGTGGAGCCGCGTCGCGGCATGCTTCTGGACAACGAAGATGCCGCCGGCGTCGGTCTTCTTGCCGGGCGCGAGCTGGCCGGCCGGCTCCGAGGTTTTCCGGAAATCGCGCTTGGCGTGGTATTGCTCGAGGCCGGCCATGACATCGTGCTCCTATGCGGATCTGCGCCTGGACGTAGACGCCACGGCGACCTCCCTGGCAGGCGGGTGCCATCGCAACGGCCAAGGCTCCGCTTCGGTTCCGGGCAGGCGAAAGGCCGGCGGCTGTCCGCCGGCCTTTCGGGCTCACAACTAGCTATTCGGCAGCCTGGAGGTTGACCTTGCTTTCCGCGATCTCGGTGAGCTTGCGATCTGTCGCCTCTTCTTCCTTGAGGTTCTTGGCCAGCACATTGGCGCAGTCGCTGCGGCCAAGCTGCTTGGCCCAGGCGATCAGCGTGCCGTAGCGCGTTATCTCGTAATGCTCGACGGCCTGAGCCGAGGCGATCAGCGCGGCATCGAGGACCTCCTTGTCCTCCACGTCGCCGCTCACGTCGTCAGCCTCCTCGAGGATGCCGTCGATGGCGGGGCAGTTGACGGTCTTGGCCTTGACGCCATGCAGCTCGAATACCTGCTCGACCCGTTCGATGTGGCCCTTGGTCTGCGCGAGATGCTTCTCGAAACCGGCTTTCAATTGCGAATCCGTCGCCTTGTCGATCATCTTCGGCAGCGATTTCTCGATCTGTTTTTCGGCATAATAGATGTCGCGCAGCGTGTGGACGAAGAGGTCGTCCAGCGTCTTGATGTCCTTCGAAAAGAAACCCATGGCGGTTGCCTTCCATGTCTGGTGTTGTCTGGAAGTTGCGCGGCCGGTCCGCCGCCAACGCGGCCGGGTTCGGCCCCGGCCTTGATCGATCAACGTCACCGCGCAGGGCAGGTTCCTGCCGGCGGACGACGCCGCACGGAAATTTCAAGCCACCTTCGATGCGTGAAACAGAAGCGCGCCCAAGCGACATAGAGACGAAACATATGTGATGCAAAAGTCACACGAGCCGGAAACGCGACAAAAGGCGTGGAAACACCGCGAATCAGCCGCATTCCGGCCACGATGCAACGCGTTTCGGACCAGAAATTAACATCGCGTTCACCGACTATTCACGCCTCAAGGCTATGATCCTCGCAATTCGGAAGGGACATCCGAAAACGGGACAGGGACAGGGAAAATGAACTTCTGGAACCACATCGCCGGCTATGCCGCCGCCATCCGCGAATTCGTCGCGCCGACCTATCGGCCCGAGCGCTATTACATGCGCGGCCCGGGCCCGGCCTGCGCACGCCGCGGCAACCAGCTCGGCATCGGCACGCACTGACCACGATGCTCGACAGCCGCCACAACAGCCGGATCTGCAAGCCGGTCGCCGACACCCGCGCCACGACCTATCGTGACGAGCGCCCCGCCGTCATCGACGGCAGGCGTGCGACAACGCCGCGACTTTGATGCCGCCGCCGGCTGGCTTAGTGTCCCCCTAGCTTAGTGCCTAGGGGCACAAGCAGCCGCGGCCGACATGACCGACCTGTCCGAACAGAAACGTCCCCTCCTCCCAGGCCAAGCTTACGATGCCCGCCAGCCGCTGCTCGTGTTCGACGGCGTCTGTGTGTTCTGCTCGGGCTTCGTCCAGATCGTCCTCAAGATCGACCGGAACAAACGCTTCCGCTTGGCCACCGCGCAATCGCCGCTCGGCGAGGCGCTGTTTCGTGAGCACGGCCTGCCGAGCGAGGATTACGACAGCAACCTCGCCATCATCGACGGCGCCGCCTTCACGAAGCTCGACAGTTTCGTCGCCGTCATGGCGGCGCTCGGCTGGCCGTGGCGCGCCGCGAGATTGCTGATCGTCCTGCCGCGGCCGCTGCGCGACTGGCTGTACGACCGCATCGCCAAGAACCGCTATGCGCTGTTCGGCCGCAAAGACAGCTGCGAGATCCCCTCCGCCGAGCTGCGGCAGCGGCTGATCAGTTGAGATCGGAGGGCGGATGAAGCTTCTGATTGTCGGCGGTTACGGCACCTTCGGCGGGCGCATCGTGCAGTTGCTGGAGAGCGAGCCGCGTCTGACCTTGCTCGTCGCCGGCCGCTCGCTCGCCAAGGCCGAGGTCTATTGCAAAGGACGAGGCGGCACCAAGGCCAGGCTCTCGCGCCGGTGATGTTCGATCGCGACGCGGATTTTATCGCGGCTGGCTCGAACCCGCGCAGGCTTCGAGCACGACCGTATCCCCGGCCGTCCCGCCAAGCTCGCGACAGCCCTTGGCCGTGCACAAGGTCCAGCCTCCCCCGGTTGCGCCGGATGCGGCGAGCACCAGACGCGGCTGTGATCGGACCCTGGGAGCATAGACCCACCATCCGTCCCGCAGCACCGAGCCTTCCGGCGGCTCCATGCCGGCGCCGGAGCCCTTGACGCGCGCTTCGACGACGCGCAGACCTGCCGGCGTCACCTTCCAGTCCTCCTGCCAGCGCGTCCGTTCCACCGAATGCGTCCAGGACAAGGTAAAGGCGGCAACGGCAAGCGTCACCGACTTGCCGGCTGCGAGGATGCACAGGCTCATGCAGGGCCGGCCGCGGATGCCTGGCGCGCGCGCCAGCAGTGCCAGCCGATCCAGAGCAGCGCCAGCGCCCAGCCGGTTTCGTCGGTGAGCGGCAGCGCCGCCACCAGCAGCACGCCGGCGGCGAAGGCGACCAAGCGCTCCCACCAGGCCATGCGGCAGGCGAGGAAGCCGACGGCGGCGGCGCCCCAGAGCACGATGCCCATGCAGGCTTTGGCGACGACGTAGGCGACCTCGACCGGATAGCCGAACGAAGCCGCGATCGGGCCTGCATCCTGCAGCATCAGCGCCGGCGTGTAGACGGCCATGAACGGCACGACGAAGCCGGCGATGGCGAGCTTGGTCGCCTGAATGCCGATCTTCAGCCCGCTTTCCCTGGCCATGGGCGCCGCGGCGAAAGCGGCGAGCGCCACCGGTGGGTGAGATCAGCCATGATGCCGAAATAGAAGACGAACATGTGGCTGACGATGAGCGGCACGCCGAGCGACAGCAGCGCCGGGCCGGCGAGCGAGGAGGTGATGATGTAGTTGGGGATGGTGGGGATACCCATGCCGAGCACTAGGCAGGTGAGCATGGTGAGCAGCAGCGACAGGAACAGATTGTTCTCGCCGATGGAGATGATCCAGCCGATGAAGGTCGAAGCGATGCCAGTCAGCGTCAGCGTGCCGATGACGATGCCGACGATGGCGCAGGCGATGCCGACAGGCAGCGCGTTCTTCGCCCCTTCGGCAAGCGAGTCGACGCAGATGCGCAGCGTCTCGCGACCGCCATTGAAAGTGACGCAGGCGACAATGAGCGCCGCGATGACGAGGCCGAGGATGTTGACGCCGAAGCGCATGAAGGAGGCGGCGGCAAGGCCGAGCGCCAGCCAGAAGACGACGCGGAAGGCGAACGGTCCGATCAGCGCCGCCAGCGGCGTGCCGAGGATCAGCACGATGGTCAGCGCCAGGCCCATGGTGCCGGCGAAGATCGGCGTATAGCCGGCGAAGAGCAGGTAAACCAGCACGGCAAGCGGCAGCACCAGCGGCCAGTGCTGCCGCACCGCATCCCAGGGATTGGGCAGCTCAGCCTTGGCCATGCCGTGCAGGCCGGCCTTGCCCGCCTCCAGATGCACCTGCCAGAAACAGGCGCCGAAATAGAGCAGCGCCGGAATGATCGCCGCCTTCACCACCTCGGCGTAGGGGACGTTCAGCGTCTCGGCCATGATGAAGGCGACCGCGCCCATCACCGGCGGCATGATCTGGCCGCCCATCGAGGACGTTGCCTCGACGGCGCCGGCGAAGGCCGAGCGGAAGCCGAAGCGCTTCATCAGCGGAATGGTGAACTGGCCGCTCGCCACGACATTGGCGACGCCCGAACCGGAGATGGTGCCCATCAACGCCGAGGAGAGCACGCAGACCTGGGCCGGACCGCCGCGCCAGGAGCCGACCAGGCCAAGCGCGAAATCGTTGAACAGCGCGATCATGCCGGCGCGTTCGAGGAAGGCGGCGAAGACGACGAAGATGAAGATGTAAGCCGCCGACACATAGACCGGCGTGCCGTATATGCCTTCGGTGCCGAAGGCGAAGGTGTCGACGAGCTGGGCGAAATCGTAGCCGCGATGGATGAAGGGCGGCGGCAGGTGATTGCCGACGAAGCAATAGGCGAGGAAGATGAAGGCGATCACCGCGAGCGGCAGCCCCATCAGCCGCCTTGCCGCTTCGAAGACGAGCACCACCAGCAGCGTGCCGACGATCAGGTCCGGCGTGGTGAGGAAGCCGGAGCGGCGGATGAGGTCGGCGTAGAAGACCCAGTTGTAGAGGCCGGTGCCGAAGCCGAGCGCGCCGAGCATCCAGAACGCGGCCTTCGCCGCTACGCCGGTGGCGCGCAGGTTGGCGATCAGGCCGAAGCCGAGCAGCAGCAGGAAGCCGACATGCATGGCGCGCACCACCTGGCTGGGCAGGCTGCCATAGGCGGCGATGTAGATCTGGAAAACGGAGAAGGCGACGGCAATCAGGAAGGCCGCCTTGCTGGCGATGCCGCCGCCGAAGCCCGGCGGCAGGCCTTCGACCTGTTCTTCGGCGACAGGGAGATGAAAAGTGGTCGAATTGCCGTCGGTCGTTGTTCCAGACGTTGCTTTGCTCATCCGACGCGCTCCATAGCAGACTGCCGCGCCATCCTCGCTTACTTGATCAGCCCTTTTTCCTTGTAATATTTCTCCGCGCCGGGATGCAGCGGCACCGGCATGCCGTCCAGCGCCTTGGCCGGATCGATCGCCTTGGCGGCGGCATGGGCGGCGGCGAGCTGGTCGAGATGCTCGAACATCAGCTTGGTCATCTGATAGGCGGTCTCGTCGGAAACATCGGCCCGGGTGACAAGGAAATTGCCGACCGCGGCGGTGGCGACATCCTCGGTCTGGCCCTCATAGGTGCCCTTGGGAATGATCACCGAAAGATAGGGCGAGCCGATCTTGGCGACGTCCTCGGCCGGCACGGCGACGACGTTGATCGGCACCGAAGTTGCGAGATCGCGGATCGAGGCGACGCCCAGGCCCGCCGATTGCAGCGTGGCGTCGAGCTGCCGGTTCTTGATCAACTCGACCGACTCTGCGAATGGCAGGTACTCGACCCGTCCAAGATCCTCATATTTCAGCCCGGCGGCAGCGAAGATGGCGCGGGCGTTGAGCTCGGTGCCGGAGGCGGGCGCGCCGACCGACAGGCTCTTGCCCTTGAGGTCGGCGAGGGTCTTGATGCCGGACTCCTTGCTGGCGACGATCTGAATATAGTTCGGATAGATGGCGGCTATGCCGCGCAGCTTGTCGAGCTTGCCGGGGAAGCCGGCTTCGGTGTTGCCTTCGGCGGCGAGCTTGACGGAATCGCCGAGCGCGAAGGCGATCTCGCCCTTGCCCTGCTGCAGCAGGTTGAGGTTCTCGACCGATGCCTTGGTTGCCTGCACCTGGGTGCGGGCGCCTTCGATGCCCTTGCCGTAGATTTCCGACAGCGCGACGCCGAGGGGATAGTAGACGCCCGACGTGCCGCCGGTCAGCACGGTGATGAATTCCTGTGCCCCGGCCGACATGGCGCCGAGGCCGAGCGACAATGCCAAAGCGCCGGCGGCAACAAATTTCGTCCTGAAATCGAGCATTTTGTTTCCTCCTCCTGATGGTCGCGCCGCGCCGCCTCTGCCGGCGCGAAGCTGGGAGTTTAGACAGGAGACGCCAAATGCCAACCCGCAATTGCAGCCATTAGACGAACGATCGAGGGGTGGCGAAAGCGCCGGCTTGCGCTCGATTGCTTTGGAGGCGAAAGATTTTCGCGGCGCCTGTCGAAATCGGCCGTGGCCGCACGACATAGGTCGGCCCGCGACGACGCGGCCTTCGAGAAAACGGAGAAGACCATGCGATACATGCTTTTGATCTACAATGACGAAGCGGCAATGGCGAATGCGCCGCGCGACAAGACCGAACAGACGCTTGCCGCCTACGGTGCCTATACCGAAGCCTTGAAGAAGTCCGGCGCGTACCTCGCCGGCGAAAGGCTGCGTCCGACCCAGGCGGCCACTTCGATACGGCTCGCCGACGGCAAGACCAATGTGCTCGACGGTCCCTATGCCGACACAAAGGAACAGCTTGCCGGCTTCTACATGATCGAAGCGACCGACATCGACACCGCTATGGAATGGGGCGCGCGCTGCCCGGCAGCCAGCACCGGCACGGTCGAGGTGCGGCCGATCTGGGAAATGACCGACTACCGGTCCTAGCAATATGGACAAGCGCCCGGAGACCGCGCGGGCGGCGGCCGAGGCGGCCGCCCGGCAAAGCTACGGCAAGCTGGTTGCCTATCTCGCTGCTCGCATGCGCGACGTTGCCGGCGCCGAGGACGCGTTGGCCGACGCGTTCGCCGCCGCACTGGAGCGCTGGCCGAAGAGCGGCGTGCCCGAAAAGCCGGAGGCCTGGCTGCTGGCGGTGGCGCGCCGCCGCGACGTCGACGCCGTGCGGCGGCGGCTGACCGGCGAGGCGGCCCGCGGCCACCTGCAGCTGATTGCCGAAGAGGCGGAGGCGCGCATGACGCACGAGGATTTGCCCGACGAGCGGCTGAGGCTGATGTTTGCCTGCGCACATCCGGCGATCGAGGCCAGCGTACGCGCGCCGCTGATCCTGCAGACCGTGCTTGGCTTCGACGCCGCAACCATCGCCTCGGCCTTTCTGGTCTCGCCGACGACGATGGGCCAGCGCCTGGTGCGCGCCAAGAGCCGCATCCGCGAGGCCGCCATCCCCTTCCGGGTACCGGAGCGGGCCGAGCTCGGCGAGCGGCTCGATGCGGTGCTGGAAGCGATTTACGCCACATTCGCCGAGGGCTGGTCGGATCCGGCCGGCACCGAGACGCGCCGACGCAACCTGGCTACGGAAGGCATCTGGCTCGGCCGGCTGGTCGCGTCGCTGATCCCGGATGAGCCGGAAACGCTCGGGCTCCTGGCGCTGATGCTTTTCGCCGACGCGCGGCGCACGGCGCGGCGCAGTCCCGACGGCGACTTCGTGCCGCTGGCTGAGCAGGACGTGGCGCTTTGGGACGACAAGCTGATCGACGAGGCGGAAGCGCTGCTCAGGCGCGCCGCGATCAGGGGAACCATCGGCCGCTACCAATTGGAGGCTGCGGTCCAGTCGGCGCACACGGCAAGGCGGCGGAGCGGCCGCACCGACTGGACCGCGATCCGCCAGCTTTACGACGCGCTGATGGCGATTGCCGGCTCGCCGGTGGTGGCGATCAACCGCGCTGTCGCGATCGCCGAAGCCGAGGGCGCAGCCGAGGGTCTTGCCGCGCTCGACGAGATCGGCGGCGATAAGCGGCTTGCCGAATACCAGCCCTATTGGGCGGCGCGGGCCGAGCTCTTAGCCAGGCTCGGCAGGACGGCCGAGGCCGCCGAGGCTTACGACCGGGCGATCGGCCTCGAGCGCGATCCGGCCTTGCGCCATTTCCTGCAGGCCGAGCGGGGGAAGCTGGTCCGCAACTGAGGCGAGACGGCGGTTCCAGCAACTAGTCCTGCGGCCACATCTCATGAGAAAGGTTCAGTTTCCGCATGATCGCATGCTGGCGCAACTTGCCCCACAGCCGTTCGATGTTCGGCCAGGCTACGCGAGCGCTCTTGGTGTCGGGATGCCAGGCCACCAGCATCACGAGATAGATGTCGACCAGCGAAAGTTCCTCACCGGCCAGCCACTCACGGCCGGCGAGCGCGCTATCGAGAATGGCAAAGCCGCGATCCATTTCCGCGATAGCCGCCTCCTTGACCACCTGCACGCTATCGGCGTCGGCCGTGTAGCGGTAGGGGTAATAGAGCCTCAGGATCGCGGGATAGAGCGCCGACGACATGAAGGCCATCCAGCGCAGGAAATCGGCGCGGGCCGGCGAGCCCGCTTGCGGCGCCAGATGCGCTTCTGGATGACGCTCGGCGAGCAGGATGCAGATCGCCGCCGATTCCGTCATCGACCGGCCGTCGGGCAACGTCAGCGCCGGCACCTGGTTCAACGGGCTGATGGCGAGGAAAGCCGGATCGGGCGGATCCTTCTTCGGCACGTCGATCTGCCGGAAAGGCGCGCCGGCCATAGCCAAGGCCGCCTCGACGACGAATCCGCCGCTGCCGGGACGCGTGTAAAGCTTGTACATAAAATCCTCCCGCCGGCCGATTCGAGGCCGGCGGCGATTTGAACCGGAAGCGGCGCCTTCCTCAAGCCGGGCTCCGCTTGCCACAGACGCTTTTTGAGCGATCCAGCTTGCATCATCCCGGGAGTGCCGCTTGTTCGCAAGCTCTTGAGATTGGCTGTGGCGTTCCCGACTTTGGTCATCCACGTGCGAGCAACGAGCTGCGCGACGCGCGCAGACCCGAGGATCCATGCCTTGACGTCTCCACGTCACAAGCGTTGCGGATCTTTCTGCGGAGGAGGAACAGCGGCTCCGTTAATCTCGGATAAGACAGGTGGTATCCATTCTGGACCGTGGCATTTCCCGGCCATTCTTCGAGGTATGAGCGCCTACGCCCCCAGCCCGTCGAACAGGATCGTCGAGAGATAGCGCTCGGCGAAGGACGGGATGACGACGACGAGGTTCTTGTCCTTGTTTTCCGGCCGCGAGCCGACGACGATCGCCGCCTGCAGCGCGGCACCCGACGAGATGCCGACCGGCACGCCTTCGAGGCGGGCGACGAGGCGCGCATTGGCGACCGAATCCTCGTTCGAGACTCTGACGATCTCGTCATAGATCGTGGTGTCGAGTATCTTGGGCGCGAAGCCGGCGCCGATGCCTTGAATCTTGTGCGGGCCGGGCTGGCCGCCGGAGAGCACCGGCGAGGCTTCCGGCTCGACCGCCACGACATGCAGCGAAGGCTTGCGCTTCTTCAGCACCTGGCCGACGCCGGTGATCGTGCCGCCGGTGCCGATGCCGGCCACGAAGATGTCGACCTCGCCATTGGTGTCGTTCCAGACCTCCTCCGCCGTGGTGCGGCGGTGGATTTCCGGATTGGCCGGATTCTCGAACTGCTGCGGGATGATGGCGTTGGGCAGCGTGGCGGCAAGCTCGTCGGCCTTGGCGATGGCGCCCTTCATGCCTTTCGGGCCTTCGGTGAGCACCAATTCGGCACCGAGCAGCGCCAGCATCTTGCGACGTTCGACCGACATTGTTTCCGGCATGGTGAGGATCAGCTTGTAACCCTTGGCGGCGGCGGCGAAGGCCAGCGCGATGCCGGTGTTGCCGGAGGTCGGTTCGATCAGCGTGGTCTTGCCCGGCGCAATCTTGCCGGCCTCCTCCAGCGCCTCGATCATCGAGACGCCGATGCGGTCTTTGACCGAGGCGATCGGGTTGAAGAATTCGAGTTTGGCCAGCAGGTTGGCGACGACGCCCTTCTCCTTGGCGAACTTATCCAGCCGCACCAGCGGCGTGTCTCCAATCGTCTCGGTGATCGAGTTGAAGATGCGGCCGCGGCCGGGGACGCGCGCGGAGGTGACGGGCTTGTTCATTGGTTTCGCTCCCAAGGCAAAGGCATAGGCATACAGAATAAGGCTTTCAGCCGCGCAAGATAGGCTGCCCGCCGAAAATATCCGAGTGGGGCGGCTGCTGAAAACCTCCCCGCGCCGGAAATGCATTTTCCGGATCGGCCCGTTTCAGGGATGCTTTCCCCGAAACGGGGGCCGGTTGAGAATGTGGCCTATTGACGGGCCGCGATGGCGGCTGCCGCTCCCATCATGAAGCCGGCGGCGGTGCGGTTCAGCACCTTGAGCGCGCGCGGCGATCTCAGGAACCAGCGCGCCTTGGCAGCCAGCGCCAGATAGGGGACCAGCACCACGAACAGGACGACAACGGTCAGCGCGACAAGGATGCCGTAGTCGGCCGGCGTGATCGTCTTCAGGTCGACGATGGTCGGCGTGATGGCGAGATAGAAGATCATCGTCTTCGGGTTGCCGAGCGTCACCGTCAGCCCGGCGATGAAGCTCGACGCCAGGCCGCTTCTGCCCTTGCGCGCCTCGACCGTCTCGGGCGAGATGCCGCTGGTCCAGAAGCGCCAGGCAAGGAAGGCGAGATAAGCGACGCCCGCCCATTTGATGGCGAGAAACACCATGCCGAAGGTCTGGGCGACGAAGGCGAGGCCGAGCACGACGGCGGTGAGGTAGGTAATGTCGCCGAGCATGAGACCGAACGACATAGCGAGCGACGAACGGAAGCCGGAGCCGAGCGCGCGGGCAACAAGCGCCGTCACGCCGGGGCCCGGAATGGCGGCGGCGACGCCGAGGGCGGCGCTGTAGGCGAGAAATCCTGTCAGTGTCATGGCTTGAACCCAGCGCTATCCCGAGATCGGGATCCAGAGCGGCGGCCTTTTACCACGGCGTCGGGGCGGCGTTAATTGCCTTGCGGCCGGATTCGGTTGCACCAGCGCCGCTTCAGGACCGGCCGTCGCCGTAGGTGACGCGCCATATCGTGCCGCTGCCGTCCTCGGTCAGGATCAGCGAACCATCGTTCGCCACCGCGACACCGACCGGCCGGCCCCAGACCGCATCGTCGGCAATGACGAAGCCGGTGGCGAAATCCTCATATTCGCCGGTCGGCTTGCCGTCCTTGAACTTCAGCCGCACCACCTTGTAGCCGGTGCGGACATTGCGGTTCCACGAGCCGTGCAGGGTGACGAAGGCGTCGCCCTTGTAGTCGGCCGGGAAGTTGCCGCCCTCGTAAAAGGCGATGTTGAGCGGCGCCGAATGTGCCTGGATCAGCACGTCCGGCACCGTGACCTTGCCGGCGAGATCGGGCCGCGCGCCTTTGTGGCGCGGATCCTCGTTGTCGCCGATATAGTACCAGGGCCAGCCATAGAAGGCTCCCTCCTTGACGGCGGTCGCATATTCGAAAGGCACGTTGTCGCCTAGCTCGTCGCGTTCGTTGACGACGCACCAGAGCGCGCCCGTAGCCGGCTGCACCGTCATGCCCGAGCAGTTGCGCAGGCCGGTGGCGACCATCCTGCGGTTCTTGCCGTCAGGATCGAAAGCGAGCACATCCGCTCGGCCTTCCTCCGCGCCCCAGGTAGCGCCGAGCGGTGCCGATCTCGCCCATTCTTCGACGCCGCCCTTCGGCCTCGCTCCAATGCCCTCTGCGGTATTCGAGCCCGAGCCGACCGAGAGATAGAGCGTTTTGCCGTCGGGCGAAAAAGCGATGTCGCGCGTCCAGTGATGGCTCGACGGGATGTCCGAGACGATCGTTTCCGGCTCGCCGGAAGCTTTGAGGTCGCCGTCGCGATAGGCAAAGCGGACGACGCTGTTGCTGTTGGCGACATAGACCCATTGCGGCTTGTCGCCCGGCGGATAGAAGGCGATGCCGTAGGGCCGGGTCAGGCCTTTGGCAAAGACCGACTTCTCGGCGGGCTTGGCGCTGCCTTCGGCCAGTCGATAGACGCGGACCTGGTTCGCCCTGCTGTCGGCGACGAAGAGATCGCCGTTCGGCGCCGTGCGCACGACACGCGGGCTGCTGATGCCCGAAGCCACCAGCTCGGCCGAAAAGCCGGGTGGAAGGGCTGGCTTGGCATCCTCGGGGCGATCGGTGACACCGCCGCCGTTCGAGGCGGATTCGGCGACATTCGGCTTCGGGAGATCGTCGGGCCTGATGAGGCGCCGCACGCCGGGCCGGTCGGCCTTCCAGTCACCGAAGGCCTTTTTGCCGGTGAGCAGGGGCTGGTCGGCCTGCTGCGCTACGGCGCCGGAGACCAGGAGCAAGGCGAGGGCGGCAAGGCCGGCAATGCGTATCATGCTGTTCTCCGTTATTCGCCAACGTGCATCAGCAACCAGACAGCGAATATCGGGCAGGCTCTCCAAAAGAGAAGCCGGGCATGCAAATTTTGACGGGAAGCGTCGGCAGTTCAGCTCTCTTCGATATCCAGATCGTCGTCGAGCTGCTTTTCCAGCGCGACCAGATCGGCCGGCAGCGGCAGGCCCATGGCGCGCATTTCCCTGAGCTTCTCGCGCAGTAGCTCCTGGATCTCGTGATCGTCTTCCGGCTGGTTCACCATCTCCTCGAGCAGCAGGCTGATCTGGGCCTTGAACGATTCCAGCGCCATTTCCACCCTCCTTGCGACGTTTCCGGCTCGCCTATCTCAGCATGCGCGAAATCAACTGGGCCGTATAGTCGACCATCGGAACGATGCGGGCATAGTTCAATCGCGTCGGGCCGATGACGCCGAGCGCGCCGACGACGCGCGCATCCTTGTCGCGATAGGGCGCGACCACGAGCGACGAACCGGACAGCGAAAACAACTTGTTCTCCGAGCCGATGAAGATGCGCACGCCCGGACCTTCCTCGGCGAGGTCGAGGAGCTGCAGCAGTCCGTCCTGCGTTTCCAGATCCTCGAACAGATGGCGCAGCAACTCGAGATCGGCCTGGGCGGTGACGTTTTCCAGAAGATTAGCGCGGCCGCGCACGATGAGGCGCGCCGGCAGGCCGCTTTCGGCGCCGGCCCATACCGCGAGGCCCTTCTCGACCAGCTCCTGCGACAGCGTGTCGAGAGCCGCCCTGGTCTCGTCCTTGATGCGCGCGATCTCGACCCGCGCCTCGGCCAGCGTGCGGCCGCGGATATGGGCGTTGAGGAAGTTCGAGGCCTCGTGCAGCTGCGAGACGGTGATGCCGGCCGGCAGGTCGACAACGCGGTTCTCGACATCGCCGCTCTGCGACACCAGGACGGCGAGCGCCTTGGTGGGTTCCAACTGGATGAACTCGATGTGCTTCAGAGCCACCTCGTTCTTGGCGGCGAGCACCAGGCCGGCGCCGCGCGACATGCCGGAGAGCATCTGGCTGGCCTCGGTCAGCATATGCTCCAGCGTGGCGCCCGAGCCCGAGGCACGCACCTGCGCCTCGATGACGCGACGCTCGTCGTCCGACAGATCGCCGAGCTCCATGAAGGCATCGACGAAGAAGCGCAGGCCGGTCTGGGTCGGCAGGCGGCCGGCCGAGATGTGCGGCGCGTAGATCAGCCCCAGATGCTCGAGGTCGCTCATCACGTTACGGACGGTGGCCGGTGACAGCGACGACGGCAGGATGCGCGACAGGCTGCGCGAGCCGACCGGCTCGCCGTCGCGCAGATAGGAATCGACAATCCGCCGGAAGATGTCGCGCGAGCGCATGTCGAGCGACTGAAGCACGGGCGGCTGCGATGCGGGATCGACTGCCTTGTTCATTCCAGCGAAAAACCTCCTATCGAAAGATATAGACTTAAGCCTCCGTGGTGCAACCCGGGCCATTTTCGCTAGCGCCGTTTCCTTGGCGCCCCGTTTCCTTGGCGCCCTTTTCCTTTGCGCCATCCGTCGCATGCGTCTACAAGCCGCCGACGAATCCAAAACCATAGGAAAGAAGGCCGAATGCGCCCCTCCAAACGCCAGCCCGACGAAATGCGCGCCATCTCCTTCGAGCGCGGCGTCTCCAAGCACGCCGAAGGCTCGTGCCTGGTGAAGTTCGGAGACACGCATGTGCTGTGCACGGCGAGCCTGGAGGAAAAGGTGCCGGCCTGGATGCGCAATTCCGGCAAGGGCTGGGTTACGGCCGAATACGGCATGCTGCCGCGCTCGACGGGCGAGCGGATGCGCCGCGAGGCTTCCGCCGGCAAGCAGGGCGGCCGCACGCTGGAGATCCAGCGGCTGATCGGTCGTTCGTTGCGCGCCGTTGTCGACCTGCAGGCGCTAGGCGAACAGCAGATCACCGTCGACTGCGACGTCATCCAGGCCGACGGCGGCACCCGCACCGCCTCGATCACCGGCGGCTGGGTGGCGCTCTATGACTGCCTGCGCTGGATGGAAGCGCGCCAGATGGCCAGCGTTTCCAAGGTGCTCAAGGACCATGTCGCGGCGATCTCCTGCGGCATCCATGACGGACAGCCGGTCATCGATCTCGATTATCTCGAGGATTCCTCGGCTGGCACCGACGCCAATTTCGTCATGACCGGCAAGGGCGGCATCGTCGAGATCCAGGGCACGGCGGAAGGCGAGCCCTTCTCCGAAGAGCAGTTTTCGGCACTGATGGGACTGGCCAAGAAGGGTATTTCTCGGCTGGTCAGCCTGCAGCAGATGGCGGTGGCGTAGGGTCACCGATGAGGTCGACGATCCTTCGCATCCCCCTCTGGCCTGCCGGCCATCTGCCCGACAGGGCAGAGGGGGGTGCTTCGTGATTCCCTCCGCGATTCTGGAATCAGCGCTCTACGTCACAGATCTAACCGCTGCCGAAGCCTTCTACCGCGACATCCTCGGCCTGGATCCGCTCGGCAAGGTCGAAGGTCGCCACGTCTTCTTCCGCTGCGGCAACGGCGTGCTGCTCATCTTCAATGCCGAGGCGACGAAAATTCCGCCGGCGCCCGACGCCAGGCTGAAGGTGCCGCCGCACGGCACGGTCGGCGAAGGGCATCTTTGCTTCACCGCGACTGCGGCCGAGATCGCCCAATGGCGCAAGCATTTGGCGGCCAAGAACATCGCCATCGAAAGCGATTTCGAGTGGCCGCAGGGCGGACATTCGATCTATATCCGCGACCCTTCGGGCAATTCGATCGAGTTCGCCGAACCAAGGATCTGGGGTCTCTGAATGCATTCTTTGAACGGACAAAAGATCGTCGTCGCCAGCCACAATGAAGGCAAGCTGCGCGAATTCGCCGACTTGATGGCCCCGTTCGGCTTCGAGGCGAAGTCGGCCAAGGATTACGGCCTGCCGGAACCGGACGAGACCGGCACGACCTTCGAGGAGAATGCCTATATCAAGGCCTATGCCGCCGCCAAGGCCACCGGCCTGCCGGCGCTGTCGGACGATTCGGGGCTCTGCGTCGACGCGCTCGACGGGGCGCCCGGCGTCTACACCGCCAACTGGGCCGAGACGGCGGACGGCACACGCGATTTCGGCATGGCCATGCAGCGCACCGAAGTGGCGCTGCAGGAGGTCGGCGCGACCGAGCCGGCGCAGCGCACCGGCCGTTTCGTCGCCGTCATCTGCCTCGCCTTTCCCGATGGCGAGGCCGAATATTACCGCGGCGAGGCCGAAGGCACGCTGGTCTGGCCGCCGCGCGGCACGCTCGGCTTCGGCTACGATCCGGTGTTCCTGCCCAACGGCTTCGCCAAGACTTTTGGCGAGATGAGCGCCGAGCAAAAGCATGGCTGGAAGCCCGGCCAGGCAACAGCCCTGTCGCACCGCGCCCGCGCCTTCCAGAAGTTTGCCCAGGCCCGCTTGGATTTGGCGCGGCTGGATCTGGCGCGGCTCAGGTCAAAATGATCGGAACAGGCCAGACCATGCCGCTCGACCGCAGCCCCGGCTTCGGCGTCTATATCCATTGGCCGTTCTGCGCGGCCAAATGCCCTTACTGCGACTTCAACAGCCACGTTCGCCACCAGCCGGTCGACCAGGAGCGTTTTGCGCGGGCCTTCGAGACGGAGCTCAAGACGATGCGCGCCCGCACCGGGCCGCGCGAGGTGACCAGCGTCTTCCTCGGCGGCGGCACGCCGTCGCTGATGAAGCCGGAAACGGTGTCAGCGGTTCTGGAAGCCGTAGCGAAGAACTGGACGGTGCCTGCCGGGATCGAGGTGACGCTGGAGGCCAACCCGTCCTCGGTCGAGGCGGAGCGCTTCCGCGGTTATCGGGCGGCCGGCGTCAACCGTGTCTCGCTCGGCGTGCAGGCGCTGAACGACAAGGACCTGCGCTTCCTCGGCCGGCTGCACAATGTCGAGGAGGCGCTGCAGGCCATCGGGCTGGCGCGGGAAATCTTTCCGCGGCTCTCCTTCGACCTGATCTATGCGCGGCCCGGCCAGATGCCGGAGGCTTGGGCTTTAGAGCTTGAGGAAGCGATCGGGCACGCCGCCGACCACCTGTCGCTCTATCAGCTCACGATCGAGGAGGGCACGCCGTTCCATGCACTCCACTCAGCGCGAAAATTCGTCCTGCCCGACAACGACCATGCCGCCGACCTCTACGCGCTGACGCAGGAGGTGACCGCGGCGCACGGGCTTCCGGCCTACGAAATCTCCAACCACGCGCGGCCGGGCGCGGAAAGCCGGCACAACCTGACTTATTGGCGCTACGGCGAATATGTCGGCGTCGGACCCGGCGCGCATGGCCGCTTCGTCGAGAACGGCCGCCGTACCGTGACGGTCGCGGAAAAGATGCCTGAGACCTGGGCCAACCTGGTCGAAGCCAGGGGCCATGGCGTCACCGGCGGCGAGGTGCTGACGCGCGCCGAAGAAGCCGACGAGTTCCTATTGATGGGGCTGCGGCTGGCCGAAGGCATCGACCTCCAGCGCTACGAGACGCTTGCCGGGCGTAGTCTGGCGAGCGACCGATTGTCGGTGCTGCAGGAAGAGGGGCTGGTGGCGCCGGTCGGCAACGCCCGCCTCCGCGCCACGACCGCCGGCATGATCGTGCTCGATGCGGTGGTGGCAGACCTCGCGCGGTGAAAAAGGTTCTCTTCGTCTGCAGCCAGAACCGCCTGCGCAGCCCCACCGCCGAGTAGGTGTTTTCCAGGCGCCGCGACCTCGGGGTCGAATCGGCCGGCACCAATCACGACGCGGACAACCCGCTGACGCAGGAGCTCGTCGCGTGGGCCGACATCATCTTCGTCATGGAGAAGGCACCATCGGGCCAAGCTGCAAAAGAAGTTCCGGTCGAGCCTGAAGGCCGCCAGAGTGATCTCCCTCGACATTCCGGACAATTACGCCTTCATGGACCCGGAGCTGGTGCGACTTCTGGAGGCCAAGGTCACTAAATATCTGGGCTGAATGGCGTGGTTGAACGGCTAAGCACGGCGCTTCGCTCCTCGCTCCGCCTGGGATAACGAGGCGAGAGATCGCGAAGGGTCGCAGCAGCTCTAGGCGTCGTGCTTCTGGCGCTGCTTCCCGCGATCCTTTTCCGCATGCGCCTCGCCGGAACGGCCCTGCTTCAGGTCGGTCTTGTCGCGGCGGTTCCCGTGCTGGGCGGCGATCGGATGGGAAGGAATGCCCTCGCGGGCGGTCTTGCTTTCGAGTCGTGTGATGAAAATGTCGAAGCGATTGGGCATCGTCCGGTCAGTGCTCCGTCGTGCTTTCGGTTTCGGTCGAGGCGTCTTGAACCGCGGGGCTTGGAAGCGGCTTCATCGCTTCCTTGTCCTTTGTCCTGGCGGAGGGTTCCCGATCCTCCGAACCGGCAACCTTCTCCGATCCGGCAAAGCGCTTGCAGCCCGAATAATAGGGCGTGAAAGCGTCTTGAATGATCAGGCTGTCCATCCTGTCCTCCTCCTCGGGAATCAGGGGTAAAATCCGCCTTACGCGGTTTGGTTCCGCATCGTGGCAAAGGCATGGCGATTCCCTTGCATCGCCATCACGTTTTGCAACCGCAGATCAGCCGTGGCAAACAGTGGCGCGTGGGGAGGGCCTCAATTGACCGGCGACAAACGCAGCTATGTAATCGGGCAGACCGAAATTGCGGCGCGGCCGCTGGAGCCGGCGCTCTATCTGGTGGCGACGCCGATTGGCAATCTCGCCGATGTCACGCTGCGTGCGCTGGAGACGCTGGCCGGCGCCGACATCGTTGCCTGCGAGGACACCCGCGTCTCGCGCGTGCTGCTCGAACGCTACGGCATTCGCCGGCGCACCACGGCCTATCACGAGCACAATGCAGCCGAGGCCGGGCCGAAGCTGATCGAGTCGCTCGCTGCCGGACAAAGCGTGGCGCTGATCTCGGATGCCGGCACGCCGCTGGTTTCCGATCCCGGCTACCGGCTGGTCGGCGAGGCGCTGGAGCGCGGCATCCGCGTTATTCCGGTGCCCGGACCGTCGGCGGCGCTTGCCGCGCTGACCGCTTCCGGCCTGCCTTCCGACACCTTTCTGTTCGCCGGCTTCTTGCCGGCCAAGGCGGGCCAGAGGCTCACCAAGCTCGAAAGCTTCAGGCAGGTGCCGGCGACGCTCATCTTCTATGAATCGCCGCGCCGGCTGGCCGAGACGCTTGCTGCGATGGCGCAAGCGCTTGGCGGAGCGCGCAAAGCGGCGATTGGCCGCGAGCTCACCAAGGCGTTCGAGGAGATGCGAACGGGAACGCTCGGAGAGCTCGCCGATCACTACGCGGCGGCCGAGACGCCCAAGGGCGAAATCGTGGTCTGCGTCGGCCGGCCGGAGGCGGCCGAGGACCAGCCGGCCGACATCGACCGGCTGCTGTTGTCTTTAGCCGCCGAAATGCCGGCCTCCAAGGCGGCGGCGGAAGCGGCGAAGATGACCGGCGGCCAGAAACAGGCGCTCTATCGCCGGCTGATCGAGCTGAAGGCGGACGGCGGTGGCTGAGCGCACCGTCGGTCATCGGCGAAAAGCCTATCGGCGCGGCCATCGCGGCGAATGGCTGGCGGCGTTGGCGCTGATGCTGAAGGGCTATCGCATCCTTGCGCGCCGCCATCGCACAAAGCTCGGCGAGATCGACCTGATCGCCAGGCGCGGCGACCTGGTGCTGTTCGTCGAGGTCAAGGCGCGGCGCACGCTGATGGAGGCGATGGAAGCGATCGCCCACGCCTCGGAACGGCGCATCGAGGGTGCCGCCGACCTCTGGCTGTCGCGCCAGCCGGACTATGGCCGGCTGTCGGTGCGCTTCGACATGGTGGCGGTGCTGCCCTGGCGCTGGCCAGTGCATGTCGAGAATGCATTTTACGGGCGGAATTGAGGGGCTTACCCTCCCAACTCGTGGGAGGATAAGCTCACCCCCAGATCATCAGCGCCGCCAGTCCGAGCCCGCCAACCACCAGCCGCCACCAGCCGAAGAGCGAATAGCCCTTGCGCGAGACGTAATCGAGCAGGAAGCGCACCACGAAGAGCGCGGTGACGAAGGCGGCGATGAAGCCGACGGCGATGATCGGCAGGTCGGCCGAGGTCAGCACGTTGCGGTTCTTGAACAGATCGAAGGCGAAGGCGCCGACCATGGTCGGCATGGCGAGGAAGAAGGAAAACTCCGCCGCCGCGCGCTTGTCGACGCCCAAGAGCAGCGCGCCGACGATGGTCGAGCCGGAGCGCGAGGTGCCGGGTATCAGCGACAGACACTGGAACAGGCCGATCTGCAGATAAAGCCTGGTCGGGAAGCGCTCGACATCGCGGTAGACGGGCTTCAGGTTCATGCGGTCGACGGCGAGCAGCACCACGCCGCCGATGACCAGCATGATGCAGATCAGGCGCGGCGATTCGAACAGGAAGGTCTTGATAAAGTCATGCGCCAGCGCGCCGATGACCGCCGACGGCAGGAAGGCGATGAGGATGCCGATGGCGAAATGCCTTGTCAGCCGGTCATGCGGCAGTTCGAGCAGCATCTTCCAGAGGCGGCGGAAATAGACGCTCAAGATCGCAAGAATCGCGCCGAGCTGGATCAGGATCTCGAAGGCCTTGCCGGTCGAATGGAAGCCGAGGAAATGGCCGGCGAGCAGGATGTGGCCGGTCGACGAGACCGGGATGAATTCGGTCAGGCCCTCGATCAGACCAAGCAGCAGCGCTTCGACGATGGTCTGGCTTTCCATGGCAACCTCTGCTTCGAGTGACGGCTAAGGAGAAGGGCTTGCTTGTCATGGCGCGGAAGTCCCCCTATAGGTCGCAACACATGACAGTCCCTGGAATCGGGCCGCCAAGACTTACCGGCGCTCACACCAATTTGCCAGTGCGCCCTATCATCGCGGAACCATGCTGACGCTTTTTCACCACCCGATGTTCGCCACCTGCCGGTTCGTCCGCCTCGCCTTCGGCGAGTATGGCGAGGAGCTGGCCTTGATCGAGGAGAAGCCCTGGACCCGGCGCAAGGAGTTTCTGGCGCTCAATCCGGCCGGCACGCTGCCGATCCTGCTGGCCGAAGGCGATGTGCCAATCGTCGGCGCCATGGTCATTGCCGAATATCTCGACGAGACACGCGGGGTGCTGAAGCGCGACAGGCGGCTGTTTGCCGAGGACCCGATGCAGCGCGCCGAAATCCGGCGACTGACCGACTGGTATCTCAGCAAGGCCGAAAGCGAGGTCACCCGCCATCTGGTGCGCGAGCGGGTACTGAAGCCAGTGATGCCAGAGACGGCGGGCGGCGGTTCACCCGATTCGGGCGCGATCCGCGCCGCGCGCGCCAACATCCGCCAGCACATGAAATACACCAACTGGCTGGCCGGCACGCGTCATTGGCTGGCCGGCAACAAGGTGACCTATGCCGACCTCGCCGCGGCCGCGACGCTTTCCGTGCTCGACTATCTCGGCGAGATCGACTGGCGCGAGCACGCGGCGGCGCGCGAATGGTATACTCGCGTGAAATCACGGCCGTCGTTCCGGCCGCTGCTCACCGATCGCGTGCGCGGCCTGTCGCCGGTATCGCATTATGCGGACCTCGATTTCTGACACGACGAAGCTGCGCGCGCTGATCGACGCGGAGGCGCGCCGCGCCGGCTTCGACGCCGTTGCCGTCACCCGGCCGGACGCGATCCCGCTGGCTCCCGCGCGCCTGGCCGAGTTTGTCGCCGAGGGATTTCACGGCTCGATGGACTGGATCGCCGAGACGATCGGGCGGCGCGCCGAGCCTTCGACGCTGTGGCCGGAAGTGCGTTCGATCATAGTGCTCGCCATGAACTATGGTCCGGACCGGGATCCGCGCGATGTCCTCGACAAACACGATCGCGGTGCGATCTCGGTCTACGCGCAAAATCGCGACTATCACGATGTGATGAAAGGTCGGCTGAAGGAAATCGCGGGCAAGATCGTCGCGCGTGCCGGCGGCGACGTGAAGGTCTTCGTCGACACGGCGCCGGTGATGGAAAAGCCGCTTGCCGAAGCCGCGGGGTTGGGCTGGCAGGGCAAGCACACCAACCTGGTGAGCCGCGAGCATGGCTCATGGCTGTTCCTCGGCACCATCTTCACCACGGCCGAGCTTGAGCCGGACAAAGCCGAGATCGACCATTGCGGCTCCTGCCGCGCCTGCCTCGACATCTGCCCGACCGATGCCTTCCCGGCGCCCTACCGGCTCGATGCGCGGCGTTGCATCTCCTACCTCACCATCGAGAACAAGGGGCCGATCCCGCGCGAATTTCGCGAGGCGATCGGCAACCGCATCTATGGCTGCGACGACTGCCTCGCCGTGTGTCCGTGGAACAAATTCGCCGGCGTCGCCGCCGAGGCCAAGCTTGCCGCTCGCGAAGATCTGCGCGAGCCGCGGCTGTCGGAGCTGCTGTTGCTCGACGATGCGACGTTCCGCTCCTTTTTCTCCGGCTCGCCGATCAAGCGCATCGGCCGCGACCGTTTCATCCGCAACGCGCTGATCGCCGCCGGCAATTCGGGCGATGCTTCGCTGACGCCGGTCGCGCGGGGCCTAATCGACGACGGCTCGCCCCTGGTGCGGGGTGCGGCAGTATGGGCGCTATCGCGACTGATGCCGCGGCGCGATTTTGCGGAGCTCGCCGCTTCAGCCTTGCAGTCCGAAGGCGATGCAACGGTGCGCGAGGAATGGCTGTCAGCGTTGCCGGTTCCCGCAAAGGACCATTGAAGAAGAGGATTTACTTGATGGGCGAGAGATGCTTCTTCATTTTCGGCGCCGGCTATTCCGGCAGGGCTTTTGCGAGAGCCAATGAAGATGGCGCGCCGATCCTTGGGACGACGCGATCGCCGGGAAAGTTCGAGGCCTTGCGAGAGGCGGGCATCGAGCCGTCAAGCTTCGACGGTTCGTTGACGGCGGAAATCAGCGACGCGCTTCGGCACACAACACATCTCATCATCTCGGTCGCCCCGGACGAAGCGGGCGATCCGGTGCTCAATGCGGTCGGCGAGGCGATCTGGGACAAGATGCCGGCGCTCCAATGGATCGGCTATCTTTCCACTGTCGGCGTCTACGGCGACCATGGCGGCGCCTGGGTGGACGAGAGCGCCGAGTGCAGGCCGGTTTCGAAGCGCTCGGTAATGCGGGTGGCGGCCGAACAGGAATGGCTGGCTCTTGGGCGGGAAATCGGAAAGCCGATAGCGATCCTGCGGCTTTCCGGCATTTACGGCCCGGGCCGCAACGCGCTGGCCAATCTCGAGGACGGCACCGCGAGGCGGCTGGTCAAGCCCGGCCAGGTCTTCAACCGCGTCCATTGCGACGACATCGCCGGGGCCTTGTGGCACCTGGCCGATAGCAATCGCGGCGGCATCTTCAATGTCACCGACGACGAGCCGGCGCCGCCGCAGGATGTCGTCGCCTACGCCGCCGGGCTGATGGGTGTGGAGGCGCCGCCGGAAATCCCCTTCGAGACGGCGCAACTTTCGCCCATGGCGCGGTCCTTCTACGGCGAAAACAAGCGCGTCGCCAACGCAGCGATCAAAGCGGCCGGCTACAGCTTTCGCTTCCCGAATTACCGGGTGGCGCTGGAGCGGATGTGGGCCGACGGCAACTGGCGGGACGGAGAGCCGCGCAGCCCGATGAAACGCTCGTGAGCGAAGCGACGTGCATGGCGTGATATGATTCGCGCCTGAAGTGCTCGCGAATCTTTCGGATTCGCTCCATGCGCTCCAGGTTTGATTTTATGCATGTCTTTGTCCCGAAACCGGGTCCCACTTTCCGGAGACATGTTTTAGCATGCCGCCTGAGATTGCGTCGCGCCACTGGAGAGGGGACCCGACCTGATGACGTTGCGACCGCTGCCCGACAGGAAGCCGTTCCTGACCGCCGCGCTTGCCCTGGTGACCTTAGCCGGGCTGGCGGCGGCCGCGATCTCGGCCGAACCGCGCGCAAAAGACCTGTTTGGCGCCAAGAAGCTGCCGGCGGTGGCGCACGCGCAATCGTTCGGCTTTTACTCAAGAGGCTGCTTCACCGGCGGGGTCGCCTTGCCGGTGGACGGGCCGAGCTGGGAGGTGATGCGCCCCTCGCGAAACCGCCGCTGGGGCCATCCGGCGATGATTGCGCTGATCGAGAAGCTCGCTCGAGACGCCCAGGCGGATGGCTGGCCGGGGCTGCTGGTCGGCGATGTCTCGCAGCCGCGCGGCGGCCCGATGACGACCGGCCATGCCTCGCACCAGATCGGCCTCGATGCCGACATCTGGCTGACGCCGATGCCGCGGCGGCCGCTGACCATGGCGCAGCGCGAGAGCATGAGCGCGACGCTGATGGTCGACGAGAAGACGCATCTGGTGAAGGACGCGCTGTGGACGCCGTCCCATACGCGGCTTTTGAAGCGTGCGGCGAGCTACCCTGAGGTCGAGCGCATCCTGGTCAATCCGGGCATCAAGAAGAAACTTTGCGACACGGTCACCGGCGATCGCTCCTGGCTGCGCAAGATCCGGCCGTTCTGGGGCCATGACTATCATTTCCACATGCGTATCGGCTGCCAGGCGGGCTCGCCCGGCTGCAAGGCGCAGGAGGCGACGCCGGCCGATGACGGCTGCGGCAAACCGCTTGCCTGGTGGTTCACCGAGGAGCCGTGGCGGCCCAACAAGAACCCGGATGCGCCGAAAGCGCGCGATCTGATGACCATGGCCAATTTGCCGAAGGAGTGCCAGGCGGTGCTTGCGGCGCCGGACGCGCCTTCTCTGGAAGCGGTCACCTATCAGGGCGACGGCGCGGCAGCGGTGGCGGCGGCCAAATCGAAAGCGACCGAGCCGGCGGAGACGATCTCCAGCGATGCGGCGACGCTGCCGGCGGCGGCGAGCTCCTTTGCGCCGACGCCCAAAATCGGCATTCCAGTGCCCCGGCCAAGGCCGGGGAACTGAGGCCACGCCACGGCGTCCAGATGGTCGAGGCCGGCGGCGCCCCACATCCGCCTGGCTGCCGCAATGCGGGCTTTCTTCTTGCGAAGCTGGCGATTGGCGAAACCATTGGCGACAGTGCCCCTCTCCCCGTCACTGACGGGGAGAGGATTCCGACAGGCAGGTGAGGGGCGGCGCCGACGCTCGAGATAGGCACCAAAGCCGCTTTCCCTTTGCAGGACCATGCGCTAGTCAGCGACGGAGCGGGAACGAACGGGACAAAAAGCATGGTTGGCGAAGACGATACAGCGCTGCGGTTTCCGGTCCTGATCGGTGATATCGGCGGCACCAATGCGCGTTTCTCGATCGTGCTCGACGCCAATTCGGAAGCGACCGAGCCGCAAATCGTCCAGACGGCCAATTTCAAGACGATCGACGAGGCGATCCAGGCGGCGGTGCTCGACCGCTCGTCGATCCAGCCGCATTCGGCGGTGCTGGCGGTGGCCGGGCCGGTCGACGGCGACGAGATCCGGCTGACCAACTGCCCGTGGGTGGTTAAGCCGCACCAGATGTTTGCCAATCTGGGCTTGAGCGAGATCGTCGTGCTCAACGATTTCGAGGCGCAGGCGCTGGCGGTGGTGGCGCTGGGCGAAGAGCATATGGAAAAGATCGGCGGCGGGACGCCGGAGCCGAATGCCGGCCGGGTCGTGCTCGGCCCGGGGACGGGGCTCGGCGTCGCGGGGCTGATCTACGCGCTGCGCCGCTGGATACCGGTGCCGGGCGAGGGCGGGCATATGGATATCGGCCCGCGCACGCCGCGCGACTTCGAAGTGTTTCCGCATATCGAAAAGCTCGAGGGTCGCATCTCCGGCGAGCAGATCCTGTGCGGCCGCGGACTGGTCAATGTCTATCGCGCGGTGGCCAGGGCCGACGCAAAGCCGACGCCTTTCACGACGCCGGCGGAAGTTACCGCGGCCGCGCTCGCCAAATCCGATCCGGTGGCTCAGGAAGCGCTGGAACTGTTCGTCACCTGCCTCGGCCGCACCGCGGGCGATCTCGCGCTGGTGTTCATGAGCCGCGGCGGCGTTTTCCTGACCGGCGGCATCGCGCAAAAAATCGTGCCGGCATTGAAAGCCGGCAATTTCCGCGCCGCGTTCGAGGACAAGGCGCCGCACAGCGCGCTGATGCGCACGATGCCGGTCTATGTCATCACCCACCCGCTGGCCGCGCTTCTCGGGCTGGCCGCCTATGCCAGAACCCCGTCGCTGTTCGGCGTTCAGACCGCCGGACGGCACTGGCGGGCATGAGCGCGCCCGGGTTCGGGATGGCAATCGGCCACCGCGACGAAGTTTCGCCATAGGCAAGCCGTAGCCGGGGCGCTAAGAGGGTGCCGACATGCTCCCCGACCTTTGACGAGAACCCACGAAGCGCTGCCGATTTGACATTTCAAAATCCAAACAAGCTAAAGGCCCGGCCCGGCGAGGTAACGGCGGTACTGCGCCGTATCATCGCCGAGAACGGCTATGACCATCGCTGGTCCTACGCGATCGTCATCGTCTGCTCGTTATTGGTTTCGGGCGCGACCGCCTTTTCGGCCTGGGTCATGGCGCCGATGGTCAATCAGATCTTCTACGAGCGGAGCAGCGACGCCGTCTGGTGGATTTGCGCCGGCTTCATGGGCGCCTTCCTCGTGCGCGGCTTCGCCGGCTACGGCCAGGCGGTGATGCTGGCCACGATCGGCAACAATCTGGTCGCCCGCTACCAGAAGCGCAGCTTCGACCAACTGATGAAGCTCGGCGTCAATTTCTTCAACGACACGCGCTCGGGTCGACTGGCGGCGCAGCTGGACGAGAATATCGGCGGCATCCGCGACCTGCTGTCGCTGACATTGATTTCGATCACTCGCGACGCAGTGACGCTCGTCGGCCTGGTCGGCCTCATGGTCTACCAGGATCCGGTGTTGTCGCTGAGCTCGCTGCTGATCGGGCCGCCGCTGATCTGGGCCGTCGTCTACATCACGCGCCGGGTGCGCAAGATCAATCGGGAATCCGTGCTGATCAATTCTCGGCTGAGCGGGTCGGTGCAGGAGGCCACCCAAGGCATCGCCATCGTCAAGGCCTTCACCCTGGAGGACGAGCTTAAGCGCCGCATCGGCAGCATGGCCGACACGGCCGAACAGCGCAGCAACAAGATTGCCCGCGTCTCGGAACGGCTGTCGCCGATTTCGGACATGCTGGCCGGCCTCGCCGTGACCGCCGTCATCGCTTATTCCGGCTATCGGGCATTGTATCTCGGTCAGCCGCCGGGCGCGGTCTTTTCCTTCATCACCGCACTGATCTTGGCCTATGATCCGGCGCGGCGGCTGGCGCGCATGCAGGTGGCGATGGAACGCGCGCTGGTCAACGCGCGCATGATCTATGAATTGCTCGACCTCGAGCCGAAACAAAGCGACGCGCCCGACGCCGCCGAAGCGAAGATTATTTCCGGCGAAGTGACCTTCAGCGATGTGACGTTCGGCTATAGCGCCGACATGCCGGTGCTGAGGGATCTGAGCTTTACCGCCGCCGCCGGCAAGGTGACGGCGATCGTCGGCGCTTCGGGCGCCGGCAAGTCGACGCTGGTGGCGCTCTTGCAGCGCTTCTATGACGTCGACGAGGGCAGCATCGAGGTGGACGGCCAGGACATCTCGAAGGTGACGAAGCGGTCGCTGCGCCAATCGATCGCCTATGTCTCGCAGGCGCCGTATCTCTTCGAAGGCACGATCCGCGACAACATTCGCTACGGCCGGCTCTCGGCCACCGACGCGGAGATCGAGCAGGCGGCGAAACAGGCCGCCGCCGACGAGTTCATCCGCCAGCAGCCGCAAGGCTACGACACGCCGGTCGGCGAAGGCGGCTCGACGCTTTCCGGCGGCCAGCGCCAGCGCGTCTCGATCGCCCGCGCCATCGTGCGCCAGGCGCCGATCCTTCTGCTCGACGAGGCTACGTCGGCGCTCGACAACGAGGCCGAAGCGCGCGTCCAGGAAGCGCTCACCCATGTCATGGAAGGCCGCACCACCATCGTCATCGCGCACCGGCTGTCGACCGTGGTCAATGCCGACCGCATCATCGTGCTGGAAGAGGGACGGCTGGTCGAGGAAGGCACACACGCCTCGCTGATGGCCGACCCGCACAGCGTCTATGCCCGCTTCCACCGGGTGCAGGGCAAGAAGGGGCTAGGGCTTGTCGATGACGCCACGACAAGCCAGACTTCGGCCCCGGCGCCGCGCAGCCGCGCCAAGAAAACCGTCGGGAGAAGCGCATGAGCGATACGGGCGATATGGGCCTGGTGGTGGTGGGCGCCGCCGGCCGGATGGGTCAGACGCTGATCCGCGCCATCCACTCCATTCCCGGCGCGCGCGTTGCCGGTGCCGTCGAGCGGCCGGACTCGCCGCACCTCGGCAAGGATGCCGGCGAGCTCGCCGGCATCGGCACCATCAATGTGCCGATCGCCGACGACCCGCTGCCGGTCTTCGCCAAGGCCGACGGCGTGCTCGATTTCACGGCCCCAGGCGCAAGCGTCGAATTCGCCGGCTATGCCGCGCAGGCGCGCATCGTCCATGTCATCGGCACGACCGGCTGTTCGGCCGATGACGATGCGAAGATCGCCGCGGCGGCGCGCCACGCGACCATCGTAAAATCCGGCAATATGAGCCTCGGCGTCAATCTTTTGGCGGTGCTGGTGGAGCAGGCGGCGCGCGCGCTCGATGCGCAGGATTTCGACATCGAGATCCTGGAGATGCACCACAGGCACAAGGTCGACGCGCCGTCCGGCACGGCGCTGCTGCTCGGCGAAGCGGCGGCCAAAGGACGAGAGATCGCGCTCAAGGACAACAGCGTGCGTGTGCGCGACGGCCAAACCGGCGTGCGCAAGGCCGGCACGATCGGCTTCGCCACCTTGCGCGGCGGCTCGGTGGTCGGCGAGCACAGCGTGATCCTGGCCGGCACCGGCGAGCGCATCACGCTCGCCCACCAGGCCGAGGACCGGGCGATCTTTGCCCGCGGCGCGGTCAAGGCGGCGCTCTGGGGCCGACGCAAGAAGCCGGGCCTCTATTCCATGCGGGACGTGCTCGGCCTGGGCTGAGGCGGTTTTTTCTGCTTTTCTTCCGCAATTCCGGGCTGAAAACCGCTACACACTTTTCCTGGAATTGCTCAAATCCAACCACGTATCAGGAGCAAACATGTCGGGAACTCTCGTGCTCGTGCGCCACGGCCAGAGCGAATGGAACCTGAAGAACCTGTTCACCGGCTGGCGCGATGTCGACCTCACCGACCAGGGCAATGCGGAGGCGCTTGCCGCCGGCGAGAAGCTCAAGGCGCGCGGGCTGAAATTCGACATCGCTTACACCTCGGCGCTGAAGCGGGCGCAGAAGACCTGCCAGCACATTCTCGACGTGGTCGGCCAAAGCAAGCTCGAGACCGTCCGCGACCAGGCGCTCAACGAACGCGACTATGGCGATCTCTCCGGCCTCAACAAGGATGACGCGCGCAAGAAGTGGGGCGAGGAGCAGGTGCATATCTGGCGCCGCTCCTACGACGTATCGCCTCCCGGTGGCGAAAGCCTGAAGGACACCGGCGCGCGTGTCTGGCCCTATTACCTGCACGACGTGCAGCCGCATGTGCTGCGCGGCGAGACGGTGCTGGTCGCCGCGCACGGCAATTCGCTGCGGGCGCTGATCATGGCGCTGGACGGCAAGTCGGGCGAAGAGATCGTCAAGCTGGAGCTCGGCACCGGCGTGCCGGTGATCTACAAGCTCAACGCCGATTCCACCGTGGCAAAGAAGGAAGTGCTGGAGGGGTGAGGGGTTCTATCGTTCCGGCCCCGCTCGGAACGGGTGGCCGTCTCGGGACAACCGCTTCAGCTCGGAATTCCGTCTCGCCGTTAACTGACCAGCGTCGGCGCCGCCCCTCACCTGCCTGCCGGCATCCTCTCCCCGTATAGTGACGGGGAGAGGAAAGCTCCGGCCGCCGATTTCGCCAATCGCCAGCGTCTCAAGAGGACGCCAACGCCGCGGCCAGCCCTTCTCCCCGTCCTATACGGGGAGAAGTGCCCGGCAGGGCGATGAGGGGCGGGGCCGACGCCGACAATTGCCGTCCGTGCCTGAAATGAACCCCAGCTGCCCTCTGGTCAGTCTTGAGCTCCTCGAAAAAACCGCGTTGACACGCTTCGTTTGCCCGCTTACATGAGCGCCCACCAGCCCAGATGGCGGAATTGGTAGACGCGCACGGTTCAGGTCCGTGTTCCGCAAGGAGTGGAGGTTCGAGTCCTCTTCTGGGCACCAAAATTCCCGTTCCAGACGTTCTGACGCGATGAGCAAAAAGCCCGGATTTTCCGGGCTTTTTTGTGCCTGCAACTCGTCTCGGATTAAACCGTTCCTATCTTGTCTGTTAAGCCGAGGTTCCGTGATGCCCGCGCCGTTCAAGGAGTGGAAGGTTCTGCCGCATGGCAGGCTCTCTCCTGTCGACGACGATATTCTGACGGTGACGGGCGACATACCGATGCCGGTCGGCAACCTGAAACGGCGCATGACCGTGGTGCGATTGCGCGACGGACGGCCCGTCATCTTCAGCGCCATCGCGCTCGATGACGAACAGATGCGCGCGATCGAGGCCTTTGGGGAGCCGGCCTTCCTGATCGTCCCTAACGATCATCACCGGCTCGATGCAAAGCCATGGAAAGATCGCTATCCCACCCTGCAGGTGATTGCACCGGCGGGCGCGCGCAACAGCGTCGAGAAGGCGGTGCATGTCGATGCGGCACGCGGCGACTTTGGCGATCCCGACGTCAAGCTCGTCACCGTCCCCGGAACCCGTGATCGCGAGGCGGCGTTGCAAATTGACGGACCGAACGGCACGACGCTGGTTCTCAATGATATCGTCGGCAACATCCGCGACGCGTCCGGCTTTGCCGGCTGGGCATTGCGCATGATGGGATTTGCCGGTGATGAGCCGCGTATACCCTGGCCGGTCAAGCTGACGATGGTCGGCGACAAGGCGGCACTCGCAGCGCAATTGAGACGATGGGCGGACCTGCCGGCGCTCAAGCGCATCCTTGTCTCGCATGGCTCCGTCATCACCGATGATCCGCAGGGGGCGCTGCGCAAGCTGGCGAGGTCGCTCGGATAGATGAAAGCGTAGCGGCCAACCTGCCCTTCCAGCCAGTCCCCGAACAAACCGCTTCAAACCCGCTGCCCCGGGCGCTACGGTCCGGTCATGGCCCCCTCCGTCAGCCCGACCATCGCCGCCCGCCGCGACCACATGTTCCCCGTGCTCGCCGATGCGGACATCGAGCGCATGCGCCGCTTCGGCGTGCCAAGAGCCTACGGCGCCGGCGAGCATATCGTGACGGCCGGCACGGTCTCGCCCGGACTGGTCGTCATCCTGTCGGGCAAGGTCGACATCACGCAGGCCAGCGGTCTTGGCCCGCGCGAGGCGATCATCACCTATGGTCCGGGCAATTTCATCGGCGAGCTGGCGCAGCTTTCGAGCCGGCCGTCGCTCGTCAATGCCGAGGCGACCGAGCCGGTCGAAGCCATCGTCATCCCCTCGCAGCGGCTGCGCGATCTGATGGTGCAGGAGGCGAATCTCGGCGAGCGCGTCATGCGCGCGCTGATCCTGCGCCGTGTCGGCCTGCTCGAGAGCGGCACCAGCGGGCCGATCGTCATCGGCCGTCCCAGCAATGGCGATGTGCTGCGGCTGCAGGGTTTCCTCACCCGCAGCGGCCTGCCGCACCGCGCGCTCGATTCCGACACCGATCCCTGCGCCAAGACGCTGATCGAGCGTTTTCATGTCGATCCGCACCATCTGCCGATCGTGCTCTGTCCCAACGGCAAGCTGCTGCACAATCCCGGCGAAAGCGATCTCGCCCGCTGCGTCGGGCTGCTGCGGCCGCTCGACGCCGGCAAGATCTACGACGTTGCCATCGTCGGCGCCGGGCCGGCGGGATTGGCGGCCGCGGTCTATGCGGCCTCCGAGGGGCTGTCGACCATCGTGCTCGACTGCCGCGCCTTCGGCGGGCAGGCGGGGGCATCCTCGCGCATCGAGAACTATCTCGGCTTTCCGACCGGCATTACGGGCATGGCGCTGATGGCGCGCGCCTACAACCAGGCGCAGAAGTTCGGGGTCGAGATGGTGATCCCCGATGAAGCCAAATTGCTCGGCGCCGCCGACAACATGGCCGGCTACCGGCTGGACGTTGGCGACGGCGAGACCCTGCGCGCGCGCACCGTGGTGATCGCCAGCGGCGCGCGCTACCGTCGCCTCGACATCGCCAATATCGCGCAGTTCGAGGGCACGTCCGTGCATTACTGGGCCTCGCCGATCGAAGCACGGCTCTGCCGGGACCAGGAAGTGGCGCTGGTCGGCGCCGGCAACTCGGCCGGCCAGGCGGCCGTCTTTCTCGCCAGCCAGGTGCGCAAGGTGACGCTGTTGGCGCGGCGCGACAGCCTTGACGCCACCATGTCGCGCTATCTGGTCGAGCGGATCGTGGCGCAGCCGAACATCGAGGTGCTGACGGAAACCGAGGTCGAGGCGCTCGACGGCCATGACGGCAACCTCGACCAGCTGTGCTGGCGCAACGGGGTCACCGGCGTGGCGACGACGCGGACCATCCACCACCTCTTCCTGTTCATCGGCGCCGACCCGAACACCGACTGGCTGGCGCGCTGCGACGTGGCGCTCGACGCTAAGGGCTTCGTGCGCACCGGACCGGATGTGGCGCCGGGACACGGCCCGATGGAGACGAGCCGCAGCGGCGTGTTCGCCATCGGCGATGTGCGCTGCGGCTCGACCAAGCGTGTCGCGGCCGCCGTCGGCGAAGGCGCTCAGGTGGTGGCGGCGCTGCATGCCTATCTTGCGCGCAACGGCGGGCGTGCTGCTCAGCCCGAAAGGAGACCCTGATGGACGAATGCAGGCATACGGACGACATAAAGGATGTGGTGCCGAGCGCCCTCGGCTGCGAGGAATGCCTGAAGAGCGGCTCCTGGTGGGTGCATCTCAGACTCTGCCGCACCTGCGGCCATGTCGGCTGCTGCGACGACTCGCCCAACCGCCACGCCACCAAGCATTTCCACGCCACTCAGCATCCGGTCATCGAAGGCTACGATCCGCCCGAAGGCTGGGGCTGGTGCTATGTCGACGAGGTGTTCATCGACCTCGGCGACCGCACGACGGCGCAGAACGGCCCGATCCCGCGCTTTGTCTAGCGTGCACGGAATACCGCGAGCCTCTTGCCGGGTCGCCTACTTCACCGAGCTGGTGACGGTCCGGTCGATGACGACGTGATCGCGGTCGTTGCCGGCAAGCGCGCCGATGATCAGCAGGCTGATGATGATCGGGACGAACAGGATCGCCACACGCGCCTGCACGTAGAAGATGGCGCGCCATTCATTGCGCTTTCCGGGGCTGTCGTTCATCGCGCTCACTCTGTCCTGCCTCCCGAAGCGGGACATAGTAGCGAAGCGTTAAGCAACCTTTTCCGCAAACGTTAACCGGCGGATTTCGAACAGGCCAATCTGCCAATCGGTGGTCGACTGGTCGGCCAGTCGCCTTGGCACTTTGCCGATCAGATATTCCGAAAATAAGCGAATTCTAATTACATTGACGATGGCGGTTTAACGTCAATAGAAAGGAGGTGGGTTCTTGGTGGGGTGCGGGGAATGCTTGGGGAGACGGTGCGCGCAATATTTGCGCGCGGAAGACTGCGTTGTTGCAGTCGTATCCGAAACAGTTTTGATCAACGCGAAGAAGCGGCTGGGGTATTTTCATGACCCCCGCCGGATCTGTATCGGTTTCGGTGATCGTCAATACTTACAATTGGCCAGGGGCGCTGAAGCTCAGTCTCCAGTCGCTCGCCTCCCAAACCGACCGCTGCTTCGAGGTGATCATCGCTGACGACGGATCGCGCCAAGACACGGCCGATGTGATCAAGCTCTTTACCGACTCCGCCTCGATCCCAGTCAGGCACGTCTGGCACGAAGACATCGGCTTTCGCCGTTCCGCAATCCTGAACAAGGCGATAGGCGAGGCGTGCGGCCCCTATTTGATCTTCGTCGACGGAGACTGCATTCTGCAGCCCGACTTCGTTGCCCAGCATCGGGCGCTTGCCAAGCCGAACTACGTCATCACCGGCAGCCGCATTCTGCTCAGCCAGGAATTCAGCAAGCAATTGCTGGCGGCAGGGACGTGGAACTACCGAGCATTCCGCCGGAATATCCTGCGGCACCGGTTGAAAGGCGACATTTCCAAGATCGTCGCGTTTTTCGTGCGGCTGCCCTGGCGGACGATGTCGGATTATCGTTCCTTCGTCTTCCGGCGCATTAAGGGCTGCAATCTCGCCTGTTGGAAAAGCGATGCGCTGTCGGTCGGCGGCTTCGACGAGACCTTCACAGGCTGGGGTTATGAAGATGCCGACTTCGTTTTCCGGTTGCAGGATAAGGGCATCATCCGGCGCGCCGGCACCTGGGCGACCGAGGTGCTGCATATCTGGCACAAGCCTGCCGATCCGAGCCGCGCTGCCACGAACCAGAAGGTAGTGCTCGATAGAATAGAGGCTGCCCGCCTTCGCAACAAAGCGGCGTGACGAATGCTGCCCTAGGATCGGACTCCAAAGGGCTTGGATATCGGGCACGATAAAACAATCGCTTGGAGCGCGTTAAAGGCCGTTTTCAACAAGCGACCCATTTTTAAACGCCAAACTTGGTATAAAGCTGTGCCAGCGGCGAACCAGCCGGTGGCGGTGTGTGCTTTACATCGCGCAGCTTCTCGTTCCACAGATGCAAGGTCAGTGTCTGCTCACTCAGAACCGCGTCTAGCGAGAACGTCGGATCATAGACCGCCTGCGCTTGGCGATAATCGAGCGGATAAAAGACTCCTCGTGGCAGTGCCGACTCAAACCGTCCATGCTTGCGGGCCAGCGCCGTTATCGCGCCAGGGCCGTACGTTCCCCAGGGGAGGTCGGCTGGGCGCACCGGCAGGCCAATGAAGTTCTTGAACCGGGCCATGCGCGCTCCCCGCTTGCGCGTCCAAGGCGGAAAGTAGTTGTTGCAGAAAAGGCCCTCCAGCTCGGCCGTCATCGGCAGACCGGCATCGAGGTAAAGGACGGCGCCGTTGATGAGAGTCGCGCTCTCAAGACCGAACAAGCAATCTCCGTCAATGTTCACCTTCTTGAGGCAAACCACGTCGAGGTCGGACCACAGCCCGCCATCGATCAGCTGAAGCCGGTAGCGGAAGTAGTCGGAGGCGAGCGCATAAGAGCCGGTCTCCCGATGCCCTAGACGCTTCATGCTGGCAAAGGGAACAGTGAGCTCGGCGTCGATCAGATCGACTTCGGCCGGCACGTTTGCAACAGGGTTGTAAACATGCAGGCGCACGGCGTGTCCGCAGGCCAGCCAGGAGGCTATCGACAGCAATTCAACACGACCGAGTCTGTCGCCAATCCAAAGCATGTTCACTGCAGGAGCAGCCATGTTGCCCGCCTTCTCTTGTTTCTCTATGCGACGCAGAGGGGCGCCTCCCGACTTGCAGGAGGCGGCTGTCTTAATTGATCTCGAGAGAAACTCAATCGTATGTCGTTGCTCAGCCGCAAATGCCGGTCCTTTAAGCGTCGTCACAGATTGCTGAGGCGCACCGCCGCCTCGCCTATTTCGCTTGTTTGGTGGGGAAGTTTCGAAGGCGGCGGCGGGGCGACTGTCGGCGATCTGCATGCGGTAGAAAACCTATCGGCGGCGCTACGCCGGGCCGGCCATGACCATCAAGTTCTGAGCCATCCGGCCTTGGGCATTGTGGACCACTGCCAGGTGAGGGACCTGTTCGACGTGCGCCGCGAAATCGAAACGCTAGTGTTCGTCTGCGGCCCCATCGTTCAGACCGACGAATTGGTAGACCTGCTAGCGGTGCACCGGAAAGCGAGGAAGCTCGCGGTTGGCGTCAGCGTCATTTCCCGGCACCGGCAGATGGCTGCCCGCTTCGAAGCCGTACTGGCGCGCGACGGCCTATCAAGACAATCCTTCGATCTCGCCATTTCGCGTTCTCTGCCTTGCGCGGCACCTGAGCCCGGCAAGCGGCTGAAGGCTGGACTGTGCTTGCGTGGCGACCAGCGGGATTACGGCGACGGCATGACCGAATGGGCGAAAGCTGAGCGTCTTTTGTTGCAACTTGCCGAAACCTTCGGTCTCGATACCGAGCCGATCGACACAGTGTTGAGGCCCGGGAATGAGGCAACAAAGATCGAGCAACAGTTCGAGACCGTTGACCTGGTACTGACAACGCGGCTGCACGGCTCGCTCTATGGGCTTTCAAAAGGCAAGCCGGTGATCGCCATCGACCAGATCAAGGGAACGGGTAAGGTGAAACCGATTCTCGACCGCATCGGCTGGCCGCTCGCTTACTCGATCGAGGAAGCCAATGAAGCTCTGCTCGCCTACCAGATGCGCCAGGTCCTGACCGAATGGCCAGTCGAGATGGTCACCAGTTCGCAGGCAACGATCTTGGACCTGTCTTCCATGGCTCGGGCCGATGCCGTGGCGCTGATTGGTCGGAGATAAGGGATAGCACCGAGCATAAACGCTCAAAGAAGGGGCTAGCCTTCCTGGCATGCTGTCAAAGGGCGGTCGGCTCTGGTCGGCGGGTGGAAGGAACAACGGGCAACGCGAACAGCCGGCCGCCGGAAGGCACGACGTCGTCGATGCCGGCGAGCCGCAGGCAGTGCCAGGCCATGGCGTGGTTGGACGAGGTGACGGGAATGCCGATGCGCTGCTCCAGTTCCGCCACCGCCTCGGCGACGCGCAGGCTGGTGCAGGAGATGAAGATCGCGTCCACGCCGGGCGCCGCCGCCATGCGCTCGGCCGCGGCCTCGATCGAGGCGAGCGAGATGCGGGCCGCCTCGCGGTCGTCGCGCCGGTCGAAAGTGGCGACGGCGGCAATGTCGAGGCCGCGTCCGGTGAAATAGGTGACGAGGCCCTGGTTGATCTCGGGGGCATAAGGCGTCAGCAGGCCGATGCCCTTGGCGCCGAGCGCCTTGAAGGCGGCAAGCGCGCCCGTCACCGGCGTGGTGCAGGCGACGCCCGGCCGCGCCTTCCTGATCTCGGCGAAGACGGCTTCCTCGCCGAGCGTCATGGTGGCCGAGGTGCAGCCGAAGCCGACGACGTCGAGCGGGATGCTGGGCAGGATGAGGTCGACGGTGGGCGCGATGCGCGGGCCGATGGCGCGCAGCGTGTCGGGGGTGATGTCGTTGTCGTTGAACAGGCGGGCCTCGTAGAAGGCGACGCCCGGAATGCGCACCAACGCGCGGAACTCATGCTCCAGCGTCTGGTCGGTGGCCAGGATCGCAAGCCCGATCGCCGCGCGCGAGGCAAGGCCGCCGTCGAGTTCGGACGGAAGCACGCCCAGATCGACCGGCTTGGGATCGACCGGTCCCGAAGATTGAGGGCGGGTAGCAGCCGCGCTGATGGACATGGCATTCCCTTTCTTGCCCGATCCCCCGGGATCATGCTCTCAATTCAAAAGACCGTCCATCGAGATGGCCGGCTTGCGGCCGGCGATCAGGTCAGCGGTGATGCGCGCCGAGCCATGCGACATGGTCCAGCCGATATGGCCGTGCCCGGTGTTGAGATAGAGGTTGCCGAGGCGGCGGCGCCCGAACTCGGGCAGATTGTTCGGCGTCATCGGCCTCAAGCCCGCCCACATCTCGGCGCGGTCATAGTCGGCGCCCTCGGGATAAAGCTCCTGCGTCACGCCCTTCATGAAGGCGAAATCGGCCGGCTTGTGGCTGGTGTCGTAGCCGGCGAATTCCGCCGTCGCGGTGACGCGCAGCCGGTCGCCGAAGCGCGACACGGCGACCAGATTGTGCTCGTCTATCGCCGCGATGGTCGGCGGCCGAGGCTGGTTGCCGATCGGAATGGTCAGCGAATAACCCTTGATCGGGTAGATCGGCAGGTTGATCCCGACCGTCTTCGCGATCAGCGGGCTGTAGGAGCCGAGCGCCAGCACATAGGCGTCGCCCTTGACGCTGCCCTTGTCGGTCAGCACCTGTGCGACGCGATCGCCCGAGGTCTCGATGCCGGTGATGGTCGTGCCGGTACGGATCTCGCCGCCGCGCTCGGCGACCTTCGCGGCAAGCGCCCGGGTGAACTTCGCCGGGTCGCCGGTTTCGTCGGTCGGGCAATGGATGCCGCCGGCGATCTTTTCCCGCGCGGAAGCCAGCGACGGGTCGAGCGCGACGATGGCGTCGCGGTCAAGCACCTTGATCAGCTGGCCGTCTGATTCCAGCAGCCGCATGTGCTCGACGCCTTTATCGAGCGCCTGCTGGCTGCGATAGAAATAGAGAATGCCGCGACCGTTGCGGTCGTAGTCGATCTGCTCGTCGGCAATCACCTCGTGCAGCACGCTCTGCGAATAGACGGCAAGCCGATGCTTGAGCAGCGTGTTGCGCCTGGCCTTCTCGGCCGTGCATTCCATCAGGAACAGCCATGACCAGCTGTAAAGCCTCGGATCGGCCGACAGCTTGAAGCGCAGCGCCTGATCCTTCAGCACCAGCGATTTCAACAGGACCAATGGCGCCCTGGGCGACGACCAGACGAAGGAATGTCCCGGCGCAATCATGCCGGCATTGCCCCAGCTGGTCTCGGCGGCGACTTGGCTCTGGCGCTCGAGGACGACCACCTCGTGCCCGTCCTTCTGCAGCTGATAGGCGGTGGTGACGCCGACAACGCCGCCACCCAACACGATCACGCGCATCACGCCTCCGGAGATCGCATGTTGGCAGGCAGTTTAGTCGGTGGATTGCGGTCTGCAATGGCACAGGCACCGAGATGTCGCCGGGACAGCGCCCCTCTCTGGCCTGTAGGCCATCTCCCCCTCAAGGGGGGAGATCAGATGTCACGGCGGCTTTCGCAAATTACCGGCGTTGCAGCAAGGGTGAGGCGATGAAACAGCCAATCTCCCCCCTCGTGGGGGAGATGTCCGGCAGGACAGAGGGGGCGCGAAGGATCACAACGATTGATCCTCGAAGGCACTCACCCCCGCAACGCCTGCTCCAGATCCGCGATCAGATCATCGCCATCCTCGATACCGGCCGACAGCCGCACCAGCGAATCCGATATCCCGATCGCCCCGCGCTTTTCCGCGGGGATCGAGCCGTGCGTCATCAGCGCCGGATGCTCGATCAGGCTTTCGACGCCGCCGAGGCTTTCGGCGAGCGTGAAAAGCTGCGTGCGTTCGAGGAAGCGTTTGGTGCCGGCGAGGTCGCGGTCGAGGTCGACCGAGATCATGCCGCCGAAGGCGTGCATCTGGCGCTTGGCGATCTCGTGCTGCGGGTGGCTCGCCAGCCCGGGATAGACGACGCGGCGCACGTCCTTGCGAGCTTCCAGCCACTGCGCGATCTTCAGGCCGTTGGCGGAATGGCGCTCCATCCGAAGCGCCAAGGTCTTGATGCCGCGCAGCGCCAGAAAACTGTCGAACGGGCCGGAAATGGCGCCGATGGCGTTCTGCAGGAATTTCAGCCGATCGGCCAAATCCTTGTTGTCGCCGACGACCGCCACGCCGCCGACCATGTCGGAATGGCCGTTCAAGTATTTCGTCGTCGAGTGGACGACGATGTCGATGCTGAGCTCCAGCGGCCGCTGGATGTAGGGGCTGGCAAAAGTGTTGTCGGCGACAGTCAGCAGGCCTTTGCGCTTGGCCAAAGCCGCGACGCCTTCGAGGTCGACGACGCGCAGCAACGGGTTGGTCGGCGTCTCGACCCAGAGCAGTTTTGTCTCCGGGCGGATCGCTCTCTCGACGGCGGCGAGATCGGTGAAATCGGCGAAGCTGACCTGCAGGCCGGCGGAACGCTTGCGCACCCGCTCCATCAGCCGGAACGAGCCGCCATAGATGTCGTCGGTGGCCACCACATGGGCACCGGCGTCGAACAGCTCCAACACCGTGGCGATCGCGGCCAGGCCTGAGGCGAAGGCGAAGGCCGCGGTGCCGCTTTCGAGATCGGCGACGGCCCGTTCGAAGGCGAAGCGCGTCGGGTTCTGACTGCGGGCATACTCAAAACCCTTGTGCACGCCGGGCGACTGCTGGCCGTAGGTGGAGGTGGCGTAGATCGGCACCATCACCGCGCCGGTCAGCGGATCGTGGCTCTGGCCGCCATGGATGGTGCGCGTGGAAAAGGCCGGGCGGTTCTTGCCGTTCGAAGTCATTTTGCGCGACGCCTCAGATGGTTGATCAGGTCGATACGGGTTATCAGGCCGATGAATTCGTCGCCGTCGAAGACGATGGCGACCTCGTTGCGGTCGAAGACGGGGAGCAGCGCGTCGAGCGTCTGGCTGGCCTGCAGCGTGTGCAGGTTGGACGTCATGGCCGTGCGCACCGGGGCGTTGAAGCGATCCCAGCGGCCGTCATAGGGGCCGTCGACCTTGGCCAGGATATCGCTTTCGTCGACGATGCCGACGAGCTTGCCGTCCTCCAGCACCGGGAGCTGCGAGACATCGGAGCGGCGCATGCGGCCGTAGGCGTTGAGCAGGGTTTCCTCGGGACCAACGGTCACGATGTCACCAGTGCGCGGCGAGCGCATGACGAGGTCGCGCAGGTCGCCGTGCTGCTCCTGGTCGGCCAAGCCCTGCTCGGCGAGCCAGATGTCGTCGAAGACCTTCGACAGATATTTGTTGCCGCTGTCGCAGACCAGGGTGACCACACGTTTGCCCGTCGTCTGATCGCGGCAGTAGCGCAGTGCCGCCGACAGAAGCGTGCCGGAGGACGAGCCGGCCAGGATGCCTTCCTTGGACAGCAGGTCGCGCACCGCCAGCATGCTCTGCTTGTCCGGAATGGAATAGGCTTTCTTGACCAGCGACAGATCGGCATTGGGCGGCACGAAATCCTCGCCGATGCCTTCGACGGTCCAGCTGCCGGCCTCTGTCATCTTGCCGGTCTTGATCAACGGCGCCAGCACCGAGCCGACCGGATCGGCAAGCACCATTTCGGTCTTCGGCGAATGCTTGGCGAAAAAGCGGCCGACACCGGTGAGCGTGCCGCCGGAACCGACGCCGACCACCACCGCGTCGACATCACCTTCGAGCTGCGAAAAGATTTCCGGGCCGGTGGTGCTTTCGTGCGCCAGCGGATTGGCGGGATTGGCGAACTGGTTGGCATAGAAAGCGCCGGGAATTTCGGCGGCGATCTTCTCGGCCATGTCCTGGTAATATTCGGGGTGGCCCTTGCCGACATCGGAGCGGGTCATGCGCACCTCGGCGCCTAAAGCGCGCAGATGCTGGATCTTCTCGCGCGACATCTTGTCGGGTACGATGAGGATGATGCGGTAGCCCTTGGGAATGCCGACCTGGGCGAGGCCGAGGCCGGTGTTGCCAGCGGTGGCCTCGACGATGGTGCCGCCGCGCTTCAGCCTGCCATCCTTCTCGGCGGCCGCGATCATCGACAGCGCGATGCGGTCCTTGATCGAGCCGCCGGGGTTCTGGCTCTCGAGCTTGATGAACAGCCGGCATTTGCCGGTGTCGAATTTGGTGAGCTCGACCACCGGCGTCTGGCCGATCAGGTCGAGCACGGAGGCGTAAGGCGGACGCAGCCGTGACAAAGCGCCTTCCGCGCCGTCCGGCGCCGCTTTCCTGTGCACGCTCATCTCGGACCCTCCATGGGAAGCAGTTCCGACGGGATCAGCCGTCACCAGTCTGCGCATGATGGCTGCCGAACTCCATGCCGGGTTCGCAGATCACACGCTGTTGTCTTTTCCAGCCCTTTTCATCCGGAAAGAAGATAGATCGTGCCATTCCGGCGACGAGTGGCGGAATGGAATTTCACGGGCGGCGGGGTCGTTGCGTGGCTGTCAAGGTTGAAACGACGCCATCAAGGCGCCGTCCGTCCAAGCGGACGCGCGGCGCCATCTTGCCGGTCGGATCAAACGCTCGGGCGGTTTGCCCAACGGAGGCCGAGCAGGCCGAGCAGCGTGGTGACGAGCCCGATATAGAGCCATTCCCTCTGGCCGGTCATGAAGCTGCCTTGGACCAGCCCAAGCCCTTGCAGCGACCACAGCACGCCGATCGCCAGCACGATCAGCGCCAGTAAATTCCTGATCAGTCGCATCGGCGAGATCCCCACGCAAAGTCGATCCTTCACCGGAACGCGCGCGCAGTAAAGGAGTAGAAGGAAGCGAAGCAATCGCTCCCGCTTTTACTTGCGCCCCGAGGGCCGCTCCTACTCGGGACTTCCTGCAAAACCGGGTCGGCCTCCATGAAGAATACGCTGGCGCTCGCGGGAGATGTCATGACAAACTGTTTCGCGGCGACTCCAAACGTGTGCCTTTGCCATGGAACCGCCAGACGCTTGCCGCATTTCATGCCTCATTCGGCACTTACGGCGGGTTGTCTATAACGGAGCCCACCCCTAAAAGATGAATAAAACCAACCGCACCGCGCTTGTCGCGGCAACGATCGCGGCTGGCCTGATGGCTGGCGCCTCTTCCGCCTCTTCAGCCGCCGCACAATGCGGCCGCGCTTCCTGGTACGCGCTGCATTCCAGAACCGCCTCCGGCGAGCGCATGAACCCCGCCGCGCTGACTGCGGCGCACCGCAGCTTGCCGTTCGGCACTAAGCTCAGGGTCACCAACAAGAACAACGGCCGCAGCGTCGTCGTGCGCATCAATGATCGCGGCCCGTTCGTCCGGGGCCGCGTGCTCGACCTCTCCCGCGGCGCCGCCACCCAGCTCGGCTTCATCGGCTCGGGCCACACCGCAGTCTGCATGGCGCGCGTTTAAGATGTCGGTGTCCGGCAAGAGGGAGCCGGACATATTTCCTACACATTGCGGCAGCGCACAGTGAGCCGGCTCCGCCATACGTGGCGAGTTTTCAACAGTTTGGACCAAAGCAGCATTCGTCACTCCAATTGACGTATTGCATCGCAACAATATCTTGTTAACCTCACTGCGAGACATTCAAGGCTCGGCGCTGCTCGTCGGCCCTTTGGTCGTCAGGCAGCAGCGGGGTTCTTGATGTTCTACCAGCTCTACGAACTGAACCATGCGGCGCTGCAGCCCGCCCGCCTTTACGCAGATGCGGTGCGGTTCTTCTATTCCAACCCGCTCAATCCGGTTTCGCATACGGCGCTCGGACGCTCGGTCGCGGCAGCCGCGGAACTCTTCGAGCGCACGACGCGCCGCTACGGCAAGCCTGAATTCGGCCTGACCAAGGCGGTGGTCGACTGGAAGAGCGTCGACGTCGCCGAACGAACCGTGTGGTCGAAGCCGTTCTGCAACCTCGTCCGCTTCGAGCGCCAGCTTCCCGCGGGCCGCAAGCCCGATCCGAAGCTACTGATAGTGGCGCCGATGTCCGGCCATTATGCGACGCTGCTGCGCGGCACGGTCGAGGCGATGCTTCCTCACGCCGACGTGCACATCACCGACTGGGTCGACGCCCGCATGGTCCCGCTGTCGCAGGGCAGCTTCGATCTCGACGACTATATCGACTATGTCATCGAGATGTTCCACGCGCTGGGTCCCGATACCCATGTGATGGCAGTCTGCCAGCCCTCGGTGCCGGTGCTGGCGGCGGTGGCGCTGATGGAAAAGCGCGGCGACCCCTTCGTGCCGTCGACCATGACGCTGATGGGCGGGCCGATCGACACCCGCCGCAATCCGACCGCGGTCAATCTGCTCGCCGGGGAAAAGGGCACCGACTGGTTCCGCGAGAACGTCATCATGCAGGCGCCCTGGCCGGTGCCCGGATTCGGCCGCGATGTCTATCCCGGTTTCCTGCAGCTTTCGGGCTTCATGAGCATGAATCTCGATCGCCACATCATCGCCCACAAGGACTTCTTCATGCACCTTGTGAAAAACGACGGCGACAGCGCCGAGAAGCACCGTGACTTCTATGACGAATATCTGGCGGTGATGGACCTGACGGCGGAGTTCTACCTGCAGACCGTCGACACGGTGTTCGTCCGCCACGCCTTGCCGAAGGGCGAGATGACGCATCGCGGCGAGGCCGTCGATCCCCAGGCGATCCGCAATGTCGCGCTGTTCACCGTCGAGGGCGAGAACGACGACATTTCCGGGCTCGGCCAGACCCAGGCCGCGCATGAGCTTTGCGTGAACATCCCGGCCGACCGTCAAGCCCACTACATGCAGCCGGCCGTCGGCCATTACGGTGTCTTCAACGGCTCGCGGTTCCGGTCGGAGATCGTGCCGCGCATTCTGGACTTCATCTCCAGCTACGGCCGCCAGACCCGCCTGGCGGCGAAGCCGAAGCTGGTCCGTTCCGCCAAGAGCTGAGCGGGAAGCGGACGCAACTCGGCGCCGCTCAAAGCGCGTGACCTTTCCGTGCAACCAATGTTCAGGGCTGACCGGCGACGGGCGGGTTCTTGAGTCGTCCCAGGCCGCTGTTGCCAAACTGCCGCTATGCGGGCCTGGCGGGTAACCATGCCACCAAACTAGCCGTTGTCTTCAATTGACACGGACTGTAAATCCCCCTTAACGTTTCGTTAATAAACAAGGGCGGACCCCGGGGGACAATGACTTCCTCACCGATGGCGCGGATGCTGCGTTTGTGTGCAGTCGCAGGGCTGGCGATCTCGGCCCACTGGGCGGTTCCGGCATGGGCTGCCGGCGCCATGGCCACCGGCGGCCTGACCTCGCAGCCGATCGGACATTATGATTTCTGCAAGACGCATCCGAGCGAATGCAACATTCGCCCGGCCAATCTCGCGCCGGCCAAGCTGACCGATGCTCTGTGGCGCAAGCTGATCAACGTGACCGCCAGGGTCAACGCCGCCGTCAAGCCGATGAGCGATCTCGACAATTACGGCAAGGACGAGGTCTGGACCTATCCGGACAACGGCTTTGGCGACTGCGAGGACTATGTGCTGGAGAAGCGGCGCCAGCTCTACCGCATGGGCATCTCGCTTGCGGATCTCTTGATCACCGTCGTGCGCAAGCCCGACGGCGAAGGCCATTCCGTGCTGACGGTGCGCACCGACAAGGGTGACTACATCCTCGACAATTTGACCGACAAGGTCCAAGCCTGGGACGAGACCGGCTACCGTTATCTCAAGCGCCAGGCGATCGACAACACCGGCCGCTGGGTGTCGATCCGCGATGGCCAGCAGCTGCTGGTCGGCTCGGTGCAGTAGATCTCGGGACCTACCTTCTCAGCGCCGCACGAATCGACGCGCTGAGGCGGCGCAGCTCCGCCTCGTCCAGCTTCTCGATGCTCTCGGCCAGAAGATTGGCCAGTTCGGTCGCGGCCGGCGACAGGCCCGACGTATCGATCCTGACCCGTGGATGCGAGGTTTCGGCGAGGCGGGCAAGGTCCTCGGCGTCGTCCCAGATGATGTTGAAATAGCCGATGATCTTCTGGATCAGCGTCCAGGTCGGCGCGCCGCGGCGGCCATGCTCGAGCGCCGACAGATAGGCGGCGCTGACGCCGATGGCCTGCGCCATCGCCTTCTGGCTGACGCCGCGCTCGGCGCGCAGCGCCCTTAGCCTTTCGCCGAACGGGGTCACAGTTGCGTCCTCATGGCCGGCATCCTCATGCGCGCGTCCGCCTGAGCCGCACATAGAGCGCGCCCGAGCCGCCATGGTTGCGGGCGGCGTGATCGTGGCTCGAGACCAGGTGCCGGAAAGCCGGGGTCGACAGCCAGTGCGGCACCGAGCGGCGCAGGATGCCGTCGCCGCCGGACGATGAGCCCTTGCCGGTGATGACCAGCACATAGCGGATGCCGCCGGCATGGGCGCGGTGCAGGAAGGTGAGGAGCAGCGAATAGGCCTCGTCCTGCGTCATGCCGTGCAGATCGACTCTGCCCTCGATCGGCAGCCGGCCTTTTTTCAGTTTCTCGTGCGTCTGGTCGTCAAGCGAATGCGCGACGTGCTGCGGCTTCGGCTTGGCGGCAGCGGTGGGAACGCCGTTGGCCGGCGTAGGCGCCGGTGCCGGCGTCGGCTCGACAATATCGGGAATCTCGACCGCGGCCTTGCCTTTGAGGGGCCGCGTCGTGCGCGCCACCAGGTTCCAGAGGATGCGATCGTCGTCGCTCAGCGTGTCGTGGCGGCGGTTCACGCGTGCCCCCTATCGAACAGCCCGCGCGGGACCAGCGCATAAAAGTCGGCGACGTTGCGCACGACGCCGGCGATCTCGCCCGCGGCATCGCCCGAGCCGGCGAAGAGATCGCCTCGCGCCGCTCCGGTGATGGCCGAGCCGGTGTCCTGCGCGATCATCAGCCGCCGGAACGGTTTTCCGCCGTAAGCGGTGAGCGTTGGCGCAACGATATGGAAGGGCGTGCCGAAGGTGTGCAGCAGCCGGTCGACGGCGACCGAGCGGCCGGGCGTCAGCGGCACCTTGGCGGCGGCAATGGGACCGAGCTCCGGGTCGTCGACCGGCGCCTCACGAAAGAAGATGTAGGAGCGGTTCTGCCAGAGGATCTCGTCGACCCGCTCAGGATGCGCCTTGAACCAGGCGCGGATCGACTGCATCGTCACTTTTTCCAGCGGGATTTCGCCGGTCTCGCTCAAGATCCTGCCCGGCCCGGTGAAGCGCTGGCCGGATTTTGCGGCATAGGTGACGCGGCAGAGCCGACCATCGGTCATCTTCAGCCGCGCCGCTCCCTGCACATGGATGAAGAAGGCATCGACCTTGTCGGCGAGCCAGGCAATCTCGAGGCTCCGCCCCGACAGCGCGCCGCGCTCGATGGCGCCGCGATCGAAATATTCGACCGGACCTGTCGTCGTCGCGCGCGCGAAGGCGAGATAGACATCCATCCCGAGGGGACGATTTTTATCGTCGATGTCGACCAGATCGGCGGGACGGGAGAGCAGCGGCACCGTGAACCGCTCCGTCCTCACCGGCGAGGCCTCGACCTCCGGCTCGTAGAAGCCGGTGACGAGGCCGGCGCCGCCGCTTTCGGCCGCCACCAAAGCGGGAGCGAAATGGCGCTCGAAGAAGGACCGCGCCTCCGACCGATTCGCCGGCGAAACGGAACGCGTCTCAGTGTAGGCCTCGGCGAAAGCGGCGAACGCGACGCCGAGCGAGCCTGTTCGATAGGGCTTGGTCAGGACGTGGCAAGCCGAACGTTTGAACGCCGCGAAGGCGGCGAGGTGATCATCCTCGTCCCAGCCGGGCAGGTCGCCGAAGGATTTTTCCTTGAATGCCGAAGACAGCGACATGACAGCCGCCACTAGAGCCGGATGATTTCAGGCCGGATCGACCTGAAATCTGAATCCGGCTCCATATTAAAGAGATGGAGCATGATGGCGTCCGAAAACCGCTCCACACTTTTCGGCATCATGCTCTAGGTCAATCTTCTTCTTCCGTGGCGACCAGCTTCCAGTTCGGATCACGCGACCGGGTATCGCGGAAGAAGGTCCAGACGTCCTTGACCTCGGCGACTTTTTCCGGATCGCCGTCGATGACGGCGCCGACCTTGTCGCGGGTCGCCGAGATCAGCTCGCTGACGATGCGCAGCGTGATATGCGCCTCGGTGCCCTTCATCTCGGCGGCGACGACATCGACCTTGTCGATGCCGACGAAGGAAGACTGGATCTTTTCCGCTTTCGCCTCGCGCTCGCCGATCGCGGCGACGAAGCTGTCATAGACCTCGCGCGACAACAGGTTCTTCAGCGTTTTGCGGTCGCCGTCGGCAAAGGCCATGACGATCATCTCGTAGGCCATCTTGGCGCCGTCGATAAAGGTCTTCGGATCGAAGGACGGATCGTTGTCCTTGATCGCGCGCAGGCCTTTGTTGAGATCGCTGTCCGGCTTGGCGAAAGCGTCGATCGCGGCATAGGTCTCCGCCGCCGGTTCCCCCGGCATGCGCTTGCGCGGCAGCGACACCACATTCTCGGACTTCTGCGCCGCGTCCTGCTCGCGCGTGCGGCTTGCCGAATAAGGATCGAAGGGCGGGCGTTCGTTTCCGGTGCGACGGCCCAGCACGTTGCGAAGCTGGAAGAAGATCACAACCGCCGCAATCAAAAAGAAAATCGTGCCGAAGTCGAAGAAACCCATATCTTCCGCCAATTCGATCCCTGTCCAGGCCGGACCACCAGAGCCCCTAGAATGGCGGCGGTCGCATAGCGTTCATTACCCAAAGCATATAGAACGGCGGGCGCAATCATTCAAATCAAAGCCAGCCATACCTATCTAAAGGTCCCAGTGCCAGCGGCGATTTCCCGCGAGGCCCGCAAAAGAAGAAAGCGACCGGTCTCAATTTGCGCATTTCATTCATTCCCCTGTTCTTGCTCCTGCTGCCGCTTCTGGAGATCGCCGGCTTCGTCATCGTCGGCCGCGAAGTCGGCGCTTTGGCGACGATCGGGCTCGTCATCCTCTCCACCATTGCCGGCAGCCTCCTGCTTCGGCACCAGGGTTTCGGCGTGATGGCGCGGGTGCGGACGGAAATGGATGCCGGGCGCGATCCAAGCCGCCAACTCGCGCATGGCGCGATGATCGTGCTGGCGGCACTCCTGCTCATCATTCCGGGCTTCATCACCGACATTGTCGCTATCCTGCTGCTCCTGCCGCCGGTGCGCGATCTTGCCTGGCGCCTGCTCAAGAACCGCATCGTGATGGCGACCAGCTTCAGCAGCGGCTTTTCGGCCCGCCGCCGCGACAGGGTCATCGATCTCGATGACAGCGACTTTTCGCGCCAGGACGACTACAAGCGCGGGCCGGATCACAATTCCCCTTGGCGGCGGCTGAAAGACGACTAGCTCTCTTCAGGGTCCGCTCGAATAGCTGTCTCATGCGCGCCGTCGCCCCGAAACGGCTGCGCAGTTTCAGGCGGCGCGCAAAACTTGTCTTGTCCTGCCGAGCATGATAGCGAACCCCCGATTTCAATCCGGTCAGCAATGCTGCCCAGGCAAAAGGACAAAGGCTAATGGCCAGCAATGATGATGCCGCGGCAGCCGCCGCCAATGGCAACGGCAAACAGGAACAGCCCTCGCTCAACGTGCTTGCGCAATATGTGAAGGACCTGTCCTTCGAAAGCCCCGGCGCGCCGAATTCGCTGCGCGGCCGCGACAAGGCCCCGGGCATCGCCATCAATGTCAACGTCAACGCCAACCCGCTTTCGGACAAGCAGTTCGACGTCAATCTGACATTGAATGCCAAGGCCTCCTTCGACCAGGAAGTGCTGTTCAACGTCGAACTGGTCTATGGCGGCGTCTTCGCCATCAGCGGCTTCCCGCAGGAGCACATGCTGCCGATCCTGTTCATCGAATGCCCGCGGCTGCTCTTCCCCTTCGCCCGCCAGATCATCGCGGACGCCACCCGCAACGGCGGCTTCCCGCCGCTGATGCTCGACCCGATCGATTTCGCGCAGATGTTCCAGCAGCGCATCGCCGAGGACCAGGCCGCCAGCAAGGTCCAGGTGAGCTGAGGGGGCGCGCCACCCATCGTATCGGGAGCCCGGCTTCGCGCCGGGCTTTTGTTGGGGCGTCTGAAATTAGCGACGGCATTCGTTAGGTCGTCATTCTGGGGCGGAGCAAGGAGCGGAGCGACGTTAGAATGCATGCCGTGACGCTAAGGCGTCGCTGCGGTGAAGGAATTCTGCACCGTTGCACTCTGCGCAAGGGTCACGGCATGGATACTCGGGTCAAGCCCGAGTATGGCGAACGGATGGGCGGTTCGGCTAATCGCGTCGGTTGCCGCCGGGAGCGCCCCGGCTCAACCCGCAGACGCCACCTTCAGCCATAGCGCCTTTTCGCCGAGCGTGCCGACAAGCCCGGCATGCGCCGCCCGATCCGCCTCGGTGAGGCGCGGCGGCAGCGCGATCGGCCTTGCGCCGATCGAGATGTCGATATCGGCGACTTCGCCGCTACCGTTCATCTGCACGGCCACGGTTTCCAGGACCAGCGCCGCCTGTTTGCCGCCGATGAGCTCGATATAGACCTCGGCCAGCAATTCGGAGTCGAGAAGCGCCCCGTGCTTGGTGCGGCGGGTGTTGTCGATGCCGTAGCGGCGGCAAAGCGCGTCCAGCGAGTTCGGACCCATCGGATGCTTGCGGCGCGCGATCGCCAGCGTGTCGACGATGCGGCCGGGATCGATGGCCGGATGACCGAGCCGGCTGTATTCGAGGTTCAGGAAGCCAAGGTCGAAAGTGGCGTTGTGGGCGATCAGCTTGGCGCCGTCGGTGAAGGCCAGCCATTCCTCGGCGATTTCGGCGAAGGTCGGCTTGCCGGCCAAATCCGCCGCGCTGATGCCATGCACGGCCTGCGCCTCGGCGTGAATGGCGCGGCCTTGCGGATTGATGAACTTGTGGAAGGTGCGGCCGGTCGGGAAACGGTTGACCAGTTCGACGCCGCCGAGCTCGATGATGCGGTCGTCGCGCAAATCGAGGCCGGTGGTTTCGGTATCGAAGATGATCTCACGCATTCGAATCAATCCGCTCTAAAGAGCAGAATCACCAACCGGAACAAAATGGCAATGGGGACTGCTGACAGCGGCCGTCAGGAAGCGTTTTTGCCGGACTTATCCCCGGTCAATTCGCTGACGATGGCTGCCACCGCCGCACGTGCGGCATCAAAACCCTGGCCGGTGTCGACGATGAAATCCGCCTGACGGCGTTTCTCGGCGTCAGGCACCTGCTTGGCGAGGATTGAAGCGAATTTATCTTCGCTCATCCCGGGCCTGGCGAGCACGCGGGCGCGCTGGATCTCGGCCGGCGCGGTGACGACCACGACCTTGTCGACGCGATTGCGGCCGCCGGTCTCGAACAGCAGCGGAATGTCGAGCACCGCAATCGGCGCCCCGGCCGCACGATGGCGGGCCAAAAAGGCGTCGGCGTCGGCCCGCACCAGCGGGTGGATGATCGCCTCCAGCTTTTTCAGCGCGGCGGAATCGCCCAGCACTGTCTCGGCGAGCCTTGCACGATCCACCACGCCCGCTTTTGTCGTGCCGGGAAAGGCTCGTTCGACCAAGGGTGCTGCCTTGCCGGCATAGAGGCGATGCACGGTCTCGTCGGAATCATGCACCGGAACGCCGGCCTCGGCGAACATCTTTGCCGTGGTCGACTTGCCCATGCCGATCGATCCGGTGAGGCCGAGCACGATCATATCAATGCGCTTCGATGTCGGCGACGATCATCCTCCGCAACTGCGCCGTCACTTCCGGCCGCTTGCCGAACCAGCGCTCGAAGCCGGGCACGGCCTGGTGCAGCAGCATGCCGAGGCCATCGACGGTCTTCAGGCCGCGCGCCCTGGCGGCAGCAAGCAGCGGCGTCTCCAGCGGTACATAGACGATGTCGATGACGATGGCGTGGCCGGGCAGACCGGCCGGATCGGCGGCAAGGATCTCGTTGCCATGCATGCCGAGCGCGGTGGTGTTGACGAGCAGGCCGGCGTCGGAAAGCAATTCGCCGACCGCGCCGGCGCCATGCGCGGAAACCCCGGCGCCGAACCGGTCGGCGAGTTCCTCAGCCCTTGCCAGCGTACGGTTGACGATGCGGATGTCGTTGAGACCCCGGTCCTTCAGCGCGTGGATGACGGCGCCGGAGGCACCACCCGCGCCCAGCACCACGGCCGGACCATTCGCCGCCCAGCCGGGGGCGTGTTCATCGAGATTGCCGGCAAAGCCGAGAGCGTCGGTATTGCCGCCCCACAGCACGCCGTCTTCCAGCCACAGCGTGTTGACCGCGCCGATGGCTTCGGCGGCCTCGTCGCGGCGTTCGACCAAGGCGAAGGCTGCTTCCTTGTGCGGGATGGTGACATTGCCGCCGCGATAGCCATTCTCGCCGAGTGATTTCAGGAATGCTGCGAAATCCTCCGGCCGAATGTCGATTGCCTGGTAGCTGCCGTCGATGCCGTATTCCTCCAGCCAGTAGCGGTGGATCTTGGGCGAGCGGGAATGCGCGATCGGGTGGCCGGTGACGAAGGCCCGCTTCTCAACCATCGATCGCTCCCAATGCGCGCAGCTCCTTCAGCACCGGCAACAGCGGCAGGCCGACGATGGTGAAATAGTCGCCCTCGATCCTTTCGAAGAGCTGGATGCCCTCGCCCTCGATCTGGTAGGCGCCGACACTCGCCAGCGCCTTGGCGCCGACGCGCGCCAGGTGGCGGCCGATGAAGGCGGGATCGAGCTTGCGCATGGTGAGGCTGGCGATGCCGACATGGCGCCACAGCACTTCGCCATCGCGGCAGAGCACGGCGGCGCTGTTCAGCTGATGGGTCTTGCCCGACAAGGCCAGGAGATGCCTCCGCGCCCCTTCCATATCGGCCGGCTTGTGGAAAATTTCGTCGCCAAGCGACAGCGTCTGGTCGCAACCGAGCACCAGCGCGCCCGGCCGGCGCTCGCTGACCTCGGTCGCCTTGGCTTCGGCAAGGATCGAAGCGACATCCTCGGGAGACACGCCGCTGTCCTGCAAGGGCGCCTCGAGCGCGCGCTCGTCGACGTCTGCCGGCACCGCCTCTATGTCGAGCCCGGCATTGATAAGCATTGCCTTGCGGAACGGGCTGCCCGAAGCGAGGACGATTTTGCCGGCCATACTGGTTCACCAACGGTTGCGATCCGTCCAGCGCCCGTCACCCGTCTCGGCGCTATGCGCCGAGCCACCTTCTCTCAGGACGGAATGCTCACTTATATCGCCTGCCCTAGCGCGTCTTGCCCCGCAGGGCAACGATCGCCGCCGCGGTTTCCTCGATCGAGCGCCGGCTGACGTCGATCATCGGCCAGCCATGCCTGGTGCAGAGCTGACGCGCATAGGCGAGCTCCTCGGCGATGGCGGCGCGGTCGACATAGTCGGTCGGCACGTAGTTGTTGCTGTTGCCGAGGATGCGGTTCTGGCGGACATGCGAGATGCGCTCGGCCGTGGCGACGAGGCCGACGATCAGCGGCGTCCTGGCGTTGATCAGGCTTTCCGGCAGCGGCACGCCGAGCACGATCGGAATGTTGGCGGTCTTGATTCCGCGATTGGCGAGATAGATGCTCGTCGGCGTCTTGGAGGTGCGCGAGATGCCGATCAGCACGACATCGGCATCGTCCATGTTGGCCGGCAACTGGCCGTCGTCATGCTCCATGGTGAAGTTCAGCGCATCGATGCGGCGGAAATATTCGGCGTCGAGCACATGCTGGGCGCCGACGCGCCGGCCGGCCGGCGTGCCGAGATAGGACTGGAAGACGCTGAGCACGGGCTCCAGCACCGAGACGCAGGGCAGGCCCATGGCGGCGCAGCGCTCGTCGATGCTGCGCGCGAGCTTCTGGTCGACGACGGTGTAGAGAATGATGCCGGGCTCCTCCTCGATATCCTCGAACACCTTGGCGACCTGCTTTTCCGTGCGGATCAGCGGATAGATGTGCTCGATGGCGCGCGCGTCCTTATATTGCGCGGAGGCGGCGCGGCCTGCCGCCAGCAGCGTCTCGCCGGTGGCGTCGGAAATCAGATGCAGATGGAAGAAGCTCTGGGGTTTGTTCACAAGAGTTGGTTCCAGACTGTGGGCAGATGTGGACAAGGTTGGACAGAAAGGTCGTGACGTCGAAGGCGACTGTATCAGATGCCACCTTGTCCACAATTCGCCCCGCTGTAGGCTTTGTCGGGGCGCTGGGGACAAAACCGGGGACCAACTTTTCTTGGCCGATTTCATCCACAGCTCGAGGTCCGCAGCAGAAGAGCCAAGGCGCTGACTCGAAAGCCTGAATCCAGTTCGTCCCCAGATCGCTCCAAATTGAGAAAGCGGCTGCGCGACAATATGCTGACTGGCCTTTTCGAGCGGCAGGCGGGACAGGTCACAACCACCACAACCAACAGACTCTTAGAATCAGAAGACTCTTTTAAAATAGATATTTGATTTAAGAGACCTGGAGAGGGCGAGCACTGGATGGCTGGGAAACGGATCGTGCTGGACGTCCTCAAGGGCGAGACGGTTTCACCGCCGCCGCTCTGGATGATGCGTCAGGCAGGGCGTTATCTGCCGGAGTATCGCGAGACCCGGAAGCGGGCCGGTTCTTTCCTCGATCTCTGCTATGATCCGGATCTTGCCGTCGAGGTGACGCTGCAGCCGATCGAGCGCTTCGGCTTCGATGCTTCGATCCTGTTCTCCGATATCCTGGTTGTGCCCGATGCGCTGGGACGAGATGTCCGCTTCGAAGAGGGATACGGGCCGATCCTCAAGCCGATTGCGGCAGCCGAAATCGAGACCTTGGACGGCGAAACGTTTCACGTGAATCTCGAACCGGTCTACGAAACGGTCCGCCGTCTGCGTGCGAAGCTTCCGGTTGAAACGACCTTGATCGGCTTCTGCGGCGCGCCTTGGACGGTGGCGACCTATATGATTGCCGGCCACGGCACGCCGGACCAGGGACCGGCCAGGCTTTTTGCCTATCGCGAGCCGGAGGCCCTTGCGCGGCTCCTGAAGATACTGGCCGACCATTCGGCCGCCTATCTCATCCGCCAGATCGAGGCCGGCGCCGATGTGGTGCAGATTTTCGACTCCTGGTCGGGTGTTCTCGATGAAGCGTCCTTTGAGGCGTTTTGCATCGAGCCCGTTGCGGAGATTGTCCGGCAAGTGAAGGCCGCGCATCCGGATGTTCCGGTGATCGGGTTTCCCAAGGGCGCCGGCGAGCGCTATCGCGATTACAGGAAGAAGACCGGGATCACCGGGCTCGGGCTCGACTGGACCGTGCCGCTGTCGATGGCAAAGGAATTGCAAAGCGAAGGCGCGGTGCAGGGCAATCTCGATCCGCTTCGCCTGGTTGCCGGCGGCAGAGCGCTGGCCGACGGCGTCGACGCCATCCTTCGCACGCTGGGCAACGGGCCGCTGATCTTCAATCTCGGCCACGGCATCACGCCGGAAACGCCTGTGGCACATGTCGAGGCCATGGTGAAAATGGTGCGGAGCCATCGATGACAGAGACGATCAACGAGAACAGCGCCGGCCAGGCGATGAAGCGCATGTTGATCGGCATCGTCCTGCTGGTCGTCCTGACCGCCCTGCTCTTCCTTGTGGCGCCGGACAGCTTCTATCCCTGGGCGAAGGCAATCCATGTGATTGCCGTCATCGCCTGGATGGCCGGGATGCTCTATCTGCCCCGGCTTTTCGTCTATCATGTCGACGCCGAGAAAGGCTCCGCGCAGTCCGAGACCTTCAAGGTGATGGAGCGCCGGCTGCTGCGCGCCATCATCAACCCGGCGATGACCGTGACCTGGGTGTTCGGGCTTTGGCTCGCCTGGAAGGGCTTCGGTTTCCAGGGCGGCTGGCTGCACGCCAAGATCCTCGCCGTGCTGCTGCTTTCGGGTCTGCACGGCTATCTCGCCGGCGCGGTGAGAAAATTTGCCGAGGACAAGAACGAAAAGCCGGCGAGGCACTGGCGGATCGTCAATGAACTCCCCACATTGCTGATGATCGTCATCGTCATCCTGGTCATCGTGAAGCCGTTCTGAGGCTTCCCCATACCCGGCAAAAGGCGGCTTGCTCTTTCAGGCGACCGACGATAAAAGACGGGTCTTCCTTCCCGTCATGCGCCGCCCCTTTCTCGCTTTCGGCCGCGCCCGGCATTTGTCGCATCCAGCCGATTTTTTCTCCCCAAAGCCTACCCAGAGTCCATCTAATGCAAGAAATGAAACTCGCAGAGTTCAAAAACAAGAAGCCGCCGGAGCTGATCGCTTACGCCGAATCGCTCGAGGTGGAGAACGCCAGCGTCATGCGCAAGCAGGAGCTGATGTTCGCGATCCTGAAGAAGCTCGCCATCCAGGACGTCGAGATCATCGGCGAAGGCGTGGTCGAGGTACTGCAGGACGGTTTCGGCTTCCTGCGCTCGGCCAACGCCAATTACCTGCCGGGTCCCGACGATATCTATATTTCACCGTCGCAGATCAGGCGCTTTTCGCTGAAGACCGGCGATACGGTCGAAGGGCCGATCCGCAGCCCGAAAGAGGGCGAGCGTTATTTCGCGCTGCTCAAGGTCAACACGATCAATTTCGATGATCCGGAGAAGATCCGGCACAAGATCCACTTCGACAACCTGACGCCGCTCTACCCGACCTCGCGGCTGAAGATGGAGGTCGACAATCCCCCGACCAAGGACATCTCGCCGCGTGTGATCGACCTGGTGGCGCCGATCGGCAAGGGCCAGCGCGCGCTGATCAACGCTCAGCCGCGCACCGGTAAGACGGTGCTGTTGCAGAACATCGCGCACTCGATCACCGCCAATCATCCGGAATGCTACCTGATCGTTCTTCTGATCGACGAGCGTCCGGAGGAAGTCACCGACATGCAGCGCTCGGTCAAGGGCGAAGTCATTTCCTCGACCTTCGACGAACCGGCAGCGCGCCATGTGCAGGTCGCCGAAATGGTGATCGAGAAGGCCAAGCGCCTGGTCGAGCATGGGCGCGATGTCGTCATCCTGCTCGATTCGATCACCCGCCTCGGACGCGCCTACAACACCGTGGTGCCGTCATCCGGCAAGGTGTTGACCGGCGGTGTCGACGCCAACGCGCTGCAGCGTCCGAAGCGCTTCTTCGGCGCCGCGCGCAACATTGAGGAAGGCGGGTCGCTCACGATCATCGCCACCGCGCTGATCGACACCGGCAGCCGCATGGACGAAGTCATCTTCGAAGAGTTCAAGGGCACCGGCAACTGTGAAATCCAGCTCGACCGCAAGGTGGCCGACAAGCGCATCTACCCGGCGATCGACATCCTCAAGTCCGGGACCCGCAAGGAGGACCTTCTGGTGCCGCGTTCGGATCTGCAGAAGATCTTCGTGCTGCGCCGGATCCTTGCGCCGATGGGAACGACCGATGCGATCGAATTCCTCATCGACAAGCTCAAGCAGACCAAGACCAACGCGGATTTCTTCGATTCGATGAATACCTGATCGGGCGCCGAGGGACCGGTCCTTTCTTCGGCATACAAGGCGGAGCAAGGAGCGAGGCGACGCTGCGCAGAACCCTAAGTCCATGAGCTTTGCGGCGGTGCAGAATTCCGCACCGCCGCATTCGTCGGAAGCGCCGCGACATAGATCCTGGGTCAAACCGAGGAGACGAAGCTGTTTATTCCCGCCGCAACAGCTTCTCCAACTCGCCCGCATCCGTAACCGCCGGCAGGCATGTCTGTCCGCTGCAGAACCAGGCTCCCGGCTTGTCCGTCGGCGGCAGCACGCCGCCCGGCAAAAGCGGTTGATTCGCTTCCGTACCGATGGGCAGTACGATATCGACCCGGCGTGGATCGGAACTTCGATTCGCCACCGGAACGAGGCCTGAGGAATCAGGCTTGTCTATGATGACGAGCTTCAGCGGCTCGAGTGCCAGGGCGCAGGCGTTGATGATGCCGGCCTGGCCATAGGCTTGCTGCGCGGCGCGACCCATGGCGTGTTCGGCTGTCGTCCAGGCCTTTGCCCAAAGATCGGGATCGCCGATAAGGGACGAGAGCCGGACCAGCGCCTCGATGATTTGGCCCGTGGCGGAGGGGATTGCCTCATCGACATCGCCGCGGATACGGATCGGCACATCGACGCTGTCGGACGCCGTCAGATAATAGCCGGTCTTTTCAGGATCCTGATGCCAGCGGTCGAGCCGATCGATGAACTGCCGGGCATGGTCCATATAGGCAGAACTGCCGGTTGCCTCGAACAGCGCGATCGCCGCGTTGGTCATGGCGGCATAGTCGCTCGACAGCGCCGGGAAAAGCTTCTTGTCGCCGAGCATCGAATGCGGCAGGCGGCCGTCCTTGCTGGCTTCGACGATGTGGGCGAAGGCCTTGACGGCGGCGTCCACCCAGTCGGCTCGCCCGAAGGAGCGGCCCGCTTCCGCGAGGGCCGCAATCATCAATCCGTTCCAATCGGTAAGTGCCTTGGCGTCGCGGCCGGGCCTGACGCGATTTTCTCTGGCAGCTAGCAATTTCGCCTTCAGCGCTGCGAGCTGAGCGTCATCGCTGATCCCCTGGCGCTGCTGTGCCTCGCTCTGGCGGATGATGGGCTTGCCTTCCCAGCCATGCGGAGCGGCGAGCTCGAAATATTGGAAGAAGCGAGCGGAATCAGCACCGAGTGCGGCTTCAACCTCTTCCCCGCTCCAGGTGTAGAACAACCCCTCCTCGCCTTCGCTGTCGGCATCGAGGCTGGCCGCAAAAGCGCCGCCCTCGACGCGCATTTCCCGCAGCAGCCAGGCCACGGTTTCCTCGATTCGCTTCCGAAACAACTCATTGCCTGTTGCCGCGAAGGCCCAATTGCACATGCGGATGAGCTGGGCGTTGTCGTAAAGCATCTTCTCGAAATGCGGGACCAGCCATTCGGCATCGGTCGAGTAACGGCTGAGACCGCCACCGACATGGTCGTAGATGCCGCCGGCGAGCATTTTTTCCAGGCTGATGAGCACGGCGTCGCGATGGGCGGTCTGGCCGTCGCGCAGCCAGGACAGCCACAGACTGTGCATGAAGGGCGCGTTGGGGAATTTCGGCGCGCCGCGCAAGCCGCCGAGATCGCCGTCGACCATGCCCTCGATGCGGCCGGCGAGATCGGCAAGCGTGCCGCGGTCAAGCACCGCCTTTCCCTTCGCGCCGGCCAGCCGCTGCTCGACATGGGTGGTCAGCGCGTCGGCGCTTTGGCCAAGGCTCTCCTGCTTCTCGCGCCAGGCCTTGTCGACCGCCTCCAGCACCTGGACAAAGCCCGGCCGTCCATAGCGCGCCTCGCGCGGAAAATAGGTGCCGCCCCAGAAAGGCTTACCATCGGGCGTAAGGAACATGGTCAGCGGCCAGCCGCCCTGCTCGCCCATGGCATGGAGTGCCGCCATGTAGATCTGGTCGATATCCGGGCGCTCCTCGCGATCGACCTTGATATTGACGAAGAGGCGGTTCATGACGGCGGCGACGGCATCGTTCTCGAAGCTTTCATGGGCCATGACATGGCACCAGTGGCAGGCGGCATAGCCGATGGACAGCAGGATCGGCCGTCCGAGTTCCTTCGCCTCGGCAAGGGCGTCCGGCGACCAGCCCCGCCAATGCACGGGATTGTCGCTGTGCTGCTGCAGATAGGGGCTGGCCTCTTCGGCAAGCAGGTTTCGCGCGGGCAAGGTCACAATGAGCGGCTCGGCCGTTGATGAGCAGGCAATTCCGGGAAAGCTACGGCTGACGTCCGGAACGGCGCCTGAAAGAAGATACCTAGGGTGGTTCGGCAGGTCGGGCAAATGGCAACTTCGAAGGATTCTATCGTAGCGCTTTCGAGCGGTCGCCTGCCCGCCGGCATCGCCGTAATTCGCATCTCCGGCCCCAAGACTCGATTCGTACTCGAAACGATTGTCGGTGGCGGTATTAAGGATCGCTTTACCACGTTGCGCAAGGTGATGGCACCGGACGGTTCGGTCATCGATCACGGGCTTGTTGTGTTCTTTCCCGGACCTAGCAGCTTCACCGGCGAGGACGTTGGCGAGTTCCATGTACACGGCAGCCGCGCCGTTGCGGCAAAAATGCTGGAAACGCTCACCGGCTTTGCCGGCGTCAGACATGCCGAGCCTGGCGAATTCACGCGGCGCGCCTTTCTCAACGGCAAGCTCGATCTGGTCGAGACCGAGGCGCTGGCGGACCTCGTCAATGCCGAGACGGAGGCGCAGCGACGGTTTGCCGTGCGTAACTTCGAGGGCGCGCAGAGCGAGCTCTATTCGGGGTGGCGCCGGCGGTTGATCCATGCTCGAGCAATGATCGAGGCGGAAATCGACTTCGCTGAGGAGGAGGATGTGCCGGGTTCGGTCTCGAAGGCGGTCTGGACCGATGTGGCGGGGATGGCCGACGAGATCGAACGCCACATTCAGGGGTTCAAGGCGGCCGAGATCATTCGCGATGGCTTCGAGGTCGTCATCCTCGGCGCGCCGAATGCCGGCAAGTCCAGTCTGTTCAACGCCCTGGCCCAACGCGAGGCGGCAATTGTCACCGACGAGCCGGGCACCACGCGCGACCTGCTGGAGGTGGTGCTGGAGCTCCACGGGATGAGAGTTCGGGTCGTCGATACGGCAGGCCTGCGCGAGGCCGCCGGCAAGGTGGAGACGATCGGCATCGAACGAGCGCGTGCCAAGGCCGGTGGCGCCGACCTGGTTTTGCTGCTAGAGGATATGGTCCATCCACAGCCCGTCGGCGCGGTTCCGACAGGTGTTCCGCTCCTGAGCATCGGGACCAAAACCGATCTCATGGGAGCGCGCAGAGGGGCCTATGATTTGGCCATCTCTTCCAAGGAAGGTACCGGAATTTCGGAACTGCTGGACGAGATTGCGAGTCGCGCCGCTGCCGCAGTCGGAGGGGCCGGTGAGATCTTGCCGTCGAGGCTCCGCCATATCGAGCTGCTGGAGGAGGCGAAGGATTTTCTCTCGGCGGCGCTGTCGGGGCAAAGCCTGGAGCTGCGCGCGGAAGAGTTGCGGGTGGCCACGGACCGGCTTGGGCGAATTATCGGCGCCGTCGATGTCGAGGATATGCTCGACGTCATCTTTTCCCAGTTCTGCATCGGCAAGTGATTCACGTGAAACGCGGGGCGGCTATGCGCTCCGGATGATTCACGTGAAACAACGGCAGGATGCGGCGGATGGTGTTTCACGTGAAACGAGTCCGGGCTCCAGACGCGTGACGTGCTAGCCAAACGGCGCTGCCCCTCATTGCCTGCCTCGTAGAAGGCGAGGACGGCTGGCCACTAAAGCCAATGGCGCTGATTCGCAGCGCTTGAGAAGTGAAAAATCGTCCGTGGGATAAGCGCCTTCCTTCCTTCGGGACGAGGTCGGACAGGCAGACCACTGGCACGCAGCCCATCCCCGGCGATCACCTCCGCAACGGACTGCATCCTTGACAGCGGAGGCTGGCGGGGACATGTGTCAAAGCATCTCTGAAACGGATTCTTGCAATGACCAATCACTATGACGTGGTGGTGGTGGGCGGCGGCCATGCCGGATGCGAAGCGGCGAGCGCGGCTGCGCGCGCCGGCGCCCGGACGGCGCTGGTGACGCTGCGCTTCGAGACGATCGGCGTCATGTCCTGCAATCCGGCCATCGGCGGACTCGGCAAGGGTCATCTCGTGCGCGAGATCGACGCCATGGACGGGTTGATGGGCCGCATCGCGGATGCCGCCGGCATCCAATTCCGCCTGCTCAACCGCCGCAAGGGCCCGGCGGTGCGTGGGCCGCGGACCCAGGCCGACCGCAAGCTCTATCGTCTTGCCATGCAGGCGGCGCTCCGCGAGCAGGCCAATCTCGACGTGGTGGAAGGCGAAGTCCTGGACCTCGAGATCGAGGACGGTCGGGTTGCGGCCGTGCTGGTCTCCGGTGACAGGCGGCTCGCCTGCGGCGCCGTGGTGCTGACGACCGGCACATTCCTGCGCGGGCTGATCCATATCGGCGAGAAGAAGATCGTCGCCGGCCGGATGAACGAGCAGGCGAGCCATGGGCTCTCGGCGACGATGGCGCGGGCCGGTTTCAAGCTCGGGCGGCTGAAGACCGGGACGCCCCCTCGCCTCGACGGCCGCACCATCGATTGGGCCTCACTGGAACGCCAGGCCGCAGACGATCAGCCGGTGCCGTTCTCGCTGATAACAGACCGCATCGCGAACCCGCAGATCAACTGCGGTATCACCCGCACTACGCAAGCGACACATGAGTTGATTCGCCTCAATTTGAAGCGTTCGGCGATGTATTCCGGCTCGATCGAAGGCGTTGGGCCGCGCTACTGTCCCTCGATCGAGGACAAGATCGTCAAGTTCGGCGACCGCGAGGGTCACCAGATCTTCCTCGAGCCGGAGGGCCTCGACGACGACACCGTCTATCCGAACGGCATCTCGACCTCGCTGCCGGAAAAGGTGCAGCTCGACATGTTGAAGACGATCCCCGGGCTGGAACGGGCGACGATGCTGCAGCCGGGATACGCCATCGAATATGACCATGTCGACCCGCGCGAGCTCAAGCCGACGCTGGAGACGAAACGCGTCGCCAGGCTGTTTCTGGCCGGGCAGATCAACGGCACCACCGGTTACGAGGAAGCCGGCGCGCAAGGCCTGCTTGCCGGCATCAACGCCGCGCGCGGGGCATCGTCAAGCGAGCCGGTCGTGCTCAGCCGCACCGAAGCCTATATCGGCGTGATGATCGACGACCTCACCAGCCGCGGCATTGCCGAGCCCTATCGCATGTTCACTTCGCGGGCGGAGTTCCGGCTTTCGCTGCGCGCCGACAATGCCGACGAGCGACTGACGCCGCTGGCCGACCGCTTGGGGATCGCCTCCTCCGAGCGGATGCAACGTTTCGGCGCGATCAGTGTGAAGCTCGACGCTGCCCGCGCGCTGGCAAAGTCGATCGCCTTCACGCCGAATGAAGCCGCGCGGCATGGACTGGAGATCAACCGGGACGGCGTTCGGCGTTCCGCCTACGACCTTCTCGCCTATCCCGGCGTCGATATGGTCTGGTTGACGCGGATCGAGCCACGGTTTGGCGAACTCGACCCCAAAACGGCAGAGCGGCTTGAGACCGAGGCGAAATATTCCGTCTATCTCGAGCGCCAACAGGCTGACGTGGCGCAGATCAGGCACGAGGAATCGCGGCTCATTCCGGAGACCATCGACTTCGCGGACGTGCCAGGCCTTTCCAATGAGCTGAAGCAGAAGATGAAGGCACGCCGGCCGCGCTCGATTGCCGACGCGCAGCGCATGGAAGGGATGACGCCAGCGGCTCTGGCGATCATTGTCGCGCATGTTCGCAATGCCGAGCTGGCTGCACGAAGGTCGGTCGCGTGAGTGGCGATGCCTGGGCGGACCTGCAGAAGGCAGCGGGTCCGGTTTCACGTGAAACATTCGAGCGGCTGCAGGCCTTCGAGCGGCATTTTCAAAAATGGAACCGCAGCATCAATCTGGCGGCGCCATCGACGCTAGACGACGTCTGGCGCCGCCACATCCTGGACAGCGCCCAGCTTGCGCGAATCGCGCCGACCGCAATGCGCTGGGTCGACCTCGGCTCGGGCGGCGGCTTTCCCGGATTGGTACTCGGTTTTCTGCTTGCAGAGCGGCCGGGCGCCACGATCGATCTGGTTGAAAGCAACCGCAAGAAGGCGTCGTTCCTGCAATCGGTCGTCGGCCAATTCGGCCTACCGGCGCGCGTGCTGGCGCGACGCATCGATGACAGCTATCCACTTGTTTCTGCACCGGAAGTTGTTACGGCGCGGGCATTGGCGGCGCTTCCGGACCTGCTCGATCTTGCCGCACCCTGGCTGACCAAGGGCGCGCGTTCGCTTTTTCACAAAGGCCGGGATTACCGGGCCGAAGTGGAAGAAAGCGCTCACCGCTGGAGCTTCGATCTGGTAGAACATCCAAGCATGACAGACGCTCATGGCGTCATTCTGGAAATCACCGATCTGCACCCGGCGACCCCGCAATGAATCACTGGCATCGACCCATGAAAACTGGACCGCGTATCATCACCGTTGCCAACCAGAAGGGTGGCGTCGGCAAGACGACCACGGCGATCAATCTGGCGACGGCGCTGGCCGCGATCGGCGAGCGCGTGCTGATCGTCGACCTCGATCCGCAGGGCAATGCCAGCACCGGGCTCGGCATCGAACGCAAGGATCGCACCGTCTCGTCCTATGACGTGCTGACCGGCGATCTCGAGCTGGAGGCGGCCGCGGTGCCGACCGCGGTGCCGGGTTTGTCCATCGTGCCCTCAACCCTCGATCTGCTCGGCATCGAAATGGAGATCGCCTCGGCGCCAGACCGGGTGCTGCGCCTGCGCAATGCGCTGCGTGCGGCAGCCGCGCGCGCGGCGCCGTTCGGCTATGTGCTGATCGACTGCCCGCCGTCGCTCAATCTTTTGACTTTGAATTCAATGGCGGCGGCCGATTCCGTTCTGGTGCCGCTGCAATGCGAGTTCTTCGCGCTGGAAGGCCTTAGCCAATTGCTCGAAACGGTCGAGCAGGTGCGCGGCACGATCAATCCGGACCTCACCATCCAGGGCATCGTGCTCACCATGTTCGATGGCCGCAACAACCTCGCCAACCAGGTGGTGCAGGATGTGCGCGCGCATATGGGCGACAAGGTCTACGAGACGATCATCCCGCGCAACGTGCGCGTTTCCGAAGCGCCGTCCTACGGCAAGCCGGCAATCCTTTACGATCTCAAATGTTCCGGCAGCCAGGCCTATCTGCAGCTTGCCTCGGAAGTGATCCGACGCGAGCGCAAGCTGCGCGCCGCCTGAATAGCCCAGGCAATTTCCAATAGCCGATTCGATTCCGAAACGATCTGGACAGAAGAATGAGTGAAGACCAATCGAGAAAAAGACTGGGCCGCGGCCTGGCCGCGCTGATCGGCGAGATCGATCGTCCCGTCGCGCCCGAAAAGCCGAGCGCGGTCGCGGCGGATGGCAAGGTGCCGATCGAGTTCGTCAGCCCGAACCCGAAGAACCCGCGTCGGCATTTCGGCGACGCCGAACTCACCGACCTCGCCCAGTCGATCCGCGAGCATGGCGTGGTGCAGCCGGTGGTGGCGCGGCCTTCGCCGTCGCAGCCCGGCCGCTATGAGATCATCGCCGGCGAGCGGCGCTGGCGCGCCGCGCAGCGCGCGGGGCTGACCGAAATCCCGCTCATCGTGCGCGACGTCAACGACCGCACCGCGCTGGAGCTGGCAATCATCGAGAACGTGCAGCGCGCCGATCTCAATCCGGTCGAAGAAGCGCAGGGCTATCAGCAGCTGATCGACGAGCATGGCTACACGCAGGCCGATCTCGGCCAGGTGATCGGCAAGAGCCGCAGTCATGTCGCCAACACGCTGAGGCTCCTGAAGCTGCCTGACGTCATCCGCGACATGCTGGTCGACGGCGCGTTGTCGGCCGGCCATGCCCGCACGCTGGTCACAGCCGGCGATCCGGCGGGGCTCGCCAAGCGCATCGTCGAGGAGGGGCTTTCGGTGCGCCAGGCCGAGGCGCTGGCGCAAATGCCCGCCGGACCAACACCGGCCAAAGTGAAGTCTGCGCCGAGCGCGCCGGGAAAGGATCCCGACACGCTGGCCTTGGAAAAGCTGATGACCGACACGATCGGCATGATTGTCTCGATCGAGCATAAGGCCAAGGGCGGCACGCTGCGGGTCGACTACCGGTCGCTGGATCAGCTCGATGAGTTGTGCCGGCGGCTGAAGGACGACCGATAAGTAGCTGAATTACATGAAATTAGCCGACTAATAAAGTTCTGGCTTAAGATTAGATCTAGGCTGATATATTGGTGATAGGCACAACAAGGGCCGGCCGCTGCGTTGGCCTCTTCTTTTTTGCGGCGCCCGCGATAGGCGAAAGCCGAGGCGCCGGCCAATCGCCTCACAGGGGAGGGCTGATCGCCTACCTCTGCGCCAATCTCGCGCTTTCCACCGCGATGCCGAGCAGCGCCTGACGGGCTAGCGCCTCCGACAGGTCGGGCCGCTTGCGCGTTTGCAGCACAGCTGCCTGCAGCCGGTTCAGCGCGCGGCCGAGGGCTTCGCTGTTCCAGCGCTCGAGCGTCTTTTCCACCAGCTTGCGGCGCGAGAAGAAGACCGGTGGACGCGCTCCCGCTACGACAGAGGCGGCGTTGCGGCCGCCGGATTCCATCTGGCCGCGCATGACCTGGATCGCCTGCAATTGCCGCATCGCCGAGGACAGCACCAGGAAAGGATGGCCGCCGGACGCACAATGCCGGGTGAAGGCAATGTCGAAATCTCCGACCTTGCCGTCGAGCATCGCGTCGACCGCACCGTCGAAGGAGGCGCCGGAGACATCGCCGGACAAGGCGTTGACGTCGTCGAGGTCGATCTCCTTCTTGCCATGGGCGTAGAGCACCAGCTTGTCGATCTCGCCGCGCGAGGCCAGACGGTCGCCGCCGAGATTGCGGCGCAGCGCCTGGCGGGCGTCGAGCGTCATCGACATGCCGGCCTTGCGCAGCTCGTCGTCGATCACCGAGTCGAGATCGCGGGCCTCGTCGGCATAGCAGGGCAAGGCGATGGCGTTGCCGGCTGCCTCGACGATGGCCCGCAGGCCAGTGCCCTTCTTCAGGTCGCCCGCCTCGATGAGGATGAGAGCATCCGGCGACGGCTCCGCCGTCAGCGCCTTGATGTCGTCGGCCAGCGCCTTCTGGCCGCTGGCGTTGCGGACCCAAAGCAGCCGCCGGTCGGAAAACATCGGCACGGTGCGCGCCTCGTCGAGCAGACGGCCTTCGTCGCGGTCGACTTCCGCGCCATCCAGCTTGACCACTGAGAAAGGGTCGTCGAGCGGCAGCCCGGTCTTCAACGCGAAGGTCTTGGCCCGCTCGGCGACCAGGCCGCGATCGGGGCCGTAAAGCAAGACGATGGCCATGGCCGGGTCCGGCCGCGCCAGCCACGAATCGACCTCGTATCCCTTCTTCTGTGCCATGCGGGATGAGTTAGCATGAGGCGGAGACGGAGTGAACGGAGAAGCGGCCGGCCTCTCTTCGTCATCCTCGGGCTTGACCCGAGGATCCATGCCGTGACTTTTGCCGGGGAGCGCCAGGGTGCAGAATATTCTCCAACCGCCGCAACGCGTCAACGTCGCGGCATGGATTCCACGGTCTGCGCGCGTCGCTCCGCTCCTTGCTCCGCCCTGGAATGACGACCCTGAAGCCGAGTCTGTCACGCCCCTCTGCCCTGCCGAGCAACTCCCCACGAGGGTGGAGATTAGCTGCGTCGGCCGGCGCGCATGCATTGATTGTCTTTTGTGGCGGCAAACGCTCCGCAAACTTCCGCCAAATTGCGCGACGCTTGCAAACATCGACAAGAAATTTCGGTGCCATATCTGCATCTTGTCGGCCATGTGCCGCATCGGCTCGACGAGGCTGATGACCGGGAGGACGGCCGCCATCTCGCCCGATGAAATGGCGGCGCGGATGTGCAACTATCGCACCGGCAACATTGGAGGAGGAAGGTCATGGCCGATGCTGGAATGTTGCGCTTTCATGTTCCCGAGCCCGAGGTTCGGCCCGGCGGCACGCCCGACTTCTCGAATGTGACAATCCCCAAGGCCGGTTCGGTGCCGCGGCCGGAGGTCGATGTCGATCCGCGCACCATCCGCGACATGGCCTTCTCCATCATCCGCGTGCTTAACCGCGCCGGCGAAGCCGTCGGGCCATGGGCCGGGCTGCTCACCGACGAGGATCTGCTCGAAGGCCTGCGCCATATGATGACGCTCAGGACCTTCGATGCGCGCATGCAGATGGCGCAGCGCCAGGGCAAGACTTCCTTCTACATGCAGCATCTGGGTGAAGAGGCGGTGAGCTGCGCTTTCCGCAAGGCACTCAAGCCTGGCGACATGAATTTCCCGACCTATCGGCAAGCCGGCCTGCTCATCGCCGACGGCTATCCGATGGTTGCGATGATGAACCAGATCTATTCCAACGAGGCCGATCCGCTGAAGGGCCGGCAGCTGCCGATCATGTACTCCTCGAAGGAGCACGGCTTCTTCTCGATCTCCGGCAATCTGGCGACGCAGTACATTCAGGCGGTCGGCTGGGCGATGGCCTCGGCGATCTCCAACGATTCCCGCATCGCCGCGGCCTGGATCGGCGACGGCTCGACCGCGGAATCCGATTTCCATGCGGCGCTGGTCTTCGCCTCGACCTACAAGGCCCCGGTCGTGCTCAATGTCGTCAACAACCAGTGGGCCATCTCCACCTTCCAGGGCATTGCCCGCGGCGGCTCCGGTACCTTCGCCGCGCGCGGTCTAGGCTTCGGCATCCCGTCGCTGCGGGTCGACGGCAACGACTATCTCGCCGTCCATGCGGTAGCCAAATGGGCGATCGAGCGGGCGCGTCGCAATCTCGGGCCGACCCTGGTCGAATATGTCACCTATCGTGTCGGCGCGCATTCGAGCTCGGACGATCCGTCGGCCTACCGGCCGAAGGCGGAATCGGACGCCTGGCCGCTCGGCGACCCGATCATCCGGCTGAAGAACCATCTCATCCACAAGCAAGTCTGGACGGAACAGCGCCACATTCAGGCGGAAGCCGAGATCCTCGAAACCGTGATCGCGGCGCAGAAGGAAGCCGAAAGCCACGGCACGCTGCATGCCGGCGGCAAGCCGTCGACGCGCGACATGTTCGAAGGCGTCTATGCCGAGACGCCGCCGCATCTCAGGCGCCAACGCCAGCAGGCGGGGGTCTGATCGATGCCCAGACGCACCATGATCGAGGCGATCCGCGACGCCATGGATGTCTCGATGGCGCGCGACGAGCGCGTCATCGTCTATGGCGAGGATGTCGGCTTCTTCGGCGGCGTGTTCCGCTGCACGCAGGGCCTGCAGGCCAAATACGGCAAGAACCGCTGCTTCGATGCGCCGATCAGCGAATCCGGCATTGTCGGCTCGGCGATCGGCATGGCCGCCTATGGGCTGAGGCCCTGCGTCGAGGTGCAGTTCGCCGACTATGTCTATCCGGCTTACGACCAGATCGTCTCGGAGGCGGCGCGGCTGCGCTATCGCTCCAACAACGATTTCACCTGCCCGATCGTCGTCAGGATGCCGACCGGCGGTGGCATCTTCGGCGGCCAGACGCACAGCCAGAGCCCGGAAGCGCTGTTCACGCATGTCTCCGGCCTCAAGACAGTGGTGCCGTCCAATCCGCATGACGCCAAGGGCCTATTGATCGCCGCGATCGAGGATCCGGACCCGGTCATCTTCCTGGAACCGAAGCGGCTCTACAACGGCCCCTTCGACGGCCATCACGACAACCCGGTGACGCCTTGGTCGAAGCACGAGCTCGGCGAGGTGGCGGATGGCCATTACACCGTACCGCTCGGCAAGGCGGCGATCCGCCGGCAAGGCTCGGCGGTCACCGTGCTCGCCTACGGCACCATGGTCTATGTCGCGCAGGCCGCGGCCGCGGAAACCGGCATCGATGCCGAAATCATCGACCTTAGGACGCTCCTGCCGCTCGACCTCGACACGATCGTCGCCTCGGTGAAGAAGACCGGGCGCTGCGTCGTCGTACATGAGGCGACGCTGACCTCCGGCTTCGGCGCCGAGCTCGCGGCGCTGGTGCAGGAGAATTGCTTCTACCATCTGGAGGCGCCGGTGGCGCGGGTCGCCGGCTGGGACACGCCCTATCCGCATGCGCAGGAGTGGGAGTATTTCCCCGGCCCCGCGCGGGTCGGGCGCGCGCTCGTCGAGACCATGGAAGCCTGAGGGAGGCCGGACGATGGGCGAATATGTCATCAAGCTTCCCGATGTCGGCGAAGGCGTCGCCGAGGCCGAGCTTGTCGAATGGCATGTCAAGATCGGCGACCTGGTGCGCGAGGATGCGGTGCTGGCGGCCGTCATGACCGACAAGGCGACGGTCGAGATTCCCTCGCCCGTCGATGGCGAGATCCTCTGGCTCGGCGCCGAGATCGGCGACACGGTGGCGATCGGCTCGCCGATCGTGCGGCTCAAAATCGCCGGCGAAGGCAACGTGAAAGCAGGCAGCGGTGCCAAGGCCGCGCCGAAGGCAGAAGCGCCCGCCGACCCCGTGGAGGCAAAGTCCCAACCGCTGTCGGACGCCTCGAAAGCGGCGCCGAAACCGGCACAGATCCCGGCCCAGCCTTCCGTCGCGGCGCCGAAGGCTGGGCGCCCGGCGTCCATCATCGGCGCGCCGCGCGCGGAAGGCGAAAAGCCGCTGGCTTCTCCTGCCGTCCGACTGCGCGCCAAGGAAGCCGGCATCAATCTGCGCCAGGTTGCGGGCAGCGGTCCGGCCGGGCGCATCAGCCATGAGGACATCGAGGCCTTCCTGGCGCGCGGCCCGCAGCTTGCCCGCGCGACCGGCCTTGCCCGCAAGGAGGGCATCGAGGACATCAAGGTCGTCGGGCTGCGGCGCAAGATCGCCGAGAAGATGGCGCTCGCAAAGTCGCACATTCCCCATATCACCTATGTCGAGGAGATCGACGTCACGGCGCTGGAAGAACTGCGCGCGGCGCTCAACAAAGAGAAGCGGCAAGACCGGCCGAAGCTGACGCTGCTGCCGTTCCTGATGCGGGCAATGGTCAAGGCGATCGCCGATCAGCCGAACCTCAACGCGCTGTTCGACGACGAGGCCGGCGTTATCCACCAACACGCGGGCATCCATGTCGGGATCGCCGCCCAGACGCCGACCGGGCTCGTCGTGCCGGTGGTCAAGCATGCCGAGGCCCGCGATCTCTGGGAAAGCGCCGCCGAGATCAACCGGCTTGCCGACGCGGCCAAGTCCGGCACGGCGACGCGCGATGAGCTTTCCGGCTCGACCATCACCATCACCTCGCTCGGGGCGATGGGCGGCGTGGCGACCACGCCGGTCATCAATTATCCAGAAGTGGCGATCGTCGGCGTCAACAAGATCATGGTGCGGCCGGGGTGGGACGGCACGCAGTTCATCCCGCGCAAGATGATGAACCTGTCGTCCAGCTTCGACCATCGCGTCATCGACGGCTGGGACGCCGCGGTTTTCGTGCAGCGAATCAAGGCCTTGCTTGAGACGCCGGCGCTGATCTTCGTGGAATAGTCGTATGGATACGGACGACGTTGCCCCCTCGTCATCCTCGGGCTTGACCCGAGGATTCATGCCGCGACCTCGCCCGAAGGGCGCGGCGGACCAGAATTCTGGAGCGTTGCAACGCCTTCACGTCACGGCATGGATCCTGGGGTCTACGCGCGTCACTACGCTCCTTGCTCAGCCCCAGGATGACGAGATTCCACGGATATCGGCCAATCGCCACGGTCTGCGTTCGCCAGGCCCTAACCCTCTGCCAAAATCCCCGTGCTCAGCAACGAGAAGCCCATGAAAGAGATCTCCTGCAAGCTGCTCGTCATCGGCGCCGGTCCGGGCGGCTATGTCTGCGCCATCCGCGCCGGGCAGCTCGGCGTCGACACGGTGATCGTCGAGTTCGGCAAGCCGGGCGGCACCTGCCTCAATGTCGGCTGCATCCCGTCCAAGGCGCTGATCCATGCGGCGGAAGAGTTCGAGAAGATCGCGAACATGGCCGGCGGCAAGGGGCCGCTCGGCATCGCGGTCGCCCCGCCGACGCTCGACCTGACCAAGACGGTCGCATGGAAGGACGGCATCGTTAGCCGGCTGAACAGCGGCGTCGCTGGCCTGCTGAAGAAAGCCAAGGTCAAGACCGTGCAGGGCTGGGCGACGTTCCGCGACGGCAAGACCGTCGAGGTCGAGACCGAGACGGGAAGCCAGGTGATCCGCGCCGAGGCGGTGGTGATCGCCAGCGGCTCGGTGCCGGCCGAACTGCCGTTCCTGCCCTTCGGCGGCCCGGTCATCTCGTCGACCGAAGCGCTGGCGCTGAGCGAGGTGCCGGACAAGCTCGCCGTCGTCGGCGGCGGCTATATCGGGCTCGAGCTCGGCATGGCCTTCGCCAAGATGGGCGCCCAGGTCGCCGTGGTCGAAGCCCTGCCGCGCGTGTTTGCGCAATATGATGCCGAGCTGACGCGGCCGGTGCTGAAGCGGCTCGGCGAGCTCGGCATCGAGGTGATGCTGGGTGCAAAGGCCAAGGGGCTGTCGACCAAGGGCGATGCGCTGCTGGTCGAGACGGCAGATGGCAAGAACGCCAAGATCGCCGCCGACAGGGTCCTGGTGACGGTGGGGCGCAAGCCGCTCACCGAGGGCTGGGGGCTGGAGCAGATCGACCTCGACATGGTCGGAAGATTCATCCGCATCGACGACCAGTGCCGCACCTCGATGCGGGGCATCTACGCTATCGGCGATGTCACCGGAGAGCCGATGCTGGCGCACCGGGCGATGGCGCAGGGCGAGATGGTGGCCGAGATCGTCGCCGGCCACAAGCGAGGCTGGGACAAGCGCGCGATCCCGGCGATCTGCTTCACCGATCCCGAGCTGGTCACCGCCGGCCTGTCGCCGGACGAGGCGAAGGCGCTCGCCGGCGAGATCAAGATCGGACATTTTCCGTTCGCCGCCAACGGCCGCGCCATGACCAGGCAAGGCGAGGACGGGTTCGTGCGCATCGTCGCCCGCGCGGACAACCATCTGGTGCTGGGCATCCAGGCGGTCGGGCAGGGCGTTTCGGAACTGGCCGCGGCCTTTGGCCTGGCGCTCGAAATGGGCGCGCGGCTGGAGGATATAGCAGGCACCATTCATGCGCATCCGACCCAGGGCGAGGGCTTCCAGGAAGCGGCGCTGAAGGCGCTCGGGCACGCGCTGCATGTTTAGAGGGAGCGTGATCTCCCCCCTTGAGGGGGAGATGGCCGGCAGGCCAGAGGGGGTCGCCGCGCGTGAAGCGCTGACTTCCTCTTTGGCTTTCACATGCGCTGCACTGGCTGAGAGGACCCCCCTCTGTCGCCTTCGGCGACATCTCCCCCTCAAGGGGGGAGATCACACAGCTCAGCCCGCCAGGCGGCTCGCCGTCTCGTGCTGGGCGTAGGCTCGGCCGAAGCGGTTGGCCAGAAATGCGTCGAGCGCGATGTCTTCCTGCCGGACGAAACCTTTCGCCGGCAGCGTGCCGTCGGCCAGCATGTCGAGCACGGCGCAGATGCCGGAGGCGGTGGTGATCTGGATGGCGCTGCGAACGAGGTTGCCGACGCGGTGCGAATAGATCTTGTTGGCGTAGGTCTCCTGCAGCAGGCGACCGTTGCGGCGGCCCGAGACGGTGACGAAGACGATGACGACATCCTGCAGCGTCGCCGGCAGGGCGCTCTCGAAAATGTCCTTCAGCACGTCGCGGCGGTGGCGCAGCCCGAGGTCGTTGAGCAGCGCCTTCATGATCGCGGCATGGCCGGGATAGCGGATGGTGCGGTAGTTCAGGGTCCGCACCTTGCCCTTCAGCGTCTCGGCCAGAGTGCCGAGACCGCCGGAGGTATTGAAAGCCTCATAAGTGACGCCGTCGAGCGAGAATTCCTCGCGCTCCTCCAGCGGCGGCACCTCGACCAGCTCGCCCTCGACGATCGCCTCGCATGGCTCGCAATATTCGTTGATGACGCCGTCGGTGCTCCAGGTGAGATTGTAGTTCAACGCATTCGACGGATATTGCGGCAGCGCGCCGACGCGCATGCGCACGCTTTCCAGCGTGTCGAAGCGGCTGGCCAGATCGTTGGCGACGATCGAGATGAAGCCCGGCGCCAGGCCGCATTGCGGGATGAAGGCGCTCTTGCCCTCGCGCGCCAGCTCCTTGACCCGACGGGTGCTGGCGACGTCCTCGGTGAGGTCGAGATAATGCACGCCCGCCTTCGCCGCAGCCTCGGCGATGCGGGTGGTGAGGTGGAAGGGCGCGGCGCTCAGCACGGCGAATTTGCCGGCAAGCGCTGCCTCAAGCGCGCCGGGCACGGCGATGTCGAGCTCCTTGCTCTCGACGCCGGCCGGCAATTCGGCTGCGGCGAGCTGGGCCGCCGAGCGGTCGACCACCGTGACGCGGTAGTCTCCCGTGGTAGTAAGCATTTCAGCGATGGTCGAGCCGATCTTGCCGGCGCCGACGACAACAATGTTTTTCATGACGATACCCCTGTCAGTTCGAATTGGCAGGAATCATCGCAGCTTGCCTGTCGAAAGGAAGCTCGGAATCTGGCAAAGTGAAGATGAACATAGCACAATTTGCCGAAGGGTTTCGTCGAAATGATCAGTGAAGCTGAACAGGCCCTGCTGACGCTGCTGCGCGCCAACGCGCGCGCCTCCACCGCCGAGCTGGCGAGAAAGCTCGGCGTGTCGCGCACCACGGTGCAGAGCCGGATCGAGCGGCTGGAGCAGCGCGGCATCATCGCCGGCTACGGCGTCAGGCTGTCGCCCGACTATGAGCAGGGTCTGGTCAAGGCGCATGTGCTGCTCACCGTCACGCCGAAACTCGCCGACAAGGTGGTGCGTAGCCTGGAGGCGATGCCGCCGGTCCGGACGGTGCATTCGGTGAGCGGCAATTTCGACATGATCGTCATCGTCGACGCGCCGTCGATCCGCGATCTCGACGCGCTGCTCGATCAGATCGGGACAATGGAGGGAGTAGAGCGGACGTCGTCGTCGATCATCTTGTCGACGCGGGTTGATCGGTGAGGGCAGCGAAACTGCCAATCTCCCCCAAGTGGGGAGATGGCCGGCAGGCCAGAGGAGGTCGCCTCGCGTGGAGCGCCAACTCCATCTGCCGCAGCAGGCCGAGCCCAGTCGGACCGACCCCCTCTGGCCGCCTTGCGGCCATCTCCCCCTCGAGGGGGGAGATTGGCGCTACGCCCTCCGTCTCTCCGGCCCGTTGTCCAGCCACTCCAGATCGTCCGGCGACAGCGCAATATCCAGCGCCTTGAGGCTGTCCTCCAGCTCGTCCAGCGTGCGCGGGCCGATCAGGGGAACGGACGGGAAGGGCTGCGCCAGGACATAGGCGAGCGCGACATGGATCGGGCTTTTGCCGAGCCTGCTTGCAAGTTCGATGGCGCGGTCGCGGCGGCCGAAGTTCTTTTCCGAATACCAGACCCGCACCAGCTCTTCATTGTCGGTGCGGTCGCGGCCAGCGCGGTCGGTGAAGAAGCCGCGGCCCTGGCTCGACCAGGCGAAGTTGGGCATCTGCCGCGCCGTCAGCCAAGCTTTCCAATCGTCGGTGGAAGAGGTGATGCAGCCGGCCCAGATCGGCTCCAGCATCTCGGCCAGCGAAAAATTGTTGGAAAGCGCGCCGGGCTTCTGCTTGCCGGTGCGTTCGGCATAGGCGATCGCCGCGTCCATACGCTCCATCGTCCAGTTGGAGCCGCCGAACAGGCCGCGGATGCGGCCGGCCTTGACCTCGCGGTCCATGGCATCGACGAACTCGCCGACCGGCACGTCCGGATTGTCGCGATGCATGAAATAAATGTCGACATGGTCGGTCTGCAGCCGGTCGAGCGTCTGGGCGAGCTGCTTGCCGATCACATCGGGATAACAGAGCGGCGTGTGCGCGCCCTTGGCGATGATGACCGACTGCTGGCGCACGCCGCGATTGCTCAGCCATTGCCCAAGCAGCGTCTCGGTGTAGCCGGCGCCATAGACGAAGCCGGTGTCGAACAGGTTGCCGCCGGCTTCGAAATACGCGTCGAGCAGGATCGAGCCCGAGGAGAAGGTGCGGAAATCCTCGAAGCCGAGCGCCAGGCGCGAGACGGGCTTCGGCAGGCCCGGAATCGCGCGTTTGCCGATGGCTGTGCCGTTGGCGCCGAGCGGCCGGCCGGAGATGGTGTTGACGCGCTTAGCCGGCCTTTCGATCTCGTATTCCAGCCCGACGGCGGCGCGCCATTTGTCGAGAACGCGCAACGTGCCCAGGCTGTCGGTCCAGCCCATGCCCGGCCAGGCGAATTCCTGGCGGCCGGCCAGGATCGCCTCGCCGGCGGCGTCAACCTCGAAGGAATAGAGGTGGCGGGTCTCGTTGACACTGATCACCTCGCGCGTGCCGCCGGACCGGATCACCTCGATCCGGCCCGGTCCGACATCGCGGTTGCCACCGGCGAACCAGAAGTCCGGCACCTCGATTTGGCCGTTGGTGCCGAAAATGCGCAGGACATTGTCCTGGTTAAGCGAGATGCTGCACGAGACCTCGGCGACGATGCCGCCCGGGAAATGGAGCAGCGCCGAGGCCCATTCATCGACGCCGGACTGGCCGAGATGGGCCGCACCGACGACCTTGTCCGGCTCGAGGAAAGGTTTTCCCGCCGCGGCGCCGGCAATCAGCCGCGCCATCGAGACCGGATAGCCGCCGACGTCGAGGATGCCGCCGCCGGCCAGCTCGTTGGCGTAGAGCCGGTGCTCGGGCATGAAGCCCGGCATGGCGAAGCCGAAGCACGACTTGATCATGCGGACCTCGCCGATGGCGCCCGATTTGATCAGCTCGACCAGCTGCAGCGTCTGCGGGTGCAGCCGGTACATGAAAGCTTCGCCCAGGAAGGTGCCTGCTTTTCGCGCCGCATGCATTATGGCGTCGGCCTCGAAGGCGGTGAGCGCCAGCGGCTTTTCGCACAGCACATGCTTGCCGGCTTCTGCCGCCTTGATCGCCCATTCGGCATGGCCTGGATGCGGGATCGAAATATAGACCGCATCGACGCCGTCGCCGGCAAGCAGCGCGTCATAGCCGTCGAGGATGCGCGCGCCCGGAAACGTCTCGGCAAGACCCGGCTTGCCGGGATTGCGAGCGCCGAGCGCGACTAGTTCGCCGGTACGCGACTGCGCCAGGCCGCCGGCAAAGGATTTGGCGATGCTGCCGGGTCCGAGGATGCCCCAGCGAATTTTTCCGGATGTCATGTCGAATTCTCCATGCGGTCGCCGCCACGCCTTCGCGATCGGGCAGAAAGGAAAGTCAGCGAATCCTGGCGCCTGTCTTGTCGAAGAGCAGCGAGCGCTCGGCCTTGATCGAGACGGTGAAGTGGTCGCTGCCGGCGCGCTGGCGCCTGGCCTCGCGCTCGATGATCAGCTCCTCCGGCCCGGCATCGGCGTAGACATAGCTGACCGAGCCCAGATGCTCGGAGACGTCGGCCTTGACCGAAATGTCGCAGTCGCCCTCGCCGGCCTCGAAGAAATGCTCCGGCCTGACGCCGAGCACGACTTCCGCGCCGGGCGCCGGCAAGGGGCCGCAGAGCGGCTTGCGCAGCCTGGCGCCGCGATGATTGACGAGCTCGATGGTCGCGGCGCTGTTGGACAAATCGACGACCTTCGCCGCGATGAAATTCATCTTCGGGGAACCGATGAAGCCGGCGACGAAACGGTTGGCCGGATCGTCGTAAAGGTCGAGCGGGGCGCCGATCTGCTCGACATTGCCGGCCTTGAGCACGACGATGCGGTCGGCGAGCGTCATCGCCTCGGTCTGGTCGTGCGTCACATAGATCATGGTGACGCCGAGCTCCTTGTGCAGGCGCGAGATCTCGACCCGCATCTGCACTCGCAGTTCGGCGTCGAGATTCGAAAGCGGCTCGTCGAACAGGAAGACCTGCGGCTCGCGCACGATGGCGCGGCCGATGGCGACGCGCTGGCGCTGGCCGCCGGACAATTGCTTCGGCCGGCGCTGCATCAGCTCGTCTATGCAAAGAATTTCGGCGGCGCGCTTGACCCGCCGTTCGGTGTCGGCCTTCGGATTGCCGTTCATGCGCAGGCCGAAGCTCAAATTCTGCTCCACCGTCATGTGCGGATAGAGCGCGTAAGACTGGAACACCATGGCGATGCCGCGGTCGGCCGGCTCGACATCGTTGACCACCTTGCCGCCGATGGCGATCTCGCCGCCGCTGATGTCCTCCAGCCCGGCGACCATGCGAAGAAGCGTGGACTTGCCGCATCCCGACGGGCCGACGAAGACGACGAACTCGCCATCGGTAATGTCGATATTGGCGCCATGGACGACCTCGAAGGTGCCGAAACGCTTGACGACATTGGTGAGGGTGACGGCCGCCATCTCGTTCCTATCCTATTTGACCGCGCCGGCGGCGATGCCGGCGATGAAATGGCGCTGCAGCAGCACGAAGACGATCAGCATCGGCACGGTCAGCATGACGGCGCCGGCCATGATGCCGCCCCAGGACACCTTGGTCAGGCCGATCAGGGTGCCGAGCGCCACCGGCGCCGTCATCGCGCCGGGCTGGCTGTTGATCAAAAGCGGCCAGAGATAGTTATTCCACGAGGCGAGGAAGAGAATGATGGCGAGGGCCGCCAGCATCGGCCGCGCCAAAGGCAGCGCCACGAACAGGAAGATGCGCCATTCCTTCACGCCTTCGACCCTCGCCGCGTCGAACAGCTCGGCCGGCATCATCGAAAAGGCCTGGCGCATGAAGAGCACGCCGAGCGAATTGAACAGCGGCGGCACGATCAGCGCGATCCAGGTGTTGGCGAGCTGGAAGTCGCGCGCCACCATGATGAATTGCGGGATCAGCACCACGGCGTAGGGAAGCGTGATGGTGCCGAAGATGATCGCCACCACCATGCCCTTGCCGAGGAAGTCGTAGCGCGCCAGCGCCCAACCGGCCATCGAGGTGAGCAGCACCGAAAGAAAGGTGTAGGTCACCGCCACCGAGACCGAGATGCCGATCGCGCCGACGAAATTGGTGTCGCGCTGCAGATTGTTGAAATTGTCGAGGAAGCCGTCATGCGGCAGAAGCTCGATGCCGGGGCTGAAGATGCCGTTGTCGGGCATGGTGGAGAACACCACCATCATCCACAGCGGGAACAGCCAGATCAGCGCCAGCGGCGTCAGGACGAGATGCAGCAGGATGCTGCGTCCGAGCCGCCTTTGCGAGCGCGAGGTCATTTCGGCTCCCTCGTCAGCCAGAGCTGCACTAGCGTGATGGCGATGGCGAGGCCCGCCATGGTGTAGGCGATCGCCGAGGCATAGCCGAAATTGAGCGAGCGGAAGCCCTGGCGGTAAAGCAGGAGGCCAAGGGTTTCGGTGCCGCCACCCGGCCCGCCGCGTTCGGTGATCAGGAAGGGCTCGGTGAAGAGCTGCATGGTGCCGATGATCGACAGCACGGCGCAAAAGACGATGACCGGCTTCAACAGCGGCAGGGTGATGTAAAAGAACTGCTTCACCTTGCTGACGCGGTCGAGCGTGGCGGCCTCGTAGACGTCATCGGGAATGGATTGCAGGCCGGCAAGAATGATGATGGCGTTGTAGCCGGCCCAGCGCCAGGTCACCGCGATCATGATCAGCGCCATGGCCGGCGTGACGTTGGAGAACCAGTCGATCTTCTCCAGGCCGACGCTGTTCAAGAGCTTGTTGACGATGCCGAAATCGAGGCTGAACATCAGCCGGAACACCGCCGAATAGGCGACCTCGCCGACCACGACCGGGGCGAAGAACGCAAAGCGGTAGAGGCCGCGCGCCTTGAGCAGCGGCGAATTCAAAAGCACCGCCATCACGACCGCCAGCGAGATCATCACCGGAACCTGGATGACGAGGATAAGCAGCGTGTTCTTCAGCGCGTTGAAGAAGGCGGGGTCGCCGATCAGGCGGCCCCAGTTGAAGGTCGGCGCGAAGCGCCACGGCACGGTGCGGGTCGCCTGGAAGGAGATCAGGAAGGAGCTGATGATCGGCCAGATCCAGAAGATGGCGAAGATCAGGAGATAAGGCGTGAGGAAGCGATACGCGGCGGCGTTGCGGTAGCGCATCGTGTTCCTCCTCCTTCCAGTTTCGGGTCGCGCCTTCCTAGCGGGCGCGGTGTTGATCATGTGTTGAATTGCTGGAGCAGTGCCAATGATCGATGCAGGCGCTGCCCTGTCTTGCCTTCTCCCCTCGTGGGAGAGGGTGGCCGCGAAGCGGCCGGATGAGGGGTGTTCCAGCTTGGCAACGACGGCAATCCGTCCAACACCCCTCATCCGTCTTGGCGCTACGCGCCAATCCACCTTCTCCCACAAGGGGAGAAGGAAAAGCGACGCTCACTTGACCGGCAGGCCCGTCGCAGAGGCGATCTGGCTGGCGGCGTCGTCGAGTGCGGCCTTGGCATCGGGATAGCCGCCGGCAAGATACTTGGTCTGCACGGCCCGCACGATGATCTCGGCATCGCTCTGGAACTGCGTGCCGCGGCTCGGCACGACCTTCGGCAGCGTGGCGAGGATATCCTTCCAGACCGCCTGGCCGCCCCAATAGGGCTGGCCCTGCGCGACGTAAGGATCGTCGAGCGCGGAAATCAGCGACGGCACCAGGCCGAAATCCTTCAGCATGGTGATCTGGCCTTCATTGGTCTCCAGCGTGTATTTTAGATAGGCGTAGGCCGCTTCCTTGTTCTTGCTGGCCGAGGTGATGGCCAAAGAGGAGCCGCCGAGATTGGCGGCGCGCGGGCCGTCGGCGGTCAGGGTCGGCATCAGGTAGACGCCCCATTTGCCGCTTTCCTTCGGCGATTCGGTGCGGATCGTGCCCTCATACCAGCCGCCATAGACCTGGGTGGCGACGGTGCCGGCCGTGTTGTTGGTGATCTTGGTCGACCAGTCGGCCGACGAAACGATGCCGGCGTCTTTCATTTCCTTGACCTTGGTCATGGCGTCGACGCATTTCGGCTGGTTGACCGTGATCGACTGGCCGTCCTCGGCGAAATAGGCGCAGCCCTGCTCGTTGGAGATCATGCGGAAGAATTCGGTATCGCCGTTGAAGTCGGCGTTGGTCATTGTGACGCCGGGGTTGGCGGCCTGGATCTTCTTGCCGGCGGCGATGAAATCATCCCAGGTCTTGATCGATGCGGGGTCGACACCGGCCTTCTCGTAGAAGTCGCGGCGGTAGAAGACGGCGACCGGGCCGGAATCCCAGGGCATCGCATAGGCCTTGTCGCCGACTTCGAGCTCGGTGCGCTTGAAATCGGGGAATTTCTTCTGGTCTTCCGCGCTGTAGCCCAGCGTGTGCAGGTCGACGAAGCAGTCCGGGAACTGGCTCCAATAGTTCTCGGCCTCGCCGTTCTCGATCGAGACGATGTCGGGCAGGCCGACACCACCGGCGGCGCAGCCGGCGATCGACTTGTCATAGGTCGGCTGGTTGCCGAGGTCCTGAACGGTGACCTTGATGTCGGGGTACTTCTTGTTGAAGCCCGCGACGGTGGCCTTCAGCGACGAAGCGGCGATGTTCCAGCTCCAGATCGTGAGTTCGCCGGATTGCGCCAAAGCGGGGCCGGAGCCCAGGGCAAGCAAAAGCGCGGCGCAGGTCAGTGTGGTGCGCATTGAAATCCTCCCATTTCGTTTGCTCTCTCACCGTGAGCCTGGCTAGATTATGCGGCGCGGAAGGCTTGTCCCCGACAAAGGGAATAAGAAATTGGCGGAAAGTAAGATGCCGGAGCGTCCGTTCTACCAGCCAGGCGCGAGCAGCGTCGAAGGCCTGCCGCTGGCCTTGCAGATGTTCCACAACCAGCCGTTGGTGATGCTGAAGCCGCATTGGCACGCCCAGGTCGAGGTCAACTTCATCGTGCGCGGCAGCGTGCACTACCGCATGGCCGAGCATGAGATCGCGCTCTCTGCCGGTGAGATGTGCCTGTTCTGGGGCGGGCTGCCGCACCAGATGGACGATCTCACCGATGACGCCATCTATGCCGGCGCGCATCTGCCGCTGGTGCATTTCTTCAGGCTGCATCTGCCGGCCGATGTCCGGCATCGGCTGATGACGGGCGCGACGCTGGTGACGAATGCCACCGACCAGTCCGACAACGACAATTTCAAGCGCTGGAACGAGTATGCGCGCTCGGGCGATGCGGCCAAGGCCGAACACGCCGTCAACGAGCTGCTCTTGCGGTTGGAGCGCGTGCGCTTCGAGCCGTACCGGCTGGTGCCGGCAACCGCGTCCGGACACGGCGCCGGCAGCGCCTTCGACCAGCAGTCCTCGCGCAATGTCGGGCGCATGTGCGATTTCATCGCCGAGAATTTCCTCTACGACATCGACTGCGTGAACATCGCGGCGGCGGCCGACATCCATCCGAAATATGCCATGAGCCTGTTCAAGAAATCGACCGGCATGACGCTCAACGAATATGTCAATCTGCTGCGGCTGAGCTATGCCCAGGCGCTTTTGATGCATGAGGGCGCCAATGTGCTGAAGGTCGCCATGGACTCGGGCTTCGGCTCGCTCAGCGCCTTCAACAAGTCGTTCCGCAAGCTTGCCGGCATGTCGCCCTCCGATTTTCGCAGGGCGGGCGTGCGCTGAAGCCCGCCGTCAGGCGGCCGGCTCCGTCACCGCGGGGAAGTCGACGATGACGGCAAGCCCTGGATGGTTGTCCTCCAGCGTGATCGACGCGCCATGCAGGTCCGCGACCGCCTTGACGAGGCTTAGGCCGAGGCCGCTGCCCGGCGTCGTGCGGCTGGAATCCAGCCGGTAAAGCCGCTGAAAGACCTTTTCGCGCTCGCCGGCCGGAATGCCGGGCCCATCGTCGCGGACATGGACGAGGACACGCTCGCCCTGCCTTGTCACCGACAGCTCGATCGCTGTGCCGGGGGGACAGTGCCTGAGCGCGTTCTCGACCAGGTTGGCGAGCATCTGCATCAGCAGGTCGCGGTCCCCGTGGACGTACCATTTGGTGTCCGGAACGAGCGTCGTCGACAACGATTTTCCGTCATCCTCGGCGACGTCGGCATAGACCTCGCCGATGGTGTCGACGACACTGCCGACGTCGAGATCGACAAAGCGGGCCTTGCGCGCGCCGGCCTCGATCTGAGCGATGCGCAGCAGCGCATCGAAGGTGTCGTTGATCTGCCGGCTTTCGCTGCGCGCATCGGCCAGCTCGGCTGAAACGGTCTCGCCGGAGGCGGTCTTGTCGGCAGCCTGCTCCAGGATCATCTGCAGGCGGTTGAGCGGCGTCTTCAGGTCGTGCGCGATGTTGGCGCTCACCTCCCGCATGCCGTCGACCAGGCCCGACAAGCGGTCGAGGGCTGCGTTCACCTGGGTGGACACGGCGTCGATGTCGTCGCCATTGCCGGTCAACGGGATGCGCGCGTCGAGCCGTCCGTGCGAGACGTCGACCATGGTGGCGGCAATGCCGTCGAGCCGCCGCTGGACGCGCGAGGCGAGCAGGGCGCCGCCGGCAATGGCGAGCCCGGTGATAAACAGCGTGCCCCAGCCGAAGCTCATCAGCACGATGGTCTTCAACTCGTCCGTCTCGGCAAGCGAGAAGGCAACCGTCAGATTGTTGCCACCGACCTCGCCGGTATAGGCGCGGTACATCGTGTCGGGCGGCACGCCCGGCAATCTGGCGGCGAACATCGAGAAACCGTCGGGCAGGCCGGAGGCGGTGAAACTGCCTGCCAGACGGTTGCCGGCGGGGTCGGTCAGCGAGAAAAGCTGGTCCTTGTCGGGGCTGAGGTCGGCGTTGTTGTTGACCGAGGCGACAAGATCCTCCTTGTCGTTGGCGGCATAGGTCAGGGCAACGACCGAATAGGTCTCCTTGATGGACTTATCGAGCCGCCTCGCCAGATCGGCGCTCATCAGCTGATAGACGACCGCGCCGGACAGGATGAAGGCGAGCACGAAAAGGAAGGCAAAGGTCAGTGCCAGGCGGAACGGCGTGCTGCGCAGCAGGCTGGGGCGTGCTTCCTTCATCGTTTCAGGCGGGGCTCGGCCAGACCAGCCATAGCAGGGCCAGGGCCGCCACGATCCAGACGGCAATCATGAAGATCAGACCGGTCAGGCTGACCGGCCGGGTGCTGCGCGTGGCGGTGTTGCGGAATTCCCGCATGAGCCCGGCCGGAACCAGCTTTACCGCAAGCAGGATGCCGAGCGGAACGATTACAAGATCGTCCAGATAGCCGATGATCGGAATGAAATCCGGAATGAGGTCGACAGGGCTCAGCGCATAGGCCGCGACCGCGCCGGCCACGACCTTTGCGTACCAGGGGACGCGTGGATCGCGGGCGGCAAGCCAGAGCGCCACGACGTCGCGCTTCATGCGAAGCGCCCATTGCCTTGTGGAGTCCAGCATCGCCATGTCGCTTATATACGGACAGCCGGCCGAAGGCGCGAGATGCGATCAGGCATGGATCGTCAACCCTGCGCGTGCAGGCTGTAGCCGGTGTTGCGCACGGTATGGATGAGCGGCACGTCGAACGGCCTGTCGACCTTGGCCCTGAGCCGGCTGATATGGGTTTCGACGACGCTGGTCTTGGGGTCGAAATGGAAGTCCCAGACGCGCTCCAGAAGCATGGTGCGGGTAATCACCCGGCCCTCGCCGCGCATCAGCACTTCGAGCAGGCTGAACTCCCGGGGCTGCAGGTCGATGGTCCTGCCCTGCCTGGTCACGCGCCGCATGATCAGGTCCATTTCGAGGTCGGCAACACGAAGGCTGGTCTTCTGCTCCTGCGCCGCCGGCCTCCGGCCGAGCGCGTTGATGCGGGCAAGCAGTTCGGAAAAGGCGAAGGGCTTGACCAGATAGTCGTCGCCGCCGGCCTCCAGCCCTTCCACCCGGTCGTCGACGCCGCCGATCGAGGTCAGGAATATCGCCGGCGTCTTGATGCCCGCCGCTCGCACCGCCTTGATCATCGACAGGCCGTCGAGACCGGGGACCATACGGTCGGCAACGATGACGTCATAGGCATTGCGGGTTGCCGCGGCGAGCGCTTCGTGGCCATTGCGCAGGAGATCGCAGGCGTGCCCGGCCTCGCTCAGTCCCCTGACGATGTAGTCGGCAGTCCTTGGGTCATCCTCAACCAGCAGCAGTCGCATCTTGGCCTATCGTCCGGTGTCGAGTTCAAGCGGCACGGTAGCATCTGCGAGGCCCCATTCCCACAAGCCGGACTTACGCAGGCCTGTCCGGGTCCTTACAAATTCGTAAGAATGATCGAAAATAATGGGAAGACCTCGCCGCCGGGCGCGAGAAAGGTTAGGGGAGCGCTGGCCCGGCCGGAGTGACTCAAATCGAATGGCTTACACATCGCTCAAGTCAGCGCCAAAGGCCTTCGACCAGCACAAGCGCCTGATCGTCGTCCAGGTCGCCGCAGTGACGGCCATCGTCTTGCTGCTGTTTGCCAAGCCGTTCCTCAGCGAGGGCTCGAGCGGACACGAGCTGATGGAGACGGCCGGCTTCGGCTTCGTGCTCGTCTGCTTTCTCGGCCGGCTGTGGAGCATTCTTTATGTCGGCGGCAGGAAGAACGACGAGCTGGTCGTCTCCGGTCCGTTCTCGATGAGCCGCAATCCGCTCTATTTCTTCTCGATCATCGGAGCGGTGGGTATCGGGCTGATGTTCGGATCGGTGCTGGCCGCGGCGATGCTTGGGCTTGCAAGCTTCCTCGTCTTCCGGTTCACCGCCGGCCGGGAGGCAAGTTCGGCGCCGCCTACACGGCCTATGCCGAGCGGACGCCGCGTTTCTGGCCGAATCCGATGCTCTACCGCGACGAGGACCACTGGGTCTTTTCCACCAGCGCGCTGAAAAGCACGTTCCGGGACGGCCTATATTTTCTGGCTTTCTTTCCGCTTATCGAGGCGGTCGAGCATTTTCGTATGATCGGCATGCTGCCGACCTTGTTCACAATCTACTGATTGCGATTGGGCGTTTCGCTGCCCGAGCTAACAAGCCCGGCGATTGCACCCAAAAGAAGTCAGGGGCAATGCCTTGAGTCCGAGCTGGCGAAGCATATACCTCTTTATGACTTGGGCTGTTGGGCTGCGTGATGGAAATTCGCACGTCGAAACACGATACGCTCGGACGGTTGTCGGTGTTTGAACTCGACGCGTTGCGGGAAGCTTTCAAGCGATCGGTTCGCGAGAACAACGTCACGGAAATCCAGTGGGCCGAGCACGCCGAGCTTTTCGTCAAACGCGCGATCGGCGAGGAAAGTCGCGCCCTCCGAGCCTAAAGCGCGTCGCGTCGAATTGGCCCGCGCCACCCATCAGGCCGGCTTAGCCTTTGCCTCCGCCGCGCGCGCCGCGCCTCGTGCTTTCCAAAAGGATCGCCAGGCAGCCGATCAGGATCAGGACAGCGCCGAGGAGCGGCGGCAGCGCCAGAAGCTTCACGGCGCCGGCGACCAAAGCGATCAGAAGCAGTGCCAGAAGCGCAAGGCTGCCGTCGTCGACGAACATGCCGACGAGCTCCTTCAGGACGAGGCGGACGATTTTCATCGGGCAATTCCCTTCGAGCGGTTCACCATTTCACGGAAACGGCAAGCCGCTCTGTTTCTTTTTGACCGCAATTCCGGGCGGAAAACCGTTTCACACTTTTCCTGGAATTGCTTTGGCAGCAGCCACGTGGGCGTTGCGCAGCCAGCGCACCATGGCGAAGGATGCCGCGGCGATGACGACGAAGATGGCAAGCAGCGCAAAATCCTCGCCCGGCCATTCGGCGCCGAGGCCTTCGCCTGTCCAGAACACGCCGAAACTGGTCAGCATCAGGCCGACCACGAATTTGAGCGCATTTTCCGGCACCCGCGCCAGCGGCCGGTGCATGGCGAGGCCGATCAGCATCACAAGCACGAATGCGGCCAGCGCTCCGAGACCGGCATAGAGCGTCTGGCCATGCGCGGTCCCGACCGCAATAACGATGAACACCACCTCGACCCCTTCGAGCAGCACCGCCTTGAAGGCCGCCACGCCGGCAAGATAGCCGGCGCGACGGTCGTTGGCGTGGCGGGTCAGCGCGTCGGTTTCCCTGGAAAAGGCTGCCTCTTCGTCGCGGAGCGCAATGATGCCGGCGCTGCGCAGGATCGCCTTGCGCAGCCAGCGCATGCCGAACAGGATAAGAAGCACGCCGACCGCGAATTGCAGGAGTGCAATCGGGATCAGCTGCAGCAGCGGTCCGAAAGCCAGCACCAGCGCCGCCAGCACGGCGAGCGCCGAGACGGCGCCTGTCAGCGCCGGCCGCCAGCCGCGCGTCACGCCGACGGCCAGCACGATGGTGAAGGCTTCGACCACCTCGACAAAGGACGCCAGGAACGAAGCGGCCACGGTGGAGAGAACGGGGGTCAGTTCATGCATGAATGGGCACCGAGGTCTGTGTTTCGCCGCCCTTTTGGGAAGGCGGTGCCGGTTCAGCCTTGTTCAACAGGCGATGACGCACAAAGTATGGCGGATGGACAAATCAGCCGTCGCCGGCTGCACATTCTCGACCGCGGCGGCGAACTTGCGCCCGTGCTCAGGCCGGTGGCATAAGGCCATGCTCATCAGAGGAAGCGGCTTCAGATGACGTTATCGGTGAGAGACCTTCCCCTGCGCACGCCGATCGACGGCCGGCACCGGCAGATGATGATCGACGGTGAGTGGCGCGATGCGGTGAGCGGCCGGACTTTCGAGACGCGCAACCCCGCCACCGGCGCGGTGCTGGGCACCGTGCCGCTTGCGGATTCCAAGGACGTCGACCTGGCGGTGGCCGCCGCGCGGCGCGCCTTCGAGGGACCGTGGAGCCGCTTCAAGCCCTATGAGCGCCAGCTGCTGCTGTTGAAGATCGCCGATCTCATGGAACGGCATTGGGAAGAGTTGGCGCTTTCCGACACCACCGACATGGGCATGCCGATCACCCGCACTTTGGCCAACCGCAACCGCGTGCTCGGCATGCTGCGCTTCTATGCCGGCATGGCGACGTCGATCCTCGGCCAGACGATCGGCAATTCGCTGCCCGGCGAGGTCGTCTCCTACACGCGCAAGGAGCCGGTCGGCGTGGTCGGCGCGATCATTCCGTGGAATGCGCCCACCGCCGCCTCGATCTGGAAGATCGGCCCAGCCCTGGCCACCGGCTGCACCATCGTGCTGAAACCGTCGGAAGAGGCACCGCTGACGCCGCTCCTGATCGCCGACCTGATGCAGGAGGCCGGCGTGCCGCCGGGCGTCGTCAACGTCGTGACCGGCACGGGCGCGGAAGCCGGTGCGCCGCTCGCGGCGCATATGCATGTCGACAAGGTGGTCTTCACCGGCTCGACCGCCACCGGCCAGGCGATTCTGCGCGCCTCAGCCGCCAACATGAAGCGTGTGTCGCTGGAGCTAGGCGGCAAATCGCCGGTAATCGTGCTCGCCGATGCCGACATCGAGCGCGCCGTGCCGGTGGCGGCCATGTCGGTCTTCGCCAATTCCGGCCAGGTCTGCATCGCCGGCTCCCGGCTCTTCGTCGAACGGCCGATCTATGACGAATTCGTCGAACGCGTCGCGGCCTTCGCGGCAAAGCTGCGGATCGGCGACGGCGCCGACCCCGAGACCGAGATCGGACCGCTGATCTCGCCAAGACAGCTCGAGCGCGTCTCAGGCTTCATCGCGGACGGCGCGCGCGAGGGCGCGCGGCTGGTGACAGGTGGTGAGCGCATCACCAAGGGCGCGCTGGCCGCAGGCAATTTCATGACGCCCGGCGTGTTTTCCGGCGTCACCGACGGCATGCGCATCGCGCGCGAGGAAATCTTCGGGCCGATCATCTCGGCGCTGCCCTTCGACACGCTGGACGAAGCGGTGCGGCGCGGCAACGACACGCCCTACGGTCTCGGCGCCGGCGTGTTCACCAAGGATGTCGGCAAGGCGCACCAGCTCGCCAACCGGCTGCGCGCCGGCTCGGTCTGGGTCAACACCTATCACGCGATCGACCCGGCCGTGCCGTTCGGCGGCTACAAGATGAGCGGTTACGGCCGCGAGGGCGGCGCCGAGCATCTCGACGAATATCTCAACACCAAGGGCGTCTGGATCCGGATCGATTGACGGTCTGTATCCGGTCGCGTTTCGTTGAATAGCCGCACGGCTTCAACTATTTGCGTTGCATTGCGCAATTCCGCGGCGGAACGCCCGTCGCACGTTTTCCTGGTATTGCGCTGGAGCAACACAAGAACACGAGCGGTTCAGCGGGCCGCCCGACGCGGAACGGAGCGCATGAAGAAGATCGGATTTCTGTCGTTCGGGCACTGGTCGCCCGCCCCGCAATCGGGCACGCGCTCGGGCGCCGACGCGTTGCTGCAGTCGATCGACCTTGCAGTCGCGGCCGAGGAGCTCGGCGCCGACGGCGCCTATTTCCGCGTCCACCATTTCGCCCGCCAGCTCGCCTCGCCGTTTCCGCTGCTTGCCGCGGCCGGCGCGAAGACCAAGCGTATCGAGCTCGGCACCGCCGTCATCGACATGCGCTACGAGAACCCGCTCTACATGGCCGAAGATGCGGGTGCGGCCGACCTCATCGCCGGCGGCCGGCTGCAGCTCGGTATCAGCCGCGGCTCGCCCGAGCAGGTGATCGATGGCTGGCGCTATTTCGGCTACGTGCCGGAAGAGGGCAAGACCGATGCCGACATGGCGCGCCGCCACGCCGAGATCCTCCTCGATCTGTTGCGCGGCGAAGGCTTCGCCCAGCCCAATCCGCGGCCGATGTTTCCCAATCCCCCTGGGCTGCTCAGGCTCGAGCCGTTCTCGGCCGGCCTGCGCGAACGGATCTGGTGGGGCGCGGCCACCAACGCCACCGCCGAATGGGCGGCCAAGCTCGGCATGAACCTGCAGAGCTCGACGCTGAAATTCGACGAGGGCGGCCAGCCGCTGCACATCCAGCAGGCTGAGCAGATAAGAGCCTTCCGCGCCGCCTGGAAGGAAGCCGGCCATGCGCGCGAGCCGCGCGTGTCGGTGAGCCGCAGCATCTTCGCCTTGGTCAACGACATGGACCGCGCCTATTTCGGCGGCAGCGAGGGCGAGGATCATTTTGGCTATATCGAGCCGGAAAAGCGCGCCGTTTTCGGCCGTACCTACGCCGCCGAGCCGGATGTGCTGGTTGAGCAGCTCAGGCAAGACGAGGCGATCGCCGAGGCCGACACGCTGCTTCTCACCGTGCCGAACCAGCTCGGCGTCGACTACAACGCCCATGTCATCGAGGCGATCCTGAAGCACGTCGCGCCGGCACTCGGCTGGCGGTGATCAATCGAGCGATTCGACGGCCGCGAGGCGAGACCAAACTCGATTTCGGGGCCATGATCGAATCGGCGCACCCGATGCTTTGAGGCACTGCCACCGGCAATCAGGTCGCTGCGCCAGTGTACCGCTCGCGCACGATCCGGGTGATGTGGACCACGTTCAGGCCGATGAAGAAGACGTTCCATGCAACGACGTTCAACATCGGGACGGGCTGGCAGTAGAAGTATACTGCGAGGCAGGTTGCCGCCGTCAGGGTGAGCATTCGCAGGCGCAGCATGTCCATTGTGAAGTAGGCAATCACGTAAAGAATGTTCGCCGCGTTGCTGAGCAGTTCCATGAGAGTTCCCATGTGGTGGGGCGTGCAGGAAGGGGCGGTGCCCGGTTGAAACGCCGGGCACCGCCTGCCGTCAGTCGCCGCCAAATTCGGTCTTGAAGGTTTCGAAGTCGATCTGCAGGCCATTCAGCACGGCGCTCCAGTGCCGGACGTAGCCGGCATGGGCCACGGCTTCGGCGACCTCCTCGTCGGTGGCGCCGCGGTCCTTGGCCATCTTGGTTTCCAGCCAGATGCAGTAACGGCACGGAATCTGCGCCGCCACCGCGACGTTGATGAGCGACTTTACCTTCGGTTCGAGAGCGTTGTTCTTGGGTTGAAGCTCGAGACCCTTGAACATCGCCCAAGCGCCGGCGACTGCCGACTTTGGATAGGCCTTGATATGGCTCGGCACGATGCCGAGCGTCGCCTCGATTTCCTTGTAGGTCTGCTCGGCCGCCGGCAGTTCCTGCGCAACGGCGAGCGGTGCGGCAAGTACGATAGCGATGGCGAAGCCTATGCCTGTGAGAATGTTTTTCATGATCAGTCTCCTGTTTGTTGGGATCGAAGGAATTGCCGCCCGCCCCGCGCCCCCTTTGCGCGCCGCGAGGCCGGAAGTCGTCCGCTGCGACCGACCGGTGTTAGCTTTCGAAGGTCAGAGCCGGGCCTCGAGGACCAAGTTGAAGGGCGTCTCGAAGGCACGACGGAAACGGGTGAACCCGGCCTTGCGGAACACTTCCGCCAGCCGTGCCTCGCCGGCCTGGGCGCCCAGCACGAGGCGGCCGCCGTCCGAAATAGCGTGGGCGCAGCAGATGGTGGTGGAGGCCGCGTAATACATTCTCGCCACCGGCGAGATGTTGTCCTCGACCCGGTCATTGGCGAAAGGCTCGACCAGCATCACCGTCCCGTCCGGCGCCAGCGCCTTTGATGCATGCACTGCCGCGGCGACAGGATCGCCCATGTCATGCAGGGCATCAAAGAAGCAGATCAGATCGTAGCCGCTGCCCGGGTAGTCGTCGGCCCGCGCCTTTTCGAACGCCACGCGCCCTTCCAAGCTCTGCTTGGCGGCGCCGCGACGGGCCTCCCCCAGCGAGTCTTCGTGATTGTCGAAGCCATGGAAGCGGGAAACCGGAAAGGCCTTTGCCATGAGCGCCGTCGAATGGCCGTGGCCGCACCCGATATCGGCGACAAGCGCGCCAGTCCTGAGCTTCTCGACGACGCCCTCCAGGGATGGCAGCCATTCGCTGACGAGACTGGCCTTGTAGCCGTTCCGGTAAAAGGCGGCCACGCCGCAGGCCAGGCGTCCGTCATGATCTCCCCAGGCGATGCCCTTGCCGGTGCGGAAAGCCTCTACGGCCTTCTCTTCGTCGGCCCACATCGAAGCGGGCACCGCCCAAGCGTTGGGAATGAAGACGGCGCTGTCCTCGTCGGCGAGCACGACTTCCTGTTCGGGTGTCAACTCGTAGGTGTCGCTGACCGGGTGGTAGACGATATAGCCGCCCGCCACTTGGGAATTGAGCCATTCGCGTACATAACGTTCGGCGCAGCCGGCCCGCCCCGCGAGCGCGCGGGCACTGAGGGGTCCGAGGCCCGCCATGGCCTTGTAAAGACCGAGACGGTGGCCGAGGCTGATCATGACTCCGCCGTAGCCGGCCGAAATATCACCGATCGCTCGCGCGACGAGCGCATCGAGTTTTGCCGGATCGATCTTATGGTTGTGGGTATGCTCCATGTCCAAGTCTCCTGTCCAAGCGCTCGGGCAACCCCCGAGGCAGCGGCTGAATCGCAGGAACAGGGAAGAAACGGGAGAGCGCGACTCTCCAGAATCGGGCCATTTGTGCCACTGGCCCGTCGTCAGGAGAGAAACTGGCGGCCGCGCGCGCCGGGCGCTATGGTTGCGGCACCTGCGACATGGATTAGCCGACATGCATCGTCACTTCACCACTGCCGCATCCGAGCCGCTTCACGTGAGTCTAGTGGCCATTCCAGAGGCCGTGGTGTCCACGTTGTCGGGCATCTTCGACGTGATGAATGCCTTCAAAATAATGCCGCTGCCGGGCAGCGAGCCGCGCCAGGCTCCGCCCTTCGAGATTGAGATCGTCGGCCTAGAAACGGGCGCTCTGGAACTGGCCAGCCGCGTGCCGGTCATGGTTCAGCGAAGTGTGGCGGAGGTGGATATGACCGACATCGTCATTGTTCCTTCGATCCTGCTTGGGCCGAACGGCTGGCGAAAGGACCTGCATCCGGAACTGATCGAGTGGTTCCGCGCCATGCATGCCCGCGGCGCGCTCTTGTGCTCGGCGTGCTCAGGCATCTTCCTGCTTGCCGAAACCGGTCTGTTCGATGGCGTGGACGCGACCGTGCATTATGGCTACGCCGGCGACTTCGGCCGGACGTTTCCACAAGTGCCTATCCACCCGGATCGTGTGCTGGTGGTGTCGGGCAAGCGAGAGGAGCTCATCTCCTCGGGTGCTTCCATGACTTGGCATGATCTGGTGTTGTACCTGATCGCCCGACACGCCGGCGCGACCGCAGCCCAGGCCGTGGCGCGCTCATTCGCGCTGCAGTGGCATCAGGACGGTCTTGCGCCCTACATCATCTTTGAGGGCCGCAAGGATCATGGCGACCTTGCCGTTCAGGCGGCGCAGGACTTGATCGCCACCCGATTTTCGGTCGCCAATCCCATAGAAGAGATGATCCGCTGCGCCCAGCTCACGGAGCGCACCTTCAAACGCCGGTTCACGAGCGCGACCGGCCTGAGCCCGATCGCCTATGTACAGCGCTTGAGGATCGAGGACGCCAAGCGCCGACTGGAGCGCACCGACGCGTCAATCGACGACGTCAGCTGGCAGGTCGGGTACGAAGAGCCTGCGTTCTTCCGTCGCTTGTTCAAACGTGTGACGGGGCTGGCGCCCGGCGCATACCGCAAGCGGTTCAAGATCCCCGCCTATGCGCAAAGGCATTTGCCCGACGAGAGCGTCGAACTCCGGCTGGGAAATAGCCAGCGGCAGACCTAAGCCGGGCCGACGCTGCGATATCCGCCCGGCAGGCTGCTCGGGTACGCTTCCTCCGCGAGCATGTTGACATCCGACGAAGACAAGCAGTAGTTTTTGGCGTAATCGGTTACGTAACCGATTACGCCCATTTCAGGAGGAGGAAAGCATGAGCAAGGTTTCAAATACCCGCGGGCTCGACCTGGGATCGTTTTCGCGTCGTCGGTTCCTCAAGGCAAGCGCGCTGGCGGCCGGCGCGCTTGCGCTGCCGTTCGGTCCGGCGTTTGCGGCCGACAAGCCGAAGGTAGGCTTGGTCATGAAGTCTTTGGCCAACGAGTTCTTCAAGCAGATGCAGGCCGGCGCGGAGGACTATGCGGCCAAGAACAAGGACAAGTTCGATTTCGCCGCCGTCGGCATGAAGGACGAGCGCGATTTCGCCGCGCAAGTCGATGCGATCGAGAACTTCATCACCCAGAACTACAACATCATCGTCGTGGCGCCGGCCGATTCGAAGGCGATGGTCACGCCGATCGCCAAGGCGCTGAAGGCCGGCATCAAGGTCATCAACATCGACGTCGCGCTCGACGATGAGGCCAAGAAGAAGGCCGGCATCGACCTTGCCTTCTTCGGGCCGGACAACCGAGCCGGCGCCAAGCTCGCCGGCGACGCGCTCGGCAAGGCGCTGGGCAAGGGTGGCAAGGTCGTCATCCTCGAAGGCAATCCGGAAGCCGACAACGCCAAGCAGCGCAAGCTCGGCTTCGACGATTCGGTGAAGGAGCACGGCCTCGACCTGCTCGATTCCAAGACCGCGCATTGGGAGACCGAGGAAGCCAACACGCTGATGACCAACTTCCTGACGCAGCACCCGGACATCCAGGGCGTGATGGCGGCAAACGACTCGATGGCGCTCGGCGTGGTCAAGGCGATCGACGCGGCCGGCAAGTCGGGTCAGATCAAGGTGGTCGGCTTCGACAACATTCCGGCCGTCGGCCCGCTGCTCAAGGAAGGCAAGATGCTCGCCACGGTCGAGCAGTATGGCGCGCAGATGGCGGCCATGGGCATCGACTACGGCCTGCGCGAGCTTGCCGGCGAGAAGTTCTCGGGCTGGGTCAAGACCGACGTCAAGCTGATCACCGCCTGAGGCGAGCACAGGCGCCGGGACTCCCTCTGGCGCCATCCATTCGCTTGTCTCATCATCGCCGCCGGCAAGCAGCCGGCGGCGATGAGCGCCATTCAGGATTGCTGCATGGACGATGTGGTTCTTTCCCTTGAAGGGGTAGGAAAAATCTTTCCCGGCGTGGTCGCGCTGAGCGACGTCTCGCTGTCGATCGCGCGCGGCGAGACGCATATCGTCCTCGGCGAGAACGGCGCCGGCAAATCGACGCTGATCAAGCTCTTGGCCGGCATTTACCAGCCGGACAGCGGGACGATCGCCTTCAACGGCCAGCCCTATCAGCCGAAGACGCCGCATGACGCGCAGCTAAGCGGCATCCGCATCGTGCACCAGGAGCTGAACCTACTGCCCTATCTCAGCATCGCCGAGAACCTGATGCTGGAAAACCTGCCGCGCCGCGCCTTCGGCATCGTCGACCGCAAGGCGCTCAACCGGCGCGCCGTCGCGCTGCTCAAGGAAGTCGGGCTCGATGTCGATCCGAGGACGCGGGTCGAAGCGCTTGGCGTCGCGCAGATGCAGCTGGTCGAGATCGCCAAGGCGCTGAGCTACGACAGCAAGCTGCTGGTGCTCGACGAGCCGACGGCGACGCTGACGCCGCCGGAGATCGGGCGGCTGTTCGCTATCATCAAGCGGCTGAAGGCCAGGGGGGTCACCATCATCTACATCTCGCACCGGCTGCACGAAGTGTTCGAGATCGGCGACCGGGTGACAATCTTGCGCAACGGCAGGCTGGTCGCGACCCGCGACCTCCACGGCCTCAGCGTGCCGGATGTCGTGCGCATGATGATCGGCCGCGACATCGCCGACGAATTCGGCTTCGACGCCTCGATCGTGCCGGGCAAGGTCGCGCTCAGCGTCACCAATCTGAAGCGCAGCGCCGTGACGCCCGAAATTTCCTTCAACGTCCGCCACGGCGAGATCTTGGGCGTCGCCGGTCTGGTCGGCAGCGGCCGGACCGAAGCCATGCGGGCCCTGTTCGGCGCCGATCCGAGGCTCGACGGCGTCGTCGAGATCGACGGCAAGCCGGTGGCGATCACGGCGCCCAAGGATGCCGTGCGGCATGGGCTCAGCCTGCTTACCGAGGATCGCAAAGGCCAGGGCCTGCTGCTCGATCTGGCCGTGGACAAGAACATCACCATCACCGATCTCGGCAAGGTGTCGCGCCACGGGCTGGTCAACCGCCGGGCCGAAGCCGCGGCAGCGAACGATCTCATCGGCCAGCTGCGCGTCAAGGCAAGCTCGATCGAGCAGGCAGTGCGCAATCTCTCGGGCGGCAACCAGCAGAAGGTGGTGCTGGCCAAATGGCTGTTCCGCGGCACCTCGACGCTGATCCTCGACGAGCCGACGCGCGGCGTCGACATCGGCGCGCGGCGCGAGATCTACCAGCTTCTGTGGATGCTGGCGGCGGCTCAAAAAGGCATTGTCATGGTGTCTTCCGACCTGCCGGAGCTGATGGGCATGTGCCATCGCATCATCGTCTTTTCCAAGAACAAAATCGTCGGCGAGGTGCCGCGAGCCGAATTCGACCAGGAGCGTATCCTGTCGCTCGCCTACCAGGAGTATGTGCGACCATGAGCGAGACGTCCGAAACCCTCGTGTCGGCGCCTGTTTCTCCCGGCAGGGCGAAGTTCCTGCGCTTCCTGATCCGCGACGCCGGCGTGCTTCTGGCGCTGGTGCTGATCACGCTGTTCTTCTCGCTCACAGCGCCTTACTTCGCCACGCCCGGCAATGCGCTGAAGATCTTCGTGCAGATCGCCATCAACACGGTGCTCGCCGCCGGCATGACCTTCGTCATTCTCACCGGCGGCATCGACCTTTCGGTCGGCTCGGTGCTGGCGCTCTGCACCGTGGTCGGCGCCACCGTCATGATCGACGAAAGCCTGTCGCCGGCCGTCGCGATCACTTTGGCGCTGCTCGCCTGCATGGCGACCGGTGCTGCCTGCGGCTTCCTCAACGGCTGGATCTCGACGCGCTGGAAGATCCCGTCCTTCATCGTCACGCTCGGCATGCTCAACATGGCGGCGGGCGCCGCGCGCGTGGTCAGCGACAATTCGACCATCACCGGCCTGCCGCAGAGTTTCGTCGATTTCGGCAATCTGATCATCGGCGGCTTCCTGCCGTCGATCTTTCTGGTCGCGGTGCTGGTGATCGCGGCCGGCTGGTTCGTGCTGCGCTTCACCGTGTTCGGCCGCATGATCTTCGCGGTCGGCACCAATGACGAGGCGGTGCGCCTCTCCGGCCACAATCCGGATTTCTACAAGGTCGCGGCCTTCACCATCGGCGGCCTGACGGCCGGCATCGCGGCCATGGTCTATCTGCTGCGCTTGAACATCGGCAGCCCGATCGCAGGCGTCGGCTACGAGCTCAATGCAATCGCCGCCGTCATCATCGGCGGCACCAGCCTCAGCGGCGGCAAGGGCTCGATCATCGGCACGCTGGTCGGCGCCTGCATCCTGCAGGTGCTCAGCACCGGGCTGCAGTTGCTCGGCGTCGGCGACAATTTCAAACCGATCGTGATTGGCCTTGTCATCGTGCTCGCCGTCATCCTAGACGCTTATCGGGAGAGGCTGTTGCGGAGGATCCGCTAGAGGGTCAGAGGGAACCATGACCACAATTGCCGATGTCGCGCGCTATGCGGGGGTGTCCGTCGCAACGGTCTCGCATGTGATGAACCGCACGCGCCATGTCGAGCCGGAGACGGCCGAGCGCGTGCGCGCCGCGATAACCGCCCTGCGCTACAGCCCGAACTCGCTGGCGCGGAGCCTGAGACGCGGGGAGACCAAGACCATCGGCCTGCTGCTCCCGGACAATTCCAACCCGTTCTTCGCCAGCGTGGCGCGCCAGATCGAGGATGCCGGCTTCGTGGCCGGCTATACGGTGATCCTGTGCAACTCGGATGGCAGCGCCGAGAAGGAAGAGCGCTATCTGTCGGTGTTGATGGCAAAGCAGATCGACGGGCTGATCTTCGCCGGTTCGTCAGACCATGCGCGGGTGTTCTCGCACCTGTCCGCCGCCCTGCCGGCGGTGCTGCTCGACCGCGAGATCCATTCTGTCCATGTCGATTCCGTGCTGGTCGACCACGATCACGGCGGCTATCTCGCCGGGCGCCATCTGGTCGGGCTCGGCCACAGCAAAATCGGCGTCATCGGCGGTCCGCGCGATTCGAGCTCCAGCCCGGCCCGCCTGCGCGGTTTTACCCGGGCACTCGCGGAGGCAGGTATCGACCTGCCTGCTTCGTCGGTGGTCGATTCCGACTATCATTTCGCCGGCGGACGCCTGGCGATGGAGCGGCTGATGACGCAGGCGCCGGAGATCACGGCGGTGTTCGCCTGCAACGATTTGATGGCCATGGGCGCCATCACCGCGCTGCGCACGCGCGGCTTGCGGGTGCCCGACGACATGTCGCTGATCGGTTTCGACGACATCCCCTATGCGGTCACCACATGGCCGCCGCTAACGACGATCGCGCAGCCGGTCGAAAAGATCGGAACGCGGGCGGTGAGCCTGCTGCTCGAGCGCGTCGGCGAGCCCGAGGCGCCGTCGCGCCGCGAGGTGCTGGCGCCAGTGCTGGTGGAGAGGGAAAGCTGCGCGGCTTTGCAGAAGTAGCGTGTAATCTCCCCTCTTGAGGGGGAGATGTCGCCGAAGGCGACAGAGGGGGTCGGTCCGACTGGGCTCGGCCTGCTGCGGCAGATGGAGGTTGGCGCTCCACGCGAGGCGACCCCCTCTGGCCTGCCGGCCATCTCCCCCGCAAGGGGGGAGATCACGCGCTCATTCCCTCACGCGGCAGGTTGCATGGCGGCCCTGAGCAGCATGCCGAACAGGTCGCGCGGCTCGTCGGGGTCGGCAAGCAGGTCGAGCTCCTCGTAGAGGCCGGTCGCCTGGAGCTGGTCGCGGACATAGCGCAGCGCGGAAAAATCCTCCGTGGCGAAGCCGACGGAATCGAACAGCGTGATCTGCTCCTTCGTCTTGCGGCCCTCGGCCTGGCCTGTCATGACCTGCCACAGCTCGGTCACCGGATGATCGGCGTCGAGCTGCTGGATCTCGCCCTCGATGCGCGTCTGCGGCGGAAACTCGACGAAGATGTCGGAGCGCAAAAGGATATCGCGGTGCAGCTCGGTCTTGCCGGGACAGTCGCCGCCGACGGCGTTGATGTGGACTCCGGAGCCGACCATGTTGTCGGTGAGGATGGTGGCGTACTGCTTGTCGGCGGTCACCGTGGTAATGATGTCGACGCCTTCCACCGCGTCCTGCCCGGTCGAACAGATGGTGATGTCGAAGCCCTTGCCGGCGAGGTTGCGGGCGCATTTTTCGGAAGCAGAGCGGTCGATGTCGTAGAGCCGCAGCCGGTCGATGCCGAGCAGCGCCTTGAACGCGACGGCCTGGAACTCGGACTGGGCGCCGTTGCCGATGATGGCCATGGCGCGCGACCCTTTCGGTGCCAGATATTTGGCGGCAACCGCCGAGGTCGCGGCGGTGCGCAGCGCCGTCAGGATCGTCATCTCGGTCAAGAGCATCGGATAGCCGGAGCCGACATCGGCGAGCACGCCGAAGGCGGTGACGGTCTGGCGGCCTTCGCGCATGTTCTTCGGGTGGCCGTTGACATATTTGAAGCCGTAGAGGCGGCCGTCGCTGGTCGGCATCAGCTCGATGACGCCGTCATGGCTGTGCGAGGCGACGCGCGGCGTCTTGTCGAACAGCTCCCAGCGGCGGAAATCCTCCTCGATATAGCCGGCAAGCTCGGTGAGGAAGCGCTCGAGGCCGATGGCGAGCACAAGCTTCATCATGCGGTCGACGCTGACGAAGGGGACGATGGCAAGGCGGGACGGCTGGGTCATGATCAGAGGCTTCCGGAATGGCTGCGGGTCGGACGGTCCATGATGCGGCGGCCCATCAGGCTGGCGGTAAGGTCGACCATCAGGGTCGCGGTACGGCCGCGTTCGTCGAGGAACGGGTTCAGCTCGACCAGGTCGAGGCTGGAGACCAGGCCGCTGTCGGAGAGCATCTCCATCACCAGATGCGCCTCGCGGAAGGTGGCGCCGCCGGGAACCGTGGTGCCGACGGCCGGCGCGATCGAGGGGTCGAGGAAGTCGACGTCGAGGCTGACATGCAGCAGCCCGTTTGCGTCTTCGATCCTGGCCAGGAAAGCGCGCAGCAGCGGGGCGATGCCGTGCTCGTCGATGGCGCGCATGTCATGCACGGTCACACCCGCTTCCTTCAGCGCGCGGCGCTCGGCAGGATCAACGCTGCGCAGGCCCATGGTGCAGATGCGGGCCGGGTCGACTGCGGCGGGCAGGTCGGGGAAATAGCCGTTGAAGCCGGGACGGCCGCTGGCATAGGCGAGCGGCACGCCGTGCAGATTGCCGCTGGTGGTGGTGTCGAGCGTGTGGAAATCCGGGTGGGCGTCGAGCCACAGCACGAAGAGCGGCCGGCCGCGGTCGGCGGCGCGGCGCGCCACGCCGGAGACCGTGCCGGCGGAGATCGAGTGGTCGCCGCCGAGGAAGATCGGCATGGCATCCTTCGACGCGGCGTAGGCGGTCTCGGAAATCGCCGCCGTCCAGGCGGAGATTTCGGGCAGCGCCTTCAGGGCGAGATTGCCATGAGCTACAGGGCGCGCCGCCGCCTTCTCAACCGCGCCCCAGTCCTCGACCTCATGGCCAAGCTCCGACAGCACCGAGACAAGCCCTGCGGTGCGCAGCGCGCTCGGCCCCATCTCGCATCCCATCCGGCCCGCGCCGTCCTGCACCGGCGCGCCAACGATCCTGCAGCGCATCACTTCTTTCCGCTTTTGCGTTTGATTTGCCGGAGTGAACCACCGCTGCCTGGCGGTTTGAATAGGGTAAATTGGCATTTCGAAAAGGCCGATCTATCATAGTGGGCATATCGGCTGTTCGAAATGGTCAACATGGACGCGCTCGACGAGAGACTGGTGACGCTTCTGAGGCACGATGCGCGGCGCAGCGTCTCCGATCTCGCGCTCGATCTCGGCGTCTCGCGCGCGACGGTCAGGGGGCGCATGGAGCGGCTGGAAAAGTCCGGCGAGATCATCGGCTACACGGTGGTGCTGCGCGCCGACGCGGTTGACCAGAGGATACGCGGCGTGATGATGATCGAGATCGAGGGCCATGCCGCGGACCGCGTGATCAGGGCGCTCGGCGGCTTTCCCGAGGTGTCGACCATCCACACCACCAACGGCCGCTGGGACCTGGTGGTCGAGCTCGGCACCGCCTCACTCACGGACTTCGACGCCGTGCTGCGTCGCATCCGGCTGATCCCCGGGATCACCGGCAGCGAGACGAGCCTGCTGTTGGCGACGCCGAGGACGACGAGGGCGAGGCTTGGGTAGAGCGGTTCGTTTTATGGAAACGCCGAACCGCTCGACTTCCTTTTTTGCGCAATTCCGGACTGAAGGCTTCGGCGAGAGCGGCGAGCCGTTAGGGACTTTCCTGGAATTGTTCCAGCAAAGGCGCCAAACCGTCAGGAGTGGGCGGCAGGGCGCTTCCTTTCCGTCGCGACGTTCCTCTATTTTGCCCGGCCAGCATGGGCCGAGCCACAGATCGCGGAGAGCAGCGTCATGCTGAAGACAATCGCGGCCGGCCTCGGCCTGGGCCTTGTCGGGTTCCTCATCGCGCTTTTCACGATGGGCGCAGGGCACGGAACGAACGTTCCCGGTTTCGTCGTGGTCCCCTGGATGATGCTGCTGATGATGGCGGGCGCTGGCGCTTTGCCTGGGCTGCTCGCGGCATGCGCCCAATTCACGATCTATATCCTTCTGATCCGCTGCAAGCCGTTGCTGGCGCTGCCGATCGGGATCGTTCACTGCGCCGCCGCGGTATGGGGAATGGCGGGGAACGGAATCTTGTTCTGAAGGCTACAAACGCGAAAAAGCCGCGGAAAACCGCGGCTTTTCGTTTGCTTGATCCCCTGAAGGAAACTGGAGCGGGTGAGGCGATTCGAACGCCCGACCCCAACCTTGGCAAGGTTGTGCTCTACCCCTGAGCTACACCCGCTCGCGCGGCCTTGGGCCGCAAGCCGCGCCTATATGGCCGAAGAGCGCGGCGATTGCAACAGGGAAATGACGGTCTTTTGGAGCTAGCTCTTCATAAAGCGAGGGGTGCGTTTCGACCAGGCGAATTCGGTTGGCTCAACCGGGCGATCTTGCCCCAAGGGCATCGTTGGCCGTAAACGGCACAAGCTTTCCAGATGATGCGAGGACCGATGCCGAAGACCGAAGCCGAGCTTTACGCATTTCTTGCCGATCTCGGCATTTCCGTCTCGACGGTGCGCCACCCGCCCTTGTTCACGGTCGCCGATTCGCAGGCGCTGCGCGGAGAGATCCCGGGCGGCCACACCAAGAACCTCTTCCTCAAGGACAAGAAGGACAATTACTTTCTCGTCACCGTCGGCGAGGAGGCCGTGGTGGACCTCAAGCAGATCCACCATCTGATCGGCGCCGCCAGCCGCGTCTCCTTCGGCAAGCCGGAAATGCTGATGGAGCTGCTCGGCGTCATTCCCGGCGCGGTTACCATCTTCGGCCTGATCAACGACACGGCCGGGCGGATCAAGGTGGTTCTGGACCAGGAATTGATGAGCCACGACGTCATCAACGGCCATCCGCTGACCAATGAGGCGACGACGGCCATCGCCGCTGCCGATCTCGTCAAATTCGTCGAGGCAACGGGCCACGATCCTGTTATCTTGAAAGTCTCGGGCTGATCGCCACATGGATGGCGAAACCGAAATCCGATAATAACGCGCCGCACCCCGAAGCCGGCGACGACGCGACCGAAAGGGCGACGACATGAGTGACAACAATCCGTTCAGCGGCTCATTTGGCGGCAATGCCGGCCAGTACGCCCAATCCGTGCAATATGGCGGGGCGGACCGCGGCAAGGTCTCGCTCGGCGAGGCGCCTGCGGCCACGGATCTCGTCAAGGACACGACGACCGCGACGTTCGCGGCCGACGTCATCCAGGAATCGCGCCGCCAGCCGGTGCTGGTCGACTTCTGGGCGCCCTGGTGCGGCCCGTGCAAGCAGCTGACGCCGCAGCTCGAAAAGGCGGTCAAGGCTGCCGGCGGCAAGGTCAAGCTGGTCAAGATGAACATCGACGACCATCCCTCGGTCGCCGGCCAGCTCGGCATCCAGTCGATTCCCGCGGTCATCGCCTTCAAGGACGGCCAGCCGGTCGACGGCTTCATGGGCGCCATTCCGGAAAGCCAGATCACGCAGTTCATCCAGAAGGTCGGCGGCAAGGGCGGCGGCGGCGCGCCGCAGATCACCGAAGCGCTGGCCGCGGCCGCCGAGGCGCGCGAGGCAGGCGACACCCAGACCGCGGCCGACATCTATGATGCGATCCTCGAGCAGTCGCCCGAAACCATCGAGGCCATCGCCGGGCTCGGCGAGATCCTGTTCGAGGCCGGCGACAGCCAAGGCGCCGAGGCGGTGCTTGCCAGGGCGCCGGAGGACAAGAAGGACGCGCCGGCGTTTGCCGCGCTGCGCGCCAAGATGACGCTCGCGGCGGAGGCCGCCGCGCTCGGCAATCCGGCCGAGTTCGAACGCCGGCTCGCCGCCAATCCGAACGATCACCAGGCGCGGTTCGACCTGGCGATGGTGCAGAATGCGCGCGGCGAGCGGATGCAGGCCGCCGACAACCTGCTGGCGATCGTCAGGGCCGACCGGACGTGGAACGACGATGGCGCGCGTGCGCAGCTCTTGAAGTTCTTCGAGGCATGGGGGATGACCGACGAGGCGACGCTGTCGGCGCGGCGCAAGCTGTCGTCGCTGTTGTTCTCCTGAGCTTTTTGCCGGCTTTGCTGCTGGCCCCTTTTGCCAGGAGGTCTTGCGCAAGGCGCCAACTGCGCCAGATAGGCGGCAGCAGCTTGCCCCTGCCGGTTGAGGGTTTAAACAGGCTGGGTTGCGTAAGAGGAGATCGCAGATTGATACGCTGCCCGGCGACGCTTTCGAGAGTTGAAGCGCAGGCGGAGGGTTGAGGTGCAGGTCGGAAACGCCCGCTACCGGCTCGCGAGGGATCTGCCGTCGAGGATCCCGGTGTTTCCGCTCGCCGGGGCGCTGCTGCTGCCCGGCGGCCGCATGCCGCTCAACATTTTCGAGCCGCGCTACCTGGAGATGATCGATGAGGCGATGGCCGGGCCGCGGTTGATCGGCATGATCCAGCCCAGCCTCGACGGCGCGTTGCGCCACGACGGCGAGCCCGAGCTTTGCAGCGTCGGCTGTGCCGGGCGCATCATCTCGCTTGCCGAGACCGGCGACGGGCGCTACCTGATCTCGCTGCAAGGCGTCTGCCGCTTCCGCGTCACGGATGAGCTGGCGGTCAAGACGCCGTTCCGGCAATGCCGGATGGCACCCTTCCTCGCCGATCTCGAGGAGGATCCGGCCGGCGCCGAGGTCGACCGCCCTGCCCTGCTCAAGGCGTTCCGCGCCTATCTGCAGGCCAACGACCTCGAGGCCGACTGGGAAAGCGTGAGCCGCGCCGAGAACGCCATGCTGGTCAACGCGCTGTCGATGATGGCGCCCTATGGGCCGGCCGAGAAGCAGGCCCTGCTCGAGGCGGCGGACCTGAAGACGCGCGCCGAGACGCTGATCGCCATCACCGAAATTACGCTGGCGCGCGAGGATGAGGATTTTGGCTCGAGCCTGCAGTAAGCGCAATGATTCAGGTGAAATCGGCCTGACCTGAATCTCAACACTTAGGCCGGCGGCAGTTGGACAATGGAAAAGCGAGATGGCGGACGGACGTGACGGGCGCAAAGCCACGGTCGACCCGAAATTGCTGGAACTGCTCGCCTGCCCGCTGACCAAAGGACCGTTGACCTGGGACGCCGAGCGCAGCGAACTGATCTCGCGCGTGGCGAAGCTTGCCTATCCGGTGCGTGACGGCATCCCGATCATGCTGCCTTCGGAAGCGCGCACGATCTCGGCCGAAGACGCTCTCAAGCCGCCGCCGCGGCTCGGCGGTCCGTCGTGAATGCGCCGGCGGGCCGGTTGCCGCTACTGGAAATTGCGCCCCTTGGGCATGACCTGTTGCGCCGCGCCCGACAGGGCGTCGACATGCTGCCGCACCGGCAGGCCGCGGTTCGCGGAGCGCTCCGGTCCATTCGATGACCCGGCGGGCTGATGCTCGATGGTGGGCGGCTCCTGCAGGAGGACGCTCAGCCAGGGCGTCAAATCCTCGATCCTGTCGGCGACGATGTGGATGACATCCGATTCCTGCTGCAGCTTGCCGGTGACGCGGATGAAGCGTGCGCCCATCACGATAGAGCGGAAGCGGTCGAAGACGCGCGGCCAGATGATGACATTGGCGATCGCCTTTTCGTCCTCCAGCGTTAGGAAGATCGCATTGCCCTTGCCGGGGCGCTGGCGCACCAGCACCAGGCCGGCGACGGTGACGCGGCGGCCGTCGCGCACCGACGGCAGGCGGACATTAGGGGTGATGCCGGCGCGGTCAAGCCGCTCGCGCAGGAAGGCGACGGGATGTTCCTTCAGCGACAGGCCGAGCGAGCGATAGTCGTGGACGACATGCTCGCCGAGCGGCATTTTCGGCAGCTTCGTCTCGGGCTCCAGCTCGCGCAAGCGGAGCGTGGGCTGGTCGAACAGCGGCAGTTTCTCGGCTGCGCTCCTGCCGTCCAGCGCGCGCACCTCCCAGAGCGCCGCGCGGCGGTCGAGGCCGAGCGAGCGGAAGGCGTCTGCCTGGGCCAGCCTTTCGATCTCGCCAACATCGAGGCCCGAACGCAGCCAGACATCCCTGACCGATCGATAGCCGTCGCCGCGCCGGGCGACGGCGGCCTCCATCCCTTCCTCCGAAAGCCCCTTGATCTGACGGAAGCCAAGCCGCACCGCATGAGCCGTCTCGATGACGCCGCGCATCGAGGCATGGCGTTCGAGGATGCGCGAAGGATCGAAACCGGCCTCCTCCAGCCTGCAATCCCAGACGGAATGGTTGATATCGACCTCGCGCACCTCCACGCCATGGTCGCGCGCGTCGCGAACGAGCTGGGCCGGCTGATAGAATCCCATCGGCTGCGAGTTCAAAATCGCGGCGCAGAACACGTCGGGATAGAAGGTCTTGAACCAGCAGGAGGCATAGACCAGCAGCGCGAAGGAGGCGGCATGGCTTTCCGGAAAGCCATATTCGCCAAAGCCTTCGATCTGCTTGAAGCAACGCTCGGCGAATTCCTTTTGGTAGCCCTTGTCGACCATGCCGTCGATCATGCGCTGGCGGTAGTTGCCGATCGTGCCGGTGCGCTTGAAGGTGGCCATTGCGCGCCGCAGCTCATCGGCCTCGCCCGGCTGGAAGCCGCCGGCAACGATGGCGATCTTCATCGCCTGCTCCTGGAACAGCGGCACGCCCAGCGTCTTGCCGAGAATCTCCTTCAGTTCCGGCTTCGGGTATTCGGCTTGCTCCTTGCCCTGCCGTCTACGCAGATAGGGGTGCACCATGTCGCCCTGGATCGGGCCGGGCCGCACGATCGCCACCTCGATGACGAGATCGTAGAACTCACGCGGTTGAAGCCGCGGCAGCATCGACATCTGGGCGCGCGATTCGATCTGGAAGACGCCCAGCGTGTCGGCCCGGCAGATCATGTCGTAGACGCGAGGGTCCTCCGGCGGCAGCGAGCTCAACTGATGCGGCCGGCCGTATTTGTCACGCGCCTGCGGATAATGATGCGTGAGCAAGGTCAGGGCTCGCTTCAGGCAGGTCAGCATGCCGAGCGCCAGCACATCCACCTTGAGGATCTTCACCGCGTCGAGATCGTCCTTGTCCCACTCGACCATCTTGCGCTCTTCCATCGCCGTCTTGACGATGGGCACGACCTCGTCGAGCCGGTCGCGGGTGATGACGAAGCCGCCGACATGCTGGGAGAGATGGCGGGGGAAGCCGATGATCTCGTTGGCGCGTTCCAGCACCTGCCGCGACAGCGGATCGGCGCGGTCGAGGCCGCCGGCATTGGCTTCCCTTTCGCCGAGCTCCGAGGTCGACCAGCCCCAGATGGTGCTCGACAGGGCGCTCCGGACGTCTTCGGACAAGCCCATGGCCTTCGCCACCTCGCGCAGGGCGGAGCGGCCGCGATAGCTGATGACGGCGGCGGCCAGCGCCGTGCGCTTGGCGCTGTATTTCTCGTAAATATAAGCGATGACCTCGTCGCGCCGTTCATGCTCGAAGTCGACGTCGATGTCGGGAGGCTCGTTACGTTTCTCGGAGATGAAGCGCTCGAAGAGGGCATCGATCCGGTCAGGGCCGACCTCGGTGATGCCGATGCAGAAGCAAATGACCGAATTGGCGGCCGAGCCGCGCCCCTGGCAAAGGATGCCCTTGCTGCGGGCGAATTTCACGATGTCGTGGACGGTCAGGAAATAGCGCGCATAGTTCAGCCGCTCGATCAAAGCGAGCTCGCTGCCGATGCGCCGCAGCACTTCTTCCGGGATTCCGGCCGGATAGCGCACGGCCGCTCCTTCCCGCGCCAGGCGTTCGAGCTCGGCCTGCGGTCCGAGCCCGGATTCCGTCGGCTCGTCCGGATAATTGTATTCGAGGTCGCTGAGCGAGAAGGTGAGCTCGTCGGCGAAGCGCAGCGTCTCCGCCAGCGCTTCAGGGTGTCGGCGGAAAAGCCGCGCCATCTCCAGCGGCGTCTTCAGATGACGCTCGGCATTTGCCGTCAGCTCCAGCCCGACCTCGGAAACCGGCGTGTTGAGGCGGATCGCGGTCAGCACGTCCTGCAGCGGGCGGCGGTCGGCGGCATGATAGAGCACGTCGTTGGTCGCCATCAGCGGGATGTGCAGATGTTGGGCCATCGCCGCCGCCTGCTCGATACGGAAGCGGTCGTTGCCGCCGTAATCAGGCGCCACGGCAAGCCGAAGCGCGGCGCCGAAACGATCCTTAAGCCGGCTAATGAGCGTCAGATTGTCTTCCGCGCCTCCCGACAGGTTGGGCAGGATCGCCAGCGACATCAGATCGCCCCATTCGAGAAGGTCGTTGAGTTCGAGCAGCGTCGCGCCCTTCTCGTTCTCGTCGCGCAGATTGGCCTGCGTCAGCATGCGGCAGAGATGTCCCCAGCCCTTGCGGTCGCGGGGGTAAGCCAGAATGTCCGGCGTGCCGTCGCAAAAAACCAGGCGGCAACCGGGATGATAGGGCAGCTTCTCGACCCTGGCCTGCTGCCAGGCCCGCACGACGCCGGCGACCGTGTTGCGGTCGGCAAGGCCGATCGAGGAAAAGCCGTGGAATTTCGCCGTGACCACCAGCTCCTCGGGCTTGGAGGCGCCGCGCAGGAAGGAAAAGTTCGACTGGATGCCGAACTCGGCATAGGGGATGGCGGTCAGCGCGTTCATGCGAAGACGCCGTGCATGAACCAGCGCGGCGCGGCATGCGAGGCGCTGCTGTAGAGGCCCTGGCGGTAGAGCCAGTAGCGGCGCCCTTCGCTGTCCTCGATGCGGTAATAGTCGCGCGTCGGCGCCTCTTCCTCACCGGGCAGCTGCCGCCACCATTCGGCGGCGATGCGCTCCGGCCCTTCGGCGCGGGCGACGCGATAAAGCGCGCGCCGCCAGCGGAAATTCATCGGCGGGCCCTCGGGGATCTCGGTCGCCGGCACCTCGATCGGCTCGGGCGAGCGGAACAGCCGTACCGGCCGCTCCGGCGGGAAGATGGTCATCGGAGGTGCTGTCCGGTCGGGCTTCGGCGGCATGCGCCTTTGCGGCGCCTCCGCGAAAGGAACCGTGGTAACGGCGCGCTCCGGCAGGTGGCTATCGACGACGACCGGCTTCAGCACGGCGGCTTCGCCGAGACGGGCACGCACGCGGTCGGCGAATAAAGCGATGTCGGCGTCATCGTCGCTTGTCTCGCCGGCAAGGTCGGCCTGCAGCATGTCGAAGGCGGCGACCGAAAGCACCGACAGCCGCATGAGGTCGAAGCCGAAGCCGGCATCGATGGTCTGTTCCAGCGCGGTCAGCCGTTCGTGAAACAGCTTTCGGATCAGCTGCGGCTCGCGCATGGGCCGCGAGGTGCCGACCGCGATGCGGCTGACGGCGCCGTCGACGCGGAAGAGGAGAAGGGCGAGCGCCCGCGCGCCTTCGCCGCGGCGCTCGAGGTCGGCCTTCAAGGCAACGGCAAGCCGGCTCACCAGCCGCTCGATGTCGTCGGTGAGCACGATCGGCTCGGCAAGATGGCGCTCGACCGAGAGCGGCGCCACGGGAAGGCGCGGCGACACCGCCTCGTCGAGCCGGCCGAGCGCCTGGTCGAGGCGCAGAAGCAAGGTGGCGCCGAAGCGGCGGGCGAGCGGCGCGCGGGGTGCGGCCATCACCGCCCCCGCCGTGCGCAGGCCGACGCTTTCCAGGCTGGCGCGGGTTTCCGGCGCGATGCGCAGCGCCGAAAGCGGCAGGGGCGAAAGCAGCGCCGCCTCCTCGCCGCCGGCAACGATGCGGTCGCCGTGGAAGCGCGCCGCCGCCCAGGCGGCGCCCGGCGTCGAGGCGAGGCCGGCGCGAACATCGAAACCCTGCTGGAAGAAACGGGTGAGGATCTCGTCCTGCATGGCCCGCTCGCCACCAAACAGGTGCGTGCAGCCGGTGACGTCGAGAAACAGCCCGTCCTCGCCGTCGATCGCCACCAGCGGCGTGTAGCGGTCGCACCAGTCGGCGAGGCCTTCGAGCAGGCGGCGGTCGGCTTCCGGGTCGGCCTCCACCACATCGATCGACGGATGCATGGCGCGCGCGTCGGCAATGCCCATGCCGCGCTTCAGCTTCAGCGCCTCAGCCCGCTCGTCGAGGGCTGCGATGCGCTGGGCGTTGCTGTCGCGATGGCTGATCACAAGCGGTGGGCAAGATGGGGGCAGGTGATGCGAGGGCCGGGAACGCCAGGACCGCCCCAGACGCTGGCGCAGGATCCGCTCCGCGCAAAGATAGGGGAACCACAGCGACAGAATTCGCTGCCCGCTCTTCCTCGGGCCTTCTTTCGGCAAAAGCGTGCTCATCGGGGTTCCACTCCAGTGTGAATTGTCCGGGCAGGGCCGTGCGGCTCTTGCCGATATCGACGGTGAAGGCGGGGCGGCCGATCGAGCCGGCCAGCGCGCCGGCGAGCGTTTCGCGGCTCGCCGCGGGCGCTGCCGAAACAATGAGGCGCACGGGCGCCGCGGTGGGCTCGGCCTGGCCGGCCTGACGCAGCAAAAACACCGGCCGGCCGGCGCTCTGGGCGCGGGCGTGCAGCCGCCGCGTCGCGGTAAGGTCGAGAAGCCGCGGGCTGCCGCGGATCTCGAGGAGGACGGCGGCGAAGGCCGTCATGCGGGCGGCCTCCTCGGCGATCCACAGCGCGTCGAGCAGTTTCGGCGCTTCGGAAAACAGCAATTGTTCGGGCTCGATGCCGAAGAAGGCGTGGAGGCCCCTGGCATAGGGAAAGCCGGCCTCGCGGAAAATCTCCGCCGTTCCGATCCAGAGGACCGGCAGGCCCTGCTTCTGTTGGAGGATCAAGCTGGCGAGCGACAGCGCAAAGCCGGCCACGGCGCCGGCATCGCGGGTCTCCAGCCCATGGATTTCACTGAGCGCCGCCTTGGGCAGGCCGCCGCCGAGGGCGGTGTCGAGGCGTTCTACGCCGGTATGCAGGAAGGCATCCGGCGAGGCCACAGCGAGGCCGCGCCGGACGATGGTGATTTCGGGGGTGACATCCGATCCCGCGGCATCGCCAGCTATTTGTTTTTTTGCAAGTCCGGACGAAAAACCGCTTCGCACTGTTCCTGGAATCGCTTTTGGCGCGCCGGAAGCCGGCGCTTCCAGGCGCTCGGGCAGCGTTCCCTCGATCTTTGCGATCTGGCGGCGCAGGGCAAAAACAGTTTCCCGCGCCACGGCGCTTATCGCCATGACGTTCACTTTCGGCAGCACTTGTTCCTGTTATGTTCTTATAGATTCCAGAGGGGCCTGGAAGAGTCAAGCGGAGTCGCAAGGAATTTATTCCTTCGGCTTTCAGCTTCCAAGACCCAGCCAGCCGGGCCCATTTGCCTCGACAGGCGCGAAAGCCTATATGCCGAGGTCAAAGGAAACCTCATGGCCCGCATCTACAAGACCCGCATCTGGCACGACCAACTCTCGCCATCGATGGACGAGATGGAACTTCTGGCGCTGGAGGCCTACGCCCATCTGCCGGAGGAGTTCCGCAAGCTCACCGGCGAGATCATCATCCAGATCGCCGATTTTCCGACCGACGAGATCATGGACGACCTGTCGCTGGAGACGCCCTTCGACCTGCTTGGCCTGTTCGAGGGGCGCGGCATCGCCGAGCGCTGGAACCCGCAGACCGGCGAGGGGCCGAACCGCATCACGCTCTATCGCCGCGCCATTCTCGACTATTGGGCCGAGAACGAGGAGACGCTGGGCGACATCGTCACTCACGTGCTGATCCACGAAATCGGCCACCATTTCGGCCTGTCGGACGACGACATGGAGCGGATCGAGGAAGCGGCGGAGCAGGCAGCGGCGGGGTGACGAATGAGAGGGCTGCCGCCCTTTCCTACCAATCGCTGAGCTTGGTGTCAGGCGTATATTCCTGGCCCTCGATATCCTTCACCACGGCCTGGCCGCAGCGCATCGACTTGGTCGTCTTGTCATAGGCATAGGTCGGCGAGCCGAACAGGTGCCAGCCTTTGTTCAGGGCCGAAGTCACCTTATGGCAGAAAGTGGAATCGTCCGGACCGGACAGAAAGCGGTAGAGTTTCATTTTCGACCCTGTCGTGACCAATGCTTGTCTATCTTTCCTGGAATCGCTCGAGCGCATCATGCGCCGATGATTGCGGCCTTCGCCAGAAGTTTCTCGGCTTCCGCCAGATGCAGCCGCTCGACCATGCGGCCGTCCAGCGCAATGACGCTTTTGCCGGCATTTTCGGGCCGTGAGAACGCCTCCCTGATCGCCCGCGCCCTGGCCAGGGCCTCCGGCGCCGGCGCAAAGGCGCGGTTCGCGGGCTCGATCTGGGCGGGGTGGATCAGCGATTTGCCGTCGAAACCCATGGCGGCCGCGTCGGCGCATTCCCGCGCGAGGGCGTCGAGGTCGCGAAAGTCGTTGGCGACGCCTCGATCACGTCGAGGCCGCTGGCGCGGGCGGCGAGCACAAGCTGCAGCAGCCAGGGCGTGAGATAGCGCCGGTCGGGCGTCGCCAGAATGCCGGTTGCTTTCACCAGATCGTTCGTTCCGGCGACGAAACAAGCGAGGCGGGAAGAGGGATCGCGGCCAAGCTCGGCGATGGCGCCGACGTTGAGCAGCGCCTTGGGCGTCTCGATCATTGCCCACAGTTTCACGATATCCGGCGCGAAATTGTCGTCGAGCAGGTCGCCGGCCTCGAGGATGTCGCGCAGCGTTCCGATCTTGGGCAAAAGAATGCCGTCGGGCTCTGCCTTGGCGACGGTCAACAGGTCGTCGATGCCCCATTCACTGCCGAGCGGATTGATGCGCACCACCATCTCGCAGCGGCGCGCCGGCCGCGCGGCGAGGATGCCGGTCAGCTTGTCGCGGGCGGAAACCTTGTCGGCCAGTGCCACGCCATCCTCGAGGTCGATGATGACGGTATCGCAGGCCAAGGACGGGATCTTGGCCAGCGCCTTGTCGTTCGAAGCGGGCACGTAGAGCACCGAGCGGCGCGGGCGGTAGGTGTCAGAGGTCATGACCGATCTATGCCGGCTTGCAGCGGGCGAGGCAAGGCGCGGCACCATAGAACTCATTTGCGTTCTGGCTAATTGTCGAAGCCGGCGCCGCCCCTCATTGCCCTGCCGGGCATTTCTCCCCGTATAGTGACGGGGAGAAAGGGCCTGGCCGCGATGTCGGCTCCTGCAATGCTGGCGATTGGCGAAGCCGGCGATGGCAGCGCCCCTCTCCCCGTCACTATACGGGGAGAGGATGCCGGCAGGCAGGTGAGAGGCGGCGCCAGCCTGAAACGACTTTGCTCCTGCACGAAATCTGCAAATCCTTGCGGAAAACCTCCTCCAATCCGCCGCGCGCTTTCCGCAGCCGCCGGCGAAACAGGCGGCATGCGAACACATCACAGATCCCGCTGGTCCCTGCCCCGGCGCCTCCGCAACGAAGGCTGGTGGTTGGTCGAGCCGCAGAGGCCGCGCATCACGGCGGTCATGCTTCCTTTCATCCCAAGATCACGGCTGCGGCATGCCATGCGAGCGGCGGCGCTCGGGACGGTTCGGTCTTGACGCCAGCTTTCACGACTGGCGGCCTTTGCGCGCTCTCGACAAGCACGGCCCGCTTGCTAATCCTGTCATGACAAAACCGTATTCAGCGAGCTGCAGATTCCATGCCGCACAACATCCTCGTCGCCGACGACGATCCGCATATCCGCGAGATCATTTGCTTCGCGCTGGAAAAGGCCGGCATGAAGACGGCCGCCGTCGCCGACGGCGCCGCCGCGCTGCAAGCGGTCGAGCGCCGCGCGCCCGACCTCATCGTGCTCGACATCGGCATGCCGGAGATGGACGGGCTGGAGGTCTGCCGCAGGCTGCGGCAGCGCTCCGACGTGCCGGTGCTGTTCCTGTCGGCCCGCGATGAAGAAATCGACCGTATCCTCGGCCTTGAAATGGGCGGCGACGACTATGTGACGAAACCGTTCAGCCCACGCGAGCTGGTTGCCCGCGTCAACGTCATCCTGCGGCGGGCGCGCCCGGCGGTGGTGGAGGAAGACGCCGACGACCGTCAGTTCGCGCATGGCAAGCTCGTGCTGGTTCCGGCAAGTCATGCTGCGAGCTTTGAAGGCAAGCCGCTCACCCTAACAGCGATCGAGTTCGCGATTCTGAAAGGTTTTCTTGGCCGCCCGCAGCATGTGCTTGGCCGCGATGCGGTGATGGCCAATGCCTACCAATCCAACATCCATGTCTCGGAACGCACGGTCGACAGCCATATCCGCAACATCCGCGCCAAGTTGGCGGCGGTCGGCTGTTCGGATGCGATCGCGACCGTGCATGGCGTCGGCTTCCGGCTCGGCCGATGCGGTGGCTGAGCAAGGAGAAATGGCGGCCCAGGCTCGCCACCGTGGTCGTCGCCATCCTGATCGTGGTGATGGCGCTGCCGCTGGTCGGCCTGTTCTTCTTCCGGCTCTATGAAAACCAGCTGATCCGCCAGACCGAGGGCGAGCTCATCGCACAGGGCGCGGTGATTGCCGCCGTCTATGCCGATGCGGTGCGCGCGGCCGGCATTGCACCGGAACGGTTGGGAACGCCGATCTCGGCGGATCCGGCAAGGGACAATAATTACCCCTATCAGCCGATCGAGCCGCAGCTCGACCTTGCCTCCGACAATGTCATGCCGTCGCGACCGGCGGCCGTTCCCGCCACCGCCGATCCGGACTTCGCGGCCATAGGCGCAAAGCTCGACGGCATTCTGGACGAGGCGCAGAAGACAACGCTTGCCGGCTTCCGGCTGCTCGATCCGCATGGCGTGGTGATTGCCGGCGGCGGTGAGGTCGGACAGTCTTTCGTTGCGGTCGAGGAGGTGCGGCAGGCGCTCGCAGGCGCCTATGCAAGCGAGCTTCGCCTGCGGATCCCCGACCAGCCGCCGCCGCCGCTCTATTCGGTGAGTCGCGGCACCAAGGTGCGCGTCTTCGTCGCCTTGCCGGTCGAACTCGACGGCAGGGTCGCCGGCGTGGTCTATATGTCGCGAACGCCGAACAACATCGTGAAACATCTCTATGGCGAGCGCGGCAAGGTCACGCTCGCGGCGATCGCGATTCTCGGCGGCACGCTGCTGATCGCGCTGGTGTTCATCCGCACCGTCAGCCGGCCGATCTACGCGCTGATCGAGCGCACCAAACGCATCGCCGCCGGCGACCGCGAGGCAATGCGGCCACTCGCCCATCACGGCACGCGCGAGATGGCGGCCCTGTCGGCCGCCTTTCTCGACATGGCGCAAAAACTCCAGGCGCGCTCCGACAGCATCCAGACCTTCGCCACCCATGTCTCGCACGAGCTGAAATCGCCGCTGACGGCGATCCAGGGCGCGGCCGAGCTGCTCAGGGATTCCGGCGGGACGATGGACGAGGCCGAGCGACGGCGTTTTTCCAATAACATCGTCACCGATGCCGGACGGCTCAATCTGTTGGTACGCCGGCTGCTCGAACTGGCGCGCGCGGAAAACCTGGCGCCGAGCGGCGAAAGCACGACAATCGGCGCGGTGCTGGCGCTGCTGCCGGTCGACGCCAGGCTGGAGGTACGCGTCGAATCGGGCAGCGATATCGGCCTCGGCATCTCGGGCGAGAATCTCGCGATCGTGCTCGCCAACCTCATCGACAATTCCGCACGGCACGGCGCGAAGCAGGTGACGGTCGGCGCCGAAAAGGCGGGCGAAAGGGTGGCCCTCCACGTCGACGACGACGGCGGCGGCATTTCGGCGGCCAATCGCGCAAGAATATTCGAGCCGTTCTTCACCACAAGACGCGAGGCCGGCGGCACCGGCATGGGCCTCGGCATCGTGCTGGCCCTCCTGAAAGCACATGATGGCACGATAACGCTGGTTGACTCCGAACGCGGCGCGCGCTTCGAGATCAATTTGCCGGTCGCGTGAGGACCGGTGAATCGGAGAACAAAGTGCGTTACGACATCGTCATCATCGGCGGCGCCATCGTCGGGTCCTCGGTCGCCTACTATCTGCGCGAAGAAGGTTTTACCGGCTCCATCGCGCTGATCGAGCGCGATCCGCAATTCTCGCAAGCGGCGACGACGCTATCCCTGGCCTCGATCCGCCAGCAATTTTCCATTCCCGAAAACATCCGCCTGTCGCAATTCACGCTGAAGCTGTTCCGGCAGCTGAAAGAGACTTTCGGCGCCGACGCCGATATCGGCTTTCGCGAGGGCGGCTATCTGATCCTCGCCGGCGAGGCGGGGCTGCCGATCCTCAAGGCCAATCACGAGGCGCAGATCGCCGAAGGCGCCGATATCGTGCTGGAGGATGCAGGCCAGCTCGCCCGCCGCTTCTCCTGGCTTTCAACCGAAGGCATTTCCGCGGGCGCCTATGGCCGCGGCGGCGAGGGCTGGTTCGACGCGCATGCGCTGCTGATGCTGTTCCGTAAGGCGCTGCGCGAGAGGAGGATCGACTTCATCACCGCGTCGGCCACCGGTATCACGCGCCAGGGCAGTCGCGTCACCGGCGTCGCCCTCGACAATGGCGAGACGCTGGAGGCCGGCATCATCGTCAATGCCGCCGGCCCGAACGCCGGCAAGGTGGCCGCCCTTGCGGGGCTCGCGCTGCCGGTCGAGCCGCGCAAGCGCAACGTCTTCGTCTTCGAGGCGCGGGAGAAATATGCCGACATGCCGCTGCTGGTCGATCCCTCCGGCATCTATGTGCGGCCGGAAGGCTCGGTCTATCTCACCGGCGGCGCCGAGCCGGAGGAAGGCGACCATGCACCCGATCCAAACGATTTCGAGGTCGAGTGGCCGCTGTTCGAGGACGTGATCTGGCCGACGTTAGCCACCCGCGTCCCAGCCTTCGAGGCGATCAAGCCGACGCGCGCCTGGGTCGGGCATTATGATTACAACACGCTCGACCAGAACGCGGTGATCGGGCCGCATCCGGAGGTGGAAAACTTCCTCTTCGCCAACGGCTTCTCCGGCCATGGCCTGCAGCAGGCGCCGGCGGTGGGCAAGGCGCTCTCGGAACTCATCGTGCATGGCGGCTATCGGACGATCGATTGCACGGCGTTCGGATATGAGCGCGTCGCGGCGGGGCGGGCGTTCAGGGAATTGAACGTCATCTGACGCATAATCGCATCGACCGCCAGCGCGTTGCCGAGCGCATGCCCGCGCGCCGTATTGTCGAAAATGCACCACACCTCGGTGGCTGAGGCGCCCGCGTCGGCGAGATGGGCGCTGATTTCCAGCAGCCGGCCGGCGTCGTAGTCCGAAAAATAGACATGCGGCGCGCCGTGAAAGCGGAAATAGGCGAGCTCATGCCAGCCGCCGGGCGCGGAAGCGGCGGGAACTGAGGCAGGGTCCGCCGCCACGCGCCCGACGCGGAGGCGGCTCAGCAAAGCGTCTGCTCCCGGCTCGAACCAACTGGCGTGACGCGGTTCGCAGACCAAGCGGCAGTCGGTCTTGTCGTGCAACAAAGCGAAGAACTTTTTGGCTATCTGCCTGTCGAATTGCAGACTGGGCGGCAGCTGGACCAAGAGGGCGGACAGCTTCTCACCGAGACCTCCGACCTCGCCCATGAAAGCATCCAGAAGATCATGGCAATCTATGAGGCGGCGCTCATGAGTCGCGGCTTTGGGCACTTTAACGGAGAACCGAAAATGATCCGGGACCGAGCACGCCCAGCGCTCATAGGTTTCGCGCTGATGCGGTTTGTAGAAGGAGGAGTTGATCTCCACGACAGGAAGACGCGAAGCGTAACGCTCCAATTGCGAGCCCGTCGCCGGAACAGAGGACCTGTGCGCTGCCGGTATGGTCCATCCGGCTGTTCCGACAAAAGGTTTGTTTTCGGCCATGTCGACAATCTGGACAGGCGCGCCTGCAGGTCAAGGTGGGGCTCAGGCGGCGAGGCGGCAGCCCAGATGTGCCTGTAGCCAGCCGAGCACGCGCGCCCAGCCTTCGGCGTGCTCCGCCGCGGCGTCCGGGAAGCCGGCGAAGCCGCCATGGCAGACGGTGAGCCGCGTGCCGGCAGAGGTCGGTTCCAGCAGATAGGCAACTGTCGTTTCGTGACGGCCGAGCGTCGGGTGATCCCAATCGTAGCGCCTCGTCTGCACGACCCTGCGCCCCGTCTCGATCTCGAGGAAGCTGCCGCTGGCGGGCAGGGTCCTGCCGTCGGCCGTCCTCACGATGACGCGCCACGATCCGCCGACGCGCAGATCGGCGGCCCAGCCGATCATCCGGTAGGTCTCGGCCGACCCCCACCAGCGCTCGACGTCGCTGGTGAGAAGCGCGGTGACGACTTGTTGCGGCGAAGCGGGAAGTTCCGCCGAAGCCATGACCGTCTCGGTGTTCGCCATGGCGCGCGGCCAGCCATGCGGCAGTATCATTGCCAACCTCCTCCGCGGCCGTTCAATACCTGGTTCAGACCTTCGATGGCGGGCGCTCGAAACCCTTGCCGGTCTCCAGCAGGCTCTTGAGGCTCGCCAGCACCAGCGGCCAGCCCTTGGACACGTTCGGAATCAGCCGGTGCGGGCCGTCGGCCTCGTGGGTGACGGCAAGCTTCATCAGCTCGCCGTCCTTTTCGATGGTGAAGGTACAGCGCGTGTAGCCGTCTTCCTTCACCTCGGGCAGCCATTCGTTGCGCCATTTGATGACCAGACGCCGGGGCGGATCGATCTCGAGGATCTCGCCCGAGTCGGCCACGCGGCCGTCCGGGAAGATCAGCTTCCAGCTCGAACCCACCTTCCAGTCGCTCTCCTGGTAGGAGCAGAGGAAGAACTGCCGGTTGAACTCCGGATCGGTCAGCGCCGTCCAAAGCTTTTCGGGCGTGGTGCGGATGTAGGTGACGTAGACGAAAGTGTTGTCGCTCACGGCTCTTCCCTTTCAAGTCGTTTCTTCAGGTCGCTCAAGGCATCCAGCCGATGGCGCTCGAATTTGCCGATCCAGCGCTCGGCGATCTCGTTGATCGGCACGGGGTTGAGGTAATGCTCCTTGTCGCGGCCGCGGCGAACGGTGGCGACAAGGTTCGCCTCCTCGAGAATTGCCAGGTGTTTGGTCACCGCCTGGCGCGTCATGTCCATCCGTTCGCAGAGCGCGTTCAGCGTCTGTCCGTTCCTGGCATAGAGGCTGTCCAGCAATTGCCGGCGGGTCGGGTCGGCCAAGGCGCGAAAGACGGCATCCATGCTCATGGCTTTAATATGCAACCAACTGGTTGCATGTCAAGCGTTGCGACAGGTCGAGCGATCACTTGCCGGTGAATGGCGTCAGCGCTTGCGGGAGAACCAGAAGGCGTCGGGCATGCGTTTCATGCCGATGCGCTCGTAGAAGCCGACGGCGTCGGGCATCGAGATCAGGCTGATGGCGACGGACGTGCCGAGCTGGCGGCGTGCCTCGTCCATCAGGCCTTTGCCGATGCCGAGCCCCTGCGCCGAAGCCGATACGGCGAGCTCGGAGATATAACACACCCAGGAGAAGTCCGTGACGCCGCGCGCGACGCCGAGAAGCGGCCTGCCGTCGACATCGAGCCGTGCCGTCAGCACCAGATTGGCATTGCCGAGCATCGCCTTCAGTCGAGCTTCGTCGTCGACCGGCCGTGTTTCGCCGAGGCCGGATTCCACCAGCACGCGGCGGAATTCGCCGACATCGAGCGTGGGCTCGCTTGCGTAAAGGACCTTCGAAGTCGGCGTCATGCAGCCAAGGTGCCCGATCGGCCGGGATTTTGAAAGCAGCCGATCCCGATCTTGTGTTCGATCGCCCAAGCCACACGACAACAGTTGCCTTTCATTTGCCGTCGGCTTTGTGTAAAGCCGTGCGCAAAATTCCCCGCAGAGAGAAGACGGGTAAGGACCATGGACAAATTCACCAAGCTCACCGGCGTCGCGGCGCCCATGCCGATCGTCAACGTCGATACCGACATGATCATCCCGAAGGATTATCTGAAGACGATCAAGCGCACCGGGCTTGGCACCGGCCTGTTCGCCGAGATGCGCTACAAGGACGACGGCTCGGAGAACCCGGATTTCGTGCTCAACAAGCCGGCCTATCGCAAGGCGCAGATCCTGGTCGCCGGCGACAATTTCGGCTGCGGCTCGAGCCGCGAGCACGCGCCCTGGGCGCTGCTCGATTTCGGCATTCGCTGCGTCATCTCGACGTCGTTCGCCGATATTTTCTACAACAATTGCTTCAAGAACGGCATCCTGCCGATCACGGTCAGCCCGGAAGACCTCGACAAGCTGATGGACGACGCCTCGCGCGGTTCCAACGCCACGCTGTCGATCGACCTCGAAGCCAAGGAGATCCGCGGCCCGGATGGCGGCGTGGTCAAGTTCGATCTCGACGACTTCAAGCGTCACTGCCTCTTGAACGGCCTCGACGATATCGGGCTGACCATGGAGAAGGCCGGCGCCATCGCGTCCTTCGAGAAGAAGAACGCCGAGCTGCGCCCCTGGGCCTGAACGGCTGAGGCACTTGTGATAGATAGCCCGGCCGCAAGCGGCCGGGTTCGTGTGGCTGAACGGAGGGACAGTCATGACACGCTCGCTTCTGGCCGGCGCCTGCGCCTTGGCGGCGATCCTTCTGGCGGTGTCCGGGGCGACCGCGCAGAGCCAGACGGCGCCGCAGGCGCCCGCGCCTTCCGACCAGCCCGCCGCCGATCAAGGGGCGGCCGATCAAGGCGCATCGAGCACTTCCGACGCCGCTCCCGCCGACGAGGACAAACAGGCGCCGATCCCGTTCGAGGGCGGCCAGCTCACCATCACGCAGCCGGAGCAGGACGGCGAGAAGATGCTCGCCTATGACGGCAAGCAGCTGGCCAGCAATTACGACGTCTCCTTCGACAGGATCGTCAAGATCGGCGACGTCAACGTGGCGCTGGTCGATGTCGGCGACGGCGGCAACCAGTGCGGCCCGGCCAAGGTCATCGTCTGGAAACCGAAGGACGGCGAGATCCGGACCACGACGGTCGAGCAGGACGAATGCGGCGCGCCGCCGGCCGCGGTTTCCGACGACGCCATCTATTTTATGCCTTTCCTGCTGCCCGGAGCAACCAAGCCGGCCTTGCAATGGTCGCCGACCGAGGGGCTGACGACCTCCGGAAACCTGACCTACACGCCGGAACCCGGCACCGACTGGAAGGACGTCGATGCGTCGAAATACGACAACATCATCGACGCGTTCCATAACGAAGCGGTCTACAAGGCGGCGCAGGCGCTGCTGGGCGACGATATGCCCGACATGGCGACCAGCCTGCTGGTCGGCGGCGGCACCGAAAAGACCGCTTCCGGCGCCTTCTATGCCACCGGCTGCGTGCCACATGACTGCGGCGGCAATGACGGCTTCATGGCGGTCGACCCGGTCAAGCACAAGGTCTATTTCGCCCGCGGCGGCCAAAATGGCGAGCCGGATGCCTGGCCGCCGGTAAAGGACTGGCCGGCGGATATCAAGAAGGCCTATGACGACGCGCAGGGGAATTAGCCCGAGCGTCAATTGCCAGGTTGCGTCCTTCGCGCCTCCCCGCTGTCCCGCCAGCATCCCGTTGTCTGGCTCACGACTGGGCTGTGGATGCGTTTCAGAATGACCGGACAAATCCTGCGAGGCCCCCATGCGCAAGCTGATCTCCACCGGTTCCCCCTTCGAGAAAACCGCCGGCTATTCGCGCGCGGTGGTGCAGGGCGACTGGTGTTTCGTCTCCGGAACGACCGGCTACGACTATGCCACGATGACGATGCCCGACACGGTCGAGGCGCAGACGCGCAATTGTCTTGCCACCATCGCCAAGGCCCTTGCCGACGGTGGCTTCGACATGGCCGATGTGGTGCGGGCGCATTACTATATTACCGACCAGGCCTATGTTGACGTGGTCTTCCCGATCCTCGGCGAGGCGTTCGGGGACATCCGCCCGGCGGCGACGATGATCGTCTGCCAGCTCAACAAGCCGGAGATGAAGATCGAGATCGAGGTGACGGCGCTCAGGCGCACTGTCTGAGGCCTGTCGCCCAAGCTGCGAAGCGGCTGGGCACAACGACGGCGTGGAGCGAGGAGCGGCCCATGGTCAAGGTCAGACGCATCGTCGCCAATACCGAAACGCCCGACATTGCGGCGGCAAAGCGCTTCTATCAGGGCGTGCTTGGCCTCGATCAGCTCATGGATATGGGCTGGATCGCCACGTACGGCTCCCAGCAGACCATGGCCGTCCAGATCAGCTTCATGTCGCAAGGCGGGTCGGGCACGCCGGTGCCGGACCTCTCGATCGAGGTCGACGATGTCGATGATGCGCTGGACCGCATGCGCAAGGCTGGCTTTGCCGTCGAATAGGGCCGGCCGACGAGCCCTGGGGCGTGCGGCGCTTCTATGTGCGCGATCCGTTCGGGCGGCTGGTGAATATCCTGTCGCATCGGTGATGGCGCGCCTACCGGCCTCTTGCGAGATGCTGGCAGGGCAGAGGGGGTGTGAAGGATCTCGAGGCTCGTCCCCTTGCGCACAGCCCGCCCGGCGTTTAGCAAGGCCGCGGTTCAATTCTCTCCCCAGGACGGTTCTCCATGGCTTCGAAAAGTCTCTTCCTGCTCGCCGGCGACGGCATCGGCCCCGAGGCCATGGCCGAAGTGAAGAAGTTGATCGCGGCCATGAACGCGAAGCTCGGCAGCGGCTTTGCCACCGACGAGGGGCTGGTCGGCGGATGCGCTTACGACGCGCATGGCGCGGCGATCTCCGATGCCGACATGGAAAAGGCTGTTGCTGCGGATGCCGTGCTGTTCGGCGCCGTCGGCGGGCCGAAATGGGACAAGGTGCCCTACGAGGTGCGCCCCGAGGCCGGCCTGCTGCGCCTGCGCAAGGACATGGAGCTGTTCGCCAACCTGCGTCCGGCTATCTGCTATCCGGCTCTGGCCACCTCCTCCTCGCTCAAGCAGGAGGTGGTCGAGGGCCTCGACATCTTGATCGTGCGCGAGCTCACCGGCGGCGTCTATTTCGGCGAGCCGAAGCAGATCATCGACCTCGGCAACGGCCAGAAGCGCGGCATCGACACCCAGGTCTACGACACGTTCGAGATCGAGCGTATCTCCGGCGTCGCTTTCGAGCTGGCACGCACGCGCAAGAACCATGTCACCTCGATGGAAAAGCGCAACGTCATGAAGTCGGGCGTGCTGTGGAACGAGGTGGTCACCCAGACGCATCAGGCGAAATATGCCGACGTCAAGCTCGACCACATGCTGGCCGATGCCGGCGGCATGCAGCTGGTGCGCTGGCCAAAACAGTTCGACGTCATCGTCACCGACAATCTGTTCGGCGACATGCTCTCGGACATCGCCGCCATGCTCACCGGCTCGATCGGCATGCTGCCGTCGGCCTCGCTCGGCGCGCCGGACGTCAAGACCAAGAAGCGCAAGGCGCTCTACGAGCCGGTGCACGGCTCGGCGCCCGACATCGCCGGCAAGGGCGTCGCCAATCCGATCGCCATGATCGCCTCCTTCGCCATGTGCCTGCGCTATTCCTTCGGCATGACGGTGGAAGCCGACAAGCTCGAAGCGGCGATCGCCGCCGTGCTCGACGACGGCCTGCGCACCAAGGACATCATGTCCGAGGGCATGACCGAGGTCGGCACCACCGAGATGGGCGACGCCATCATCGCCAAGTTCCAGGGCTGATCCCCATGGCAGAGGCGGCGGTCGACGTCCGCTGGGCGACGACCGAAGACGCCGAGGCGCTCGCCACCGTGCTTTGCGCAATGGCGGCGCATTATCGGCAGTCACCGCTCGACCATGCCCGGGCGACGGCCACGGCAAAGCAGTGGCTCGGCGAGGAAAGCCCGGCCTATCCGCATTTCGCGCTGGCCTTCGCCGGTGGCGAGGTGGCCGGCCTGGCCTCGGTCGCGATCGCGCATCCGGGCATCGATCTCGACCGGCTGATGTTCTTGAAAGACCTGTTCGTACGCCAAGAGGCACGAAACGCGGGAGTGGGTGAGGCGCTGATCGGGTTTCTCGCCGGCTATTGCCTCGACAAGCGCATTGGCCGCATCGACCTCACCGCCGAGGACTGGAACGAGGGTGCGCTGCGCTTCTACGAGCGGCTCGGCGCCGAACGCCACGGCCAGAAGATCTTCCTCAGGCTGTCGGGCGAGGCACTAAGGACGGCGGCCGTCAGAATCTAACTCCGCCCGGCACCGGCCCCCACTTGTTGTCGCCGGCCTGGGTCGGGATCAGGCCGAAGACCAGGGTGGCGAGCCAGCCGACATAAGGCACGAAGCAGAGGATGGCGAGCCAGCCGGTCAGGCCGAGATCATGCAAGCGGCGCACGATGAGCGCGACCCACGGCAGGAACGTGAGCAGGACGTAAAGACCGAGCAGGCTGAACATGACGACCGGCTCATCGCCGCCGCCCTCGACGTTGCCGCGCGACAGGTCTGCGGAGAAGCCGACGCCGATGGCGACGACAAGACCGATCGTCCAGAACAGGCAAAAGCCCCAGAACTCCTTGCGCCGGGCGCGGCCGGAGAAGTTGACGTAGTTCGTCGACACGCCACGCCAGAAATAGCTCCAGAGGCCGGTCGATTCCACCGTTTCGGCCTCGGCGTCGCGGCCGAAATGCGGCTGCCCCGCAGGCGAGCTGCCCGGCAGCGGACGGGCAGGAACTGGAACGGCGTTGTCAACCGGATCGATCATCCGGCCGCGGACCGAGAAGACATTGCCGGCACGTTCGCCGTTCGGCTGGAACTCGACCTGGGCTCCCCTGGCAAGCGTTGTCTCGCGACGCAGTTCCTCGCGCGCGAAACTGTAGCGCCTGCCGTCGGCGCCGCTGATGAAGCCGAAGCCCTGGTGCTCGTCATAGTGAAGAACTTCGCCACGCATCAGATCCCCCCGAGCGTCGAATTCTTTCCCTTTGCTCGATTTGACATGAGCGCCGGCCGGCGGGCAAGAGCGATGGCGTTCAGCCGGCTATCTTAGAGGCGGCAAATCGGGATAGAAGCCGCAAGTCGCCTCACAGACCGCGAAGCAATGGCCCGGAAGGACTCGATACTGCTGCCAGAAGCGGCCGACGCTCCCGGCGGCCAAAGACGGAAAATCTGCATCGACGCGACCGGCCTGCTCGCCTGGCGCGGCGCGCTGGCCGGCATCCAGCGGCTGGAAGACTTCATGGTCAGGGCAGCGCTCGCCGATCCCGACCCGGATGTCGAGGTGGTGACGCTCGATTTCTCCAGCCATCGTTTCCGGCCGCTCGAAAAATTCGAAGTCGAGCAGTTGGGCGTCAGCGAGATCGCGCCGTTCCGGCAGCGGCCACGACTGCAAGCCACTGCCGCGCTGCGGCAGGGGTTCGAAGCGGTGCGGCGCCATCCAATGGCCAAGAGTGAAGCCGATCGCCAGCTTGCGGGAATGGTGACGAACGGCCGTCCCGGCTTCACCTTCACGGTGTCGAAGCTGTTGCTGCGGGCCTATCGCTTCTCTAGGCGAGCCCGTCTCTGGGCCGGTTTGCTTCGGGGCGATGCGGCGCAGCCGACGAAGGATGTCGGGCCTCGAACGGTGCTGATCAGCAACCAACTGCTGGTCGGCGAAAAGGTAGCGGCGGTTTGCGCCGGCCCCGACAACATAGCCTTTCTTTGCCACGACATGATCCCGACCATGCGGCCCGACCTTGTCGCCAAGAACAGATGGCAAGCCGCCTTCGGGCCCAATCTCGAACGGCTGGTGCGGTCCGGCGCGGCGGCCTTCTGCACCTCCGACACCGCGGCGACGATGCTTGGCGATCACATGCGCAAGGCCGGCATAGATCTGCCGGTCGTCCATCGCTTCCCGATGCCCTCGCTGCTGCATGAGAAGGCCGCGCGGCTGAGAATGACGTCGCGGCTCGAGGCTGGCGAGCCCTACATCCTTTATTGCTCGACCGTCGAGATCCGGAAGAACCACATCATGCTCGCCCGCATCTGGCAGCAGGCGCTCGACGAAGCCGTTTGGTTGCCGAAGCTCGTCTGCGTCGGCCGCTGGGGCTGGATGGTCGAGGAGCTCAGCGCCTATCTCAAGGCTCATCCGGGGCTGAAAGAAAAGATCATCTTCGCGGGTCCGGTCAGCGACGAGGAGCTTATCGGCTATTATCGAAGTGCCACCTTCGGCGTTTTCCCCTCGCATATCGAGGGCTGGGGCTATGCAGCTTCGGAGTGTCTGGATTTCGGAGTCCCGGTCATCGTCTCGACCACGCCGTCGCTGATCGAAGCGACCGGCGGCCTGATGCCCGCGGTCGGTTCGACCGATCAGATCGGCTGGTATCGCGCAATCCGACGGATGACAGACGACGCTGCCTGGCGCGATTTGCTGGCCGGCCGTATCGCCGAAGAGCACAGGCCGACATCGCCTGCCGAAAGCTGGGCGGCGATAAAGGCCGGGCTCAAGGCGGCAGCAGCCTGCGCCAATTGACTCTTTACGCAAAGCGCGTAAAAGCCGGCAGCGAACGGGATCGTCTTCAATGCGCGGCCATTTGGCTCTTCTGGCATTCGATGCCCCCAGCCACGATGCACAGCATTGGGCCGGGCGTTTCGACGCGTCCGTCCGTTCTCGCAAAACTACGGCCAAAACCACCACCAAAACGGTGTGATTCCCTTGGCCTAACCACCCTCTCCCGGGTTCGGCCCGGGGGACAGAACCCGCATGAGGCCGGCGGGTTTTCTCCAACAACCAAGCGGAGAGGGACAGGAGATTTCGATGAGTTTCAAGGTTGCGGTAGTCGGCGCCACGGGCAATGTGGGCCGCGAAATGCTCAACATTCTGGACGAGCGCGGCTTCCCGGCGAGCGAAGTGGTGGCATTGGCCTCGCGCCGCAGCCAGGGCACCGAAGTGTCCTTCGGCGACCGCACGCTGAAGGTCAAGGCGCTCGACACCTACGATTTTTCCGACACCGACATCTGCGTCATGTCGGCCGGCGGCAATGTCTCCAAGGAGTGGTCGCCCAAGATCGGCAAGCAGGGCTGCGTCGTCATCGATAATTCCTCGGCCTTCCGTTACGACCCTGACGTGCCGCTGATCGTGCCGGAGGTGAATCCGGACGCGGTCGAACTCTTCTCGCGCAAGAACATCATCGCCAATCCGAACTGCTCGACGGCGCAGCTCGTCGTGGCGCTGAAGCCGCTGCACGATGTCGCCACCATCAAGCGCGTCGTCGTCGCCACCTACCAGTCGGTCTCCGGCGCCGGCAAGGAAGGCATGGACGAGCTGTTCACGCAGACCCGCGCGGTCTTCGTCGCCGACCAGGTCGACGTCAAGAAGTTCACCAAGCGCATCGCCTTCAACGTCATCCCGCATATCGACGTCTTCCTCGACGACGGCTTCACCAAAGAAGAGTGGAAGATGGTCGCCGAGACCAAGAAGATGCTCGATCCTAAGATCAAGCTGACGGCGACCTGCGTGCGCGTGCCGGTGTTCATCGGCCACTCGGAAGCCGTCAACATCGAGTTCGAGAAGCCGATCACCGCCGACGAGGCGCGCGAGATCCTGCGCGAGGCTCCCGGCTGCCAGGTCTTGGACAAACGCGAGAACGGCGGCTACATCACGCCGCTCGAGTCGGCCGGCGAGGACGCCACCTTCATCTCGCGCATCCGCGAGGATTCGACCGTCGATAACGGCCTGTCGATGTGGGTCGTCTCCGACAATCTGCGCAAGGGCGCGGCGCTCAACGCCGTCCAGATCGCCGAGCTGTTGGTGGAGCGGGGCCTGATCCAGCCGAAGAAGAAGGCGGCTTAATTTCGCTTACGGGCCGCGCCGCCGCTTCGCGGCTGGCCCTCCGCGAGGGCGCCGGACGACCGGCGGCCCGCGGTCGCGGGCTCGGCCTTCGGCCGTTGGGTTCTCGCTCACGGGCCGCGCGTCGCGGGCGGCCTTCCGCCGATAGCTCTCTTTTTCCCGTTCACGGGAAAGGTCGCGGCAGGAGGATGAGGGTGGCGCCGCAATGGGTGTGACGAGCGATGCCCGCTGCTTCCATGTGCTGAGGCGCTAGCCACTGCTCTCCGCAGCCAGCTGCCGCAGGAGGCCGAGCGCCTCGTCCGCCCGCTCCGCCGGGACGAACAGATGGTCATGGTAAAAGGCCGAAACCGGATTGACGCCCATGCCGGCAGCGGCGAGCCGCGTCGTGATCGCGGCCAGAAAGCCGACGGCGTCGAGCGACGAATGGATGTCGAGCGTGATCATCCGGCAGCGGAACGTGCCGGCGAGGCCGGCTACCTTCGCTTGGTCCTCCGACACGATCAACGTCAGACCTTCCCGCTCGCGAAACTGCATGACCGGATCAAGACCGTCCGGTACGGCTGTACCGGGCGCCAGCGTCGCGAAAACATGGACATCGGGGAGCAGTTGCGGCGTCATCGACGCCAGTAGTCTTTGGAGATTGGTCTCGCCGGTCATTCTCTCTCCTTCGGTCATGCATTCTCACTCAACCATGCGTTCGAAAAAAGCGCACCGGCCCTTGTCGGATCGCCGCCCTGCCCGCCGTCCTTGGCTCGAAACTGGCAAAACAGCCAGGCTCCAACCAAGGAGGGAACACCAATGAGCATTTCAGAAACCGCTCCCGTCTCGAACGGCGCCTTGTGGACCGGGCGCGCGCTTAGCGCCATTGTCATCCTTTTCATGATCTTCGACGGCGTCATCAAGCTGCCGCCGCTGCAGATCGTCACCGAGACGATGGCGCAGCTCGGCTGGCCGGAGGACCCAAACACCGCGCGGCTGCTCGGCATCGTCGGCCTGATCTCGACTGTGCTTTATGCGCTGCCGCGCACGTCCGTGCTCGGGGCCATCCTGCTCACCGCCTATATGGGCGGCGCGATTTCCACGCATGTGCGCATCGGCAACCCGCTGCTTTCGCACACGCTTTTCGGCGTCTATCTCGCTGTTGTCCTGTGGGGCGGGCTCTATCTGCGCGACCCCAGAGTGCGCGCGCTGATCCCGTTCAGCCGCTGAGCCGGTTCGTTCTGGTGATTCCACCGGCTGCGGCGACCGCAAGGCTTCGAAGCCGGGTTGCCAAGCTGCGTTACCGAACGCTAATTCGTGAGCACTCTCAATGCTGTCGAGGCCGGTTGGCGCAACCCGCGCCTGCCTTCGAAACAGCAATATTCGTTCCCTTCGGGATCAAATTAGCCGTTTGCGAGTTAAAGCTTGGCGGCGAGGACGGCGATCCCGTGAGAGAGGAACTGAAATGAAGAAAGCGATTACCATTCTGGTGCTGACGGTGGCGCTGGGCGCCTGTTCGCAGACGGAAAAAGGAGCGGCGATCGGCGGCTTGGGCGGTGCTGCGGTCGGAGCGGCCGTCGCCAATGACCCGGTCGAGGGCGCAGTGGTCGGTGGTGCTGTCGGCGCCGTGGCAGGCGCGTTGATCGGCCGTGCCAGCGAAAGCGGCAAGTGCCGTTATCGGGACCGCTACGGGCGCGTTTATATTGCTCGTTGCCCGTCGGGATATTGAGGTATCGACAGGCCTGACCAAAAGAACGGCGGGGTTGGCCCGCCGTTCTTTTGACCTGTTTTGACCGGGGGCCGAGACTACTCGGCGGTCGCGGCTTCCGACTCGGCGGGTGCTGCGGACGCGGCCGCAACGGCAGCGGCGGCGTCTTCCTGGGCCTTCTTCAGCAGGGCTGCGCGCTCCTGCGCCTTCTTGCCCGGCAGGGCCTTGTTCGGGTTCGAGCGGGCCGGACGCTTGGCGATGCCGGCCTCGTCGAGGAAGCGCAGCACGCGGTCGGTCGGCTGGGCGCCGTGCGAGAGCCAGTGCTTGACGCGGTCGGCATCGACCTTCACGCGTTCGCCGTCCTTCGGCAGCAGCGGGTTCCACGAGCCGAGCGCCTCGATGAAACGGCCGTCGCGCGGCGAACGGGCGTCGGCGACGACGACGTGGTAATAGGGACGCTTCTTCGAGCCCGCACGGGCCAGTCTGATCTTCAGTGCCATTCTTTATCTCCTAACAAGCTCTGAGTTCGTTGATTGGGTTGCGGCTTTGGCGTTGTGCAAGTCGTAATCCCAAGACCGCTGCGCAGTTGGGCCACATGCACCAGCTTCAGCCGGTTTTCGTCACGCCGTTGTTAGCGGCGATCTGTTCGTGATGCCGGATAACTTCGCGGATGACGAAGTTCAGAAATTTCTCCGCGAAATCCGGATCGAGATGCGCATCCTTCGCCAGTTGGCGCAGGCGGGCGATCTGCTGCTGCTCGCGCGCCGGGTCGGCCGGCGGCAGGCCATGCTCGGCCTTCAGCACGCCGACCGCCTTGGTGCAGCGGAAGCGCTCAGCCAGCATATGAATGAGGGCGGCGTCGATGTTGTCGATCGAAGCGCGGTAGCCCGCCAGAACGGCGCGTGCCTCGGCCATGTCCTTCTCCTCGTTCATCGCCCCTCACTTCTTCTTGCCAAGGCCAGGCAGCCCGCCGCCGCCGAGACCGGGAAGGCCCGGCAGTTTCATGCCGCCGGGCAGGCCCGGCAACCCGCCGCCGGGAAGTCCGCCGGGCAGCCCGCCCGGCAGGCCTTTGCCGAGACCGGCAGCCTGGGCCTGCTTCTGCAAGGCCTCCAGCTGCTTCGGGTCCATCTTGGAAAGGTCGGGCATGCCGCCGCCGGGCATCATGCCGCCAAGGCCCATCTTCGAGGCAAGGCCGCCCATCATGCCGCGCATCATGCCGCCGCCTTTGCCCTTGCCGCCGATCGCCTTCATCATGTCGGCCATGCCGCGATGCATCTTCAAGAGCTTGTTGATCTCGGCCGCGTCGGTGCCGGAGCCGGCGGCGATGCGCTTCTTGCGCGAGTGCTTCAAGATATCGGGGTTGGCGCGCTCGGCCTTGGTCATCGAGGAGATGATGGCGAGCTGCCGGCGGAACATCTTGTCGTCGAAGCCGGCTGCGGCGAGCTGGTCCTTCATCTTGCCCATGCCGGGCATCATGCCCATGATGCCGCCCATGCCGCCCATTTTCGACATCTGCTGAAGCTGCGCGGCAAGGTCGTTCAGGTCGAACTTGCCTGACTGCATCTTCTTGGCCATCGCCGCCGCCTGCTCGGCGTCGATGGTCTCGGCGGCCTTCTCGACTAGGCTGACGATGTCGCCCATGCCGAGGATGCGGTCGGCGATGCGCTTGGGGTGGAATTCCTCCAGCCCGTCCATCTTTTCGCCGGTGCCGATCAGCTTGATCGGCTTGCCGGTGACGGCGCGCATCGAAAGCGCGGCGCCGCCGCGGCCGTCGCCGTCCATGCGGGTCAGCACCAGGCCGGTGATGCCGACGCGCTCGTCGAAGCTTTTCGCCAGGTTGACCGCGTCCTGGCCGGTCAGCGAGTCAGCGACCAGCAGGATTTCGTGCGGCGACGACACCTTCTTGATGTCGGCCATCTCGACCATCAGCGGCTCGTCGATATGGGTGCGGCCGGCGGTGTCGAGGATGACGACGTCGTGGCCGCCGAGCTTTGCCGCCTGCACGGCGCGCTTGGCGATATCGACCGGGCTTTGGCCGGCGATGATCGGCAGCGTGGCGACCTTGGTCTGCTCGCCGAGCTGGCGCAGCTGCTCCTGCGCGGCCGGACGCCGCGTGTCGAGCGAGGCCATCAGGATTTTCTTGTTCTGACGCTCGGTCAGCCGCTTGGCAATTTTGGCCGAGGTCGTCGTCTTGCCGGAACCCTGCAGGCCGACCATCATGACGACGACGGGCGCGGGCGCGTTGAGGTCGATAGCGACGCCCTCGGCACCGAGCATATCGACCAGCTCGTCATGGACGATCTTGACGACCATCTGTCCGGGCTTGATCGACTTCAGCACCGCGGCGCCGACCGCCTTCTCGCGCACCTTGTCGGTGAAAGAGCGAACCACCTCGAGCGCCACATCGGCCTCAAGCAGTGCCCGGCGCACCTCGCGCAGCGCCGCAGAGACGTCCGCCTCCGACAGCGCACCGCGGCCGGTCAGGCCGTTCAGGATGGAGCCAAGGCGCTCTTGCAGGGACTCAAACATTGATCAGACCGCCGTGCGAGAGCGCCTTGGATTCATGCCGATCCCTGTCGGGCCTGCGGCCCTCCACGCCTCTTGTGCGCTCCTGCAGTGATTCAAACATCTTGCTTCCTTCGATCTCGGTTCATTCGACCCGAGAGGTAGTGCGTTCGCGCCGGGTCGCCAAGCAAAAGCGCAAAGCCAAAAAGCACCCGGGGGCGCATCGCGCTGCCGGGTGTTGGCCTCCAGGATCGGTTTACAGCTCTCGCCTCAAAGAGGCTTCGGCGTCCTGGTCGGCTTTCGCGGAGAGGGTCTCGTCGCGGAATTCGTGCGCGTCTAGACAGGAAATCGGCGGCGGAGTCAAGGCTGGGGTCGTTTTGAAGAGCAAGACACCGCGCCCAAAGGCGGTTCAGGGCAGCTTTTCGCCGTCCAGGATGCGCGTATAGAGATCGAGATAGCCGTTTGCCGTCTTGGCGATGGGAAATCGCGCGGCGGCGGATGCACGGCACTGCTCAGGGGACAAGCCGGCGATGTCGGCCAAGGCCTGCGCGAACTCGGCATCGGTGTCGAAGAGACGTCCGGTGGCGCCGTCGACGATTTCGGGCAGCGCGCCGCGCCGTGTCGTCAACACGGGCGTGCCGCAGAGCATCGCTTCGACCGGCGCCATGCCGAACGGCTCTTCCCAGGCGATCGGGTTGAGAAAAGCTCTGGCTTCTCCCAGCATGCGCAGCTTCTCGTCGCCGTCGACGACGCCGTGGTAGCGGAAGCGGCGGCCGAGGCTCTTGAAGAAGACACCCTGGCGGCGAACCTTGGTGCGCTGCAGGAGCTGCCAGCGCGAGCCGCCGGCGATATCGAGGTGGAAATTGAACGCACGGGCGAGATCGACAGCCCGGTTGAGGTTCTTGCCGGCGCGGGCGATGCCGGCCAGAAACAGAAGCCTGTCCGTCTTGCCGGCGGACAGCCGATAGGCGTCGACCGGAAAGCCGTTGTGGACGAAGGTTTCCCGCCCGTGGTTGCGCGCATGGCTGGCGCTGACGAAGTTCCAGTTTGGCCTGTTTTGCGTGAATTCCGGGTCGAAGCCGTGCATCGTATAGAGCGCCGGCCGCGAAATCTCGATGTACCAGCCATTGAAATGCACGATGTCGGTGTCGGCCGGGATCGCAGCGCGGCATTCGGCGGCCGAAGAGGCCTGCCGCACTTCGCACAGCGGATGGCTCGAGCCGCGACCGGCGATCAGGACCACCTTGTGGCCGAGACGCGAAAGCTCTGTTGCCAGCCAGTCGACCTGCCGCTCAGTGCCGCCATAGCCTTTGCAGGGAATGGTGCGTTCCGCCACCAGCGTGATGCGCATCAGGCGAGCCCGTCGGTTTTCCGCCTGACCACGATCCGATCAAGAAACCGGTTTCCGCTTTTTTGGATCATGGCTCGTCCGGCCCGACCTTCAGGGGGGAGCGGCGATGCAGAAGCAGGAGCATCGTCAGCAGCGTGCTTACGATGCCGATCGCGGCGATGAGAACGGCGTCCCAATTGGTCCAGCCGGGGCCTTCCAGCGGCTTGGCGTTGAACAGGGCGAAGGAATTGTAGCTCTGCTGGTGCGAGATCAGCAGGAAGCCGGTCAGGTTGTTGCCGAGATGGGCGCCGAATGCAGAGCCGAGATTGCCGGTCACATAGACCAGCAGCGTCAACAGCAGCGCGAAGGCGGCGATCGAGACCAGCACGCTGGCATTGATGGCAAGGGTCGAGGCCGGGCTCCAATGCAAGGCGGTGAACAGAAGCCCCGGCAGCGCGGCCCAGATCAGCGGGCTGCCAAAGCGGCTGGCGAGGCCACGCAGCAGATAGCCACGGAACAGAGCCTCCTCCGATGAGGTCTGCAGAAAGGCGAGCGGCACGATCGCGAGAAGCAAGAGCAGCCAGGACGAGAAGGCGATCGATCCGCGGACGATCTCCGGCTGCAGCCAATAGAGCAGCACCTCGGAGAACAAGGAGGTGACCAGAACCGCGATCAGGCCTTTGAGGAACCCGCCGCGCGAGATGCGGCGGTCTGGGCCGATCAGCGCCGAGAGCGGCTCGCCATGAACGAAGCGCATCGCGGCCCAAAGACCGATCCAGATGCCGAGAAAGGACGCCAGCGCGGTGAGGATGCCGGCGGGAGAGGCAAGGAAATCCTGGATCGGCTGTCCGGTCGCCGGGCCCGGGAGGCGCAAGACGATGAAGGCGGCGGTGCCGGCGACGAGCACGACCAGCGTCACGGCGAGCCAGAAGAGAACGACGATCGCCGTTCCGAGCAGGAGCCGGAGCAGGGTGGTTTTCTCGTTCGGCGAGCGCCGGTAGCGCTCGAAGGCGGCGTTGTCGATGATCACACGGGGTCCCCTGCCGGGCGCTTTACGGTCGCATGATCTAGGGGATCGGCGTTTTCGGCGCAATCTCTCCCGTCAGATCCAGCAACCAGTTGGGCCGCTCGACCGCGGGGATCATCGAAACTGGCGGCAGATCAGCCACGGCCTTCCATCGGCGCCGGGCCACCCGTCTAACGCTGCCGCCGGGAATCCGAGCCGGTCGACAACAATTTCGGCTCTCGATTAACCGTTTTGCCGCTTTTTGCCCTTAAGAAGCTTGCCATGAAACGCGTTATCGCCATCGCCGACCGCGCGGCCCTCGTCTCGTTGAAGCTGCTCGCAGCGCTCAACCTGCTGTTTTTCCTTTCGTTCCTGCTCGTGCTGCTGCTGGCCGGCCGCGCGCATGCCGAAGCGCCCGCCTGCGGCGGCAGCGACCTGCTGGCGGGTCTTGCAAAGAGCGATCCCGCCGCCTTCAAGAAGGTCGAGACCGAAGCCGCCGCCGTTCCAAACGGCCGGGGGCTGTTGTGGAAGCTCGAGAAACCAGGCGAGGAGCCGTCCTATCTCTTCGGCACCATGCACATGACGGACGCGCGCGTCACCACGCTGCCTGCCGCGGCCCAAAAAGCCTATGAAGGCGCCGACACCATCATCATCGAAACCACCGACGCCCTCGACAAGGCCAAGATGATGGCCGCCATGGCCGCCGAGCCTGGCCTGATGATGTTCACGGACAACACGACGCTATCCTCGCTGCTGTCGCCCGAGGATGCGGCAGTACTGAACAAGGGGCTCGATGCACGCGGCATTCCGCCTCTGACGGTGGCCAAGATGAAGCCGTGGATCCTGTCGGCCATGGTGGCGCTGCCGGCCTGCGAGGTGGCGCGCCAGAGCGCCGGCGCGCCGGTGCTGGACGTCAAGCTGGCCGCCGACGCCAAAGCGTCCGGCAAGGACGTCGAGGGGTTGGAAACCGCCGTCGACCAACTGCGCGCCATGGCTTCGCTGCCGCTCGCCTACCACATGAAGGGGTTGGTCGAGACGCTGAAGCTCGGCGACAAGGTGAACGACGTCAACGAAACCATGATCGTGCTCTACCAACGCGGCGAGGTCGGCATGTTCTGGCCGCTGTTTCGCACCGTGCTGCCCGACACGGCGGACGACCAGGCCGGCTATGCCGCCTTCGAGCAGACCATGATCACCAGCCGCAACAAGGTCATGGTCGCGCATGCCATGCCGATTCTGGCCAGGGGCAATGCCTTCATGGCGGTCGGCGCGCTGCATCTGCCCGGCCCTGACGGACTGGTCGAAGATTTCCGCAAAGCGGGGTATAGTGTTACCGCCGTCAACTGAGTCGTCTGGCGGCTGGGGAGCGGAAAATGCCGGTTTTTCAGCGCTTTCCGTCCGCCTGCGTGAAACCCATTAGGGGATCCGCGCGTTGATGGCTGCTATTTGATGCCTTTCATTCCAAGGAGGACACGTTTCATGGCGAACCCTAACGACCCCTACACCCCGTCGAGCACGCCGCCCTCGAGGGGCGGTGGTGGCGGCAGCGGGTGGCTGATCGCCCTAGTTGTCATTATCCTGGCCATTGTTGCGTATTATGTTTTTGGCAGAACCGGTGGCGAGCACGCCCCCGCGACTTCCGAGCCGCCGGCCGCGACGACGCCGGCCCCGGCGCCTGCAACGCCTGAACCTGCGCCCGCAACGCCTGCTCCAGCTCCGACGCCAGCCCCGGCACCCGCGCCCACTCCGACGCCTGCCCCGGCTCCGGCACCTGCGCCGTCTCCGTGATCAGGCTATAGCTCCACGACGAACGGCCCGCCGAAAGGCGGGCCGTTTTTGTTTAACTACACCTTTGCCATCCTCGGGCGTTCGGCGCCGGCCGTGACGAGCACCTAAATATGGATCGGCTTGAAGAACGTGGCCAGCGCCGCTTCCTTGACCGCCTCCGACATGGTCGGGTGGGCATGGCAGGTGCGGGCGAGGTCTTCCGAGGAGCCGCCGAACTCCATCAGCACCGCCGCCTCGTGGATCATCTCGCCGGCGCCGAAGCCGACGATATGAACGCCGAGCACGCGGTCGCTCGCCTTGTCGGCGAGGATCTTCACGAAGCCGTCGGTGTGCAGCATGGCCCGCGCGCGGCCATTGGCGCTGAAAGGGAACTTGCCGACCTTGTAGTCGATGCCGGCCTTTTTCAGCTCCTCTTCGGTCTTGCCGACCGAGGCGATTTCGGGACTGGTGTAGACGACGCTCGGGATAACGTCGTAGTTCACATGACCGGCCTGGCCGGCGATCGTCTCGGCTACCGCCACGCCCTCGTCCTCGGCCTTGTGCGCCAGCATCGGCCCGGCAATGACGTCGCCGATGGCATAGATGCCGGGCACGTTGGTCCTCAGATGCCCGTCGGACTTGACCCGGCCGCGCTCGTCCATCTCGACGCCGGCTTCTTTCAATCCAAGGCTGTCGGCATAGGGGCGGCGTCCGGTCGCGACCAGCACGACATCGGCCTCGATCGTTTCCGCCGCGCCGCCCTTGACCGGCTCGAACGTCACGCTGGCGCCCTTCTTGGATTTGGCGACGCCGGTGACCTTGGCGCCGAGCTTCAACTCGAAGCCCTGCTTGGACAGCAGCCGCTGGAATTGCTTCGAGACCTCGCCATCCATGCCGCCGAGGATGGTGTCGAGGAACTCGACAACCGTGACCTTGGCGCCGAGCCTGGCCCAGACCGAGCCGAGCTCGAGCCCGATGACGCCGCCGCCGACCACCACAAGACTGCCCGGCACCTTGGCCAGCGACAGCGCGCCGGTCGAGGACACGATCACCTTCTCGTCGAAGTCGACCTTGACACCCGGAATGCCGGCGACGTCGGAACCGGTGGCGATGACGATGTTCTTGGTCTCGATCTCCTCGACCTTGCCGCCCTCGCCGGTGACCGACACCTTGCCGGCGCCGATCACCTTGCCGGTGCCGCGGAACGAGTCGATCTTGTTCTTCTTGAAGAGAAAAGCGACGCCGTTGACGTTGGAGGCCACGGTCGCATCCTTGTGCGCCAGCATCTTCTTCAGATTGAGTTTTGGCGCGCCGACCTCGATGCCGAGCATATCGAAGGCATGACCGGCTTCGGCGAACATCTCGGAGGCGTGGAGCAGGGCTTTCGACGGGATGCAGCCGATATTGAGGCAGGTGCCGCCGAAGGTGGCGTTCTTCTCGACCACCGCTGTCTTCAGGCCGAGCTGTGCCGCCTTGATGGCGCAGACATAGCCGCCCGGTCCCGATCCGATGATTACGACGTCATAAGCCATGATGGTGTCCTTCTGGTCTGGCCTTCAGCGGCCGCCGCTCACATTCAGGATCGCGCCCGTTATATAGGAGGCCGCGTCCGACAAAAGGTAGAGAACCGCGCTCGCGACCTCGTCGGCCGTGCCCGCGCGCTTCAGCGGCAGCAGATCCTGCATCCGCGCCACGCGCTCGGGCTGGCCGCCGGAGGCATGGATGTCGGTTTCGGTGATGCCTGGACTGACGGCATTGACGCGGATGCCTTCCAGCGCCACCTCGCGCGCCAGACCAACGGTCAGCGTGTCGATCGCGCCCTTGGAAGCGGCGTAGTCGACATATTCGCCGGGCGAGCCCAGTCGTGCCGCCGCCGAGGACAGATTGACGATGGCGCCGCCCTTGCCGCAGTGACGGGTCGACATGCGCTTGACGGCCTCGCGGGCGCAGAGGAAGGAGCCGACGACGTTGATGCGCATCATGCGCTCGATCCGCTCGGCGCTCATCTCATCGACACGCGCCTTGACGTCGACGATGCCGGCATTGTTGACGAAGGCGTCGAGCCGGCCGAAGGCCCGGTCCACCGCCTCGAACATCGCCACCACATCGGCCTCGTTGCCGACATCGCCCCTGACCGCGAAGGCCTCGCCGCCCGCGGCTTCGAGCTCGGCGACGAGCGCCTCGGCGGCGGCCCGGTTGGAGACATAGTTGATCGCCACCCCATAGCCTGCCCGACTGGCCTGCCGGCATATGGCAGCGCCGATGCCGCGGCTGCCGCCGGTGACCAGCAGCGTCTTCTTGTCGGCATTCATTCCTGGCAGCCTTTCAGGGCAAAGACGTCCCACGGTACTTTTGAGAAGCCCGCCGGACCATAAGCGGCTGACATTTCGAGCGACGGTCCGAGATCGGGAAAGATCAGGCTCTTCGGCGCATCCGCGCCCTCGGCCGGCAGCAGACCCACGACGCCCTTCTCATCGGCGCTATAGATCACGCCTTCCCAGACCGTGCAGGCGGCGAGCTCCTCGCCGGTGACGTCGCCGGTCGGGCATTTGTACATCAGCGAGCCGTGCGGCCGCCCGGCGGAGCCCTCGGTCCACATGGCGATGCCATCGAGCACGGTATTGTTGTCGAGTATCATGCGGAATGTGTTGGCGATCGTCGCCGAGGTACCCGTCGGGCTGAAATCGATCTCGGCGCCGCTTTTCGCCTCGCCATAGGCGGCAAGCTGGATCGGGCAAGCGGCCTGGGCATCGGCTGCTACGAGAGCCGCACCGGCGGCAAGCGCGACCGGCCTCGCGGTGCTGAGCCAACGGGCCTTCACTCGCCGCCCCGCCCGCGAGCCTTCATGCTCTCACCTCAGAGATCGAGCACCAGCCGCTCGGGATCCTCCAGGCTTTCCTTGACGCGGACGAGGAAGGTCACCGCTTCCTTGCCGTCGACGATGCGGTGGTCGTAGCTGAGCGCCAGATACATCATCGGGCGGATGACGATCTGGCCGCCGACCACCACCGGCCGCTCCTGGATCTTGTGCATGCCGAGGATACCGGACTGCGGCGCATTGAGGATCGGCGTCGACATCAGCGATCCGTAGACGCCGCCGTTGGAGATCGTAAAGGTGCCGCCCTGCATGTCGGCAACCGAAAGCTTGCCGTCGCGCGCGGCGAGGCCCAGCCGGCCGATCTCCTTCTCGATCTCGGCGATGGACATCTGGTCGGCATCGCGCACGACCGGGACCACCAGGCCCTTGTCGGTGCCGACGGCGACGCCGACATGCGCAAAGTTCTTGTAGATGATGTCGGCGCCGTCGATCTCGGCATTGACCGCCGGGATCTCCTTCAGCGCATGGGTGACGGCCTTGGTGAAGAAGCCCATGAAGCCGAGCTTCACGCCATGCTTCTTTTCGAACACGTCCTTATACTTAGCCCTCAGCGCCATCACCGCGCTCATGTCCACCTCGTTAAAGGTGGTGAGCATGGCGGCGGTCGACTGCGCCTCCTTGAGCCGGCGCGCGATCGTCTGGCGCAGCTTGGTCATGCGCACGCGCTCCTCGCGCGAAGCATCGTCGGCCGTCGACGGCGCGCGGGCCGCGACCGGTGCGGGAGCAGGAGCAGGAGCCGCTTTCGGCGTCTCGGCCGGCTGCGAGGGCGCGCCCTTGGCGATGGCATCGAGGACGTCGCCCTTCAGCACCTGGCCGCGCTTGCCGGAGCCCGTCAGCTGCTCGACCGAGAGATTGTGCTCGGCGATCAGTTTGGCCGCGGCCGGCGCCGGCGGCATGGTGCGCGGCTCGACCGGCCCGGCGTCGCCGGCCATCTTGGCGGTTTCGGCGGCGGCCTGCTTGGTCGTGGATGCGGCGTCCGGACTGGACGCCTGCGCCACCGCCTGCGGCTTGGTGGCGGGAGCGGCGGCTGCGCCGCCGGCCGAAATCGAGCCGAGCAGCGCCCCGACATTGACCGTCTCGCCTTCCTTGACGGTGATCTCGGAGAGCGTCCCGGCGCCCGCGGCGGGCACCTCCACCGTCACCTTGTCGGTTTCGAGCTCGACCAGCGGCTCATCGGCGGCGATCGCGTCGCCGACCTTCTTGAACCACTTGCCGACGGTCGCCTCGGTGACGGATTCGCCGAGAGTGGGGACGCGGATTTCGGTAGCCATTGTGCCTGTCCGTTCTCTTGTCTTCTTGAGGTCTGTTTGGTCCGGGTCTGCTTATTCGCCCAGCGCGTCGTCGAGCAGGGCGGAAAGCTGGCTGAGATGCTTCGACATCAGCCCGGTGGCCGGCGAGGCCGAGGCCGGCCGGCCGGTATAGCGCACCCGCTGATGCTTGGCGTCGATATGCGCCAGCACCCATTCGAGATAAGGATCGATGAACGACCAGGCGCCCATGTTCTTGGGCTCCTCCTGGCACCACACCATCTCGGCGTTGCGGAAACGCGACAGCTCGGTGATCAGCGCCTTGGCCGGGAACGGGTAGAGCTGCTCGACGCGCAACAGGTAGATGTCGGTGATGCCGCGCTTCTCGCGCTCCTCGTAGAGGTCGTAATAGACCTTGCCGGAGCAGAGCACGACACGGCGGATCTTGGAATCCTTCACGAGCTTGATCGGCTGGTCGGCCAAGAGCTGCGCATCGTCCCACAACAGTCGGTGGAACGAGCTTTCGCCCGCCATCTCCGACAGCGTCGACACCGCCCGCTTGTGGCGCAGCAGCGACTTCGGCGTCATCAGGATCAGCGGCTTGCGGAAGTCGCGCTTCAACTGCCGGCGCAGGATGTGGAAATAGTTAGCCGGCGTCGTGACGTTCGCCACCTGCATGTTGTCCTCGGCGCAGAGCTGCAGGAAGCGTTCGAGGCGGGCCGAGGAATGCTCCGGCCCCTGGCCTTCATAGCCGTGCGGCAGGAGGCAGACGAGGCCCGACATTCTCAGCCACTTGCGCTCGCCGGACGAGATGAACTGGTCGAACACCACCTGGGCGCCGTTGGCGAAATCGCCGAACTGCGCTTCCCAAAGCGTCAGCGCCTTGGGCTCGGCAAGGCTGTAGCCATATTCGAAGCCGAGCACCGCCTCTTCCGAGAGCATCGAGTTGATGACTTCGTAGCCGGCCTGGGCCGCAGATAGATTGTTGAGTGGAATGTAGCGCGTCTCGTCACGCTGGTCGTAGAGCACGGAATGGCGCTGCGAGAAGGTGCCGCGCTCCGAATCCTGGCCGGAGAGCCGGATCGGATTGCCGTCGAGCAGGATGGCGCCGAATGCCAGCGCCTCGGCGGTCGACCAGTCGATGCCGTCGCCGGATTCGATCGCCTGGCGGCGGTTCTCGAGGAAGCGCAGGATCGTCTTGTGTGCCTCGAAATCCTTCGGCACGTCGGTCAGCTTCTTGCCGATTTCCTTCAGCGTGCGGACCGGCACCGCGGTCTTGCCGCGCCGCTGTTCGTCCTGGTTGTCGGCCGTGCGCAGGCCGGACCAGGCGCCGTCAAGCCAGTCGGCCTTGTTCGGCTTGTAGGACTGGCCGACTTCCCACTCCTGTTCCAGATGCGCGCGCCAGTCGGCCCGCATCTTGTCGACCTCGGCCTGGGTGATGTGACCCTCGGCGATCAGCCGGTCGGCATAGACCTGCACAACCGTCTTATGGCTGCGGATGTTGCGGTACATGATCGGCTGCGTGAAGGACGGCTCGTCGCCTTCATTGTGGCCGAAGCGGCGGTAGCAGAACATGTCCACCACCACCGGCTTGTGGAACTTCATGCGGAATTCCGTCGCCACCTTCGCGGCATGCACCACCGCTTCCGGATCGTCGCCGTTGACGTGGAAGATCGGCGCCTCAATCATCTTCGCCACATCCGACGGATAGGGCGACGAACGCGAGAAGCGCGGATTGGTGGTGAAGCCGATCTGGTTGTTGATGATGAAATGCAGCGTGCCGGCGACGCGGTGGCCGCGCAGGCCGGAGAGCCCGAACATCTCCGCGATCACGCCCTGGCCGGCGAACGCCGCGTCGCCATGCAGCAGCAGCGGCATCACCTTGGCGCGCTCGGACAGCGGCACGATCTCGCCGCGCTCGCGGCCAGCGAGCTGGTCCTGCTTGGCGCGCGCTTTGCCCATCACGACCGGGTCGACGATTTCCAGATGCGAGGGGTTGGCGGTCAGCGACAGGTGCACCTTGTTGCCGTCGAACTCGCGGTCCGAGGAGGCGCCGAGATGGTACTTCACGTCGCCCGAGCCCTCGACATCGTCGGGAGCGGCCGAGCCGCCCTTGAACTCATGGAAGATGGCGCGGTGCGGCTTGGCCATGACCTGCGAAAGCACGTTGAGGCGGCCGCGATGGGCCATGCCGAGCACGGCCTCCTTCAGGCCGAGCTGGCCGCCGCGCTTGATGATCTGCTCCAGCGCCGGGATCAGCGACTCGCCGCCGTCGAGGCCGAAGCGCTTGGTGCCCTTGTACTTGACGTCGATAAATTGCTCGAAGCCTTCGGCCTCGACCAGCTTCGACAGGATCGCCTTCTTGCCGGTGGCGGTGAAGGTGATCTCCTTGTCGGCGCCCTCGATGCGCGCCTGGATCCAGGCCTTCTCCTCGGGGTCGGAGATGTGCATGAACTCGACGCCAAGCGTCGAGCAATAGGTGCGGGTGAGGATATCCAGCATCTGCCGGATGGTGCCGAACTCGAGCCCCAGCACATTGTCGAGGAAGATCGGCCGGTCGTAGTCGGCTTCGGTGAAGCCGTAATTCTCCGGCGACAGCTCGTTATAGTCCTCAAGCGGCTTGGCGATGCCCAGCGGGTCTAGATTGGCGTGCAGGTGGCCGCGCATGCGAAAGGCGCGGATCATCATGATGGCACGCACGGAATCGCGCGTCGCCTGGTGAACGTCCGCATCGGAAAGGGCCGCGCCGTTGACGACCGCCTTTTCCTTCACCTTCTTTTCGATGTGCTTTTCGACCAGGCCCCAATTGCCGTCGAGCGCCGAAACCAGCTCACCATTGGCCTGCATCGGCCAGGACGGCTTCGCCCAGGAAGCGCCCTTGGCGTTCTTGCGCACGTCGCCCGCGTCGTCCTTCAGCGCGGCGAAGAAGTCCTGCCATTCCGGATCGACGGAGCCGGGGTTGTCCTCATAGGCGGCATAGAGCGCGTCGATATAGTCGGCATTGCCGCCATAAAGGAACGAGGTGAGCGAGAATTGGTCGTTGGCCTGATCTTGTCTTGCCATTTTCGTCTGCGGAGCCTGGCTCCGTCTCCTTTTATGGAAGGGAGTAGGGGAGTAAGGCAGTAGGGGAGTAGGGCATTTTTGCCGCTGATCTTTCCCTGCTGCCCTATTCGCTTACTCCCTACGCCCTTAACCTTTGATCGCCTCGACCAGCGTCGTGCCGAGCCGCGCCGGTGACGGCGAAACCTTGATGCCGGCCGATTCCATCGCCGCGATCTTGTCTTCCGCGCCGCCCTTGCCGCCGGAGATCACCGCGCCCGCATGGCCCATGGTGCGGCCGGCGGGCGCCGTGCGCCCGGCAATGAAGCCCGCCATCGGTTTCTTGCGGCCGCGCTTTGCCTCGTCCTTCAAGAACTGCGCGGCGTCTTCCTCGGCCGAGCCGCCGATCTCGCCGATCATGATGATCGACTTGGTCTCGTCGTCGGCGAGGAACATCTCGAGCACGTCGATGAACTCGGTGCCCTTGACCGGGTCGCCGCCGATGCCGACAGCAGTGGTCTGGCCGAGGCCGACATTGCTGGTCTGGAAGACCGCTTCATAGGTAAGCGTTCCCGAGCGGGAAACAACGCCGACCGAGCCCTTGCGGAAGATGTTGCCGGGCATGATGCCGATCTTGCATTCGTCGGGGGTCAAAACTCCCGGGCAGTTCGGGCCGATCAGCCGCGAGGAGGAGCGGTCGAGCCGCGCCTTGACCTTGACCATGTCCATAACCGGGATGCCCTCGGTGATGCAGACGATCAGCGGGATCTCGGCCTCGATCGCCTCGATGATCGCTTCGCCCGCGCCTGCCGGCGGCACATAGATGACGGAGGCGGTGGCGCCGGTCTTCTCCTTGCCCTCGGCGACGGTGGCGAAGATCGGCAGGGTCTCTCCCTTCGCGCCGGTCCAGGTCTCGCCGCCCTTCTTCGGATGGACGCCGCCAACCATCTTGGTGGCGTGATAGGCCAGCGCCTGCTCGGTATGGAAGGTGCCGGTCTTGCCGGTCAGGCCCTGCACCAGCACCTTGGTATTCTTGTCGACGAGAATGGACATCGCGCCCCTTTTCTAAAAACCGTTGATCGAGGAAGGCGAAACGCGCCGGTAGAGGCCGCTCACCATGTCTTGCCAGGCGTCGCTGCCGGCGGGCTTGAAGTGCAATCGCATGCGGTAAGTATCAGTGCCGTCAAAGCTGTAAGTCACGCGAGCCGAGCCGCGCGGCGACGACCGTTCCAGCACAAGCTCGTTGCCGTTCCATGTGCCCGTAGCCGGTGTGACCGGCACGAAACCCATCGAGTCGAACTGATGCATGGTGACGACGTCGTTCGGCTGATCGAAGCCGAACACATTATGCGCGCCGAACGAGATCGTGCCGTCGCGGCGCTGGCGGTAGCGCTGGACCACGAACTGGCCGCCGAACTGCGCGTCCGCAAGCACTTCCGAAGTCGCGGCGCCGGCATCGGTCCATTGCGTCGCCGCGACATCTTCCTCGCCACGCCACGCGCCGACCAGCGCCTGCAGGCGCTGGTGATCGGCCGAGAGGGATGAGAAAGGCGTCGCGTTCATGGCTCAGAGCCGCTTCAGATCGGTGACGGTGAGGTCGCTTTGGGCATTGCCGGTGTTGAGGGTGGTCGCCGGCTCGAACATAAGCACCACGGGCTCGATAGTCAGCGAACGCGGCCGATGCTCGACGCCGCGCGGCACGACAATGAAATCGCGCTCGCCGAGCTCGACCGGTCCATCGCGGAAATCGATGGCGATCTTGCCGCGCAGCACGAGGAAGGCCTCGTCCTCGTCATCATGCGCGTGCCAGTCGAAAACCTCGCCGAACTTGGCGACCTTGGCCTGGCTGTCATTGACGTCGCCGGCGATGTGCGGATCGAAGACCTTGGCGATCTTCGCATCCGCCGCCTCGACCAGGTTTATCTTGCGCGGAGGCATCCGCTTTAGCCCTTCACCGCCTTGACGATCTTCTTGGCCGCGTCGTCGAGGTCGTCTGCCGAGACGACGTTCAAGCCGCTGTCATTGATGATCTTCTTGCCGAGCTCGGCATTGGTGCCTTCCAGCCGCACGACCAGCGGCACCTTCAGCCCGACTTCCTTGACCGCGGCGATCACGCCCTCGGCGATGACATCGCACTTCATGATGCCGCCGAAGATGTTGATCAGGATGCCTTCGACCGCCGGATCCTTGGTGATGATCTTGAAGGCCGCCGTCACCTTCTCCTTCGAGGCTCCGCCGCCAACGTCGAGGAAGTTGGCCGGCTCGGCACCGTAGAGCTTGATGATGTCCATCGTCGCCATGGCGAGGCCGGCGCCGTTGACCATGCAGCCGATATTGCCGTCGAGCGCGACATAGGCGAGGTCGTATTTCGACGCCTCGATCTCCTTCTCGTCCTCTTCGGTGGTGTCGCGCAGCTCCATCACGTCCGGATGGCGGAAGAGAGCGTTGTTGTCGAACGACACCTTGGCATCCAGGACGCGCAGCCGGCCGTTCTTCATGACGATCAGCGGATTGACCTCGAGCAGGCTCATGTCCTTCTCGACGAAGGCCCTGTAGAGCAGCGGGAACAGCGTGCCGCCGTCTTGCGCCGCATCGCCGTCGAGCTTCAGCGCGGCGTTGAGCTTCTTCACATCATCGGCCGTCACGCCCTTTTCCGGATCGATGGCGACGGTGAGGATCTTCTCCGGCGTGTCATGCGCGACCGCCTCGATATCCATGCCGCCCTCGGTCGAGACGACGAAGGCGATGCGCCCGACCGAACGGTCGACCAGGATCGACAGATAGAGCTCACGGTCGATATCGGCGCCGTCCTCGATATAGAGGCGATTGACCTGCTTGCCGGCGGGTCCGGTCTGCTTGGTGACCAGCGTATGACCGAGCATCTCATTGGCGTTGGCGACCACTTCCGCCGCCGACTTCGCCAGCCGAACGCCGCCCTTGGCGTCGGCAGGCAGTTCCTTGAACTTGCCCTTGCCGCGGCCGCCGGCATGGATCTGGCTCTTCACCACATAGAGCGGGCCGGGCAGCGTCTTGGCGGCGGCTTCCGCCTCGCTTGCCTTGAACACCGGAACGCCGCTTGCGACGGGCGCGCCGAACGACTTCAGCAGCGCCTTGGCCTGATATTCATGGATGTTCATGCGCTTGGTCTCCGGAGAAGGACGATTACTTGCCGGCGAGATGCGGGGCGATCTTGGTGCAGGCCTCGGTGAGGCCCTGCACGGCCGCCACCGAATTGTCGAACATCTTCTGCTCGGCCTTGGAGAGGTCGATCTCGATGACGCGCTCGACACCGCCGGCGCCGATCACCACGGGGACGCCGACATAGGTCCCCTTGACGCCGTACTGGCCGGACAGGTGCGCCGCGCAGGGCAGCACGCGCTTCTTGTCTTTCAGGTACGATTCGGCCATGGCGATGGCCGAGGCCGCCGGCGCGTAATAGGCTGAGCCGGTCTTCAAGAGTCCGACGATCTCGGCGCCGCCGTCGCGAGTGCGCTGCACGATCTGGTCGAGCTTCTCCTTGGAGGTCCAGCCCATCTTGACGAGGTCGGGCAGCGGGATGCCCGACACGGTCGAATAGCGGATCATCGGTACCATCGAATCGCCATGGCCGCCGAGCACGAAGGCGGTGACGTCCTCGACCGAGACCTTGAACTCTTCCGCCAGGAAGTAGCGGAAGCGGGCGCTGTCCAGCACGCCGGCCATGCCGATGACATGGCTGGTCGGCAGGCCCGAAAACTTCTGCAGCGCCCAGACCATGGCATCGAGCGGGTTGGTGATGCAGATGACGAACGCCTTCGGCGCGTATTTCTTGAGACCCGCGCCGACCTGTTCCATGACCTTGAGATTGATGCCGAGAAGATCGTCGCGGCTCATGCCGGGCTTGCGCGGCACGCCGGCGGTGACGATGCAGACATCCGCGCCCTCGATGCCGGCATAGTCGTTGACGCCTGTCAGTCTGGAGTCGAATCCGTCGACCGGCGAGGACTGGGCGATGTCGAGACCCTTGCCCTGCGGAATGCCCTCGGCGATGTCGAATAGCACCACGTCGCCGAGATCCTTCAGGCCGATCATATGGGCGAGCGTGCCGCCGATCATGCCCGAGCCGATGAGCGCTATCTTGTTGCGTGCCATGTCAGGATGTTTTCCCTTTGTCTGTGACGGTGCCGTGACGGGGGCCGGGGGCCGGAAGGAATGCGGGAAACCGCGGGATTTCGCCGAACCCAATAGCTCCGGCATGGAGAAAATTCAAACGGTTATTTTGCACCCAGTGTTTTCAATCGGTTAGATGCATTGGGAATTACGTAAACGTCAAAATTTTCGAAGGTAACTGAACAGAATTTATACAATAAACGATGAAATCAGAAGGCCTTCATCCCGGCGATGACGCCGTTGTGATTTTAGGACGGGCGGACAGGCAAGTGGGGCGGCCGAGCGGTTTGGGAGGTGCGCATTCAAGCGACGAAGCGCTTATCGCTTCGCGCCGCTCTGTCTAAGGATGACGACTCCAGGCGGCTACGTTCACGCCTGCCGCGCCTCCGCGGGCTCTGCCCCGACTTGCCGCCTCTCCGCCCAGCCTTCCAGCCAGTCGCGGCTCTGCATTTCGATCAGCCGCGAGGCGGTGCGCTCGAATTCGAAGACTTCCGTGCCGCGCCTGGCGGTGTAGAGCCCTTCGGGGGGAGCCGCGGCGCTCATCACCAGCCGCATGTGGTGGTCGTAGAGCGTGTCGATGAGCAGAATAAAACGCTTGGCTTCGTTGCGCTTGCCTTCCCCGAGCACCGGCACATGGTCGATGAAGACGGTCGAGAAGCGGTCGGCGATGGCCAGATAGTCGCGCGCGCCGAGCGGCTTTTCGCAGAGATCGGCGAAGGAGAAACGGGCGGCATCGCCGGCAGCGCGCGGGACCACGAGCTGACGCCCTTTCAGCGTCAGCGTCATCGCCTCGGTCGGCCTGCCATGTGTCATCGTCTTCCAAGCGTCGTCGAGCGCGCGGTCGGCCGCGGCGTCGGCGGGCGTGACATAGATCGGCAAGCGGTTGAGCTTTTCCTGCCGGTAGTCCTTTTCGGCATCCAGCGTCAGCACATGCGCGTGACGTTCGAGCAGGCCGATGAAGGGCAGGAAAAGCTGCCGGTTGAGGCCGTCTCGATAAAGGTCATGAGGCGCGACGTTGGAGGTGGCGACCAGCACGACGCCTTTGGAAAACAGCGCCGAGAACAGGCGCGACAGGATCATGGCATCGGCAATGTCGGTGACCGAAAACTCGTCGAAGCACAGCACCCAGGCCTCCTCGGCCAGCGCCCGCGCCACCGGCGGGACCGGATCGTCTTCCTTGACATCGCCGTTCTTGCGCGCCGCCCGGTGTTTTTGGATGCGGTCCTGCACGTCGGCCATGAAATCGTTGAAATGGACGCGGCGCTTTCGCCTGACCGGCAGGAGATCGAAGAACATGTCCATCAGCATCGTCTTGCCGCGCCCGACGCCGCCATGGATGTAAAGGCCCTTGACGGCCTCGCGCGGCTTGTTGCTGCGCGCGAACAGCCAGCCCAGCGCGCTCGATTTCTGCGCCAGCCTTTTTGCGGAGATCTCGTCGGTCAGCCGGTCGAGCGCGGCGACGACGCGCTCCTGCGCCGGATCGCGTTCGACCACGCCGGTTTCGACCAGATGGTCGTAGCGCTGCCTGACGGTCGCATGCGTCTGAAGGCCGTCACGCAGGTGCATAGGTCACGTCGTTCTCGGGCAATTTCGGAAAGCGGCTTGCCATCCGAAACTGCGTGAAACAATAGGGGAGGGTCCGCCCTACCTTGTAAGCGAGATCGGCTGGCCGTTGGAAGTCTGGCCGTCGAACTTTTCGCCGCCGGAGGAATAGAGCCTGGCCAGCGTGCCGCCGTTTTCGTCGTAGAGCGTCAGCTGCTTGCCGGCGACATTCCACGACTTGATGCCGTCGATCGGAGCCGGGCAATGCAGCGGACCGGCGCGGTAGCCGGCGCCGAACTTGGTCTGCGGCGTCGCCACTTTGCAGCTCTGGCCGGAGACACTGACATTCCAGACGCCGGCGACGCTGGCCGCGGTCAGGTCCGCGGCGCCCGTGGGCGCCGAACCGTCCGGCGGCAGCGAAGCCATCTGACTGTTCTTCGGCGCGGTGGGGAATTGCGACGGGTCGGTGGTGCCCGGAGCAGCCGGCGGCGGCAGCTGGTTCTGCGTCACCGTGCCGGAGGGCGCCGGCGTGAGCGGCGCCGGCTGCTGATCGTCCATCGATGAGAAGCGCGAGGTCGAGCAGCCGCTCGCAACGAGCGCGGCCAGCGATACGGCCAAAAGGCCAGTCTTCGAAAAAATCATTCCAACCTCCGTCGGATCCGGTGGGGGGCGCCGTCCGCGTAAACACTCGCTTCACCAAGATGGCGAAGGTGGCAGAATTTCAACCCGATATGGTTAAAATAGGGTTTTCGGAGCTGGTGTTGCAAATTTGTCGCGACGGCCTTGCTCACCGCGGCCCCAATCGAGAAGTTGGACCCTAACGTATTGAAGTTTCAGGCTCGCAGCCGCGCGCTGGGCACGAAGACATACCCGTCCGGACCAACGATATAGCATTCGCGCAAGCCATGCGGCTTGTCGATCGAGCCGGCCAGCACGATGTGGCCGAGTGCTGCGGCCTTTTTTTCGACCGCATCCGGATCGGCGCCATAGAGGCGCAGCTCGATGCCGGCGCCACGCGTTTCGGCTCCGGCGAAGACGCCGGTTATCGGATTGTCGAGATAGGAATGGTCGGCATGCAGCATGAAGATCGAGCCGAGCAGCTCGATGGCCGCGAAATCCTCGTCGGCATAGATGATGCGCGCGCCTAGCACATCGCGGCAGAAAGCCTCCATCGCCGCCATGTCGGTGACAAGCAAGTTGACGCCCAGCCCATGCGACAGCGAGCGGCCGAAATCCTCGGCCTTCATCCACGGTGTCCCGGTCCGCTTCTTCGCCACGGTGCTGTCCCTCCACACATCGTCGATCCTAGTCGAAGCCGACCGTTGGCCCTTGGCATTCCCCAGCAAAATGCTTGCGCCAGGCGGCGGCGTCCTTATTTCAGGACAAGCGACAGGGAGTGGGCGGAGAAACGATGGCCGCAAGAACAAGAGCAGCCAACCGCTACTATAGCGGCCCACTCAGCGATCATTTCGACGGTAGCCTCTTTTTCAATCCCGAGGGCAGGCCGCCGGCGCGCTTCACCGATTTGCTGAAATGGCAATTGAGCGGTGGGCGCTCGAAATGGCCGGCGGCCTGGCCGAGCCCATATCCCCAGGCGAAGCCCGAACAACGGATCGAAGGCGCCGCGCTTCGGCTCACCATGGTGGGTCACGCCTCGCTGCTCATCCAGACAGCCGGCCTGAATATCCTGACCGACCCGGTTTGGTCCGAGCGTGCCTCGCCTTTCGGCTTCGCCGGACCGAAGCGGGTCAACGCGCCGGGCATCGCCTTTTGCGACTTGCCGCCGATCGACCTGGTGCTGCTCAGTCACAACCACTACGACCATCTCGACCTCGCGACCCTCAAGCGGCTAAAGCAAAGCCACGACCCGATGGTGATCACGCCGCTCGGCAACGATGCGATCATCGGCACTGCCGTGCCCGGCATGCGAGTGTCGGTACATGATTGGGGCGACAGCGTCGAAGTCGCCAGCGGCGGCATCATCCACATCGAGCCGGTGCATCACTGGTCGGCGCGTGGCGGGCGCGACCGGCGCATGGCGCTGTGGGCGGGCTTCGTCGTCGATACGGCGGGCGGCAAGGTCTATTTCGCCGGCGACACCGGCTTCCACGGCGGCACCAACTACCGCCGAATGGCGGAAAAGCATGGCGGGTTTCGGCTGGCCATCCTGCCGATCGGCGCCTATGAGCCGCGCTGGTTCATGGCCCCGCAGCACCAGAATCCGGCGGAAGCCGTCCAGGGCATGAGGCTGTGCGGCGCCGTCCATGCTGCCGGCTGCCACTGGGGCACCTTTCAGCTCACCGACGAGCCGATCGAGGAACCGGCGCAAAAGCTCGCCGAGGCACTGACGGCCGAAGGCATTTCGCCGAAGCGTTTTCGCGCCATGCGCCCGGGCGAAGCATGGGATGTGCCGCCGCCTGGCTAAGGAACCCAGCCCGGGCAAACGCGTTGGTTGCACAGCGCAAATCCGCCTCGGAGCTTTCCATGATCAAGTGGATCATCATCCTTCTTATCGTTGCCGCTGCGGCAAGCCTGCTTGGCATGCCCGCGCTCGCCGGCGCCGCCGCCACAGGTGCCCGCATCCTGATCGGTATTGTGCTGATCATCTTCCTGCTGATCGTGCTCGGCGTCTTCGCCGTGACTTAGCTCGCATATTCGCCGCGGCAGGCCAGAGCCGCGTTCCTGGCCAGGAGTCGCGTTGCACTGGTAATTCCCGCCCGTTTCCGCCATATAGCGCCAAACGGAATTGGAACGACCGGTTAGATGGCAGGCACTGCCCCATTCGCCAAGATGAACGGCATCGGCAACGAGATCATCGTCGCCGATATGCGCGGCCGTGGCGACAAGGTGACCGCAGCCGCGGCGATTGCCCTCAATGCCGACGCGGCGACCAAGTTCGATCAGATCATGGCGATCCATGATCCGCGCACGACCGGCACTGCTTATTACGTCGACATCTTGAATTCGGACGGCACCGGTGCGCAGGCCTGCGGCAATGGCATGCGCTGCGTCGTGCAGGCGCTTGCGGCCGAGACCGGCCAAAAGACCTTCACCTTCGAAACCCGCGCCGGCATTCTCAATGCTCAGGAACATGCCGACGGCTCGATCTCGGTCGACATGGGCAAGCCGCGTTTCGGCTGGCAGGAGATCCCGCTTGCCGAGGAGTTCCGCGACACTCGCATGATCGAACTGCAGATCGGCCCGATCGATGCGCCGGTGCTGCACTCGCCTTCGGTCGTCTCGATGGGCAATCCGCACGCGATCTTCTGGGTCGACCGCGACGTCTGGTCCTACGAGCTCGACCGATTCGGTCCGCTGCTCGAGAACCATCCGATCTTTCCCGAGCGCGCCAACATCACCATCGCTCAGGTCACCTCGCCGGAGACGATGATCATCCGCACCTGGGAGCGCGGCGCGGGTCTCACCAAGGCCTGCGGCTCCGCGGCCTGCGCCGCCGTGGTGGCAGCCGCCCGCACCAAGCGCACCGGCCGCAGCGTGTCGCTGGTCACGCCCGGCGGCGGCGAGCTCAATGTCGAGTGGCGCGACGACGATCACGTCATTTTGACTGGCGCCGCCGAATGGGAGTTTTCCGGCAGCTTCGACCCTTCGAACGGCGCCTGGGCCCGCGACACCGAAAGCGCCGCCTGATGTCCGCTCTTCAAAAGGGCCCGGCGCCCGAAGGGCCTATCGGCAACGGTATCGACGTGGTCACGTTCGGCTGCCGCCTCAACACCTATGAATCGGAGGTGATGCGCCGCGAGGCCGAGAGCGCCGGCCTCGGCGCGCGGGAAGGCGGCGCCGTCATCTTCAACACCTGCGCCGTCACCGCCGAAGCCGTGCGCCAGGCCAAGCAGGCGATCCGCAAGGCCCGTCGCGAGAACCCTGAAGCGCGCATCATCGTCACCGGCTGCGCCGCGCAGACCGAGCCGCAGAACTTCGTCGCCATGGACGAGGTAGACCTGGTGCTCGGCAATGAGGAGAAGCTCAAGGCGAACTCCTACCGCGCGCTGCCGGACTTCGGCGTCAACGATACCGAGAAGGCGCGCGTCAACGACATCTTCTCGGTGCGCGAGACGGCGAGCCACATGGTCGACGCCATTGAGGGCCGGGCGCGCGCCTTCGTGCAGGTGCAGAATGGCTGCGACCATCGCTGCACCTTCTGCATCATTCCTTACGGCCGCGGCAATTCGCGCTCGGTGCCGATGGGCGTCGTGGTCGAGCAGGTCAAGCGTCTCGCAGGCAACGGCTATGCCGAGATCGTGCTCACCGGCGTCGACATGACCAGCTTCGGCGCCGACTTGCCGGGCAGCCCGAAGCTTGGGAAGCTGGTGAAGACGATCCTGCGCCAGGTGCCCGAGGTGAAGCGCCTGAGGCTGTCGTCGATCGATTCGATAGAAGCCGACGACGAGCTGCTCGACGCGATTGCCACCGAGCCGCGGCTGATGCCGCATTTGCATCTGTCGCTGCAATCGGGCGACGACATGATCCTGAAGCGCATGAAGCGGCGGCATTTGCGCGATCAGTCGATCCGCTTCTGCGAGGACGTGCGGAAGCTCCGTCCCGGCATCGTCTTCGGAGCCGACATCATCGCCGGCTTCCCGACCGAGACCGAGGCTATGTTCAAAAACTCGGAGAAAATCGTCGAGGAATGCGGCCTGACGCATCTTCACGTCTTCCCGTTCAGCCCGCGCGAGGGCACGCCCGCCGCGCGCATGCCGCAGCTGCGCCGCGAGGTGGTGAAAGAGCGCGCCGCACGGCTGCGCGCCGCCGGCGAGGCCGCCTATCGCCGCCATCTGGCCGCCCTTGCCGGCACGCGGCAGTCGATCCTGATCGAGCGCGACGGGCTCGGCCGCACCGAAGGTTTCACGCTTGCCGCGATTGGCGTTGGACAGCCGGGCGAGATCGTCGAGGCGGTTGTCACCGGCCATGACGGCGCCCGGCTGATCGCGGCGCCGCTCGCCGCGCAAGCCGCCTGAGACTGCAAGACGTATGGCTGGTTTCTTCAAAAAGATATTTTCGTTCGGCAAGAAGGAAGTCGTCGAGGAGCGCGTCGACGAGACCGCGCCCCTGCCGCCGATCAAATGGGACGCGCTCGAGGCGCTGAAACCGGAAACCGAGCAGGAGCCTGCGTCCCGCAGCGCCGACGCCGGCGCCAATCACCCTCGAGCTGCGCTCGGGACCTCCCCCATCGAGGGGGAGGCAGGACCTGCGCCACAACCGGTTCCCGAGGAGCCGAAGCCCGAACCCGCACCGGACATTCCGCCGGCGCCGGAACCCGTCATCCCGCCGGCACCGGAGCCGGTCGTTCCATCCGAGCCGGAGCCGCTGCCGCAGCCCCAGCCGGAAGAAGAGCCGCGGCCCGCCCCGGAGCAGCCGCAGCCGCCTGCACCCGAGGAAGTGCCCGCTCCGCCCGGACCTGCACCTGAGCCGGTGCCCGCGCCGGCACCGCAGGAGGTGCCTGCACCCGCGCCGGCCGAGCCGGAGATCGAGCCTTCGCGTCCGGAGCCGCAGCCGGTGCCGGGGCCCGTCGAAGTGCCGACGACGCCCAGCGAAGTCCCGGCCGAGGCGCCAGCGCCGATCGAAGTTCCACCGGGCGAGGCACCTTCTATCGAGCCATCTTTAGAGGTCGGCGCCGCGCCCCATCCGCCTGCCGGCACCTTCTCCCCGTATAGTGACGGGGAGAAGGAAGAAGCGCCAACGCCAACGCCCCCTTCTCCCCGTTCTTCACGGGGAGAGGATGAGGGTGAGGCGCAGCGTCAGCCTGCGGAGGATTTGCCGCCACCGGAGCCGGCTCCGCCGGCGGAAGCCCTGCCTCCCATTCGCCAGGCTGCGCCGGTCGAGCCGGGGCGGATCCTTGCCGAGATCGCGCCCGAGCCGGAAGCCGTCCCCGCGCCGCCGCCGACCCCCGCTGCCGGCAAGGTGACGGTCGCCAAAAAGGTCGAGCAGAAGGCCGAGCCGCAGAAGGCACCGGAGCCGGCGCCGCGACGCTCCTGGTTCCAGCGCATGCGCGACGGGCTTGCCCGTTCCTCGCGCGAGCTCACCGGCAACATCGCCGGCGTCTTCACCAAGCGCAAGCTGGACGAAGACACGCTGCAGGATCTGGAGGACGTGCTGATCCGCGCCGATCTTGGCGTCGAGACGGCGCTGCGCGTCACCGATTCTCTCGCCTCAAGCCGATACGGCAAGGACGTTTCCGACTCGGAGGTCCGCGCCGTGATGGCGGCGGAAGTCGAAAAAGTCCTGACCCCGGTCGCCAAGCCGCTCGAGCTCGATCTCAGCCACAAGCCGCATGTCATCCTGGTCGTCGGCGTCAACGGCACCGGCAAGACCACGACCATCGGCAAGCTGGCGGCCAAGCTGACCGAAGGCGGGCTTTCGGTCATGCTGGCGGCCGGCGACACGTTCCGCGCGGCCGCCATCGAGCAGCTGAAGATCTGGGGCGAACGCACGAAGTCGCCGGTCATCGCCACCAAGCTTGGCGCCGACGCTGCCGGCCTCGCCTACGATGCCTTCGAGAAGGCGAAGGAGGCAGGCTCCGACGTGCTGATCATCGACACGGCCGGCCGCCTGCAGAACAAGACCGAGCTGATGGCGGAGCTGGAAAAGATCGTGCGCGTGCTGGGCAAGCTCGATCCGGAGGCGCCGCACACCGTGCTGCAGACCGTCGACGCCACCACCGGTCAGAATGCGCTCAGCCAGGTCGAGATCTTCCGCAACGTCGCCGGCGTCAACGGCCTGGTGATGACCAAGCTGGACGGCACGGCGCGCGGCGGTATTCTGGTGGCGATCGCCGCCAAGCATGGATTGCCGGTCTATTTTATCGGCGTCGGCGAGCAGGTCGACGACCTCGAACCCTTCTCGGCCAGCGAATTCGCCAGAGCGATCGCCGGCGTTGCTTGAACGATCCCAAAAGCGCCGACTTTCGGGACAACAAGGACTTTCATGAACATCCTCGAACGCGACCCGTCCGACCCGCAGAAACAGAAGAAGGAGGGCATCAACCCCCAGCTCAAGCTGGTGCTCGAGCTCGGGCCGCTGCTGGTCTTCTTCTTCGCCAATGCGCGCGGCGAATGGCTGGCGCAGAAATTTCCGGCCTTGGCCGAGCTCGGCGGCCCGATCTTCGTCGCCACCGGCCTGTTCATGGCCGCCACCGCGTTGGCGCTGATCGCCTCGTGGCTGCTCACCCGCACCTTGCCGATCATGCCGCTGGTGTCGGGCGTCGTCGTCCTTATCTTCGGCGCGCTGACGCTCTATTTGCAGGACGACGTCTTCATCAAGATGAAGCCGACCATCGTCAACACGCTGTTCGGCGGCGTGCTGCTCGGCGGCCTTTTCTTCGGCAAGTCGCTGCTTGGCTATGTCTTCGACTCGGCTTTCAGCCTCGATGCCGAAGGCTGGCGCAAGCTCACCTTCCGCTGGGGCCTGTTCTTCCTCTTCCTGGCCCTCGTCAATGAAGTCGTGTGGCGGAATTTTTCAACCGATGCCTGGGTTACCTTCAAGGTCTGGGGCATCATGCCGATCACGCTTCTCTTCACCTTCAGCCAGATGCCGCTGATCATGCGCCATTCGCTGGAGGAAAAAGCCAAGGAAGAGCAGGCGAGTAAATAGAGCAGGTTCCGGGGAGGGGGCGGCATGGAATTCCTCACCACGCGCGATGAGCTGAGGACGATCTACAAGACGCCGCGGCCGACCGACGGGTCGATCCGCAAGGAACTCAAGGCGCTCGATGGCCACTGCCGTTCCTTCATCGGCAAGAGCCCATTCGTGCTGATCGGCTCCTCCGACGGCGCCGGCAATGCCGACGTGACCCCGAAGGGCGACAAGCCCGGCTTCACCGCCATCCTCGACAGTTCCACCATCGCCATCCCTGACCGTCCAGGCAACAACCGGCTGGACACGCTGGAAAACATCGTTCGTTACCCGTCGGTAGGGCTGCTCTTCCTCATTCCCGGCATGAACGAGACGCTGCGCGTCAACGGCGAAGCCCACATAACCATCGACGCCGGACTGCGCGCCCGACTGGCCGTCGACGGCAAGGAGCCGCTGAGCGTCATCGTGGTGACGGTCAAGGCCGCTTACATGCACTGCGCCAAGGCCTTTATGCGCTCCGAGCTGTGGGAGCCGGAGACTTGGTATGACCGCGCGAGCCTGCCGACGCTCGGCCAGATCATCCGCGACCAGCTGGCGCTTACAGAGAGCGCCGGCGAGATCGACCGCGAACTGGACGACGATTACCGGCAGACCATGTGGTAGGCTCCCGGGCACGATTCGTCCGAACCGCCCCCGTCACCCTTGCTGAACCTCCTCGCCATATCCGGCAGCCTGCGCGCCGCCTCGACGAATTCGGCCCTTGTCGCGGCGCTTGCCGCCAACGTGCCTGCGGATTGCCGCGTCACCGTCTATGACGGGCTCGGCCGCTTGCCGATCTTCAACCCGGATGAAGAGGGCGAGCGCACGCCGTGTGAGGCAAGATACCTGATCGAGGCCGTCACCCGCGCCGATGGCGTCATCGTCTCCTGTCCCGAATACGCCCATGGCGTGCCGGGCGGCATGAAGAACGCGCTCGACTGGCTGGTGTCGCGCGACGCCGCCGTCGGCAAGCCGGCGTTGCTGGTGCACGCCTCGCCGCGCTCGCTCTTTGCCCGCGCCGCCCTTGCCGAGATCATGGGCACGATGTCCTTCGCGCTTTACGAAGAGACCGCGCTCGAGATCGCGCTGCTCGGCAAGAAGCCGCCGGAGGTGGAAGAAATCCTGGCTGAGCCGTCGAACCGACAGGCGATGCGCGAGGCACTTCAGGTTTTCGCCGGCTTTATCCGCCCCCGCTGACGCCGTTGCCGGTCAATACGTCTTGGCCCCATTCACCATCAGCCAGACCACATAGAGCGAGGTGGTGCCGCAGATGTAAAGGCGGTTGCGCTTGGCGCCGCCGAAGACGCAATTGGCGACGACTTCCGGCACTTTGACCTTGCCGATCAGCGTACCATCCGGATCGTAGCAATGGATGCCGTCGGCGGCGCTCGTCCAGATGCGCCCGCTTTCGTCCAGCCGGAAGCCGTCGAACAGGCCGGCCGTGCAGTCGGCGAAGACCTTGCCGCCCGAGACCTTCTTGCCGGCCTTGCCGACATTGAAGACGCGGATATGCGCGGGGTTCTTGGCGCCATGGGTGCGGCCCGTGTCGGCGACATAAAGCAGGCTTTCATCGAGCGAGAAGGCGAGCCCATTGGGCCTGACCATGTCGGTGATGACGGCATCGATCTCGCCCGTGCCGGGGTCGACGCGGTAGACATTGCAGGCGCCGATCTCGCTCTCGGCGTGATCGCCTTCATAATCGCTGTCGATGCCGTAGGCGGGATCGGTGAACCAGATCGAGCCGTCGGAACGGACGACGACGTCGTTGGGCGAGTTGAGCCGCTTGCCGCGCCATTTGTCGGCGACGGTGGTGACCGAACCGTCAGGCTCGGTGCGGCTGACGCGGCGGCCCGAATGCTCGCAGGTGATCAGCCGGCCCTGACGGTCGACGGTGTTGCCGTTGGAATTGCCGGACGGCTGGCGGAAGACGCTGACGCTGCCATCGGTCTCATCGTAGCGCAGCATGCGGTTGTTGGGGATGTCGGACCAGACGAGGTAGCGGCCGGCGGCGAACCAGGCCGGGCCTTCCGCCCACCGGCACCCGGTGAACAGCTTCTCAACCCGCTCATTGGCGTTGAACAGCCGCGAAAAACGCGGATCGAGAAGTTCATAGTCAGCGGCCGTCATGCTTTCCCTCCCGGCAATCAAAAGACGCGCGATCAAGCCAGCACAGAGAGGAGAAGGCAAGATCGCGGATGCCTCTCACGGCATGTTGACGCGTGGAGGGGCTAACACGCCATTAACCGGCTATGCGCTGCTTGCAATGGTGCATTGCAACATCTTTCTTTTGCAATGCACCATTCCTATGTCATTCTCGCAATAGATCAGGGAGGAATAACTCAGAAGGAACCTCGTCATGATCTTCGACAACCTCGTCACCCGCGCTCGCACCAACCTCGCCAAGCGCCGCCACTACAATCGTCTCGTCGCAGAAATCGAGAACCTGTCGAGCCGCGATCTCGCCGATCTGCGTGCCGACCGCTCCGAGATGCTCTACCAGATCCACAAGCAGATTTACGGTTGAGTTCGAAGCCGGTCGAGCCGGCCTTTGCGCCGCGTCGCTTCGCTCCTTGCCTCGCACTGGAATGACGACGCAAGGGGCGCCTAACCCGAAACCGCCAGGGCCTTCTCGATCTGCGGCAACAGCAAATCCTTCGCCGATTCCGGCGTCAGCGGCCCGACATGCTTGTAGGCAATCTTGCCGTCCTTGCCGATGACGAAGGTCTCCGGCACGCCGTAGACGCCCCAGTCGATCGCCGCGCGCCCGGCCGGATCGACGCCGATCGCCTGGTAGGGATTGCCGAGATCGCCAAGGAAGCGACGGGCGTTTGCCGGCTCGTCCTTGTAGTTCAGCGCGGCAAGCGTGAACCGCTTGTCCTGCGACAACGCCAGAAGCACCGGATGCTCTTCCCGACACGGCGCGCACCAAGATGCGAAGACGTTGACCAGCGTCACTTTGCCGGCGAAGGATCTTGAGTCCAGCCCCGGCAGGTTCGAGCCTCCGAGCGGCGGCAGGTTCGTCTGCGGCGCCGGCAGGCCGATCAGAGCCGAGGGAATTTCAGACTCGTCGCGGCCGGACAAAAGCTGCGACAGGAACAACCCCGCCAAGCCCAGGAATACCAGCAGCGGAAGCAGCACGAACAGGCGGCGACGGGGCGACGCCGGGGCTCCGGTTTCGGCGCTCACGGCTTCGCCGTCCCGGCCTTGTCGGAGCGCCGCCGCACGCCGGCCGCGTCGAGCGCCGCGAGCTCACGCTTGCGCGCCCGTCGGTCAAGCAGGATCCAGGCGATCAGCCCGACGAGCACGATCGCGCTGATGGCATAGGCTGCGGCGACATAGAGAGCATGAGCACTCATATCAGCCGCTCCATCTGGGCACCTTTCGCGCCTGCCATGCCAATCCGTTCGACCATGCCTTCCCTTAACTCTGCGTCACATGCCGCGCAATCAGGCGCGGTGCCGCAGTTGAGAAACGCCCCAGCGCCTCAATCCGTCCCGTGCCGCAACGCCAGCGCCGCGGCCAGCGGCCCCACCACGGCAAGAAACAGCGTCAGCGCGGCAAGAATGAGGAAGGGCTGCAGGAACGGCGCGGGATCGGCCACCGCGCCATAGCTCGCCGAGACGCCGAAGATCAGCACTGGAATGGTGAGCGGCAGCACCAGCACGGAGATCAAGAGCCCGCCGCGCGGCAGCGCCACAGCCACAGCCGCTCCGGCGGCGCCGATGAAGGTTATGGCCGGCGTGCCGACAAGAAGCGTAAATGCCGTCGCGCCGATACCGAGCGGCTCCATGTTCATGAACAGGCCGAGCAAAGGTGCCGCGATCACCAGCGGCAGCACGCTGCCCGCCCAATGCGCCAGACACTTGGTCAGCACCGTCAACGCCAGCATGTGACGGTCGCTGTTGAGCACCAGAAGATCGAGCGAGCCGTCCTCCCGATCGGCCTGGAAGAGGCGGTCGAGCCCAAGCAGGCAGGCGAGCAGGGCGGCGATCCACAGGATCGCCGGACCGATGCGCGACAACAGGTTGAGGTCGGGCCCGACGCCGAACGGGACCGTGGCAATCACCGCCAAGAAGAAGATGACGCCAATCAGCGCGCCGCCGCCGGCGCGGACGGAGAGGCGGACATCGCGGAGGAAGAGGGCTAGCATGACTTGATATGCCTTCGCCCAGGGGTGCCTCGCGCCGACATCAGTCACCCATCCTCAACGTCTTTGCTCCCTCGAGCCCGAGCGGCAAATGCGTGGCCGCCACGATGATGCCTCCCTCTCGGCAATGCCCTCTCATCAATCCCGCGAATCGTTCCTCCGAGGCCTTGTCCAATCCCGCGGTCGGTTCGTCGAGCAGCCAGACCGGCCGGGGGCTGACCAGGAGCTTCGCGATCGAGGCGCGCCGCCTTTGCCCGGTCGAAAGGTAGCCGAACGGCAGGTGCCCGAGCCCATCCAAGCCGACCGTCTCCAGCGCCTGCCCCACGCTCAAACCAGTCTCGCCCTGGAAGGCGCGCCAGAAGCCCAGGTTTTCTTCGACGCTGAGGGCGGTCTTCATCGCATTGAGATGGCCGAGATAGTGCGAGGCCGAAGCGACCGATGGAAACTCGTCGCCGCCGCCCTCGACCTTCACCTTGCCTTCGGCCGGCGGCAGCAAGCCGGCGATGGCCCGCAAAAGGGTCGATTTGCCGGCGCCGTTCGGCCCGGTGACGACGAGTGCCTCGCCCCTGTCGAGGGCGAATTCGATGCCGGAAAAAACCGTCTCGCCGCCGCGCTCGCCGCCCAGATTTTCGGCGATCAGCCGCATCCTTGCCCGTCCCGAAAGCACCGTTTCGCGGCCGCCGCCGCATCGCACAAATTTGCTTTTCGACTGTCTAGAACTATTCCAGAAAATTCTCTATATGCGGTTCATCCGTGCCAGCGGTCGGCGCGGGAACAGAATTAGCGCCGAACCAGCGCACGCGCCGCCTTCAACGGCTCGGGTTGCTCGGGAGCGGACAGCGGAAATGGCCGTACCCGCACCTTTGCGCGTGATTGCATGCCAACGGCGTCCGTTCCCTTTCAGGCTGAACAGACAAGGACGGATCGCCGTGACGAAATCCCTCGATAGTTTCAACTGCCGCCGCACCCTGACCGTGGGGGGCGCGGACTATGTCTATTTCGACCTCGCAGAGGCGGAGAAAAACGGCCTTGGCGGCATTGCCCAGCTGCCCTATTCGATGAAGGTGCTGCTGGAGAACCTGCTGCGCAACGAAGACGGCCGCTCGGTCACCAAGGAAAGCATCCAGGCGGTCGCGGCATGGCTCACCGACAAGGGCACTGCCGGCGTCGAGATCGCCTACCGCCCGGCGCGCGTGCTGATGCAGGATTTCACCGGCGTTCCGGCCGTTGTCGATCTCGCGGCCATGCGCGACGGCATCAGGGCGCTCGGCGGCGATCCGGAGAAGATCAACCCGTTGGTGCCTGTGGATCTCGTCATCGACCACTCCGTCATCGTCGACGAATTCGGCACGCCGATGGCCTTCGCCCGCAATGTCGAGCTCGAATATGAGCGCAACGAGGAGCGCTACAAGTTCCTGAAGTGGGGCCAGCAGGCCTTCCGCAACTTCCGCGTCGTGCCGCCGGGCACCGGCATCTGCCACCAGGTCAATCTCGAATATCTGGGACAGGTGGTGTGGACCAACGCGGAAGAGGGCGAGACCACAGCCTATCCCGACACCTGTGTCGGCACCGATTCGCACACCACCATGATCAACGGCCTGGGCGTGCTCGGCTGGGGCGTCGGCGGCATCGAGGCCGAGGCCGCGATGCTTGGCCAGCCGGTCTCCATGCTTCTGCCGGAGGTGATCGGCTTCCGCCTCACCGGCAGGCTCAAGGAAGGCGTCACCGCCACCGACCTCGTGCTCACCGTCACCCAGATGCTGCGCAAGAAGGGCGTCGTCGGCAAGTTCGTCGAGTTCTTCGGCCCAGGCCTGTCCAACATGACGCTGGCCGACCGCGCCACCATCGGCAACATGGCGCCGGAATATGGCGCCACCTGCGGCTTTTTCCCGGTCGATAGCGAGACCATCCGCTATCTGACAATGTCCGGCCGCGAGGAAAGCCGCATCGCGCTGGTCGAGGCCTATTCCAAGGCGCAGGGCATGTGGCGCGACGCCGGCTCGGCCGATCCGGTCTTTACCGATCTGCTCGAGCTCGATCTCGGCGACGTCGTGCCGTCGATGGCCGGCCCGAAGCGCCCGGAAGGCCGCGTCGCGCTGCAGGATATTCCCGCCGGCTTCGCCAAGGCGATGGAGACCGAGTACAAAAAGGCCGTCGAGATCTCGAAGCGTTACGCCGTCGAAGGCACCGCTCACGATCTCGGCCATGGCGACGTCGTGATCGCCGCCATCACGTCGTGCACCAACACCTCCAACCCAAGCGTCTTGATCGGCGCCGGCCTGTTGGCTCGCAATGCCAACCGGCGCGGCCTGAAGCAGAAGCCGTGGGTGAAGACCTCGCTGGCGCCCGGAAGCCAGGTGGTCGCCGAATATCTCGAGAAATCCGGCCTGCAGAAGGAACTCGACCAGATCGGCTTCAACCTGGTCGGCTTCGGCTGCACCACCTGCATCGGCAATTCCGGCCCACTGCCGGCGCCGATCTCCAAGACCATCAACGACAAAGGCCTGATTGCTGCCGCGGTGTTGTCCGGCAACCGCAACTTCGAAGGCCGGGTTTCTCCGGACGTCCAGGCGAACTATCTCGCCTCGCCGCCGCTGGTGGTGGCGCATGCGCTGGCCGGCACCGTCACCAAGGACCTCACCACCGAGCCGCTCGGCGAGGGCAGCGACGGCAAGCCGGTCTATCTCAAGGACATCTGGCCGACCTCGGCCGAGATCCAGGAGTTCATCGAGAAGAACGTCACGCGCGAGCTTTTCGCCCGCAAATATGCCGACGTCTTCAAGGGCGACGAATATTGGCAGAAGGTGAAGGCGCCGGAAGGCCAGACCTATGCCTGGGACGATCATTCGACCTATGTGCAGAACCCGCCTTATTTCGCCGGCATGGGCCGCGCCTTCGGCAAGGTCGGCGACATCAAGGGCGCGCGCGTGCTTGGTCTCTTCGGCGACAAGATCACCACCGACCACATCTCGCCGGCCGGCTCGATCAAGGCGGCTTCGCCGGCAGGCAAGTACCTCACCGAGCACGGCGTCGGCGTCGCCGACTTCAACCAGTACGGCACGCGGCGCGGCAACCATGAGGTGATGATGCGCGGCACCTTCGCCAACATCCGCATCCGCAATCACATGCTGGGCGAGAACGGCCGCGAAGGCGGCTACACGATCCACTATCCTTCGAAGGAGGAGATGTCGATCTACGACGCGGCCATGGAATACAAGAAGGAAGGCGTGCCGCTAGTCATCTTCGCCGGCGTCGAATATGGCAACGGCTCCTCGCGCGATTGGGCAGCCAAGGGAACCAACCTCCTTGGTGTCCGCGCCGTCATCGCCCAGTCCTTCGAGCGCATCCACCGCTCGAACCTGGTCGGCATGGGGGTCATCCCCTTCGTCTTCGAGGACGGCACCTCATGGGCTTCCCTCAACCTCAAGGGCGACGAGCTGGTCGAGATCGACGGCCTGGATGCCATCAAGCCGCGCCAGAAGATGACGGCCAAGGTCACCTATGGCGACGGTACGCTGAAGAACGTGCCGATCATCTGTCGCATCGATACGCTGGACGAACTCGACTACTTCAAGAACGGCGGCATCCTGCAATACGTGCTGCGCGATTTGGCTGCGTAGCGACAGGGAATAGGCGGTAGGCATAGGCAGGGGGAGATTTTCCCACTGCCTGGTGCCTACTGACGTCCTAGTTAAACTGCGGCAGGCCAAGCATTCTCCGCCCGGCTCAAAGTCCAAGTCCGATTGGCGCGCAATAGAAATCCTCCGGCAGCAGCAAACTTACCCCAACGCGGCGATGCGGTCCCGAAATCGAACCGGGTCGAAAAATGCAGCGGCCCCTCCTGTCGCCGCCTTACCTGCGGTCGCGGCGACAAAATTTCACCGCAACGTGACTTCCCGTTGACTGTCCGTTCTGCCACATATTTTAGCAACCAGAACAAGGCCGGCGTGACCGGCGGGAATTGGAACGGTCATGGCATTGCGAGGACCATTGCGGCTTACGGCAGTTGCGCTGGTCCTCACGGCGTTGAGCCGCGTGGCCTCAGCAGCCGAGCTTGAGAAAGTCGCGACCGGCAAGCCGCAGACTGAAAAGCCTTTGGGCGTCGTCGAGTTGTTCACCAGCCAGGGCTGCAGCTCCTGTCCGCCGGCCGATGAATTCTTTGCCGAGCTGGCGGCGAAGGAAAATGTCGTCGCGCTCGCTTATCACGTCAATTACTGGGACTACCTGGGCTGGCAGGACACGCTGAGCAACAAAGAGAACACCGAGCGGCAGTATGACTATATGCGCGCCTTCGGCAGCCGTTCGGTCTACACCCCGCAAGCCGTCATCAACGGCCGCAGCCATGTCAACGGCGCCAACCGCAAGGAGATAGACGGCGCGCTGGCCCGCATGGACAGGGCCGGCGAGGGCATGCGGGTCGGCATCAAGGTGAGCCGCACCAGCGATCGGGTCATGATTGACGCCGGCGATGCCGGCAATGGGCCGACCGACGCCCATGTGGTGATCGTCTATTTCGATCCGCCGCAGATGGTGAAGATCGGCCAGGGCGAAAACAGCGGCCGCAACATGACCTATTGGAACGCCGTTTCCGACATCCAGATCGCCGGCATGTGGAACGGCAAGGCGCAGCGTTACGAGCTGCCGATGACGGAGATTGCGAAGAAGGGCGGCTGTGCCGTGCTGCTGCAGTCCGTCGGCAAAGACGGCGTCCCGGGACCGATTCTCGGCGCCGCGCTCATCCGCAAGCCTGACCGGCTCTGACGGCTCCGCTGACAAAACCTGATCGCCGACGAAAGCCGGCCGGGGCCCACGAAGCAGAGCATCCATGGCAAAGCGACCCGAGCCGCACCCGATTCTCCTAACGACGCGGCTGCGCCTGCGTCAGTTCAGGGCTGAGGACACGGATGCGATGCACGAATGCTTTGCCGACCCGGAGGCGATGCGGTTTTGGAACGCACCAGTCCACACCAAGCGGACCGAGACCGAGCGCACCGTGCTCAGATATGTCGCCTGCACCCCGTCCTACCATCGGCACTGGGCGGTCGCCGACATTGAGACTGACCGCTGCCTCGGCCTCGTCAGCTATCACGATGGCCACATCCGCAACAAGCGTGCGGCCATCGGCTATTTCATCAACCCCGCATATCAGAGCCGAGGCATGGCCACCGAGGCTGTCTCGGCGATGCTCGACTTCTGTTTCGACGATCTCGGCCTGCACCGTCTGCAGGCGTTCATCGATCCCAACAACACCCCGTCGCGCAAATTGGTCGAGAAACTCAGATTCGGGCGCGAAGGCCTACTGCGTGATCATCTGCGTGTCGGCGGCATCTGGCGCGATGAGATCCTGTATGCGCTCCTTAGGACTCGTCGCTCATCCAGCGCAGCGGTTCCAGCTCTCTTCCCTGAGCGTGCATTGTGATGACGCCCGCCGGGCCGCGAGACAGGGGCCGGCGGGCCAGAGCGGACAGGCATGAAAAAACCGGCGTCAGCTTGCTTCTGACGCCGGTTATTCAGGTTTTGGGATCGTCGCACCTGATTTTTCCAAGGAAAAACCGAGGTTGGTTCGATCCGACGCTGACCCGTGGGCGGGGGGCTTGGGGTTTACGAGCCGGTGCCGGACCGAACCGTCTCAGGCAACGCGGGTAAACTCGTCGGACATTGGGGCATGAGCGCGGATAATTTGTGGCGACAATGTGGCAGAGCATCACCAATTCCAACACGCGTTTTGCAAACGTGACTGGACCTTTCGGAAACGGCGGGCCGCAAGCCTGCTTCGCCGGCCCTTGCAATTCGGCCGCGAAAGCGCGAACCTTGGCCGGCGCAAGATTCAATCGAAGGATCGCGGCATGACCGATCACAGCAGCGGGACGGAGGATGGGGAAGCATCCGGAATACTGATCCCGCTGCATGAGGCGCGCAGCGCACGCCTCGACCAGCCGGTGCGCTTCGACCGGCGCGAGCTCGACCAGATCCTAAGGCTTTACGGACGCATGGTGGCGGCCAATGAATGGCGCGACTATGCGATCGACCATCTTTCCGATCGCGCTGTCTTTTCGGTCTTCCGCCGCGCCAGCGAAGTGCCGCTGTTCCAGATCGTCAAGGACCCGAAATTGGCGCGCCGACAGGGCGCCTTCGCCGTCATCGCCGCCGGCGGACGCATCCTCAAGCGCAGTCAGGAACTCGGCCGCGTGCTCCGCGTCTTCGATTCCAAGCTGAAGCTGGTCGAAGCTTAACTATCCAATTTGCCGCGAAATCTCCGCTCCGGCAGTGACTCCGGATCCGGCGGCACTTCCGCGCCGCCGTTGAGCGGCAGCTGCATGAACACGGTATCCAGCCAGCGCCCATGCTTGTAGCCGGAGCCTTCCAGGCGCCCGGAGTGACGAAAGCCGAGCTTCTCGTGCAGGCGCACCGAGGCGCTGTCGGCATGTCCGTCGCCGATCACCGCGACGATCTGGCGAAAGCCGGCCAGGCGTGCCGCCTCGATGAGCGCCAGCATCAGCAGGCGGCCGATGCCCTGGCCCTTGGCCTCGGGCGCCACATAGACCGAGTCCTCGACGGTGAAGCGATAGGCGGGCCGGGGCCGGAACGGTCCGGCATAGGCGTAGCCGAGCACGACGCCCTCCCTTTCAGCCACAAGATAGGGAAAGCCGCCTCGTGCCAAACTGTCGAATCGATCGCCCATTTCGGCGCGGCTGGGCGGCTCCAGTTCGTAGCTTGCGGTGCCGTGCGTGACCGCGTCCGCATAGATTTCGGTTATTCGGTCGAGGTCGGCCGCAGTAGCGGCTCTGATCGCCAGATTGCTCATAATTTGTGCAGTTCTTCCTGTTGCCTCAATATCAGCAGAGGAGCGCACAAAAGGAAAGGGCGGCCGTTGGGCCGCCCTTTCCGAAGTCTATGGTCCAGCCGGACGGCTACCGTTTAGCGGCGGTCGCCCATGAACTGCAGCAGGAACATGAACAGGTTGATGAAGTCGAGATAGAGCTGCAGCGCGCCCATGATCGCCTTGCGGCCGGCGACATCCGCGACGTCACCCTCGAAATACATCTCCTTGATGCGCTGCGTGTCGTAGGCGGTCAGACCCGCGAACACCAGCACGCCGATCGCCGAAATGGCGAAGGCCAGCGCCGACGACGCCAGGAAGATGTTGATGACCATCGCGATCAGCAGGCCGATCACGCCCATGATCAGGAACGAGCCGAACGCGCTCAAATCGCGCCTGGTCGTGTAGCCGTAGAGCGACAGGCCGCCGAAGGCCGCGGCCGTGGCAAAGAAGGTCTGGGTGATGCTGGTGCCGGTGTAGACGAGGAAGATCGTCGACAGCGACAGGCCGACAAGGCCGGCATAAACCCAGAATGTGGTCTGCGCCGCAGCCACGCTCATCGATTGGATCCTGAAGGACAGGAACATCACGGCAGCGAGAGGCGCCAGGATAACGACCCAGCGGAACGCGCTAGCATAGATGAGCTGGCCGAAGGCGGTGAGCTGGCCGTCGCCGGTGACGGCCAGCTGGAATGCGCCCCAGGCGGCAATGCCTGTGATGAGCAGGCCAAGCCCCATCAGGTTATAGACTTTGATCATATAGGCCCGCAGGCCCTGATCGATATCGACGCGCGCGCCGGAGGCGGCGGACGTCTGGTAGTTGCGAATGGGATCAGCCATTGGAAATCCTCTATTGCTTCTGCCCCGTCCGGTGACAGGTCCTTGGAGCGACCTCCTTGGACCAGGCGCCGCTGGCGGGACTCCAGCATGCCTAGCGCGAAATATGAGCGTTCTCGACCTCAAGAACAAGACGGTAACGAGCGGTAACGCTTCGTGAGAAGGCAAAAGCCCGATTTTCAGCCTTTTCCCGCCGGCATTCTTACCAAGATTTAACGCAGACAGGCCACCGAAGGGCGCTGCCGGATCAAAGCTCGCGCAGCACCGGCGCCGCCTTGTGGCCAAGCACCCGCCAGGTGCCGGCAAGGCCGATGCCGACGGTGACGGCGAGCGAGACGAGGATCGTCGCCACCGCAACTTCCGGCATGAAGTGCGACGGCAGCGTCATGATGCGGGCCACCACGAACCACGCCGCGACGCCGCCCGCGGCAAGCGCGAACAGCGCGGTCGCAAGACCGATCAGCACATATTCCAGCGAGAAGGCCGCAATCAGCGTCCTCCTTGTCGCGCCGAGCGTCTTCAGCACCACCGCGTCGTGGATGCGCGCCCGGTTGCCGGCGGCCAAAGCCCCGGAGAGCACCAGCACGGAGGCGATCAGCGCCACGCCGGCTGCGGCGCGGATCGCAGTGCCCAGCTGTGCGACCAGCCGGTTGACGATGTCGAGCGCGTCCTTGACCCTCACCGTCGTCACTGCCGGAAAGGCGCGGGTGACAGCGTTGAGCAGCCGCGCGTCGTCGGCCGTGGTGGCCTTTCTGTCGGTCAGCGTCGCCAGCCAGCCATGCGGCGCGCCGGCGAACGTATTGGGCGAGAAGATCATGACGAAATTGATACCCATGGTTTCCCACTCGACCTGGCGGAAGCTGGCTATTCTTGCCGTCACGTTGCGGCCGAGCACGTTGACCGTGACGGTGTCGCCGAGCTTCAGCCCGATCGCTTTGCCTTCCTCGGCCGAGAACGACACCAGCGGCTCGCCGGAATAGTCCTGCGGCCACCATTTGCCTTCGGTCAGCGTAGCGTTTTCCGGCTGCTTTGCGTCATAGGTCAGCCCGCGGTCGCCGCGCAGCACCCATGCGCCGTCGGCCGGGACCTTCACCTTGTCGACGGCGATGCCGTTGAGCGCCATGATGCGGCCGCGCAGCATCGGCACCTTGACCAGCATCCCTTGCGGCGCTTCCTTTTCGACCAGGCCGGCAAAGGCATCGACATCGCTGCTCTGGATGTCGACGAAGAAGAAGTTCGGCGCCCGCTCCGGCAGGCTGCCGGAGATCTGGCGTCTGAGATTCCCGTCGATCAGCGCCAGCGTCACCAGCAGCGTCAGGCCGAGCCCGAGCGACAGCACCACCGATGGCGTGAGCGCGCCGGGCCGATGGATATTGCCGAGCGCCAGCCTGAGAGAGACCGACCGCAGCCGCGGGCTTCGCCGGGCCAGCCATTGGACCAGCGCCGCCACCAGCCGCAGCACCAGGAAGGCAAAGACGGTGGCGCCGACGAAGATCGAGGCGATGCGCCGATCGTCGGCGGAAAGGATGGCGAGCGCCGCCAGCGCAAGCACGATCGTCAGCGCGGCGCCGACATAGGGCAGGCGCGGCAGGCCGCGGCTTTCGAACCCCATTTCGCGAAACAGCGCCGTTGCCGGCACGTCGCGGGCGCGGCCGAGCGGCAGCAGCGCGAAGGCCAGCGTCACCAAAAGGCCGAACAGGGCCGCGATCGCAAGCGCGCCGGGATAAAAGCCGCCTTGCGCCGGCACCGGAATGACCGACTGCAGGAGCGCGCTCGCCACGAACGGCATTGCCGCACCCAGGATCAGGCCGAGCACGATGCCGAGGCCGGCAATCAAAAGGATCTGCACGAGATAGATGGCGAAGACGAAGCCCCCGGAGGCGCCGAGGCTCTTGAAGGTGGCGATGACGCCGCGCTTGCCGTCGAGATAGGCGCGGACCGCATTCGCCACGCCGACGCCGCCGACCACAAGCGCCGTCAGCCCGACCAGCGTCAGGAACTGCGAGAAGCGCTGGATGTTGGCGGAAAGCGCCGGTGCTGCGTTGCTGCGCGTGCGAATCGACCAGCCGGCCTGCGGAAAATCCTTCGCCGCTTCGGCTTGTATGCCTTTGATCCGCGCCTCGCTCGCGCCATCGGGCAGTCGGATCTTATAGGCGTTCTCGACCAGGCTGCCGGGCTGAACCAGCCCTGACGCGACCAGCCCGTCGTGCGAAATCATCAGCCGCGGCGCGAAGCCGAAACCGTCGGAAATCGCGTCGGGTTCGCTGACCAATCGGGCCCTCAGCTCGAACGTTGCGCCGCCAAGCTTCAAGCGGTCGCCGATATGCAGATTGAGGCGATCGAACAAGAGAGCGGGCGCGGCGGCGCCGAAGATGCCGGATCTTTCGCCGAACAATTCATTCCTGGGCAGCGGCGGATCGGTCTCCAGCGTGCCGTAAAGCGGATAGGCGTCGTCGACCGCCTTGGCTTCGACCAGCGCCTGGTCGGAGCCGTCCTCGAGCCGCGCCATCGAGCGCATGCCGGAATTCAGCGAGACCGTGCCGAGGCTCTTGATGAAGCCGAGCTCGGCGTCCGAAGCGCTGCGCTGGTTGATCTGGAAGCGCAGGTCGCCGCCGAGCAGCGTCTGGCCCTGGTTGGCGACGCCGGCGGTAATCGCCTGCGCCACCGAATTGACGCCGCCGATCGCCGCGACGCCAAGCGCGATGCAGGCGAGGAAGATCATGAAGCCGGACAGGCCGCCGCGCATCTCGCGCAGCGAGAAGCGGAGGGCCAGCCTCAAAGTCCGCATCAGGCCGGCACCCTAGCCTGTCTTGGCGCGTCCTCGATGCGTCCCGAGCGCATCGACACCTGACGCGAGCAGCGGCCCGCAAGCGCCGGATCATGCGTGACCAGCACCAGCGTCATGCCGCGCTCGGCCGCCTTGGCGAAGAGGAGGTCGGCGATCTGCTTTCCCGTCGCCTGGTCGAGGTTGCCGGTCGGCTCGTCGGCAATGAGGATGCGCGGCGAGGGCGCCAGCGCCCTGGCGATCGCCACGCGCTGCTGCTCGCCGCCCGAAAGCTCTCCCGGATAGTGCGTCACGCGGTCGCTCAAGCCGACCGCCGCGAGTTCCTGCGCGGCCACGCCGAACGGGTCGTTGTGCCCGGCGAGCTCCAGCGGCACCGCGACATTCTCGAGCGCCGTCATGTTGGGGATGAGGTGGAAGGACTGGAAGACAATGCCGATGTTTCGCCCTCGAAACGAAGCAATCTGGTCCTCGCTTTTGCCGTTGAGCAATTCGCCGGCGATCCGCACCGTGCCCGAATCGACCCTTTCCAGCCCGGCCAGAACCATCAGCAAGGTGGATTTGCCGGATCCCGACGGGCCGACGATGCCGGTGGCTTCGCCGGCGGCCACATCGAGGCTGACGCCCTTCAGCACATGGACGGAGGAGGCGCCCTCGCCGAGCGTCAGCGAGACATCCCTCAATGCGATGACGGCTTCTGTCACAATGAATGCGCCCTATATGGTGGAAGAAGGAGGCAAAAAATGTCTCCTTTGCATGAATCGTGTCGGTCATATGGGGCTCGCCGCATGGCTTTCAAACACTCAGCTGCCGCAGCCCTCACTCTTCTCCTGGTGGTTTGCGGTGCCATTTCGCCGGCGCGCGCCGATACGTTCAAGATCGTCGGCTTCGGCGACAGCCTGATGGCGGGGTTCAGCCTTGGTCCCGATGAGGGCTTCACCGATAAATTGCAGGCGGCCTTGAAGGCAAAAGGCCTCGACGTGGCCGTCGGCAATGCCGGGGTTTCCGGCGACACCACAAGCGGCGGCCTCGCGCGGCTCGACTGGTCGGTGCCTGACGGCACCGGGCTCGTCATCCTCGAGCTCGGCGCCAACGACATGCTGCGCGGCGTGTCGCCCGAGATCGCCGAGAAAAATCTCGACGCTATGTTGGCCAAGTTGAAGCAGCGGAACATCCCGGTGCTCCTGGCAGGCATGCTTGCAGCGCCCAATCTGGGCGCCGAGTACCAGAAGGCCTTCGACGCCATCTACCCGAAGCTTGCCGCGAAATACGCCGTTCCGCTCTATCCGTTTTTTCTTGACGGGGTCGCCGGCCACCCGGCCATGCAGCTGGAGGACGGTCTTCATCCCAACCCGAAGGGAATAGACGTCATGGTCAAAGGCATTCTACCGGTCGTGGAAAAGGCCATCGCCGCCAAGGGCGGCGCGTGATGGGACCAAAACGCCACGGTTTCCCCAGGGGAAAGCTTGTGGACAACAAACCGCTTGCCCCGCATGGCTATCGATGATTCGCTAGGGGCGAGAGTTTCGATTCGAGGACAGGAGGCTTCCCATGCCACGTCTTTTCACCGCCCTCGAAATTCCGCGTGATGCCGCGCTTTCACTCTCGCTGCTCCGGGGCGGCCTGCCCGGAGCCCGCTGGATCGACGTCGAAAACTATCATCTGACGCTGCGCTTCATCGGCGATGTGGAGGGCCATATCGCCGACGACATCGCCAATGCGCTCGATCGCGTCAACCGTCCCTCCTTCCCCCTGGCGCTCTCCGGCGTGGGCGCTTTCGGCGGCAAGAAGCCGCACGCCGTATGGGCCGGCGTGTCCGCCTCGCCGGACCTGGTAGCGCTGCAGGGCGAGATCGACCGCATCTGCCAGCGGCTCGGCCTGCCGGCCGATCCGCGCAAATTCTCGCCGCATGTGACGCTCGCGCGCCTGCGCAATTCGAGCCCGGCGGATGTCGCGCAATATCTGTCGGCGCGCGGCAACTTTTCCACGCTGCCCTTCCGGGTCGGCCGCTTCGTCTTGATGTCGTCGCGCGATTCGGTCGGCGGCGGCCCCTACATCGTCGAGGAAGCCTGGCCGCTGGTTGGCGCCGATCCGCTCGCTTCCAGCCGCTTCGCCAGCGCCTCCGACGCCTCGCGGATCATGCGGTAGACCGAAACGAAGGCCTGCTGGTCTTCGTAATAGGGGTCCGGCACATCGCGCGCATTTCCGCTGGCAAACTCCAGGAAGAGATGGATGCGGTCGCGCGCGGCCTGCGGCGCTAACGCCTTCAGATCGCGCACATTTGTCCGGTCCATGCCGAGAATCAGGTCGAAGCGCGAGAAATCGTCCAGCGCTATCCTGCGCCTTTTGCGCGGAAATGTCGATGCCGTGCCTTGTGGCAACCGCGATCGAACGCGGATCGGGCGCGGAGCCGACCTCCCAGCCGCTGGTCGCGGCCGAATCGAGCAGGATGTCCCGACCTTCCCCGCGCTCGGCCCACACGGCGCGGAAGACGCCTTCGGCCAAGGGCGAGCGGCAGATGTTGCCGAGGCAGACGAACAGAATGGATTTTATGGGCTTTGCGCTCATCGATCCGGCGCTATGGTTGGAATACCTCCGAATAGCACGGGAACCCGACATGACCAGGGAAAAACTCAACAAGGAAGCGATCACCGCAGCGCTGGCGGAACTCGAAGGCTGGTCGCTGGCGGCCGACGGCGCCTCCATCAAGCGCAGCTTCGGCTTCAAGAACTTCTCCGAGGCCTTCGCCTTCATGACCCGCGTGGCGCTGGCCGCCGAGAAGATGGACCACCACCCCGATTGGTCGAACGTCTACAAGACCGTCGACGTCACGCTGAACACGCATGACGCCGGCGGCGTCACGGCGCTCGACATCGAACTGGCGAAGCGGATGAACCGCTATTTCGGCTGACGACTGCCGATAAGTCCGATTCCGATTTGCCGGGCTGGCAACGGTGGAGACCTTGCAGGGGGATGCCGCTTTCACCACATCTTCCGCGGTGGCCGCAACGCAAGCTGGCGCGTGGCCGAGGAGAGATTGATGGCGCAGGAATCCCGTTTCGATTTCTTTGGCTTCGGCGACACGCTCGCCGGCGAAGGCGAGGTGCGCGAGAAGTTCTGGCGCACGGCCAAGAAGGCTGCCCGGCAGATCCCGTTCATGGAAGAGGTGGTCGCCGCCTACTATTGTGCCATGGACAAGGACACGCCGCTGCGCACCAAGGGTACCCTGCTTGCCGCGCTCGGCTATTTCGTGCTGCCGGTGGATTTCATCCCCGACTTCGTGCTCGGTCTCGGGTTCACCGATGACCTTGCCGTGCTCACCGCGGCAATCACCGCCGTCAGCGCCCATATCACCCCGGCGCACCGGCAGGCCGCCAGGGACGCCCTCGCCGACAAAGGTTGATCCTGGCTGACTTTTCGCCACAACGAAACCGCGAAACCGCCCGCGCGAAAAGACAAACTCTTGCCGCTTTCGTGCCCTCCAAGTTCGCGCCGGGACATCGCGACCGCCGCGTGGAAGCGGCGGCGCGAATGGCGGCGGTTTCCTGGGGTGAGTTCCTTTTGTTGGGAAAAATTCACCGTTTGGTAACCCTGATTAAATCAAAATGAAGCGACGGCAGGACGCCATGCGGCCCGCCTCCGCACCATTTCGGAATACGGGAAGAACGATGCGCGGATTGATTGCTACAGTTTCCAGCCTGGTCCTGGCGGCCGCCTTCGCGGCGCCGGCGCTGGCGCAGCAGGCGACCAAGATCGGCCAGCACAACGCCTGGGGCACCTACAGCTATCAGTCGGCAGGCGGCAAGGTCTGCTATGTGCTGACGGTGCCGACCGACAAGCAGCCGCCAAAGCTCGACCATGGCGACATGTTCTTCTTCGTCAGCCAACGGCCCGGGCAGCAGGTGTCCTATGAGCCGCAGTTCATCGCCGGCTACAACTTCCAGGAAGGCTCCAAGGCCACCGTCACCATCGACAAGAAGTCCTTCTCGATGTTCACCCGCGGCAAGTCGGCCTGGGTCGAGAACGCCGCTGAAGAGCCGGTGCTGATCGCCGCCATGAAGACGGGTACCGACATGAAGGTGCAGGCGAAGTCCGGTCGCGGCAACCCGACTTCCTACGTCTTTTCTCTGAAGGGCATCTCGGCCGCGCTGGCCTCGATCGCCAAGTGCAAATAGGCTGAGGCTCCCTTGGTGGAGGATGGCAATATGGAAGTCCGCCTCCCGCAAGTGCTGCCAGGGACAAGCGAATAAGGCGACAGCGCCAAGCTCGCCATTCAGCCTTGCTGCTCGACGGCCCTGCGCCGCCTGATCGCCTCGGCGATGAACACGCGTGACAGCGCGTGATAGAGCGGCTCGTTGGAGATCAGCCGCGCCGTGCCGTAGCCCAGCATCGCCGCGCACATCAGCGCGATGACGTTGTCGTGGTTGCCGGTCATTTCGAGGATGATGACGAAGGCCGTCATCGGCGCCTGCACGACGCCGGCGAAATAACCGGCCATGCCGAGCAGCGCGGCGAGGCCTGTTCCGGCGCCGAACGCCAGGCCAAGCGTGCTGCCGAGACCGGCGCCCACCGCCAGCGACGGCGCGAAGATGCCGCCCGGAATGCCCGACACCATCGACAGCACGCCGGCCGCGAATTTTTCCAGGAAGAAGAACGCGGGTAGCGGCGCGCCTTCGACGGCGCCGCGGGCCTGAGCGTAGCCGGTTCCGAACGTAAGGCCCCCCGAGACGAGACCGATCGCGGCAACCGCCAGGCCGCAGATGCCTGCCACGAGCAGCGCGCGCCACAATGGCTGCAGGCCATTCCAGCGTCGGACGCGTCGCGTGATCCTCAGCGCCAACAGCGAAAACAGCGCGCCGAAGCCGCCGCCGATGACGCCGCAGGCAATCACCAGCGGCCAGTCGGTGGCGAAGGCCACCGTGTCCCTGGCGACGCCGAAATAGGTGTAGTTGCCGAGCAGGCCGAGCGAGGCGAGGCCGGCGAGGATCACCGCCGTCAGCACCAGCCCGTTGGTGCGCGACTCATAGGCGCGACCCATCTCCTCGATGGCGAAGACGATGCCGGCGAGCGGCGTGTTGAAGGCGGCGGCGACGCCGGCAGCCGAGCCGGCCAGGATCAGGCCGCGCGCCTGCGCCATGCCGCCCCAGCGCGCCGCCTGAAGCATGAGCGACGCGCCGACCTGCACCGTCGGGCCCTCGCGGCCGATCGATCCGCCGCAGGCGAGACCGATGACGGTAAGCGCAACCTTGCCCGCTGCCAGGCGCAGCGAAAGAAGGTGGCCGCGATCCTCGTCATCGCGCAGGTGACGGGCGGCGATCGCCTGCGGAATGCCGCTGCCTTGCGATCCCGGAAAGAAGGAATGGGCAAGCCAGGCGCAAATCACGAAGCCCGCGGGCGTCATGACCAGCGGCAGATAAAAGCGCCAGCTGCCGCTATCGCCGCCGGTGACGACGTGGAACAGCGCCTGCGCCCGGTCGGCCAGCAGGGCGAACAGCACGCTGATCAAGCCGATCGAGATGGCGCCGGCCCAGAACACAAGGCGCGGCTGCCAGACGCGGCGCGACGCCCACATAGCCTGCGAGCGCCGCAGCATCGGGTATCTACGCGATATGCCGGCCATGCCTGTCCTCTGGGTGATGACCCGCCCCTAGCACACTGAGAGGGAGGATCAAGCCTGCGAGGTCAGGTCAGGTCGAGGCGAGCGACGAAAATCGGAGATCGAGGAGCCAGGGCAGGACCGCGGTTTGGATATCCCGCCGGCCTGCGCCGGCGGGCAGCAGGGCTGGCGAGTCCCACCATTCTCACATCGCCATCTTTTCACATTCGGCCTGGGCCTTCTTGGTCGACGTATCGATCATGTAGGCTTTGCCTTTGGCGTCGGTGATTATCATCATGCAATGCTTGATCGGCTTCGCCATCTTCATCATTTCGGCGCTCATCTTGGCGTCAGGCATCATGGTGCCCATATGGCCGTCGGGCATGATCGCCGTCATTTGCCCACCCTTCATCATGGTCATCGTGCCCATCGTATCCTCGGCAAACGCCTGCGAGGCAAAAAGGCTTGCGAGACCGGCGATGGCAACAAGCTTGATCGAATGCATTCCGCGTACTCCCATTTCTGCAAGGGCATGCTCGCCCCTTTCAGGTTCGCGGGTGCGCTTCGAGCTGTTACGCCAACACGAATATGTGATCTCAGCCGGGGCGGGAATAGCGACACCGGCCGCCTGTGCCGCCGACATGACTCCGGCCGCAAGCTGTGCTATGCGCCGCGCTTCATTTCAGGCACGATGCTGAAATCGGCCGCAAACCGCTTATATTGGCGCAACCATGACCCTTTCATTCGATCTGACCGCCGAAGGCGCCCGCGACGCCTTGCGCGCCCGCGCCACGCCGGCCGAAAAGCCGTCGCTGATCGGCCTGACGCGAGCCGAGCTTGGCGCCGCTCTGGTTGAGGCCGGCATCGTGCCGGAGCGCCAGGCGAAGATGCGCGCCCAGCAGCTCTGGCACTGGATGTATGTGCGCGGGATCTCCGACTTCGCCCATATGTTCAACATCTCCAAGGATCTGCGCGCCGAGCTCGACAAGCATTTCACCGTCGCGCGGCCCGAGATCGTCGAGGAGCAGATCTCTTCCGACGGCACGCGCAAATGGCTGTTTCGCTTTCCGCCGCGCGGCGCCGGCCGTCCGGTCGAGATCGAGACCGTCTATATTCCGGAGGAAGGCCGCGGCACGCTCTGCATCTCCTCGCAGGTCGGCTGCACGCTGACCTGCTCCTTCTGCCACACCGGCACGCAGAAGCTGGTGCGCAACCTGACGACGGAAGAGATCCTGGCGCAGCTGCTTACCGCGCGCGACCGGCTCGGGGACTTCCCCGACCGCGGCACGCCGGACGGCGCCATCGTGCCGGCCGAGGGCCGCAAGGTATCCAACATCGTCATGATGGGCATGGGCGAGCCGCTCTACAATTTCGAGGCGGTGAAGAAGGCGCTGCTGATCGCTTCCGACGGCGACGGACTTTCCCTGTCGAAAAGACGCATCACGCTGTCGACCTCGGGCGTCGTGCCGGAGATTGCCCGCACCGGCAAGGAGATCGGCGTTATGCTGGCGATCTCGCTGCATGCCACCAATGACGACCTGCGCGACCTGCTGGTGCCGATCAACAAGAAGTATCCGCTGAAGGAGCTGATCGCTGCCTGCCGCGCCTATCCGGGTCTCTCCAACGCCCGCCGCATCACCTTCGAATATGTGATGCTGAAGGACGTCAACGATTCCCTCGAGGACGCCAAGGCGCTGGTCAAGCTGCTCAAGGGCATTCCGGCCAAGATAAACCTGATCCCGTTCAACCCGTGGCCCGGCACCAACTATCAGTGCTCGGACTGGGAGACGATCGAGAGGTTCGCCGACTACATCAACAATGCCGGCTACGCCTCGCCGATCCGCACCCCCCGCGGCCGCGACATCCTCGCCGCCTGCGGCCAGCTCAAGTCGGAATCGGAACGCATGCGCAAGGTCGACCGGCTGGCGCTTGAAGCGATGATGATCGCGGGGCACGGCGAGGCGTGAAGCGTATCATCGCCTATCTCGTCCGCTTCGCCGCCATCCTGATCGGCTATGTGATCGCCTCGCTGGCGGCGAGCGCCTTTCTCAACGTGCTGTTCCTCGGCTATTTCGGCTATGCGCCGGAGCCCGGACATCAGACGATCGCGCCCGCGCTCTATTTTTCGGTGCCTTTCCTGGCATTGTTCGTCGCCTATTTCGGCTTCATGCCGGCAGCGATCGTCATCCTGATCGCGGAAGTGCTCGGCCGCCGCGACTGGCTGTTCTATGCGCTGGGCGGCGCCGTCATCGCCGTCGTCTTCCTCGGCTTCGCGCATAACATCGGCGACGGCGATTTCGATGTCGCCGACAACAATGTCAGGCTCGCGCTGATCGGCAGCGGCATGGTCGGCGGCATCTTCTATTGGCTCTCTGCCGGCCGCTGGGCCGGAAGCTGGCGCCGCGAGGCGCTGCCCGATCTGGAGCCCTGAGCTCGGCGCGGGCTCTACTTCGCCTGTGCCGTCAGGATCTTGAGCGCGAAGGCCGAGAACACGCCGCCGAACAGATAATCGACCACGCGCGTGACGCGCGGGCTCGCCTTCATCGCCGCCGCGAATTTCTCCGCCGCGAGCACCATCGGCGCCGTCACCGGGATCGACAGCACGATGAATGTGATGCCGAGGAAGAACAGCTTGCCGGGTGCGTTCGGGTCATGCGCGGAGACGAATTGCGGCAGGAAGGTCATGAAGAACAGGATGATCTTCGGGTTGAGGAGATTGACCCCGAGCCCGGCCGCCCAGCTGCGGAACAGCGAGATTTGCGGTCCCGTCTTCTTCTCCGGCGAAAAGGCCGAGCCCTTGGCGATCGCCTGCCAGGCCAGGAACACCAGATAGCCGGCGCCGAAAATCTTCAGCGCAAAGAAAGCCATGGGAGAGGCCACGATCAGCGCCGAGACGCCGACCACCACCAGCGTGGTGTGGACCAACGTGCCGCATAGCGCGCCTGCCATCGAGGCGAAGCCGGTGGCGCGGCCCTGGCTCAGCGTGCGCGACACGAACAGCGTCATGTCCGGTCCCGGCGTGATCGCCAGGATGACCGTGGCGATGGCGAACTGGATGAGCGTCGAAGTGTCGGGAATGAAGGACATGGGTCGCCTTGGGGGTCGCCTCGGACTGGATCGCACTGCCTATAGCGCGGCGTTTTTTCCCTCGCCAGCCCCTGCCGGAGCAAACATCTGGCCCAGCCTGTGCCATGGCGAGGCGCAGCTTCGTCTCTTGCGCCGCCCGGAAAGGCCGTGATACCTCGCCCGCGAAGCTCTTTTCCCGCGGAACCGCCAAAAATGTCCAAGACCAAGAACGTCAAGAAAGTCGTGCTCGCCTATTCCGGCGGCCTCGACACCTCCATCATCCTGAAGTGGCTGCAGACCGAGCTCGGCGCCGAGGTCGTCACCTTCACCGCCGATCTCGGCCAGGGCGGCGAGCTGGAGCCCGCGCGCCGCAAAGCCGAGATGATGGGCATCAAGGACATCCGCATCGTCGACGTGCGCGAGGAATTCGTCGCCGACTTCGTCTTCCCGATGTTCCGCGCCAATGCCGTCTATGAAGGCACCTATTTGCTCGGCACCTCGATCGCCCGGCCGCTGATCTCGAAGCACCTGGTCGAGATCGCCAAGGAGACCGGCGCCGACGCGATCGCCCACGGCGCCACGGGCAAGGGCAATGACCAGGTTCGCTTCGAATTGTCGGCTTACGCGCTGAACCCCGACATCAAGGTCATCGCGCCGTGGCGCGACTGGTCGTTCAAGTCGCGCACCGATCTCATCAACTTCGCCGAGCAGCATCAGATCCCGGTGCCGAAGGACAAGCGCGGCGATGCGCCGTTCTCGGTCGACGCCAACCTTTTGCATTCCTCCTCGGAAGGCAAGGTGCTCGAGGATCCGTGGAGCGAGCCGCCGGAATTCGTCCACCAGCGCACCGTCTCGCCGATGGACGCGCCGGACGTCGTCACCGAGATCGAGATCGAGTTCCTGAAGGGCGATCCGGTCGCGCTCAATGGCAAGAAGCTGTCGCCGGCTGCCATGCTGGCGGCGCTCAACGACCTCGGCCGCGACAACGGCATCGGCCGTCTCGACCTTGTCGAAAACCGCTTCGTCGGCATGAAGTCGCGCGGCGTCTACGAGACCCCCGGCGGCACCATCCTGATCGCCGCCCACCGGGCGATCGAATCGATCACGCTCGACCGCGGTGCCGCGCACCTCAAGGACGAGTTCATGCCGCGCTATGCCGAGCTGATCTACAACGGCTTCTGGTTCTCGCCCGAGCGCGTGATGCTGCAGGCAATGATCGACAAGAGCCAGGAAGACGTCGAAGGCGCGGTGCGGCTGAAGCTCTACAAGGGCAATGTCATCGTCACCGGCCGCAGGTCGAAGAAGACGCTCTATTCCGATGCGCTGGTCACCTTCGAGGACGACCGCGGCGCTTACGACCAGAAGGACGCCGCCGGCTTCATCCGTCTCAACGCGCTGCGGTTGCGGACGCTGGCGGCAAGGAACCGCGAAGGCTGATATCCGAACGTCGAAAGTTGAGATAAGCGGGAAAACCCGGCGGAGACGCCGGGTTTTATTTCGCGTATCTAATCTAAGAAAAGTTCAGACCACTTCAGAGAAATTATCGTTTGACCTTTCCGCCGCTCCAATTAAGTTCCCAGCGGGATGCGGGGGGTTTCAACAGTGAAAAGTAGTATTTCTCTTCTGGTCGCGACGGCGTTGACCTTGATGACGTGCGGGTCCTCGCAAGCAGCCACGAAGCAGGCGTCTGCGGCTAATTTGGACGGGTGCATCTCGGCTGTCCATTTATGGAGCATCACGTTCAAGCACGAAATCGCCTCCTTCATGGGCGTCTCGCAGGAGCGCATGCCGGCCTTGTTCTGCCAGCGCATAGCCGAGGGGATACGCAGCGGCCGCATCAGCTACTCCGACATAAACAGGCTGCAGCTCGACCAACCGACCGAAATCTGGTTGGTCATCAAGGGCAAGTCCAAGGCGGCTGCTGCGGCCACAACGGCGCCGCGGAACTCTAAATTCCGTACCTGCTCAAATGTTATCACCGGCTCCTTCGAGGTTGCCGCTTCCGAGAAATGCCCCTTAGGCGGCAGCTACTCGCAAGCTGCCGGAGTCCCGACGGTGATCGAGGACAGGCCAAAGGCGGCTCCTTCAGCGCCGCGGAACCCAAATTCCGTACCTGCAACGGCACTACCGGTACCTTCCAGATTCCCGTTTCCCGGAAATGTCCATTGAGCGGCTACGCGAACGATTGAGAGTTAGGTGATGAGATCGAACCTGGTCGTTCCGGGTGGTTGGGTTTTGATCCTTGCTCCGTAACAAAAAGCCCGGCGCAGGCCGGGCTTCTCGTTGGAATGGAGATATTGCATCAGTTGGCGTCGATCGCCTCGGCGATGCGGGCGATGGCCTGCTGGTAGACGCTTGCCGAATTCCAGCCGGCGATGGCGCCCATATTCGCCTCATATCCCGCGCCGGCCTGCCAGCCATGGGCTTTGAGGAAGTTGGCGGTGGAAGCCAGCGCGGTGTTCCTGTCGCGCAGATTTCCGTTGCCGACGCCATACTTCAGAACATTTCCGGGCAGGAACTGCGTATGGCCGATCTCGCCATGCATGGCGCCGACCGAGGAGGCGGTCAGCGCGCCGCGATCGACCAGCTTCAGGGCGGCGATGGCATGGGGGGTGAAATAGTCCGGGCGGCGGCAATCATAGGCCAGCGTCAGAATGGCGGAGACCGTGTTCTGGTTGCCCATCGACGCGCCGAAGCCAGTCTCCATGCCCCAGATCGCAAGCAGGACGCCCGGCGGCACGCCGTAAGTCTGTTCGATCCTGTCGAACATCGCCGCGTTCTGCTTCTTCAACGCACGGCCCTTGGAAATAATCGCGGCCCCGCCACGACGCTGCATGAACGCTTCCACCGAGCCGCTGAAAGCCTTGTGGATCGCGCGGTCGGCAGCGATCGTCCTTGTCGCGTAAGTCGCGCCGGCCAACGCGGACAGACCCCTCTGGCCCACGCCCTCGGCTTGTGCTTCCGCGGCAAACTGCTGTTTCCATGCGTCGAAGCCGGCGCCGTTCTTGCCGCAGCTGGCCGCGGCCTGCGCGCCTGTCGCCAGCCCGAAAGCCGCCACAACGGCGGCCATGAAAATCCTTCCCTTGGCAAAAAATGCCATATCGTTCTCCTGGTTGCCTGAATCACGTCCCGGCTGCAAATCTGCCAGTGAAGCGCCCGGTTGTCACCGCCCGCGCGGGCTGCGCGGCGCTTGAAGCTGGCGAATGCCGGGGAATTTGCCCACGATCAAGCATAAATTATGGCGCAAGGATTTATTGTGTGTGTCTTTTGGGAAGACGTCGATGTTGTGATCATTGGCGCAGGCTCGCCTATGCGGCTGCCCAATCAGACCGTTCCGAAGCGCGCGCCACACTGTTGCAGGCGGTGGCGGAGAAGATCTTCTTCGCCGGCGAGCATGTCGCCGGACCGCTCATCCAGACTTGTGGCGGTGCGACATTGTCAGGCGAAAGCGTGGCCAGGCGGGGCGTCGCCCTGCTCGCGACGAAATAGAAACGGAACGACGGCCGGCGACGGGCGTTTGGGCGTTGCCCAACTTCGTTGACCTTTTTCCCGCGGTTCGACGACCGATGAAGCTGTTCGACTGCCCTCATTGCGGCCACCGTCTCTATTTCGAGAACGCGCAATGCCTGAACTGTTCAAGCCTGGTGCTTTACGATCCGGAGCGGGCGTGTTTCGTGCTTTCCGGCGGCGACGCCGTTCCATGCGGAAATGCCGACGAGTGTGCCTGCAACTGGCGGGCCGAGCCGGGCAGGATTTTCTGCCGCGCTTGCGCGCTCAACCAATTGATCCCCGACCTTTCGGTGGAGGGCAACCGCCGGCGCTGGATCCGCGTCGAGGCGGCCAAGAAACGCGCCGTCTATTCGCTGCTTGCCTTCGGCTTGCCGGTCGCGCCCAAGGCCGGACCGCAGGACGAGGCCGGGCTCGCTTTCGACTTCCTCGCCGATCCGATCGGCGGCGGACCAGGCGGCGAGCGCATCCTGACCGGCCACGACAACGGCAGGATCACCCTCAACGTCGCCGAGGCCGATTCCGCCGAGCGCGAGCGGCGGCGCGTCGAAATGGGCGAGAACTACCGCACCTTGCTCGGTCACTTCCGCCACGAGCTCGGCCATTATTACTGGGACCGGCTGATCCGCGACGATCCCGAGCGACTTTCGAGCTTTCGCGCTCTGTTCGGCGACGAGCGGGTTGACTACGAGCAAGCGCTGAAGGCCCACTACGCCAAGGGCGCGCCGCCGGACTGGGAGCAGCGCCACATCTCGGCCTATGCGGCGTCCCACCCCTGGGAAGACTGGGCCGAGACCTGGGCGCACCACCTGCACATCACGGACACGCTGGAGATGGTGCATGCGCTGAATTTTCCGCTCGGCCGGCTGGAGACAGTGGAAGCCAACGACCTGCCGCCTGGCGATACAGGGGGAGATCCGCTGCGGGAGCCCGCCGAACCCGATCCGGCGCCGGAACCGTTCGAAAGGATCCTCGCCCGCTGGCTGGTGCTGTCGGAGGCCTCCAATTCGATCAACCGCTGCATGGGTCTGCCCGACCTTTATCCCTTCGTCATTTCGGAGGTGACGGCGCAAAAACTGGCCTTCGTTCACCAGCTTTTGACCGACTTGCCCAAAACAAATGGAACAATTTGTGAGCAGGCGACGGCACTTTAGCCGGAACGCATAAGGTTCTGGTTCGTTTTCGAGCCCGAGGGAGCGTTGAGAACGGAGAGAAATCATGAAAAGTCTATTGTTTCCGGCACTTGCCGGTGCGCTGCTTGCCATGTCGGGCGCGGCGCTTGCCGACACGCCCGTCTCGGCAGTGACGGATCTGAATGTCCGCGCCGGCCCCGGCCCGCAATATCCCGTTATCGGCGTGCTGGCTGCCGGCCAGTCGGCGACGCTCAGAGGCTGCATCGAAGGCAGCAAATGGTGCACCATCGCCGAAGCCGGCGGCAAAGGTTGGGTCTATTCCGACTATGTGACTGCCGAATTCGGCGGCAGCCGTGTTGTGGTGACACGCCGGCCGGCCGATGCCGGCATTGCCGTCGTGGCTCCGCCGACCGATGATATCTACACCACTGACACCTACACCGGCGCCATCGTTTCCGGCGACGACGCCATCGAGCCGATCGCCAGGCCGCCGGCCGAGGTCGGCACCTATGTCACCACGCACCGGGTCGAACCGGTCTATCTCGAGGGCGAAGTGGTGACCGGCGCGGTGCTGCCCGACACGGTCGAGCTGCGCGAGATCCCGGATTACAACTACCGCTATGTCTATGTGAACAACCAGCCGGCGCTGGTTGATCCGGGCACGCGGCGCATCGTCTATGTGATGCGCTGATCCAGGGTATTCGAAAGGCGGCCGCCGGGAAACGGGCGGCCGCCTTTCGAAGAATGTCAAGGTTGGGTCAGGCTACCTGCAGCTGCTCGACAGCCGCCGATTTCGACCTGCAGCCTCGATTTCAGGGTTCACTCCGCTCGTTGCTCCGTCTTGGCACGAGGAAGCGGGGTGGCTCCGTCAAACGCTTCACGCCCTTGGATGCGCCCGGTCGTAAATGTCGAGCAGCCTTGCCGTGTCGACGCCGGTATAGATCTGGGTGGTCGACAGGCTGGCATGGCCGAGCAGTTCCTGGATGGTGCGCAGGTCGCCGCCACGGCCGAGCAGATGAGTGGCGAAGGAATGGCGCAAGGCATGCGGCGTCGCGGTTTCCGGCAGGTTGAGGGCCGAGCGCAGCTTCGCCATCTCGCGCTGGACGATGGCCGGATTGAGCGGGCCGCCGCGAGCGCCGCGGAACAGCAGCTCTTTCGGATCGATGTGGAAGGGACACAGCCGCCGGTATTCGGCGACCGCCCTGAGCGCCACCGGCAGCACCGGCACCAGCCTTGTCTTGCCGCCCTTGCCGGTGATGCGCAGCACCGTGTCGGCCTCGGTGGCGAGATCGGCCCCGGTCAGGCCCAGCGCTTCCGAGATGCGCAGCCCGGAGCCGTAGAGCAGCGTCAGCACGGCGGCGTTGCGGGCGGCGATCCAGGGTTCTTCCGCCAGTTGGCCCTCGACAGTCACGACCTGCTTGGCATCGCTCGCCGTCAGTGGTTTCGGTAGCGATTTCGGCTGGCGCGGCGCGCGCAGGGCGGCCGCACCCGCCGCGTTGACGAGGCCGCGCTTTTCGAGAAACCGCAGCAGCGAACGGATGCCGGCCAGGCCGCGGCCGAGCGTGCGGGCGCCGGCGCCGCCGTTGCGGCGCGCGGCGAGGAAGCCGCGCAGGTCGGCCGGCTGCAGGTCGGCGATATCGGAGATGCCGGGCGGGCCGCCGCAATGCCCGGTCAGGAAATGCAGGAACTGGCGCGTGTCGCGCTCATAGGCTTCGACCGTTTCGGGCGACAGCCGGCGCTCGCGCGCCAGCATCTTGAGCCAGCTCTCGCGCGCCGCCTGGAGGTCGGGTTTTGCCGGGATGAGGAATTCCTGCATGCGGGCATTTTCGGGCAGTCAGGTTAGGAAGCGGTGAAGAGCCGATCATTGAAATGGCGGCTTCAGAGGGTTAGAGCAGGGCAAAGGAAGTGATGCCGATGTCGAAGCTCGAGAACCCTGTACAGATGGCCGTGATCGGCGCCGCGCACGGCATCAAGGGCGAGTTGCGGGTGAAAACTTTCACCGGCGATCCGCTGGCGCTCGCCGACTACGGGCCGCTGCATGCCAAGGATGGCCGAGCCTTCCAGATCCTCGACATCCGGCCGGCCGGCACGGTCGTGGTGGTGCGCTTCAAGGGCGTCAGCGACCGCAACACGGCCGAGGCGCTTGCCGGCACGGAGCTGTTCGTCGACCGTTCGGTGCTGCCGGACGACGGCGAGGAGGACGAGTTCTACCATGCCGACCTCATCGGCCTTGAGGTGAGGGACGATACCGGCGTCATCGGCAGGGTCGTCGCCGTGCATAATTTCGGCGGCGGCGACATACTCGACGTCACGCTCGCGGGCCGCAAGGGCGTGCTGATCCCGTTCACGCAAGCCGCGGTGCCGCATGTGTCGATCGCCGACGGCTTCGTTCAGGTCGATCCCCTGGCGGCGGGGCTGGTCGAGGACGAGGATAGCGAAGCCGCCGGGCGGCCCGGTTTCGACCCGAAGGGCCGGCCGCGCGGACCGAAGGACGCCGGGGGCAACCGGTGAGCTTTGCCGCCTCGGTGCTGACGCTCTATCCGGAGATGTTTCCGGGTGCGCTTGGGCTTTCGCTCGCCGGCCGGGCGCTGGAAGCCGGCACCTGGTCGCTGGAAGCGATCCAGATCCGCGATTTCGCCACTGACCGGCATCGCACCGTCGACGATACGCCGGCCGGCGGCGGCGCCGGCATGGTGATGCGCGCCGACGTGCTGGCCAGGGCGATCGACCACGTTTCGCCGCAGGGCGATGAACGTCCAAGGCTGCTGATGAGCCCGCGTGGAAAGCCGCTGACGCAGGCCAGGGTGCGCGGGCTCGCCGCCGGACCCGGTGCCGTCATCCTGTGCGGCCGCTTCGAGGGCGTCGACCAGCGGCTGATCGAGGCGCGCGGTCTGGAGGAAGTCTCGATCGGCGATTTCATCCTGTCGGGCGGCGAGCCGGCCGCACTTGTGTTGCTCGATGCGGTGGTGCGGCTGCTGCCGGGGGTGATGGGCAACGCCGTCTCGGGCGAGGAAGAAAGCTTTGAGAACGGCCTGCTCGAGCATCCGCATTACACGCGGCCGCAGGAGTTCGAGGGCAGGCAAATCCCCGAAGTGCTGACCTCCGGGAATCACAGGAAGATCGCCGCGTGGCGTCGCGCCGAGGCTGAGAAGCTGACGCGGGAGCGCCGGCCCGATCTGCTGGCCGGTGCTCAGCCCTTGGTAAAGTAGTAAAAGGCCAGAAACAGGCCGACGGCGACGACGAAGCCGCGCACGACACCTTGCGGCACGCGCCTGGCGATCCACACCCCGGCATAGCCGCCCAGCGCCCCGCCGGGGATCATGACGATCGCCTGCGGCCAGGCGACGACGCCGCCCGAAACGAAAACCAGGATGGCGATTGCCGCGATGACCACCGCTAGCATGTTCTTCAACGCATTGAGCTTGTGGTAGTCGCCGGCCTGCGTCAGGCCGAGGGTGGCAAGCATCATCACGCCCATGCCGGCGCCGAAGAAGCCGCCATAGACCGAAGTCAGGAACTGCGCCAGCGACCCGGCGAGCGAGCCGACCGAGGCCTCGTGGTCCGGTCCGGCCGCCGGCTTCAGCCACGGACCGGCCGCGAACAGGGCGGTCGCGGCGATCAGCAGCCAGGGCACAAGCGCTCGGAAGGACGTGTTGGAGAGCGCCAGCAGAATGAGGGAACCGGCCAGCGCGCCAAAGCCCGATATCACGCAGAGCACAAGCGCCTGGCGCCAGAAATGCCTGATGTCGTCGAGATAGGCGAGCGTCGAGGTGATGTAGCCCGGAAACTGTGTCACCGAGGACGTTGCGTTGGCAACGATCGGCGGCAGGCCGACCAGCGTCATGGCACCGAAGGTGACGAAAGTGCCGCCGCCGGCGACGGCGTTCACCGCGCCCGAGACAAAGCCCGCGAAGAGGAGCAGGACGGCATCGAAGAATGTCATCGAGGGAGGCCTGGGAAATAGCTTTCTCCGACTTAGAAAGCTTGCATGGCGCGCGCAACCCGGCACGGAGGCAATATGATGGGGCCATAGTTTTCAAAAATTAGGCGTCAAAGGCGTGACAAAGCGCCGAAATAGCTGTATGTCGCCGCCCGAACCGGAAGAACGATCTTCCGGACCCGTCAACAAATGGCGGTGTAGCCGTCCCTGTCCGATGCCCCCGATTTGAATGTCTGGGCAAAGGACATAGCCGAGCGGTCATTGGAACTGCAAGGCAAGTCGAGGACGCTCTGGCTGTCGGAAGAACAAGAAGTGGATATTTGAGATGGATCTCATCCGTCAGCTCGAGGCCGAGCAGGCCGCCAAGATCGAAGCCAAGCGCAAGCTGCCCGAATTCCAGCCTGGCGACACCGTGCGCGTCCAGGTGCGCGTCACCGAAGGCAGCCGCACCCGCGTCCAGGCCTATGAGGGCGTCGTCATCGCCCGTTCCGGCTCCGGCTTCCAGGAGAATTTCACCGTCCGCAAGATTTCCTACGGCGAAGGCGTCGAGCGCGTGTTCCCGGTCTACTCGCCGATGGTCGAAGGCGTCGAGATCGTGCGCCGTGGCAAGGTGCGCCGCGCCAAGCTCTATTACCTGCGCGACCGTCGCGGCAAGTCGGCCCGCATTTCGGAAAACACCGGCGTGCGCGCCCGCAAGCTGAACGATGAAGAGCGTGATGCGCTGAACGCCGAACGCGCCCGCATCGAGGCCGAGAAGGTCGCCGCCGCCGAGGCGCTGGCTGCTGAGAAAGCCGCGCAGGACGCCGCCGAGAAGAAGGCTGCGGAGTCTGCGTCGGCCGAATAAGGCGCTTCCGCAGATTGTTTTGGAAAGGCGGCTTCGGCCGCCTTTTTCGTTTGGATGTGCAAGCGGCGCTTGCCTGCAGCATGCCGCCGGAACGCGCCGAGCTGAAAGCCCTGCATGGCACGCTGACCCGGCTGGTCGCCGGGTTGCGCGAAGCAGTTACGGATTGCGCGGATGGTCCGTCGCAGGCTGGGTTCGGGAAGCGTGCCGATCAGAGCATGGGAATCCGCTTTGGCGCTAATCGGTGCAGCGGATCGGCTTGCAAGGCGCTTGCGGAAAGCTAAAGTCGGCGCCGGTTTTTCTCTTGGGGCGAGCGTAGCGCCGCCAGTCACGTTCGGGAGTTCGTCATGATCAAGTCGAAACTGCTGCTGGCCGGCCTATTGGCCTGCCTTCTCGCGCCCGCTGCGGCGCTCGCCGACACGCTGCCCGATCTCGGCGGCAGAAAGGTCGTGGTGGTGACCGAAAACGCTTACCCGCCGCTGCAGTTCATCGACAAGAAGACCGGCAAGCAGATCGGCTGGGAATATGACGCGATGGATGAGATCGCCAAGCGGCTGCATTTCAAGGTCGAGTACCAGAACACCTCCTGGGACGCGATGATCCAGGCCGTTTCCGACAACCAGTACAATATCGGCATGACCGGCATCACCATCAAGGACGAGCGCAAGGCGAAGGTCGACTTCTCGGACCCTTACATGCGATCGGAACAGTTCATGCTGGTGCGCGGCGACGAGAGCCGCTTCACCGACGCCAAGAGCTTTGCCGCCTTCAAGGACGGGCTGATCGGCGCGCAAGCCGGCACGACGCCCTTCTACACCGCCGTCTACAGCGTGCTCGACGGCAATGAGCAGAACCCGCGCATAAAATTGTTCGAGACCTTCGGCGCCAGCGTGCAGGCGCTGAAGTCCGGCGATGTCGACGTGGTGCTGACGGACGGCACCGCCGGCAAGGGCTATGTCGACGCCTCCGAGGGCAAGCTGAAGCTGATCGGCGGGCCGCTCGGCAGTGAGGATTTCGGCTTCATCTTCCCCAAGGGCTCCGACCTGGTGAAGCCGGTCAACGCCGCGATCGCCGCGCTCAAGGCCGATGGCACGCTCGATGCGCTGAACAAGAAGTGGTTCCTCGACTACAAGATGGGGCAGTAGGCTCCTTTGCTGCGATTGATCGGCGACGGCGGCGGGCGGAAAACCGCGAAAGTCTCATTCCTTCCCACCCCCCTCTGTCCTACCGGACATCTCCCCCCTCGAGGGCAGGGGAATCGCAGATAAGTTGATGGGCTATTGCCAAGCCGCAAAAGAAGGATTCTTGAGAGGCTTTCTCGTAGCAGAGGAGGCCCGAGTGCGGCTTGTTTTGTCGATCCTGCAAGCAGTTCGCGATCCGCGCGACATCAACGCGCGGCATGATCTTGCTGAACTTCTGTTTCTGGCGTTGGCGGCGACGCTGTGCGGGGCCAAAAGCTGTGTGGATATTGCGGAGTTCGCAGAGGGGCGCGAGGAGGAGCTGAAAGAGTTCATCGAGCTGAAGCATGGGTGCCCGAGCCACGACACCTTCAGCCGGGTGTTTCGGCTTGTTGATCCGCAGGAGTTGTCGGATGCGCTGAGCGCCTTCATGGCGGCATTGCGGCGTGAGCTTGGGCTCGGCCCACCGCGTGGCGTGGTGGCCGTCGACGGCAAGGCGCTGAGGCGCGGTTATGAGAAGGGCCGCGCCTTCATGCCGCCGCTGATGGTCAGTGCCTGGGATGCCGAGACGCGGCTGGCGATTGCGGCAACGCGGGCGCCGGCCTCCGACGAGGTTGCAGCGACGCTGGCGCTGCTGAAGAGCCTGGATCTCAAGGGCTGCACGGTGACGGCCGACGCCTTGCATTGTCGCCCCGAGACGGCCAAGGCGCTGCTGGCGCAGAAGGCGCATTATGCCCTTGGGCTGAAGGCCAACCGGGGTCGTCTGTTTGCCGCGGCCGAGAAAAGCTTCGCCGCGGCGGGCGAGATCGCCGGCTTCGAAACGCGCGACAGCGGCCATGGCCGCACCGAAGTGCGCCGCGCCAGCGTGCTGCCGCTTGCCAGGCTCAAGGACGCGCCCGCCTTCCCCGGCCTCAAGGCCATTGGCCGCATCGAGGCCCTGCGCACCACTGCCGACGGCAAGACGACCACATCGGTCCGCTATATCGCCCTCTCCAAGGTGCTGACGCCCAACAAATTGGCTGAGACGGTTCGTGCCCACTGGACGATCGAGAACCAGTTGCACTGGAGCCTTGATGTTGTCTTCCACGAGGATGACGCCCGCACCCGAAAGGACAACGCGCCACAAAACCTGGCCGTCATCCGCAGGCTCGCCCAAAACATCTTGGCTGCCCATCCCCTCGACAAACCAATCGCCAGCAAGATGCGCAGGGCCAACTGGAGCAAAGACTTCTTCTATGAACTCTTTACTCATATGCGATAGCCCTGCCCGCAAGGGGGGAGATTACCGGTGCTTCCCGTGCTCTACTCCCCCTCGGGAACCCTCGCCATGATTCGCGCTCTGCTCGCCGCTCTTCTCCTCACCGCGCCGGCCTTCGCCGCCGACATGTCGGTCTTTGTCCGCAACCAGCGCTCCGACGGCGTCGCGCTGGAACTGTTCAGCCGCGACAGCGAAAAGGTCTGGCCGGGCGGCGACAAGGTCTTCTTCATCCGCCCGCAGGCGCGCAAATCCGTGCCGATCTCCTGCGAGCCCGGCGAGCACATCTGCTGGGGCGCCTGGGTGGTCGGCAACGATTCCGTCACCGCCGGCGTCGGCCCCGACAACGACCAGCCCTGCGACACCTGCTGCTTCATCTGCGTCGAGCATTCGACGGAGACGGTGGATCTGGCGGAGTAGGGCACCCCTTCTCCCCTTGTGGGAGAAGGTGGCTCGGCGCGCAGCGCCGAGACGGATGAGGGGTGTTGGACGGAGTGCGATGTTGGAGAATTGGACGAAATGAGGCCGAGTCTTCCGCCATGCCGCATCAACCCGTAACCCCGGCCAAGCGCAATTTCGCTCGTCGGATGCGCCGCGAGTCGACAGAGGCGGAGGGTCGTCTGTGGCAGGAGCTGCGCGGCCGCCGTCTCGACAAGATCAAGTTCCGCCGGCAGGTGCCAGTGGGTAGATTCGTCGCCGACTTCGTTTGCGCCGAGGCTCGGCTTATCATCGAAATCGATGGCAGTCAGCATGCGGACTCGCCCCACGACCAGGAGCGCGACGCCGAATTGAAGGCGAAGGGATTTCGCGTGTTGAGGTTCTGGAATGACGACGTTCTGAAGGACCTCGATGCTGTCTGCGATACCATCATTGCCTATGTGCGGGACGAAGATCTGCAGCCTTGGCGATGATGCCGATGGGCGTATTTGCTAAGCTGGAGCACCCCTCATCCGTCTCGGCGCTGCGCGCCGATCCACCTTCTCCCACAGGGGGAGAAGGGAGCTTGCCCCTTCCTTGGCCCATCGCTCCCGCCTTTATCCGCCGGCCCGTATCGGCTAAGGGGCAGGCACCAAAACCTCTTGCCCGGACTTGCCACCGTCAAATGACCGCCAAGCCAAAACCGCTCTTCCTCGGCATCGACACCGGCGGCACCTATACCGATGCCGTGCTGTGGTCGGAGGAGGGCGGGCCCCTGGACAACCCAGATAAGGGCAAGGTGCTGGCCAAGGCCAAGGCGCTGACCACGCGCCACGACCTCGCCGTCGGCATTTCCGGCGCGGTCGACGCGGTGCTGGAAAAATCCGCTACCGACTCGGCCGCGATCAAGCTGGTGTCGATGTCGACCACGCTTGCCACCAACGCGCTGGTCGAGGGCCAGGGCGGGCGCGTGGCGCTGGTGATGATCGGCTTTTCCGAGGCCGACCTTGCCCGCGACGGGCTGAAGACGGCTCTCGGCAGCGATCCGGTGGTGTTCTGCCCCGGCGGCCACGACGTGCACGGCAATGCCGCCAAGCTCGATCTTTCCGGCCTCGAGGCGGCGTTGCCGGAGCTTGGGGGTTCGGTGTCGGGCTTCGCCGTCTGCGCCTATTTCGCCACCCGCAATCCGGCGCATGAGCTCGCCGCGCGCGACCTGATCCGCGAAAAAACCGGCCTGCCGGTCACCGCCAGCCACGAGCTTTCGGCCAAGCTCGGCGGTCCGCGCCGCGCGCTCACCACTTTGCTCAACGCCCGGCTGATCTCGATGATCGACCGGCTGGTCGCGGCGACCGAAGGCTTTCTTGGCCGGCGCAGCATCGCCGCACCTTTGATGGTGGTGCGCGGCGACGGCGCGCTGGTGTCGGCGGCCTTCGCCCGCCAGCGGCCGATCGAGACCATCCTCTCCGGCCCGGCCGCCAGCCTGGTCGGCGCCCGCCACATGACCGGGCTGAACGACGCCATGGTCTCCGACATCGGCGGCACCACCACCGACGTTGCGGTGCTCGATAGCGGCCGGCCGCGGCTCGATCCGGAAGGCGCCACCGTCGGCGGCTTCCGCACCATGGTCGAAGCCGTCGCCATGCGCACCTTCGGCCTCGGCGGCGACTCCGAAGTAGCGCTGGAGGACGGCGCGCTCGACCCCAAGATCCTGCTCGGGCCGCGCCGCCTGGTGCCGCTGGCGCTGGCCGGCTTGGCGCATGGCGAGGCGGTCACCGCCGAGCTGGAGCGGCAGCTGCGCGCGCCCAATCCCGGCCGCATGGACGGGCGTTTTGCCGTGCGCACCGGCGTGCCGGATCGCCTCGCCGCCGGCCTCACCGCGCCGGAAGCGAAACTCTACGAGGCGATCGGCGCCACCCCGCTGGCGCTCGACCGGCTGCTCAGCTCCAACGCCCAGAACGCCACGCTCAACCGGCTGGTGGCGCGCGGCCTGGTGCACATTTGCGGCTTCACGCCGTCCGACGCCGCCCATGTGCTCGGCAAGCAGTCGAACTGGGATCCCGCCGCCGCCCGTCTCGGCGCCGAGCTGTTTTCCCGCCGCCGCGACGGCCGCGGCCAGGCGATCGCCGCGACGCCGGAAGCGCTCGCCCAGCGCGTGCTCGTCACGCTGACCCGCTGGTCGGCCGAATATATTCTCGAAACCGCCTTCGCCGAGGACGGGCTGGACGGCGCCGCGACCGTCGCGCACGCGCTGGTGCAGCGCGCCGTCGATGCGCATCCCGGCATCGCCCGCTTCAGCGTCGCGCTCGACCGGCCGGTGATCGGCCTCGGCGCCTCGGCGCCGCTGCATTACGCCGGCCTGCCGCCGCTGATCGGCAATGGCTGCATCGTGCCGGAGGACACCGACGTCGCCAACGCGCTCGGCGCCGTCGTCGGCCAGGTGCGGGTCTCAGCCGAAGCCCGCGTCAGCCAGCCCAGGGAAGGGCTTTTCCGGCTCGCCTCGGGGCAGACGGTGCGCGACTTCACCGAGGAGGAGAAGGCGATCGCCGCGGCTGAAGCCGACGTGCGGGCGATCGTCGCCGAACGCGCGAAGAATGCCGGCACCGACAGCGCCGAAATCGACGTTTCCACCGAATTCAAGGTCTCGACGGTCGAGAACCAGCGCATGTTCATCGAGGCGCATGTGGTGGCGGTGGCCTCAGGGCGCCCAAGGATTGCGGTGTGAGCCCCGATCCACCTTCTCCCACAAGGGGAGAAGGGAAACCGCGCCGCACCTTCACCCTAAGCCGAATTGACCCCCGCCCCCCAACATGCCAAAGGCCCGGCAAAGCCTGATGTCTGGAGACGTGCTGATGACCGACCGCATCGAGATCGCCGGGTTGCAGATTGCCCGGGAGCTCCATGACTTCGTCGCCGAGGAGGCAGCAGTCGGCACCGGCATCGATCCGGAAAAGTTCTGGACCGGCTTTTCAGAGATCGTCCACGACCTCGCGCCGAAGAACCGCGCGCTGCTCGCCAAGCGCGACGCCATGCAGGAGAGGCTGGACGACTGGTACCGCGCCAACGGCGCGCCGGTCGACATGGAGCAGTACAAAACTTTCCTCGAAGAGATCGGCTATCTGGTGCCGGAAGGTCCGGCCTTCAGCGTCTCGACCGAAAACGTCGACCCGGAGATCGCGGTCGTCGCCGGGCCGCAGCTGGTCGTGCCGGTGATGAACGCGCGCTATGCGCTCAATGCCGCCAATGCGCGCTGGGGCTCGCTTTATGACGCGCTCTACGGCACCGACGCCATTCCCGAGACGGGAGGCGCCGAAAGGGGCAAAGCGTTCAATCCCACGCGCGGCGCCAAGGTGATCGCCTGGGTCAGGGACTTCCTCGACCAGTCCGTGCCGCTCACCACCGGCAAATGGGCCGGCATCAACGGGCTCTCGGTGGCGAACGGCGCGCTGAAGGTCGGCGAAGGCGCCGGCGCCACCACGCTTGCCGACCCGAAGCAGTTCGCCGGCTACCGCGGCGACGCCGCCACGCCGGAAGCCGTGCTTTTGGTAAAGAACGGCCTGCATATCGAGATCGTCGTCGATCATGCCAGTCAGATCGGCAAGACCGATGCGGCCGGCATTGCCGACGTCGTCCTCGAGGCCGCCTTGACGACCATTCAGGATTGCGAGGATTCGGTCGCCGCCGTCGATGCCGAGGACAAGGTCGTCGTCTATCGCAACTGGCTCGGGCTGATGAAGGGCGACCTGGCGGAAGAGATCACCAAGGCCCGCAAGAGCTTTGTCCGCAAGCTAAATCCGGACCGCCGCTACACGGCGCCGAATGGCGGCCAGCTGCTGCTGCCCGGACGCTCGCTGATGCTGGTGAGGAATGTCGGCCACCTGATGACCAATCCGGCGATCCTCGACCGCGACGGCAACGAGGTGCCGGAAGGCATCATGGACGCGGCGATCACCGCGCTGATCGCGCTGCACGATGTCGGCGACAACGGCCGCCGCGCCAACTCCCGTGCCGGCTCGATGTATGTGGTGAAGCCCAAGATGCACGGGCCGGAGGAAGTCGGCTTCGCCGTGGAAATCTTCGATCGCGTCGAGCTCCTGCTCGGCATGGCCAAGAACACCATCAAGATGGGCATCATGGACGAGGAGCGGCGGACCACCGTCAACCTCAAGGAAGCGATCCGCGCCGCAAGGGAGCGCGTCGTGTTCATCAACACCGGCTTCCTCGACCGCACCGGCGACGAGATCCACACCTCGATGGAAGCCGGCCCGATGATCCACAAGGGCGACATGAAGCAGGCCGCCTGGATTTCCGCCTATGAGGCGTGGAACGTCGACACCGGCTTGGAATGCGGCCTCGCCGGCCACGCCCAGATCGGCAAGGGCATGTGGGCCATGCCGGATTTGATGGCGGCGATGCTCGAGCAAAAGATCGCGCACCCCAAGGCCGGCGCCAACACCGCCTGGGTGCCGTCGCCGACCGCGGCGACGCTGCACGCCACGCACTATCATAAAGTTGATGTGCACGCCGTGCAGGCGGCGCTGAGGAGCCGGCCGAAGGCCAGGCTCGACGACATCCTGTCGGTGCCCGTGGCGGTGCGGCCGAACTGGACCCCGGACGAGATCCAGCGCGAGCTAGACAACAACGCGCAAGGCATTCTCGGCTATGTCGTGCGCTGGATCGATCAGGGCGTCGGTTGCTCGAAAGTGCCCGATATCAACGATGTCGGCCTGATGGAGGACCGCGCCACGCTGCGCATTTCCTCGCAGCACATCGCCAACTGGCTGCGCCACAAGGTGTGCTCGGAGATCCAGGTCCGGGATTCGCTGCAGCGCATGGCGGCGATCGTCGACCGCCAGAATGTCGGCGACCCGCTCTACCGGCCGATGGCGCCCGACTTCGACAAGTCGATCGCCTTCCAGGCCGCCTGCGACCTGGTGTTCAAGGGGACAGTCCAGCCCAACGGCTACACCGAGCCGGTGCTGCATGCGCGCAGGCTGGAGCTGAAGGCGAAGGACCGGGCGGGGTAGCGCCGCGAAGCTCGCCAGGGACCTTACGCCGCCTGCGCCATGCGCTCCGCGCTCATGCGGTAGGAGATCGCCTCGGCGAGATGGATGCGGCCGACGGTTTCGCTGGCGTCGAGATCGGCGAGCGTCCGCGCGACCTTCAGCACGCGGTGATAGGCTCGCGCCGAGAAGGCGAGCTTTTCGCTGGCGTCCTTGAGCAGCGTCAGCCCGGCGGCGTCGGGCCTGGCGATCGCCTCGACGACCGAAGGCGGGCAGTGCGCGCTGGTGGTGGCCGCCGCACCCAGCCTTTCCAGCCGCTCGCGCTGCATGGCCCGGGCGCGCGCCACGCGCTGCGCCACAGCGGCACTGGCCTCGGCCTTGTCCGGCCGGATCAGGTCGCTTGCCGAGACTGCCGGCACTTCGATCCTGAGATCGATGCGGTCGAGCAGCGGGCCGGAAATGCGCGCCTGGTATTCGGTGCGGCAGCGCTCGCCGCGCAGGCAGCGATAGCCGGGCTCGCCCGACATGCCGCAGCGGCACGGGTTCATCGCCGCCACCAGCTGGATGCGCGCCGGATAGGTGACGCGGTGGTTGGCGCGCGCGATCACGCAGTCGCCGGTCTCCAGCGGCTGGCGCAGCGCGTCCAACGTCTGCGGCGTGAATTCCGGGAACTCGTCGAGGAACAGCACGCCGTGATGCGCAAGCGACACTTCGCCCGGCCGCACGCGCAAGCCTCCGCCCACCATCGCCGCCATCGACGCCGAATGATGTGGCGCGCGGAACGGCCGTCGGTCTGTCAGCTTGCCTTCGCCGAGCTCGCCCGCTACCGACGCGATCATCGAGACTTCGAGCAGCTCCTTCGGCGCCAGCGGCGGCAAGATCGAGGGCAGCCTTTGCGCCAGCATCGACTTGCCCGAGCCCGGCGGTCCGACCATCAGGAGATTGTGGCCGCCCGCCGCCGCCACTTCCAGCGCCCGCTTGGCGCTTTCCTGGCCCTTGATGTCGGCAAGGTCCGGCAGATCGCGCGCGGCGACCTGGATGCCGGCCTCGGGACGCGACAGCACCTGGGTGCCGCGAAAATGGTTGGCGATGGCAATCAGGCTGCGCGGCGCCAGGATATCGAAATCCTTGCCGGCCCAGGCTGCCTCCGGCCCGCAGGCGAACGGACAGATCAGCCCTTTGCCTTCGGCGTTGGCGCCGATCGCCGCCGGCAGCGCGCCGGCGACAGCGGCGATGGTGCCGTCGAGCGACAATTCGCCGAGCACGACATAGCCGGCCAGCATATCGCCCGGAATGGCGCCGAGCGCGGCCATCAATCCGAGCGCGATCGGCAGATCGTAGTGGCTGCCTTCCTTGGGCAGGTCCGCCGGCGCGAGATTCACCGTCACCTTCTTCGACGGCATCGACAGGCCGGAGGCATGAAGCGCGGCCTGCACGCGTTCCCGGCTCTCTGCCACCGCCTTGTCCGGCAGGCCGACGATCTGCATGCCGACCTTGCCCGGCGCGATCATCACCTGGACATCGACCGGCACGGCCTCGATGCCCTGGAAAGCCACCGTGCGAACCCGCGCTACCATCTTGTCTCAAGCCCCCGGATACCGGCTCGCTCGCCGGTCCTGCGATCAGGCGGCGAGCGAGTTTGGTTTAGACAACCACAGATTTGCGGCTTAAGCAAGAACATTACGGGAACATACGGTCCCGCCCACCGGGCAGCTGAGGGGCGCTACTTCCGCTTCCCTTCCACGCAGTCCCAGAACAGGGCAGCAATGTCCGCGCCGCCGAAGCGCCGCACCTCGCGCACGCCGGTCGGCGAGGTGACGTTGATCTCGGTCATGTAGTCGCCGATGACATCGATGCCGACGAGGATGAAGCCGCGTTCCCTGAGCGCTGGCCCGATGCGGGCGCAGATCTCGCGTTCGCGCTCCGTCAGCTCGGTCTTCTCGGCGCGGCCGCCGACATGCATGTTGGAGCGCGAATCGTGCTCGGCCGGCACACGGTTGATGGCGCCCACCGGCTCGCCGTCGATCAGGATGATGCGCTTGTCGCCCTTGCGCACGTCCTTGAGGTAGCGCTGCACGATATAGGGCTCGCGGAACAGTTGGCCGAACATTTCGAGCAGCGAGGCGAGGTTGCGGTCGGCCTCGTGCAGATGGAAGATGCCCGCCCCGCCATTGCCGTAGAGCGGCTTGACGATGATGTCGCCGAACTCCTTGCGAAAGGCGGCCACCTCCTGCGGATCCTTGGTGATCAGCGTCTCCGGCATCAGGTCCGGGAATTCGGTGACGAAGATCTTTTCCGGGCTGTTGCGCACCCAGGCCGGGTCATTGACCACCAGCGTCTTCGGATGGATGCGTTCCAGAATGTGGGTGGTGGTGATGTAGTTCATGTCGAAGGGCGGGTCCTGCCTCAGCAGCACCACGTCCATCTCCGAGAGATCGGTGCGCACCGGCTCGCCCAGCGAATAATGGCTGCCCTTCTCGTCGCGCACCTGCATCTCCTCGGCGCGCGCGAACACCTTGCCGTCCCGCATCGACAGCCGGTCGGGCGTGTAGTGGAAAAGCTTGTGCCCGCGCCGCTGCGCTTCCAACGACAGCGCGAACGTGGTGTCGCCGGCGATCGACACCGTCGAGACATGGTCCATCTGGACGGCGATTTTCAACGGCATCTCGGGTCTCCGGCAATCTCTGTCGCCGATATAGGGAAATCGGCGGCATCTGCCAATCGGCCAGAGATTATCGGTCGAAGACCAGCCGGGAATAGCCGACGAAGGACAGCGCCATCGCGACCAGCGAGGCGACCGTCAGCGCCGCCAGCGGCGGCAGGGAGGGCAGCGCGAACAGAAGGGCACAATAGACGAGATAATTGACGATGCTGGTGGCGACGCCGACGCCGCCGTAACGCGCGCCCTCCTGCGCGATGCCTCGGCTCGACGGCGCAAAGGTCAAATGCCGGTTGATCTGCCAGGTGACGGTGAGCGCGAAGCCGATCGACAGCACGCGTGCCGCCAGCGGCCCGAGCGGCGTGACGGAAAGCAGCAGCCAGAGCGCGGCCGCATCGGCAACGAAGCCGATGCCGCCGGCAAGCACGAAGCGGGCAAGCCGAACCATCAGGCGGCTCGCGAGGGCTTGCCCGGCTCCCTCGTCGGGGAGGCCTCGCCGTTGAAGCCCGCGCGCCGCTCGATGCGGCCGGCAGGGATGGAAAGATAGAAGATGCGCTTCTGTTCGGCCCGGCCGCGCGACACCGAATCGAGGATCAGCCCGGTGACCATCGCCAGCATGGACAAGAGGAGCAGGCCAACGGACAGCACCCAGGTCGGCATGCGCGGAACAAGTCCTGTCTCGGCGAACTCGATCAGCACCGGGATCATCAGCCCGATGCTGGCCGCCAGGAAGAACAGGGCAAACGTGCCGAAGAAACGCAGCGGCTGCGTCTCCTTCACCAGCATGGCGAACATCCACAGGATCCTGGCGCCGTCTCTGAACGTCGACAGCTTCGACGATGAGCCTTCCGGGCGGCGGCCGTAGTCGAGCGCCATCTCGTTCACCGGCAGCTTGAGCTGCGAGGCATGGACCGACATCTCGGTCTCGATCTCGAAGCCGCCGGAAACCGCCGGGAAGCTCTTGACGAAGCGCCGCGAAAAGACCCGGTAGCCGGAAAAGATATCGGTGAAATCGGTGCCGAACAGGCCCTTGTAGAGTCGGTTGAAGATGCGGTTGCCGAAGGCGTGGCCGGAGCGGCCGGCGTCGTCGGTGACGCCCCGCCGGGTGCCCACCACCATGTCCGAGCGCTCGGTCAAGAGTGTGTTGATCAGCTGCGGCGCATCTTCCGGCGCGTAGGTACCGTCGCCGTCCGCCATCACATAGATGTCGGCGTCGATGTCGGCGAACATGCGGCGCACGACATTGCCCTTGCCCTGACGCGGTTCGCGCACGACGACCGCGCCGGCCGCCCGAGCCCTGAGCGCGGTCAGGTCCTTCGAATTGTTGTCGTAGACATAGATAGTCGCGGAGGGCAGCGTCTCGCGGAAGCGCCGCACGACCTCGCCGATCGTCAGCTCCTCATTGTAGCAGGGCAGGAGCACGGCGATCGCCGGCTCGTTGCGGACCTCGTGCGGCATGCCTGTCTCCGGTGCCCGGGCCCAGCCGACCAGCCGCGCCAATGCCGGCGTCTCCGGGCCGCTTTACTATTTATTGAAGCTGTTAATGCCCGGTTTAAGCCTCCATCGCCAAAGACCCCTGGACCGCCAGGCATGGCGCCAAGGCCCCCCATTTTCGCGATCTTCAGAAAATCGATTTTCCGATACCTTTCCTAAACGCTTTGCTGCCAGTCTGGTTACAAATTCCCCCGTCAGAACAGGAACATGATGCAAACGACGTTTGGCACCGGGCAGCCAGGCAGGGAAAACGCGGATCTGGCCTTCACCGATCCGCTGACCGGGCTTGGCAACCATCGTCGCTTTTACGACAAGGTCGATCGCCTGATCAGCGACCGCGCCGACGATCCCGCGCCCTTCACCGTTGGCATCCTCGATCTCGATGGCTTCAAGCCGATCAACGACCTGTTCGGCCACAAGGCCGGCGACGACATCCTGATCCAGGTGGCTATGCGCTTGCGTGCCTCGATGGATGGCTATTCCACCGTCTGTCGCATCGGCGCCGACGAGTTCGCCTTCCTCTACCCGATGGTGTTCAGCGAGGAGCAGGCGGCCGAGAAGTCGCGCATGCTGATCGAGATCCTGTCGGCACCCTATGATGTCGGCGAGCGCACCGCCAGATTGTCGGCTTCGGTCGGCTGCTCGCTGTTTTATTCCGGCGACGAGACCACAGAGATCCTGATCAACAAGGCCGAGACCGCGCTCTACCACGCCAAGCGCTCGGGCCGCGGCCGCGTGGTCGTCTACACACGCGAGATGGAGGAGGCCGCCAAGCGCGTCACCCGCATCGAGCAGGCGCTGCGCCGCGCCGTCTCGGCCGGCGAGGTCGAGCCGCATTTCCAGCCGATCGTCGACCTCACCAGTCGCCGCACCATCGGCTTCGAGACGCTGGCTCGCTGGACCGATCGCGATCTCGGCATGGTGCCGCCGAGCGTGTTCATTCCCATCGCCGAGGAGCGCGGCATCATCGGCCCGCTGTCGCAGCTGGTGCTGCGCAAGGCGACCGAGGCGGCGCGCAACTGGCCGAAGGACCTGTTTTTGTCCTTCAACCTGTCGCCCTCGCAGCTTGTCGACCAGAACACCGGCCTGCATATCCTGGCGATCCTCGACCGCACCGGCTTCGATCCGCGCCGCCTGGAGATCGAGATCACCGAAACCGGCTTGATGACCGACCCGGCTTCGGCCGAGAAGATCGTCGAGGATCTGCGCCGGGTCGGCATCCGCGTCTCGCTCGACGATTTCGGCACCGGCCAGTCCTCGCTCGGGCGCCTGCGCGAATTCCATTTCGACAAGCTGAAGATCGATCGCGCCTTCGTTTCCTCGATCCTCGAAGACCGCCCCTCGGAACACATCATCCGTGCCATTCTCGCCATGTGCGAAGGACTCGGCATGGACGTTGTGGCCGAAGGCATAGAGGAGGAAGCGCAGGCCGACCGCCTGGTCCAGTTCGGCTGCGCGGGTGGCCAGGGGTATCTGTTCGGCAAGCCCGTCGATGCCGACGCCACGCTTGGCTATCTGCGCGATTCCTATCGCGGCGCACTGCGCGCCAAGGCGATCTGATCGAGCCAACCCGCGATCCAAGCCCATCCGTCCGCGCCTCGCGGAAGCGCGGCTGCTATTTTTTTGTCAGACATATTGCCGCCGAAATCGCCTTTTCACCCTTGCTCCCGAGGCCGGCATGGCTAGGATGCGCGCCGGCCAAAGAGAGACAGAAATCATGATGCCATCGGCGCGTTTCGCCGACCTCGACGGCGCCTCGGTGTTGATCACCGGCGGCGGTTCCGGCATCGGCGCGGCGCTGACCGAGGGCTTTATGCGGCAAGGCGCCAAGGTCGCCTTCATCGACATCGCCGACAAGCCCAGCACGGCGCTGGCCGACCGTCTGGAAAGAGAGCTTGGCCGGCGTCCGCTCTATCTCAAGACCGATCTGCGCGACGTCGAGGCGCTGCGCGCCGCGGCAGCGAAGGCGGCGAAAGCGCATGGCGATGTCACGGCGCTGGTCAACAACGCCGCGCTTGACGATCGCCATGAGGTGAAGGATGTCACGGTCGAGTTCTGGGACAACAACCTGGCCATCAACCTGCGGCCGCATTTCTTCACGGCCCAGGCGGTGGCGCCGGGCATGAAGCGCGCCGGCGGCGGCTCGATCATCAATTTCAGCTCCACGTCCTATCTCATCAACCATCCCGATCTGCCGGCTTACACCGCCGCCAAGGCCGGTATCCTCGGTCTCACCAAAGGCCTTGCCGGCAAGCTCGGCGCCGACGGCATCCGCGTCAACGCGGTTGCGCCCGGCTGGGTGATCACCGAACGTCAGCGCGAGCTTTGGGTTACCGAGGAGGCGCTTGCCGCCCATGTCGCCAAGCAATGCATCAAGGAGCCCATGCGGCCCGACGACATTGTGGGCACGGTGCTGTTCCTGGCGTCGGACGCCTCGCGCATGCTGACCGCGCAAATGCTGATTGTCGACGGAGGCGTGCTGTGAGCGGCGCGCCTGCGGTCGCCGCCCTCGACTGGGGCACGACCAGGCTCAGGGCCTGGCTGCTCGACGGCGCGGGTCAGCTGCTCGCCGAGCGGCGCGGCGACGACGGCCTGATCACCGCGCGCGAAAAGGGTTTTGCGACGGTGCTGGAAGGCCATCTCGCCGCCATGGGCGCGCCGAAGTCCCTGCCCGTCATCATCTGCGGCATGGCGGGTTCCCGCCAGGGCTGGATCGAGGCGCCATACGTCACCGTGCCTGCCCCGATCGGCGCCATCTTGGCAGGTGCCGCCCGCATCGAAGGCGAGCGCCGCGACATCCGTATCGTGCCCGGCCTCGCACAGCGCCTCGCCGACGCGCCGGATGTCATGCGCGGCGAGGAAACGCAGCTTGCCGGCGCGAATCTGCCGCCAACGGGGCGCCACATCGTCTGCATGCCGGGCACCCATTCCAAATGGGTCGTGGCCGAGGACGGCGCGGTCGCCGGCTTCGGCACCTGGCCGACCGGCGAGTTGTTTTCGGTATTGGCCGCGCATTCGATCCTGAAACATTCGCTGGGCGAACATCCGGCACCGGTCACGGCGGATGGTCCGTTCTTCCGTCAGTGGTGCGAGCGGGCGCTGGGCGAAGGCGGCGACGTTACCTCAAAGCTGTTTGCGATCCGCGCCGCCGGGCTGCTGCAAGATTTGAAATCCGACGAGGCGGCGGCGTGCCTGTCCGGGCTGTTGATCGGCGGCGAGATCGCTTCGGCGAAGCGGCGCTACGGCATCAGTGAAGCGCCCGTCGTGCTGATCGCTTCCGGCGCGCTGGCTTCGCTCTATGGCGCCGCTCTTGGCTTCGCCGGTCTTGCTTTTCGGGTCGTCGATGCGGATGAAGCGGTGCGCGCCGGCCTTGTCGAAGCCGCGCGCGAGAACCGCATGATCGGAGGCGACGCGTGACGCAGACAGCACCCTTTCCGAGACTGAAACGCGGGCTGGTCGCCATCTTGCGTGGCCTCAAGCCGACAGAGGCGATCTCAATAGGCCAGGCGGTCTTCGACGCTGGCATCGAGGCGATCGAGGTGCCGCTCAATTCGCCGGAACCGTTTTCGTCGATCACCAGGATCGCCGAAGTCCTTCCGGAAACCGCGCTGGTCGGCGCCGGCACGGTGCTGACGGCGGCCGATGTCGATGCCTTGCACAAGGCCGGCGGCCGGCTGCTGGTCAGCCCCAACATCGATGCCGATGTCATGGGCCGCGCCATGCAGTATGGCATGGTGACGATGCCGGGCGTGTTCACGCCCACCGAGGCCTTCCAGGCGATCAGGCTCGGTGCTTCGGCGCTTAAATTCTTCCCGGCAAGCGTGCTCGGCGCCGGCGGCATTTCGGCGATCCGCGCCGTGCTGCCGGCAACGGCGCTGATCGGCGCCGTCGGCGGTGTTTCGGACAAGGATTTTGCCGGCTACAAAGCCGTCGGCGTCAGCGTCTTCGGCCTGGGGTCGAGCCTTTATAAGCCGGGCGCCAGCGTCGATGAAGTGGCTGAGCGCGCCCGCGCCGCGGTCGCGGCCTGGGACGAAGCCTTCGGAGGGATTTGATGGACAGCGTTTCGGTCTTCAGCGATCACATTTGCCAGTTGGGGGAGGGACCGAGCTACGATCCCGGCACCGAGACACTGTTCTGGTTCGACATCGTCAATGGCAAGCTTCTGGAAAAGCCGCTCGCCGGCGCGCTGAAAATCCATGATCTCGGCGTGATGGCCAGCGCCATCGCCGTCATTGACGATGCCCGCCAGCTGATCGCCACCGAGATCGGCCTGCAGGTCCGCGATGTGGCGACCGGCAAGTTGACGCTGCACACGCCGATCGAAGCTGACAATCCGCTGACCCGCTCCAACGATTCCCGCGTCCATCCCTGCGGCGCGTTGTGGACCGGCACGATGGGCAAGGACGAGGGCAAGGGCGCCGGCGCGATCTACTGGTTCTTCAAGGGCGAGCTTCGCCGACTGTTCTCCGACATTACCGTGTCCAACTCGATCTGCTTTTCCGACGACGGGACGATCGCCTACTACACCGATACCGCGACCGGGCTTCTGATGCGCGTCGCTTGCGATCCGGCGACCGGCCTGCCGACGGGCGAGCCGAACATCTTCGTCGATCATCGTTCGCAAAAAGGCTATGTCGACGGCTCGGTCGTCGACCGCGACGGGGTGCTGTGGAACGCCGTCTGGGGCGGCAAGGCGGTGAAGGCCTATTCGCCGGACGGCATGCTGCTGCGCGAAATCCCGATGCCGGTAACCCAGCCTTCCTGCCCCGCCTTTGTCGGGCCGAACGCCGACCGCCTTGCGGTGACATCGGCCTGGAAAGGCAAGGACGACAAGCAGCGCAAGCTCGATCCTCAGGCCGGCATGACCTTCCTGCTCGACATTCCGGTCCGGGGCTGCTTCGAGCCCCGCGTGCTGATCGCCTGAGCGGCTTGCGCATTATCGCTCGCTCAGGTCGGTTTCCTGAAAGCCGATTGCAACCGCCATGCGATGGTAGCACCAGACTTTTCTGGGAGCTTCCATGCCGAGCAACGGGCCGACGCTGATCCTTGTCCATGAGCCGGAGAGGGCTTGCTTCGACCGGCTGGTCGCCGACGGCTACCAGACGGAACGCGCAACCGAGATATCGTCCTATCTGGCGCAGTCGACCGACCTCGCGCCCGAATTCGGCCAGCTCGCCGCCGCTTGCGAAACGCGCGGCCTCACCTTGATGGCCGTCGAGCTGGACGACGCCGCGACCGTCTTGGCGAACGCCGATCCCGCCAAAACCCTGGTCTGGACGCTGACCGACGGCATCGCCTATTTCCGCGGCGGCGCTTCGCCTGCGCTGGCAAGGCTGAACGGACTGAAGACGATCGGCGCCGACGATTCGCTGTTCGCGCTCTGCCAGGACAAGTTCCGCTCCGGCGCCGTGCTCGGCGCGCTTGGCCTGCCGGTGCCGCCGGCCGGGCTGGCCCGAAATGGGAAATGGCTGGTCGAGCCGTCGGCCTCGTCCGCCGGCTGGTTCGTCAAACCAAACCGGCTCGGCGCCAAGATCGGCATCTGGCCGGATTCGCGCTGTCGCGATCTTGGTCATGCGCTGGAGCTCAGCCGGCGGGTCTTTGACCATTATCGCGACGATGTCGTCGTCCAGCCTTATGTCGCCGGCCGTAATGTGCGGGCAAGCTTCCTCGGTCTGAAGCCGGATACCGGCGTCGAGGCGCTCGGCATCGCCTTCGTCGAGTCCGGCGGCGACTTCCAGACCATGGCCGACTCCATGGCGCTCTACGGCGATAGCGGCCAAGCCGCCAGGGACGCAGGCACCTATGCCGAGCCGGAGCTCGAGCAGGTCGCCGCCAGCCAGCCGGCGGCCGATCGCGCGATCCGCGCCATCGCGCAGGAGCTGATCGCCGGGCTTGGCCTGAAGGACGTCTTCTCGGTCGATTTCAGGGTCGAGGCCGACGACACCGTCCATCTCATCGAGTTCGAAGTCTGTCCCGGCCTGCCCTGCTTCGATTTCCGCGACTATTGCCGCAGGCAATGGAGCATGAGCCTGGCGGATGCGATGGCGGAGACGGCGACCAGCCGGCTGAGGGCATAAGCTTAGGGATTGCACCGGCCTGCGGCTGCGGAGCGGCTTTGAGACGCCGGCGAAGGATCGCTGCAAATCTCTATTCTGCGCCACCGCCTTCCTTGATCATGTCAAGGCAGAACGATTCAGACGATCAAACGCCCTCGACCAGCACGATCTCGCCGTCGGCCACTTTCTGGCGAATGGCGACGGCGCGCTGATATTCCGGCGAGTGGTAGCAGTCATGTGCGGCGGCAAGCGAATCGAACTCGATGATCACATTGCGCGCGCGGCCGGGCCCCTCGGCCTTCTCATGCTCGCCGCCGCGCGCCAGGAATTTCGCGCCGAAGCGCTCGAAAGCCGGTTTGGCGGCGGCGACATAGTCCTTGTAGCCTTCCGGGTCGCGCACATCGACGCGGGCAACCCAATATCCCTTTGGCATCATTTTCTCCTGTTTCGGTTCGCAAACCGGATCGGCCCTATGCCGAGCACATTTCGGCCAAGATAGCCTCGGCCGCCGCCCGCCGATCCGGCGCCTTGACGATCGGCCGGCCGACGACAAGGTGGCTGGAGCCGTTGCGGATCGCCTGCGCCGGCGTCACCACACGCTTCTGGTCGCCATGGTCGCTGCCGCTCGGCCGTATACCCGGCGTGACCACGGCCATGTCGGGACCGACGATCCGGCGCACGGCTTCGGCCTCCTCGGCCGAGCAGACGATGCCGCCCATGCCGGCATGCAGCGCCTGTTCGGCGCGCCTCAGCACCAGCGTGTGCGGATCGTGTTCATAGCCGGCATCGATCATGTCCTGCTCGTCCATCGAGGTCAGCACGGTCACCGCGAGCAGGCAGAGATCGCTGCCTTTGGCTGCTTCCACCGCCGCCTGCATAGCCTTGGGATAGGCATGCAGTGTCAGCATCGAGACCCCCATCCTGGCGATATTCTCGACCCCCTTGGCCACCGTGTTGTCGATATCGAGCAGCTTCATGTCGAGGAAGACCTTGGTGCCGCCGCTGGCGAGCTCGCGCGCGAAATCGAGCCCGCCGGCAAAGGCGAGCTGATAGCCGATCTTATAGAAAGAGACGCTGCCTTCGAGCTCGCGCACCGTCTGTTCAGCTTCTTTCAGCGTCGGCACGTCGAGGCCGACGATCAGCCTGTCGCGCATGGTCTCGACCGGATGCATCAGACCTCGATCCTCACGGACAGCATGCGCGAGGTTTCGATCAGTGTACGGCATAGGCGCTCCATCGATTGGTGCAGTCTGGCGTCGCGGAATTGTCCGTCCTCGGCGAAGGCTTCATCGGCGCCGGAAACCGAGCATTCCGGCGTGATCACTTCCATCTGGCAGCGCACCAGCACCGCTCGCAGATGGTTGATGCAGCGTATGCCGGCAAACTTGCCCTCGGAGGAGGAGCAGAGCGCGACGGGCTTGCCGTAAAGCGGCCTGAACGAGCGGCTGCCGTCGCGCCGGAGCCGGCTCACCCAGTCGATCGAATTCTTCAAGAGCGGCGGGATCGAGCCGTTATATTCAGGCGTCGCGATCAGCAGCCCGTCATGGGCGGATATCTGATGGCCGAGCTTCACGGCATTCTCGGGAATGCCTTTGTCCTTCTCAAGATCCTCGTCCATGATCGGCAGCGGATAGTCGCCGAGCGAAATGCGGGTCACCTCCGCACCCTGCATGGCGAGTTCCTTTTGCGCGACATCGGCCGTCCGGCCGCTGAAAGCGCCGGTGCGGATCGAGCCTGCGAAAACGAGGATTCTTGGGATTACTGCCATCGGCCACCTGTCGAACGACGTATAGGCCGAAGAGCGATCAATCCCCAAGCGCTTTCGATGGCCAAGCGCTTTCGGTCAACATGCCTCGCGTCGGTAGATCCACAGCTGCGTAGGCGGAATGTTGCGGATGATGAAATCGAAATGCTTGACCGTGTAGTCGCCGCGGCCGGGCGGGATCGGCGACAGCGGGCCGTAGGTCAGCTGCACGATCGGCCGGCCGACGGGAATGCGGTCGAGCAGGCTTTCGATGTAGGCGATGCGCTGGGCGACCGGGAAATTGAGCAGCGGCACGCCGGAGACGACCGAATCGAACACCAAGTCGCGCTTGTCGCCGAGTGTTGCGTCGAGGTTGAAGGCGTCGCCCTCGATGACCTTGACGCGCGGATAGAGCCGGCGCAGATGGCGCACGAAGTCGGTCGAGTATTCGATCGCGTAGAGGTTCTCCGGCTTCACGCCCTGGGCGAGGATGGCGCGGGTGATGACGCCGGTGCCGGGGCCGACCTCCAGCACCGGCAGGCCCGATTTCGGGTTGACGATCGAGGCCATCTTGCGGGCGGTCACGGAACTGGTGGGAACGATCGAGCCGACAGCTTTCGGCTTGTCGATCCAGCCTTTGAAGAACTTCAGCTCGTCGTCGAATTTTTCCGCCAGCGCTTTGCGCAACCCGGGACCACGTGCCATGCGAGCTCTCCTCAACGCTCCCCGACCCGCTACTTAGCAGCTAGGTGGAACAAGGCAAGGCAAGATCTGGCATAAGATGTTGATGACGCTGAGGCAGCGCGTCAACCCCTGTCGCACCCCACTCAGGGCTCGCCGAAGGATTCGAAAAAGTCCTTCATGCGGGCGAAGAAGCCGCTCGACTGGGGCGAATTGTCCTTCGAGGAGAGCTGCTCGAACTCTTCCAGGAGCTCGCGCTGGCGCCGCGACAGGTTCTGCGGCGTCTCGACCGCCGTCTGGATGTAGAGATCGCCGACATTGGGCTGCCGCAGCACCGGCATGCCCTTGCCCTTCAGCCGGAACTGGCGGCCGTTCTGGGTGCCTTCCGGCACTTTCACCTTGGTCTGCGTGCCGTCGAGCGTGGTGACCTCGAACGAGCCGCCGAGGGCGGCGGTCGTCATCGAGATCGGCACCTTGCAGTAGAGGTCGGCGCCGTCGCGCTGGAAGAATTCGTGCGGCTTGACGGCAAGGAAGATGTAGAGGTCGCCCGAGGGGCCGCCGCGCAGGCCGGCCTCGCCCTCATTGGCAAGCCGGATGCGTGTTCCGTCCTCGATGCCGGCCGGGATGTTGACCGACAGCGAACGCTCCTCGGTGACGCGGCCCTGGCCGGCGCATTTCGGGCAGGGGTCCTTGATCGTCTGGCCGCGCCCCTGGCATTGCGGGCAGGTGCGCTCGATCGAGAAGAAGCCTTGCGTTGCCCGCACCTTGCCATGGCCGTGGCACATCGCGCAGGTGACCGGCTGCGTGCCGGGCTTGGCGCCGCTGCCGGAGCATTCCGAACAGGAAATCGATGCCGGCACGCGGATCTGCGCCGTCTTGCCCAAAAACGCCTCTTCCAGCGAGATTTCCATGTTGTAGCGCAGGTCGGCCCCGCGCTCGCGGCCGCCCGACGAGCGGCGCTGGCGGCCACCCATCATATCGCCGAAAATGTCTTCGAAGATGTCGGCGAAGCCGCCGGCGCCGAAGCCGTGCGCCGCGCCATTCATGCCGCCCTGCTCGAAGGCGGCGTGGCCGAAACGGTCATAGGCCGCGCGCTTCTGCGGGTCCTTCAGCGTCTCGTAGGCTTCGTTGATTTCCTTGAACTTGTGCTCGCAGGCATGGTCGCCGGGGTTGCGGTCGGGATGGAACTGCATGGCGAGCTTGCGGAAAGCGCTCTTCAGCTCCTTGTCGTCGGCGCCTTTTTGCACGCCCAGCGTTTCGTAGAAATCAGCTTTCATTTTTTCCCGCTGTCCGGATGCTCAATGTCTTCAAGCATTGTCGCGTCGTCGCCGGCACGTTGTTCGATTTAGGAGCGATGTTGCCCGGATGCCAGAGCCGAGCCGTGCTCACCGGTGTTTTTCCGTCAATTTTTGGGCCAGGTCCGCACTTTTTCGGTGAAGGTTGCAAAAAAGCCCGGCCTTGCGCCGGGCTTTTCGCATTATGTGGCCGTCAGCCGGCTCAGGCCGACTTCTTCTTGTCGTCGTCTTCGTCGATTTCCTCGAAGTCGGCGTCGACCACGTCCGAATCCTTGGCGGCGTCCGCCTTGGCGTCGGCTTCGGCCGCTTCCTTCTGCGAGGCCTCGTACATGGCCTGGCCAAGCTTCATCGAAGCTTCGGCGAGCGACTGCGACTTGGCCTCGATATCGGCCACGTCATCGCCTTCAGCTGCGGACTTCAGCGCCGCAATCGCGTCGGCGATCGCGGTGCGGTCGGCCTCCGAGACCTTGTCGCCATAGTCCTTCAGCGACTTCTCGGACGAATGCACCAGCGATTCGGCCTGGTTGCGGGCCTCGACGAGGGCGCGGCGCTTCTTGTCGGCCTCGGCATTTACCTCGGCGTCCTTCACCATCTTCTCGATGTCGGCATCGGACAGACCACCCGAAGCCTGGATGCGGATCTGGTGCTCCTTGCCGGTGCCCTTGTCCTTGGCCGAGACGTTGACGATGCCGTTGGCGTCGATGTCGAAGGTGACCTCGATCTGCGGCACGCCGCGCGGAGCCGGCGGAATGCCGACCAGATCGAACTGGCCGAGCAGCTTGTTGTCGGCCGCCATCTCGCGCTCGCCCTGGAAGACGCGGATGGTCACCGCCGACTGCGAATCCTCGGCCGTCGAGAACACCTGGCTCTTCTTAGTCGGGATCGTGGTGTTGCGTTCGATCAGCCTGGTGAAAACGCCGCCCAGCGTCTCGATGCCGAGCGACAGCGGCGTCACGTCGAGCAACAGCACGTCCTTCACGTCGCCCTGCAGCACGCCGGCCTGGATGGCGGCGCCGAGCGCGACCACCTCATCCGGGTTGACGCCCTTGTGCGGCTCCTTGCCGAAGAACTGCTTCACGATCTCCTGGATCTTGGGCATGCGAGTCATGCCGCCGACCAGCACCACTTCGTCGATCTCGCCCGCCTTCAGGCCGGCATCCTTGAGCGCCGCCTTGCAGGGGTCGATGGTGCGCTGCACGAGGTCCTCGACCAGGCTCTCGAACTTCGCCCGGGTGAGCTTCATCGTCAGGTGCTTCGGCCCGCTGGCGTCGGCAGTGATGAAGGGCAGGTTGATCTCGGTCTGCGTCGTCGACGACAGCTCGATCTTGGCCTTCTCGGCCGCTTCCTTCAGGCGCTGCAGGGCGAGCTTGTCGGCCTTGAGGTCGATGCCTTGCTCCTTCTTGAACTCGGCCGCCAGGTACTCGACCAGGCGCATGTCGAAGTCCTCGCCGCCGAGGAAGGTGTCGCCGTTGGTCGACTTCACCTCGAAGACGCCGTCGCCGATCTCGAGCACCGAAATGTCGAACGTGCCGCCGCCAAGGTCATAGACGGCAATGGTCTTGCCGTCCTTCTTCTCCAGACCATAGGCAAGTGCGGCAGCCGTCGGCTCGTTGATGATGCGCAGCACTTCGAGGCCGGCGATCTTGCCGGCGTCCTTGGTCGCCTGGCGCTGGGCATCGTTGAAATAGGCCGGAACGGTGATGACCGCTTTCTCGACCTTCTCGCCGAGATAGGCTTCAGCCGTTTCCTTCATCTTCTGCAGGATCATGGCCGAGATCTGGCTGGGCGAAAGCTTCTTGCCGCCGGCCTCGACCCAGGCATCGCCATTGTCGCCCTTGACGATCTTATAGGGGACAAGCTTCTTGTCCTTCTCCGTCACCGGATCGTCATAGCGGCGGCCGATCAGGCGCTTGACCGCGAAGATGGTGTTTTCAGGATTGGTGACCGCCTGGCGCTTGGCCGGCTGGCCGACGAGGCGTTCGCCATCGCTGTTGATGGCGACGATGGAAGGGGTCGTGCGCGCGCCTTCCGCATTCTCGATAACCTTGGGCTCCTTGCCGTCCATGATGGCGATGCAGGAGTTGGTGGTTCCGAGGTCGATACCGATTACTTTTGCCATTGTTCTAGTCTCTCCTCTAAGCAGGCTCTCAGGACCCTGAATAAGGCGTTCCGACGAAAGCCCCTGTTCACAAGAAATTCCGCCACGGTCCCCGGGTTTTCAAGGCCGGGCGGTTGGCGCGTATATAAGAACAGGCGGCACGAGGCGCAAGCATCCTGCGCAACGCATCCACCAAGCCGATCCCCTGCCGGGAACGGTGCTAAATCGCCAATTTTGCGGCCGATTTGCCGCCCGATACGCCCGGACCGAGGTAAATCCGGCGCGGGCAAAAACGTCGCAGTCGCCATGATCCGGGCGTGAATGCCTGCGAACGGAGTTCCGTGGAGCTTCAGAAAGATGTGTTTTCCGCGATCGCTTGCGCCCCCCGGTCGACAGGCGGCCAGCGGTCAGGCGGCTTGCGACATCGATCTGCGCACGTCCGCGAGGATCTCGAAGGAGCGCACCCGCGCGGTGTGGTCGAACATCTGCGCCGTCACCATCAATTCGTCGGCGCCGGTGCGGCGCACGAAGGCGTCGATGCCCTGGCGGACCGTCTCCGGCGCGCCGACGACGGCACAGGACAGCGCCTGGGCCAGCATGGATCTGGCGACGGGATCAAGGTCGCGGTCGTAGTTTTCGACCGGCGGCGGCAGCTGGCCGGGCCGGCCGCTGCGCAGGTTGACGAAGGCCTGCTGCAGCGAGGTGAACAAAAGCTTCGCCTCGGCATCGGTGGGTGCCGCAAAGACATTGAGGCCGAGCATCACATAAGGCTTGTCGAGCTGCGCCGACGGCTGGAAGCGAGTGCGATAGACCTCCAGCGCGTGGTCGAGTTCGGCCGGCGCGAAATGCGAGGCGAAAGCATAGGGCAGCCCAAGCAGCGCCGCGAGCTGCGCGCCATAGAGGCTGGAGCCAAGGATCCAGACCGGCACGTCCTGGCCTTCGCCCGGCACCGCGCGGATGCGCTGACCTTCCTCGGCCGGCTGGAAATAGCCCATCAGCTCGACCACGTCCTGGGGGAAGTTGTCGCTGGCCTCCAGGTTGCGGCGAAGCGCCCGCGCCGTCATCATATCGGTGCCTGGCGCGCGACCGAGGCCGAGATCGATGCGGCCGGGGAAAAGTGCTGCCAGCGTGCCGAACTGCTCGGCAATCATCAGCGGCGCATGGTTGGGCAGCATGATGCCGCCGGCGCCGACGCGGATAGTCTTGGTGCCGCCGGCGATATGGGCGATGACAACCGACGTCGCGGCACTGGCAATGCCCGGCATGTTGTGGTGCTCGGCGAGCCAGTAGCGCTTGTAGCCAAGCCGCTCGGCATGGCAGGCAAGGTCGAGCGAATTGGCCAGCGACCGCGAGGCATCGCTGCCTTGCGTGATCGGCGACAGGTCGAGAACCGAAAGGGCCGTCATTGGTCAGGTCTCCACGATTTGCTTCTGCCGCAACCGGGCCTCGAATTCGGCGCGGTCGGGAATGACGATGGCGAACTGGCCGTCCAGCACGTCGGCGAGTTCGGTCGCCGAGGCGATTTCCCGCTGCTCGCTGCGGCCGCCGAGATGGTGGATAGACAGGCGGTTGTTGCGCAGCGCGAGACCGAAGTCATTCATGCAGGCGGGTCCGGTTAGACCGGACCGATATAGGCACTCGCCATGGGCGCCGCAAACAGCCGGCCGGACATGCAGATTGGGCCAGGCCTCACGCGCCGGATTTGTGGTTGTTATCGCCGGCCTCGTCGTCGATCGCCATGGTCTGCTGCGCGGCGAGGAAATTGCCGACATGGCTGAGGCCATCGAAATGGTCGCAGAACACCTTGATGACCACCAGCAGCGGCACCGCCATCAGCGCGCCGACGAAACCCCAGAGCCATGACCAGAAGGCGATGGCGATGAAGATCGCCACCGCGTTTATCTCGAGCCGCCGGCCGACCACCGTCGGGGTCACGAACTGGCCCTCGACGATGTCGCACAACAAAACGAAGGCGGGTGCCAGCAGGGCGTAGGGGATCGTATCGAAGCTGATCAGCGCGATGATCGTGACCAGCAGCAAGGTGATCAGCCCGCCGACATAGGGCAGGAAGTTGAGCAGCGCCGCGGCCGCGCCCCAGACCTGCGGGTTCGGCATCCCAAGTCCCCAAAGGCCAAGTCCGATCACCGTGCCGAGGCCGGCATTGATGGCCGCCACGGTAAGCAGGTAATGGGAAATCTCGTGCTCGACGTCATAGACGATGCGCAGCGCGCGCTTCTTGTCGCTGAGGTGGGCGAAGGACTGGACGATCTTCTCGTAGAACAAGGTGCCGGAGGCGAGCAGGAACAGCGACAGCACGAAGACGAGGGTGATGCTCGTGCCGGCTCCCAGAATGTTGCTGGCCGCCGTCGACAGGATGCCGGACGGCGCCAGCGCGACCTTCTGCACACCCGGTTCCTGCGATGTCTCGGTCAGGGCCTGCAGTTGACGCGAGAGATCCATGACCCTCTCCAGCGGACGCTTGAACGGCGCCAGCCGCTCGGTGAGTTGCTCGCCGATCGAGTAGCTGTTGTTGATGAGGTCGATGACCGGGCCGCTGAGCAGGTAACCGGCGCTGGCGAAGACGAAGAGGGACAGCAACACCAGCAGCGTCGCGGAGGCGACTTCTGGGATGCCGCGCTTGCGCAGGAAGCGCACGATCGGGGTCAGCGTCAGCGCCAGCAGGAAGGCGAGGATCACCGGCATGAAGAAGGCGCTGGCGAAGTAAAGCGCGGCGATCGTTATCAGCACGAAGATGCCGATCAGCAGCAATCGAATCAGGCGCAATTCGGCGCGGGCGCTGGCGCGCTCGTCCGGGCTTTCGGCAACGTTCGAACCCGAAGCGCTCGTTTCGACCTTCATCCGTTCCCTCGCGATCCCCGAGGAAAACGTACGCGCCGCCGCCAAGGTTCCTTAGCCGGCGGTGAGGGCGCGTCTTGCCGGGCAGGCGTCCTCAGGCGACGGGCGCCGGCGCGGCCTTCGCCGTTTCCTTGCGCACGACCGGCGCCACCTTGGTGCCGTAGAGCTCGATCGCCTTCATGACCTTGGCATGCGGCATGGTGCCGATCGCCATCTGCAACAGGAAGCGGTCGTTGCCGAAGATCTTGTGCTGGGCGACGATCTTTTGCGCCACCTGTTCGGGATCGCCGACGAACAGCGCGCCGTTCGGCCCGCGCGCCTGATCGAAATGCGCCCGCGAGGTCGGCCCCCAGCCGCGCTCACGGCCGATGCGGTTCATCACCTCGGCTTGCGGTGCGTAGAAATCGTCGGCCGCCTTCTCGGTCGTCTCGCCGACGAAGCCATGCACGTTCAAGCTGGTCGCGAGCGAGGCGGGATCGTTGCCGGCGCGCCTTGCCGCCTCGCGATAGATCTCGAACAGCGGCGCGAAGCGGGCCGGCTCGCCGCCGATGATGGCAAGCGCCAGCGGCAGGCCGAGCGCGCCGGCACGGGCGGCGGACTGCGGCGTCCCGCCAATGGCGATCCAGATCGGCAGCTTGTCCCGGAAAGGTCGGGGATAGACGCCGCGGCCGTTGATCGGCGCGCGCAGCTTGCCCTGCCACGTCACCTTCACCTGCTCGCGGATGGCAAGCAGGAGATCGAGCTTCTCGGCGAAGAGCTCGTCATAGTCCTCGAGATTGTAACCGAACAGCGGAAACGATTCGATGAAGGAGCCGCGCCCGGCCATGATCTCGGCGCGGCCCCCGGACAGAAGGTCGAGCGTCGCGAACTGCTGGAAGACCCGCACCGGATCGTCGGAAGAAAGCACCGTGACCGCGCTGGTGAGCTTGATCCGCTTCGTCCGCTCCGCGGCCGCGGCCAGCGCCACGACCGGCGCTGAGGCCGCATAGTCGGGGCGATGGTGTTCGCCGAGGCCGAACACGTCGAGACCGACCTGGTCGGCCAGCTCGACCTCCTCGATCAGGTTGCGCAGCCGTTCGTGCGGGCCGATGGCGCCGGGGCCCGGCTCCGGGCTGACATCCGCGAAAGTGTAGAGGCCAAGTTCCATTTTCATGCATCCTGATGCGCCGCTTGGGCGTTGATTGTTGGCGCTAGAGGTAGCGACCGGCCCCCAGAGCCGCCAGAGGCGCGATTTGTGAACAGTGCATCGCGCCGCGACGACGTATCCCGACGGCAACAGCCCAGATTTTCATGGCTGGCATACCGTTTTGGCGCTTGAACTCACCGCTTTCGCGCGTATGTAAGCGTCGCGAATTGACTTCAGGGAAGTGGACTTGGCTATTTACAGGGAAAAAGACATATTCGAGCGGCGCAACGCCGCGAACGAGGCAAAGAAGGCGCTCCTGGAGCGCTTCAAGTCAAAGCCGGCGGCGGACGATCCAGCGGTTCTGGCGCGTCAGGCGGAACGCAAGGCGATCCTTGAGGCCCGTGCTATCCGCGAGGCCGAAAAGGCCCGGTTGAAGCAGGAAAAGCTGGCGCGCGAAGCGGCCGAGAAGGCTGAACGCGAGGCAGCGGCCGAAGCAGCCCGTATTGCTGCCGAAGAGGCGGCGGCTGCCGAGGCCAAGATCCGCGAAGCCGAGGAAACCGAACGCATCGCCCGCCTGCTCGCCGAGGAGGCCGAACGCAAGGCCAAGCGCGATGCGCGCTACGCCGCCCGCAAGGCGCGCGTCGGTCGCACGCCTCCTGGCTTCTCGGCCCGCTAGGTTCGAGTTCGTTCGAAAAATGAATCAGGGTCGCCAGGAGCGGGCCCTGAACGCGTTCGTGCTGCATCAGCCGACGAGCTTCAGCCCGACGAGGCCGCAGACGATCAGGCCGATGCAGGCAAGCCGCACTGCGGTCGCCGGCTCGCCGAGCAGCCAGATGCCGAGCAAGGCCGTGCCGACAGTGCCGATGCCGGTCCATACCGCATAGGCCGTGCCGACGGGCAATGTCTTCAACGCAAGCCCGAGCAGGCCAAGGCTGACGATCATCGAGACGATCGTGAGCACGGTCGGCAGCGGCTTCGAGAAACCATCGGTATATTTGAGGCCGATCGCCCAGCCGATCTCGAACAGGCCGGCGAAGAAAAGGAAGATCCAGGACATCGCGAACGCTCCATCGATCGAGCATCGAATGCTCGACGTTTGACGTGGCGGGTCGTCCCGGCCGGATTTCGGGGAAGCGAGGTCGTCCTCGCGGTACCGATATAGTGAGTTCTGTACCCCGATCAACAAAACACCGGCAGCATTCGGCATGCCGCCGGTTCAAATCCGCATCGAGACGGATCGGCCGCGCTGACGGCCTACTTCTCCTTGATGCGCATCGCCTTGACCGGCGGCGCCTTCGGAGCCGGGGCCGCGGCCGGTTTCTTGGCGTCCTTTTTCGGCTTGCGGGGTTCCTTGCCCGCCTTCATCGCACCTTTCGCCATGCTTCGCTCCTCCGATTTGTGGGCAGCACAAGTGAAACAAGAGAAGCGCCCGACCGCAAGAGGCCGCTTGCAGCTTCGAAAGCCGGCTTGCGCTATGTCAACCGTTTTCCCTTCATCCCGCGACCTCGGGATCGATCAGGCAACAGAAATGCATAGGGGCATCTGAACCTCGGAGCGGCTGGCGCATTGTCGGTGGAGCTTTGGGCGGCGGCCGCTGAGCTCCCACTTGGAAGAGGATCGGAAGCGCATGGCAGGGCATAGCGGCTCGAAAAGAGTGATCTACGCCGCGCTCGCCGGCAATGTTGCGATCGCCCTGACCAAATTCGCCGCAGCATTCTTCACAGGCTCTTCAGCCATGCTGTCGGAGGGCGTGCATTCGCTGGTCGACACCGGCAATGGCGCGCTGCTGCTTTACGGCATGCGCCGTGCCGCGCGCCCGCCCGACCGCACGCATCCGCTCGGCCATGGGCGCGAACTCTATTTCTGGAGCTTAATCGTCGCGCTTCTGGTTTTCGCGCTGGGTGCCGGCGTTTCCTTCTATGAGGGCGTGATCCACATCATGGCGCCCGAGCCGATCGTCAACGCCAAGGTCAATTACATCGTGCTTGGTCTTTCTTTTCTGTTCGAAGGCAGTTCCTGGCTGGTGGCGCTGAAGGAGTTCCGCCAGCAAAAGGGCAAGCAGGGCTGGTTTCAGGCGGTGCGCCGCAGCAAGGACCCCAGCGTCTACACCGTGCTGTTCGAGGACAGCGCGGCGCTGCTCGGCCTCGTCGTCGCCTTCGCGGGCATCCTTACGTCTGAACTTCTGGCGATCCCCGAGCTCGACGGCGCCGGCTCGATCGGCATCGCCGTCATCCTGGGCGCCACCGCCATCTTCCTGGCGCGCGAGAGCAAGGGCCTGCTCATCGGCGAGCCTGCTTCGCCCGAGGTGCAACGCAAGGTTCTGGCGATCGCAGACCAGGATCCGGCCGTGCAGCGGGCGAACGGCATACTGAGCGTCCATATCGGCCCGGAGGAGATCGTCGCAGGCCTAAGCATCGAATTCGAGGATCATCTCACCGCGCCCGAGATCGAAACCTGCGTTGAACGCCTGGAGTCGCGACTGAAAAAGGACATGCCCGAAATCACCAGGCTGTTCGTCAAGCCGCAGGCGACTGGCACATGGGAGCGCAGGCGTAAGGCTATCGCCGGGGGCTCCGAAGAAGACTAGATTTGAGAGAAGCAATCTTTTGGGAGCAAGCCGAATGAGAATCGACGGCGGGTGTCATTGCGGCGCCATCACCTACGAAGCGGAGGTCGATCCCGAAAAGACCTCGATCTGCCATTGCACCGATTGCCAGCAACTGACGGGAACGGCCTTTCGCGTGACGGTGGGCGCGCCAGAAGAGGATTACCGGATTACCAAGGGCACGCCGAAGGTCTACATCAAGACCGGATCCAGCGGCGCCAAGCGCGCGCAGGGGTTTTGCGGCGAATGCGGATCGCATCTCTATGCGACGTCGGTCGGCGATGGACCGAAAATCTACGGCATTAGGGTGGGCACGGCGCGCCAGCGCGACCAACTGGTGCCGAGAAGGCAGGTCTGGCACCGCTCGGCGTTGCACTGGCTGCCGGAAATCGAAGGCATCACGACCATCGAGGAGCAGTAACGGAGTTACGGCAGCTCAGTCGTCGCCTTCGACGACGCGCAGCCTGAGCTGACCCGTCTTGGAATCGGCCACGCGTGGGCCCGCCTCCACCTTGGCAGGACCGCGTGGCGGTTCGGGTTCGCCTTCGGCGAACTCCAGCGCCTCGATCTTCTGCCCGCGTTTGGTGACCTTCGTCGTCGAGACGAGGATGTCGTCGATATCCCTGGCCGCCTGGCCGAAATGCGTCTGCAGCCGGCGCACGCGCTCGTCGACTCGCGCCACGTCCTCCATCAGGCGGATGACCTCGCCCTGGATCAGATGCGCCTGCTCGCGCATGCGCGCGTCCTTCAGGATCGCCTGGATGACCTGGATCGACAGCATCAGCAAGGACGGCGAGACGATGACGACGCGGGCGCGGTGCGCCTTCTGCACCACGGCCTCGAAATTCTCGTGAATCTCGGCGAACACCGATTCCGAGGGCACGAACATGAAGGCGGTGTCCTGCGTCTCGCCCTGGATCAGGTATTTTTCCGCGATATCGCGGATATGCACCTCGATGTCGCGCCGGAACGCCTGCGCCGCCGCCTTCTGCAAGTCGGCGGCTTCGGCGGCACGAATGGCATTCCAGGCCTCCAGCGGAAACTTGGCGTCGATGGCGAGCATCGGCGCGCCGTTCGGCATCCGCACCAGGCAGTCGGGCCGGCTGCCGTTGGAAAGGCTCGCCTGGAACTCGTAGGCGCCGTGCGGCAGGCCGTCGGCAATGATTGCCTCCATGCGCGACTGGCCGAAGGCGCCGCGAGTCTGCTTGTTGGAGAGGATCGCCTGCAACTGCACGACCTGTCCGGCTAAAGACTGGATGTTGCCCTGCGCCGTGTCGATCACCGCCAGCCGCTCCTGCAGCTTGGCCAGGCTCTCATGCGTCGACTTGGTCTGCTCGGCCATGGTCTGGCCAAGGCGGCCGGTCATGGCGTCGAGCCGCTGTCCGAGCGATTGGGTGAGCTCGGCCTGCCTGGCGCCGAACACTTCGGCGATCGCGCCCATGCGACCCTGCATCTCGGCCTGCGCCTGAAGAATGTCCGCCATCCTGGCCTCGGTGTCGCGGGCATGGTCGGCCGCTTCGGCCGCCGCTGCCGCGCGCGCCTTTCCCGCGCGCCACAACGCGATGACGAGCGCCAGGAACAGCGCCAGCAGCAGCAGCGCTCCGAAGCCAAGCGCCTCGCCGAGCCTGATTGTGGTGGCGCCGAGCCGCGCGACGGGCTGCGAAAGGATCGAGGTCATGTCGTTCATTTGGGCAGCATAACCGATTCGCTCTGCTGGCACAGATCAAAACGTGAACAAGTCAAAGCCGCCCCGGTTGACGCTTTTCCATCGACGTCTTAGGTGAGACGCCATGTCGATCAAGCCGCTCATCATCCTTCCCGATCCAATCCTGCGCCAGGTTTCCAAACCGGTCGAGCGCGTCGACGGTGACTTGCGCAAGCTCACCGACGACATGCTGGAAACCATGTATGACGCGCCGGGAATCGGGCTGGCGGCGATCCAGGTCGGCGAGCCGCGGCGTTTGCTGGTCATCGACCTCGCCAAGGAAGGCGAGCCGCCGGCGCCGCATGTCTTCATCAATCCGGAAATCCTCGAAAGCTCCGACGAGCGCTCGGTCTATGAGGAAGGCTGCCTGTCGATCCCTGACTACTATGCCGAGGTCGAGCGTCCCGCGGCGGTGCGGGTGAAATATCTCGACCGCGAGGGCAAGCTGCAGGAGATGCAGGCCGAAGGCCTGATGGCGACGTGCCTGCAGCACGAGATCGACCATCTTAACGGCGTGCTGTTCATCGACCATATCTCGAAGCTGAAGCGCGACATGGTGGTCAGGAAGTTCAAGAAGCTCGCCAAGGACAAGGCGCCGGGCAAGATGGCGGGCTGAACCTCATTCGAGCATTCCACGCAGGATCCAGTCTTTCCCGACTTCGATGGCTTTGGAACCCAACTCAAACGCAAGCGCGCGAGACTTTGGCGAGAATATCAAAACCACGACTAATGCCACTGCAAAAAGCGGCGTGAGGTAGACAGCTAATGCCCGCTCACGTCGTTTGGACAACTCGCCCTTCGTAGATTCCTCATCGAGCGATTTGAACCTGGCGTACGACACGCCCCAAATGTCTTTTGACGAGTCTTCATATGAATGGCTCCGAAGGGGCAAGAGGCCCGAATCATATGAGGAAAGCATTCGAACTTAGTTCCCGAAGAGTCTTCAGCGCCGCGCAAACCCGTGCTGGGTATGATTGAGCAAATCGCTTAACCATGATATCATGATATCAATTTGGAGGTTTAGCCTTGAGCGATATGCTAATCAGAAATGTACCAGAACCCCTAAAGCGCGAAATTGAGCAAGCCGCTCGAAAAGTCGGCCAGAGCCTATCGGGCAAAGCCATCGATCTTTTGTGGAAGGGCATGAGTGTGGAAAAGGAAAGAAGGCTAGAGCCAAACTTCTCAGCATGGGAGAGTATCCGCTCTGCATTCGCAAACGAAAGCGCAATTGACAACGAGTTTGCTGAGACAATGGCTGAAATCGAAGCTGCGAGGAAACAGGACTTTGGCCCCTTGGTCGAGGGTTTCGATTGATTATTCTCGACACCAACGTCGTTTCCGAAGCAAGCAGGATCACACCTGATCCGAACGTGGTCGAATGGTTTCGCAAACAGGATCTGCTCAATCTTTACCTGTGCGGCCCGGTCGTCATGGAACAATCTTTCGGCGCCGAGAGATTTCTGAATAAGACCGGCTCTGATCGGCACGTTCGTGCTCTCGACCATCTGATCTCGAAGCAGTTTTCGGGTCGCATCGTTGACTTTGCTGGCTCGGTACCTCGCCTTACCGGCAAGCTTCGGGCAATGCGGGAAAATCTCGGTCGTCCGGTCAGTCTTTCCGATGCCATGATTGCGGCTATCTGTCTGGCCCATGACGCTACGCTTGCGACACGCAATGTTCGCGACTTCGACGAGCTTGGCCTGAAGCTCGTGAACCCGTTTGAAGCGGACGCCTGAACATAGCATGGCAGGAGAAATGCCCCTTCGCGTCATCTTTATGGGCACGCCGGAGTTTTCCGTGCCGACGCTCAGCGCCATCGCCGAGGCCGGCCACGAGATTGCCGCCGTCTATACGCAGCCGCCGCGCGCCGCCGGCCGGCGCGGGTTGGAATTGACGCCCTCGCCCGTGCAGCGCGAGGCGGAACGGCTCGGGCTCGAGGTGCGCACGCCGACATCGCTCAAGGCAGAGACCGAGCAGCAGGCCTTTGCCGGTTTGCGGGCCGATGTCGCCGTGGTCGTCGCCTATGGCCTCCTTCTGCCGAAACCCGTTCTTGAGGCCACCAGGCTCGGGTGCCTCAACGGCCATGCCTCACTTTTGCCGCGTTGGCGCGGTGCTGCTCCCATACAGCGCGCCATCATGGCCGGCGATGTCGAAACCGGCATGATGGTGATGCGCATGGAAGAGGGGCTGGACACCGGCCCGGTGGCATTGGTTGAAAAATGCGCCATTGGTCCCGATATGACCGCCGGGGAATTGCATGACCTCCTCATGGCTCGAGGCGCCTCGCTGATGGTGGATGCGCTCGCACAGTTGGGGATAAATTGTCTGACATTTGCCCCGCAGGCGACGGAAGGGGTGACCTATGCGCGAAAGATCGATAAATCGGAGACACGCGTAGACTGGACGCGGCCTGCCGGCGAAGTCCACAATCACATTCGCGGCCTCTCGCCCTTTCCGGGCGCGTGGTGCGAGGTCGAAATTGGTGGCCGCGTGGAGCGGCTGAAACTGCTTCGCTCGACGCTTTCCAACGGCGTCGGCGAGTCGGGAGGTATTCTCGATGATCGGCTGACGGTCGCCTGCGGGTCAGGCGCGGTGCGGCTGGTCGAAGTTCAACGGGCGGGTGGAAGGCCCGCCGCCGCGCAGGAGTTTTTGCGCGGGGCCAAGATCGAAAAAGGAACGAAACTCCAATGAGCATGATGTCGATACGTGCGGCGACGCCGCGGGATCGCGAGGCGATCCGCCTCGTCGAAGAGCATGCCTTCGGCCAGCAGGCGGAGGCCGGCCTGGTCGATGCGCTGGTCACCGGCGGCGACGCCGTCGTCGAGCTGGTTGCGGAAGAAGATGGCCAGGTCGTCGGCCACATCCTGTTTTCCAGGCTTTTTGTGCAGAACGGCGGCAAGCGCTTCGCGGCCGTGGCGCTGGCGCCGCTGGCCGTCGAGCCGTCCTTCCACGGCACCGGCATCGGCGGCGCGCTGATCCGCGAGGCGCATGTCCGCCTGAAGGAAGCCGGCGAGGCTTTGGCGGTGGTGCTCGGCGATCCGGCCTATTACGGCCGCTTCGGCTACACCCACGCCCGCGCCGAGAAATTCGAGAGCGAATACCAGGGCGAGGCGCTGCAGGCGCTGGCCTGGGGCGACGCGCCCGAGGCCGGCAGACTGCTATACGCTTCGGCCTTCACCGCGCTGGCCGCCTAGGCGAGCGCGAACGCAGAGCTGGCATGCCGCGTTTTCGACTCGATATCGAATATGACGGCAGCCGATTCGCCGGCTGGCAGCATCAGGCGGACCAGCTTTCGGTGCAGCAGGCGATCGAGCAGGCGATCGAAAAGTTCTGCGGCGAAGAGGTGCGAATACGTGCCGCCGGCCGCACCGATGCCGGCGTGCACGCGACCGCCCAGGTGGCCCATGTGGATCTGGCCAGGGACTGGGCGGGCGACAAGGTGCGCGACGCCGTCAACGCCCATCTGCAGGCAGCCGGCGCGCGCATCGCCATCCTCAAGGCTGCCGTCGTCGCCAACGATTTCGATGCGCGGTTTTCGGCCACCGGCCGCCATTATCTCTATCGCATCCTCAACCGCCGCGCCCCGTCGGCGCTTGAAAAGGGCAAGGTCTGGTGGGTACCGAAACGGCTCGATGCCGAGGCCATGCACGAGGCGGCGAAGGTGCTGCTCGGGCGGCACGATTTCACCACCTTCCGCTCCACCCAGTGCCAGGCCGAAAGCCCGGTGCGCACGCTTGACCGTCTCGATGTCACCCGCGCCGGAGATCTCATTGATGTGCGAACCTCGGCGCGCTCCTTCCTGCACAACCAGGTGCGCTCGATGGTCGGCTCACTGCGCAGGGTGGGCGACGGCTCCTGGAGCGCCGCCGATCTCAAGGCAGCGCTCGAAGCGCGCAACCGGGCAGCCTGCGGACAGGTAGCGCCGCCCGACGGCCTGTTCTTGGTCGGGGTGGATTATCCGGCGACGGCTGACAAACCCGCCGCGGCAGAGGACGCGGAGACCTAGCCCCTCGCGCCGTCCGGAATGTCGATGCCGAGCAGCGCCTGCAGCCCGAACAAGACGAGCAGCGAGGCGACGAACATGCCGACAAACACCGCGGTGCCGGCAGCCGCGCCCTTGCCGATCGTCGCGTTGGTCATGCGCCAGGTCAGCACCATCGACAGCGCGAACAGAAGCAGCGAGACCAGGCCGCTGACCTCGTCGGTCGAGGGCAGGAACAGCCTCAGCAGCGCCGACGGCAGCATCAGCCAGGCGATGATCGCGGAGGCCCAGTTGGAGGCGACGACGTAGTGGACGAAGCGGCCGCCGATGCCGGCGCGCGGCGCGACCAGCGCAAGCGCCACCAGCGGCAGCACCCAGGAACCGATGTCGACGGTTGCCAGCCGGAGCAGCATGCCGAGCCGCCCGGCGAACGCATTCGGATCGCCTATCTCATTGGCGATGCCGACCCAGCCGACGATCAGCGCCGGCGCCGCCACGACGATGGCGAAGAAGGAATTCCAAAAACCGTCCGCAGACAGATCGAGCATGCGCAGGCCGTCGGCCCTGCCGAGCATCAGCCGCCAGGCGCCGGCCAGCGAAGCAAAGGTTTCGTCCGTTGAGAGCATGGTCACGTCAGACCTTGTCCGAACCAGTCCTCGATAAAGCGCTCGTATATCCCTGTCAGCGTCTCGAGATCGGCGACCGCCACGCGCTCGTCGACCATGTGCATGGTCTTGCCGACCAGCCCGAACTCGACCACCGGGCAAAAATCCTTGATGAAACGCGCATCCGAAGTGCCGCCGGAGGTGGAGAGCGAAGGCCTCTTGCCGACCACCGCGGCCACGGAACCGCTCAGCGTCTCGATCAGCTTTTCGTCGCGGGTAAGGAAGACATGGCTCGGCCGGTCGCGCCAGACAAGCTCGTAGTCGACGGCGGTCTTCTTGCCCGGCCGATATTTCTTGCGGCCCGCCGCCTGGTCGAGCCGGTTGTGGATCTCGGCCTGGACGGTCTCGGCATCCCAAGTGTCGTTGAAGCGGATGTTGAACGTGGCGGTGGCCTTGGCCGGGATGACATTGGTCGCCGGGTTGCCGACGTCGATCGACGTCACTTCCAGATTGGTCGGCTGGAAATCCTTTGTTCCCCTGTCGAACACCGGATGGAGCAGCGCGTCGACAAGGCTCATAAGCCCGCGCACCGGGTTGTCGGCAAGTTGCGGATAGGCGGCGTGGCCCTGACGGCCATTGACGATGACGCTGCCGGAGACCGAGCCGCGCCGGCCGATCTTGATCATATCGCCAAGCGCATCCGGATTGGTCGGCTCGCCGACGATCGAGGCGTCCCATTTCTCGCCCTTGGCGGCAGCCCAGTCGAGCAGCTTCACCGTGCCGTTGATGGCCGGCCCTTCCTCGTCGCCGGTGATCAGCAGCGAGACCGAGCCTTTCGGGCCGCCATTGTTCTCGATGTGGCGCGCCACCGCGGCGATGAAGCAGGCGATGCCGCCTTTCATGTCGACGGCGCCGCGGCCATACATCTCGCCATTGGCGATCTCGGCGGCAAAGGGCGGATGCGTCCACGCCGCCTCGTCGCCGACCGGCACCACGTCGGTATGGCCGGCAAACATCAGATGTGGGCCGTTGCCGGAGCGGCGCGCATAGAGATTTTCGATGTTCGGCGTGCCATATTCCGAGAATATCGGCCGCTCTACGGCGAAGCCGAGTGGCTTCAGCATGTCTTCCAAGGTCTGCAGCGCGCCGCCTTCGGCGGGCGTCACGGAAGGGCAGCGGATCAGGGCGGCAAGGTTCTGGGCAGGGTCGGTCGGCAATTTCATGGGCAAAGCGATAGTCGAAAGCGGCAGGCCTGTCACGGTGGCAGATGTTCGCCGAGCAAGCCGCCGACAATATGGTTGTCGTGTCGTATAGTCGCGCGGGCCAGGACGGGATGATCGCATGGCCAAAGAAGGAAAGACGATCTCGATAGCCGGCGCCGGCAGCATCGGCTGCTATGTCGGCGGCTGCCTAGCGCTCGCCGGGCGTAAGGTCGTCTTCCTTGGCCGCGGCCGCATTGTGGAGGCGTTGCGCAACGGGCTGCGGATCAGCGATCTTGACGGCCGCGACAGACGCATCGGGCCTGAGACGCTGGCGGTCAGCGACGATCCGGCGCTGGCGCTGCGCAACGCGGATATCGTTCTGGTCACCGTAAAGAGCGGCGCGACCGAGGAGATGGCGGCGCTTGTTGCGGCTCATGCCCGCCCCGATGCCATTGTGATCAGCCTGCAGAATGGCGTCGACAATCCGGACAAACTGCGTGGAGCGCTTCCCGCGCATCGCGTGCTTGCCGGTATGGTTGCGTTCAACGTCGTGCAATCGCCGGATGGCGAGACGCCGTTCAGCGTCCGCCGCGCCAGCGACGGCATGGTCATCATCGAGAATACTGAGCCCGGCCTTTCAGCACTGCTCAATGTCGAAGGACTTGGGGTCGAAACCCATGCCGACATGAGGGCGGTGCAGTGGAGCAAACTGCTGATGAACCTCAACAATGCGCTGGTCGCGCTCTCCGATCTGCCGCTGGCGACCGAATTGGCGGACCGCGGCTGGCGCGTCATTCTGGCGGACCAGATCGACGAGGCGCTGGCCGCAATGAAAGCTTGTCGTATCGAGCCGGCGCGCATCGCTGGGCCGCCCCCATGGCTGCTGCCGAAAGTGCTGCGGCTTCCGGACTGGCTGTTCGGAATCCTGGCCCGGCGGCTGCTGGCGATCGACCCCAAGGCGCGCTCCTCGATGTGGGACGATCTCCATCGTCGTCGGCCGACCGAGGTCGACGAATTGCAGGGAGCGATACTGCGGCTCGCGCAAAAGACCGGAGTGCCGGCGCCTGTGACGAAGCGCATCATGGCGCTGGTGCGTCAGGCGGAAGCGGACAGGCGCGGTCCGCCCGGATTGACGCCCGACGAGGTCAGCCGCGGTCCTCGATCAGCGTGATATTTGCGCGACAGGTTCGAGCTCAAATTCTCGGTCTCGTTGACGCCAAGGATGGCGACATCGTCGACCGATTACATCACGCGTTATCTCTGTGATTTAGAGCCGGATCAGATTTGAGGTCGAAACGACCTAAAAATCATCCGGCGCTAGCGGTCGGCCGGCGCATTCGTGCGGCTGCCGTAGCGATTGGATCCGGGCTGTCCCGGAAACAGGCAGAGCACCAGGAAGGCAACGATCGACACGACGGGAACGAACAGCACCAGCGCCGCGATGCCCGGCTTGTCGAAGTCGTGCAGCCGCTTCACTGCCAGCACGACGTTCGACCACAACGAGGCGAGGAACGTGAGGAAGAAGACGAACGACCACATGTTGCTCTCGGCCGAACCTTCCGGCACCAGCGTGAAGCGATAAAGCGGAAAGGCCTGGACGATAGCAACCAGCAATCCGCCGAGAAAATAAGCCGCGCGGCTGACGCGGCCCGAGGTTTTGAAGAAGAGCCAGATGAAGTCTGCTTTTTCAGGCAAGCGGGTCCGGTCCGTATTGATTGGCGCCCCTGGTGCCTTCGAGCATGCCCAGTTCGATGAGCAGCCAGATGCCGCCGATGATGGGTATAAGGCCGATCAGTGTCCACCAGCCCGACTTGTTACGGTCGTGCCAGCGTTTGGCATAGAGAGCAATCGCGAAATAGATCGATGCCAGCGCGACCAGGATGCCGAGGATGCCGATCTGGTCGCCGCCGGCGGTGGTGAAACGTGTGCCGAGGATCGAGTCGAGAATGAACGCAATGATGGCGATGACGATGAATATGCCGATGCCGGCCCAGAACTTGGCCCGGTTGATGCGGCCGTCGAAACTCGTCAGCAGATACTTCCAGTCCATGACGCCCCTCCGTTGAACCAGCGCGACGGAATGTCGCGCCGGCGGAGGGTGCGTCTGTTCGCGGGAAAGATCAATCGCGCAGCAATTCGTTGATCGACGTCTTGGAGCGGGTCCTGGCGTCGACGCGCTTGACGATGACGGCGCAGTAGAGGCTCGGGCCCGGCTCGCCATTTGGCAGCGGCTTGCCCGGCAGCGAGCCGGCGACGACCACCGAATTTGCCGGCACTTCACCGTAGAAGACCTCGCCGGTGGCGCGGTCGACGATCTTGGTCGACTGGCCGATGAACACGCCCATGCCGAGCACCGAGCCTTCGCGCACGATGCAGCCTTCGACCACCTCGGAGCGCGCGCCGATGAAGCAATTGTCCTCGATGATGGTCGGACCGGCCTGCATCGGCTCCAGCACGCCGCCAATGCCGACGCCGCCGGAGAGATGCACGTTCTTGCCGATCTGGGCGCAAGAGCCGACCGAGGCCCAGGTGTCGACCATGGTGCCTGTATCGACATAGGCGCCGACATTGACGAAGGACGGCATCAGCACCGCGCCCGGGGCAACATAGGCCGAGCGGCGCACGACCGAGGACGGCACGGCGCGGAAGCCGGCCTTCTCGAAATCGACCGCGCCCCAGCCCTCGAACTTCGACGGCACCTTGTCCCACCATACCGAGTGGCCCGGGCCGCCCTTGATGATCTCCATCGGGTTCAGCCGGAAGGAGAGCAGCACCGCCTTCTTCAGCCACTGGTTGACCAGCCACTTGCCGTCGTCCTGCCGCTCGGCGACCCGAACCACGCCGCGGTCGAGCAAGTCGAGCGCCGACTGGATGGCGTCGCGCGTTTCGCCGCGGGTCGCGGTCGAAATCGTATCGCGCTCCTCGAAGGCCTTTTCGATGGTCTTTTCGAGGCTCGCCAGATCGGGCTTCGACATGAATTTGCTCCATTACAAAGCTGTTAAGGCCTGCGCCTTAACCTGTTTTGAAATCGCGCGGACCCTATGTGAAGCCTTAATGGGGGTCAATCGCGACTGCGTCACGGGACGGCGCAAGTAAAGGAATTAGGACGGTGGATTCGATGACACCCATGGAAAAGGCGGGCTGGACGCCGCTGCCCCATTCGGACGAGGATCTCGAGCGGTCGAAAAGCGTGCCGGACACGCCGCAGACGCGGGCCGAAACCTATCGCCTGGCCTGGAACGATCCCGACTTCATGACGCGGCGCGAATTGCGTCCGGTGCGCCTGCAGCTCGAGCTCTTGAAGCCGGAGATGATCCTTGCCGAGCGCGGCATCCGCTCGACCGTCATCCTGTTCGGCGGGGCGCGGCTTCCCGAGCCGGGCGGCGCCGCCTGGGCCGCCAAGAACGAGACGCAGAAGAAGAACCTCGAGCTGAACAGCAAATATTACGAAGAGGCGCGCAAGTTCGCCCGGCTGTGCTCGCAGCAGTCGGCCACGTCCTACTATCGCGAATTCGTCGTCGTCACCGGCGGCGGACCGGGAGTCATGGAGGCGGGCAATCGCGGCGCCGACGATGTTGGCGCGCCGTCGATCGGCTTGAACATCGTGCTGCCGCACGAGCAGGCGCCGAACGCCTATGTGACGCCCGAGCTCTGCTTCAACTTCCACTATTTCGCAATCCGCAAGATGCATTTCGTCATGCGCGCCAAGGCGGTCGCCGTGTTTCCGGGCGGCTTCGGCACGATGGACGAATTCTTCGAGACGCTGACGCTGATCCAGACCGGGCGCATGGAGCGCGTGCCGGTGATCCTGTTCGGCAAGGCGTTCTGGCAACGGGCGATCGACCTCGACTTCCTTGCCGAGCAAGGCACGATCTCGCCCGGCGACCAGGACATCATCGATTTCGTCGACACCGCCGACGAAGCCTGGGACATCGTTCGCCGCTTCTACAGCCTCTGAGTGCGCGCTCGTCGTTACCGCAATGACCAACGAGTTCTGACGACGGCGCCGGCAATCTGGAGTTGGGTCAGCCCGGGACCTCGACGATTGCCGTCAGGAAGCCGGCGAGGTCGTCGGTGACGAAATCCACGTCGTCCTCATTCGCCGGGTCGCGCTCCCAGATCTCGGAGAAAGTCGGCTCGAAATTGCGCGGCACGACCAGCACCGTCGTCATGCCGAGCGATTTCGGCACAGAGAGGTTGCGCGCCAGGTCCTCGAACATCACCGCGTTGTGGCCGGTCACGGAATGCAGCTCGGCGAACCGCTCATAGGTCTGGCGGGCCGGCTTGGGGTTGAGACCCGCCGCGACGATGTCGAAGATGTCGTCGAAATGATCCAATACGCCGAGCTGGCGCGCGGCGCGCTCGGCATGCTTGCGGTCCCCATTGGTGAAAATGAACTTGCGGCCCGGCAATTGGCGGATCGCGGCACCGAGCACCGGATCGGGCACCAGCCAGGAATAGTCGATGTCGTGCACCTTCTCGAGGAAGTCGTCGGGGTCGATGCCGTGGCGCGCCATCAGCCCGTTCAGCGTCGTGCCGTACTCCAGGTAGAGCTCTTTCTGCAGCTTGCGCGCCTCCTCGCGCGAGAGCGTCAGCAGCTCGCCGACATAGGCAGTCATCTTCACGTCGATCTGCGCGAACAGGTTCGAGTGATGCGGATAGAGCGTGTTGTCGAGGTCGAATACCCAATCCGTGACATGGGCAAAACGGGCGGGCTCGGGTGTCGTCGTCATGGCCTCCTTATGGCATGCGGACGCGGAGTTTATCCACAACTTCCGCGCGTCTTGCGTCGTGAAAATGGCGCCTCGCTTCAAATTTTAATCGTCCCGGAAAGGTCACCTTCAGCGCTTGCTGGCACAGAGGCAGTCCGTTGGGAGACAGCGATGAGTCGCATAATCTTGAAGTCCGCAGTCGTCGCGTTCGCTTCGGTCGCTGTCTCGCTCTTGTTGACGCTGGTTGTGGTCCCGGCCATGGGCTTTCCGATCAGCCGCACCGTCTGGCTTACGGCCACGGTTTGCCCTTTGATTCTCGCCTGGATCGCTAGCGTCGGCACCTTCTGGCAAAGCGACCGGCTGAAAAATGCGCATCGCGAGCTTGCCCGCGCGCATGCTCAGCTCGCCGCGGCCCACAGACGCCTGTCGGAGAAGGCAAGCCGCGACGACATGACCGGCATGCTCAACCGCGAGACCTTCTTCGCCGCGCTCGACGGTTCCCGGCGCAAGGCCGATCGCGGCGCCCTGCTGATCATCGATGCCGACCACTTCAAGACCATCAACGACAATTACGGTCACCTGACCGGCGACGATGCGCTGCTTCTGATCGCCGGCGCCATCGAGCGCGGCGTGCGCAGCGGCGATGTGCTCGGCCGAATCGGCGGCGAGGAGTTCGCCGCCTTCCTGGTTGGCGCCACCGAACCGGAAGCAAGGCGCGTGGCCGAGCGCATCCGCCGCGAGGTCGAACTGATCCGCTTTCGCCCTGTCGACGAGCGGACCGTGCCTTTGACGGTCTCGATCGGCGGCATCACCTGTGGCGAGAGCGCCACCGTGTCGGAGCTGATGCGCGCCGCCGACCGCAGGCTCTACGAGGCCAAGCATCGCGGCCGCAACCTGTCCGTTCTTGATCGCGATCTTTCGGAAGCCGCCTGAGGGCTTGCGGCTCTTCGGCACGACCATGGCGCGGAAGAATCTCGGCCGCGTGCGCATCGCCAACTGGATCGGCAAAGGCGGCGATTATCCGACGAATGAGGAGACGGCGGGCCATCACGATATGGGCGGCACCCGCATGGTACCTGCCGGCTGGGCGTCCACCTCAGGAAGGTGATCACAGTCTGAACTCCCGACAGGCGGGCGGCGCCGGCGCCTGCAATGGCAACCGGCGCCGCCCTGGCGCGCCTTTGGGGGTGGATCTACAGTCCGTAAACGGCGACCCGCACCAGCACGGCCGCGGCGGCAAGTGCCACCAGCAGGATGCCGAGGCCGATGGGCGAGCCCCAGCCATACCATTCCATGGCCAGCTTGGCGTACCTGTACTCCTCCTCATGCGAGAGAGGGGGGCGCTGTTGAATCAAGCTCATTGTTCACTCCTGTCGGCGACTTTGCCCTTGCTTCGCAAAGGGTGGCATCGCATATTGATACGATAATCTGAATGTTAGACGACTTGATAGTTAGATGATCGAACTAAATTCGTCAAGCATGAATCGTGCTGAGATGACGGCGGCCGTCAGCCGTGCCGTCATGCGCTGGCAGGACGCGACGCAAGCCTATGACGAGGCGGTCGGGGAGCGGCTTGGGCTGATCGCGGCCGAGCGGCATTGTCTGAGCTTGCTCTATGCGGGGCCGCAATCGGCCAGCGCCGTGGCGGCGGCGACGGGGCTGACGCCGGCAGCGGTGACGGCCTTGATCGACCGCCTTGAGGCGCGTGGGCTCGTTACCCGAACCCGCAGCCTGGAAGACAGGCGCAAGGTGGTGATCGAGGCGACCGACCTGACCAGAGAACTTTCGGAGCGCTACTATGGCGCCATCGCGCGCGAGGGCGAGAAAGTGATGGCGGCTTTCAGCGACGCCGAGTTGGCGACCGTGCTGCGCTTCATCGACGCCGCGCTGGAGCTGCAAAGCGAGCGGTTGGCGAGGCTCAAGGCCGAGCCGGCTTCGGCCGGCTGATGCCCGAGGGACCGGACACTGGCGGCTTGCTTCCGCAAACCCAGAGCGGCTCAGTCGCCTTTTAGCCACCGAACCGCTCTGACGGCCGGCTGGGCGAAAGCCGGACCCCGAAGCGCGCCGCACCGAACGATTTCGGGCTCGCGCATTTTGGTTCAATGCCTAGACCGTGGCGGGGTCGAGCGCCGGCTGACCCTTGAACCGCGAGACGATCCCGGCGAGGTCGTCGCCGGCGAATGCATCGCGCAATGCGTCGAAGGACGGCAGCACGAAGTAGGCGCGCTGGAACTTGTCGATCTCGTAGCCGGTGCGCATCACCGTCTCCAGGTCGAACGGCACATGATGGGCGTCCTTGCTTTCGACCGCGAATTGCAGCTCGGTGAAAGACGACATCAGTCCTGCGCCGAAAGCCTTTACCGGCTGGCCGGCTTCCTGGATGAGGCCGTATTCGGCGCTGTACCAGTAGAGCCGGGTGATCATCTCGTCGCCGCCCAGCGCGATCATGTCCTCGGCCTTCTCACCATACATCTGCATGAAATCGGCGAACACCGGCTGCGTCAGGATCGGCACATGCCCGAAGAAGTCATGGAACATGTCCGGCTCGACGATGTAGTCGAGTTCCTGCCTGGTCCGCAGCCAATTGGTGACCGGGAAACGGCGGTTCGCGAGATGGTCGAAGAAGGGGCCGGCGGGGATCAGCCCGGGCACCGCCACGATTTCCCAGCCCGTGAGCTTGCGCAATTTCTCGCTGATGGAGTCGAAATCCGGAATCTTGTCGAGCAGCCCGAGCGTCGCGACGCCGTCGAGATAGGAACGGTGCGCCAGCCTCTGCGTCAGCTTCGTCTGGCGATCGCAGAGCGTGCGCCACACTGCCTGCTCGTCGGCGGAATAGTCATAATCCTGAGCCACTGTGAAGTCGGCGCGGCACACCGAATAGTCGCCGCGAAGGCCTTGCGCCGCGCACTCGCGGGCATAGTCGGCAACGCTGATCGTCATTTCTTCCTCCTGAAAAAAATCGTCGGTTCCCGGATGGTGGCGTCATCGTAGCCGCGGCTCGTGAGGCAAATCAGCCTTCTTTGTAGCCAAGCGAGGGATTTTGAGGTAAACTTCGCTCAAATTTAAACGTTTAGGAGGGAAAATGCCTCAGTTGGATGAGTTCGAAATAAGAATGCTGGACACCCTGCAGCGCGACGGGCGCAAGGCCGTGTCGGAACTCGCGCAGGAGATCGGCCTGTCGACCACGCCCTGCGCTCGGCGCTTCGAGGCGCTTCAAGGCGCCGGCATCATCAAGGGCTTCGCCGCCGTGCTCAGCCGACGCGCGCTGGGGCTGACGGTCGAGGTGTTCATCCAGGTCCGCCTGGTGAGCCACAGCGACGGCTCGCCGGAAAGCTTCATCGCCGCCGTGCAGCGCATGGACGAGGTCTCGTCCTGCTGGACGATGACCGGCGACCACGATTTCCTGCTGCATGTGATGGTGCCGTCGGTGGACGATCTCAATGCTTTCGTCATGCACCGACTGATGCGGCTGCCCGGCGTCCGCGACGTCCATACCCAGCTTGTGCTGCAGAACATCAAGGGGCCAGGCCACGTGCCGCTCAGCCATCTGCGGCGGTAATCGTACCCGAAACGGTTCTCCGCAAAGAACGGCCCGACAATGTGGTGGGAGCGAATCTACTTCGGGCCGATTTCCCCGATATCAACTGAAATTAAGGTTACACGAACCTTAACAAAAGACGCGCTCGGAAATTTACGCAATGTTTCGTGCGTCGTCTCTTGCGATCTGGAGAAAGTGTGACCATGCATTATTCGGTAACTCACGATTGTTGCATGGAATCCTTAGCGGGTCGCTGTGCCGGTGCAATCGCATGATCCGTTTACCGGCGGTTAGCAACATTAGTGTCTTTTAATGAACCAGGCTTGCCTTCGTCCTTCCGTAAGGACTTGACGGACTTCGCTTGCTCGAACCCGTTCATGCGGAGGATGATCGCAAAGGAGCATTGCATGCAACTGACGGAGGACGTGGCTCAGAGGGTCACTGAAGCGATTTCACGCCCGCCGTGGAAATCCGCCGATCCGACGCTTTTTGCGATGCTGCTGCAGAAGAACGCGGATCAGAATCGCAAGGTCGTGCGCTGGGGCATAGCGGCGGCCGTGTTGAGCTACATATGCTACGGGGCCTTTGACTGGTTCCTTTTCCCGGACATTGCCGACCGTGTGATTCTGACGCGCCTGACGTTGGGATTGACCTTCCTGGTGCTTGTCGAACTTGTTGCTCGACGCGATTTTGCCGTCACCACTCTGCACTACGTTGCTGCTCTGGCGATCGTGGCGGGCGCGATCGGATGGCTGCTGTCGGCCCTCGGAACGAAGCATCAGGAGGCGCTGTCCCATTTCATCATCTTCGGCACGGTTTTCATTCTCGGTGCCAATCTTTTCTTCAACTTCCGGCTATGGCTCTCGGCGCTGTCGTCCGCAACCGTGACAATAGCATTCCTCGGCGCCACGCTGTGCTTGCTTCAAGCCGATCTTGGCACCCGTCTGGTGCTTGCAACCTATTTCGTGAATTGCCTTGTTTTGTCGCTTTATCTGTCATGGCGTCTCAGCATGGAGCGCTACCAGACCTTCCTGCATGCCCTTCAGGCGCAAATCCAGGAGCAGGTCGCCATCGAAAACGGTCAAAAGCTCATCGAGATCGCAGACACCGACCCGCTTACCGGGCTTAAGAACCGCAGGGCGATCACCCGGGAATTCGCGGAGTTGTGCAAGGAATGGGCCAGGGACAATGACGAAATAGGCGTCATTCTCATGGACGTGGACTACTTCAAGCGGTTCAACGACCGGCTCGGCCATCAGGCCGGCGACGACTGCCTGATCGAGCTTGCCCGAGCCTTCGACGAGACGGCGGCGTCCCATCACGCCATCGCAGGACGGTACGGCGGCGAAGAATTCGTCGTGCTCTGCAAGGTCGCCGGACCGGATCACCTGCGCGAGGTGACCCATCAATTCTGCCGGGCCGTCGAGGACTTGAACATCTCCCATCCCGATCGGGACGATAAACTCAACATCGTCACCATCAGCGCTGGCGCCTCGTTGACGCGCGCCGATCAAAGCATAGAGCTTCGGATCTTGTTGCAGGAGGCCGATCGCGCGCTTTACGCCTCCAAGTTTTCCGGTCGCGCGACCTTCACCATCTATGATGCGCAGGCCATCGATCAGAAGCGCGCCAGCCAGAATCTTTCGGAACTGCTCAAGCAAGCCGTTTCGGAGGGACTGGTCTCAGTCGTCTATCAGCCGATCTGCGATGCGATATCCGGCAAGGTGCTTGGCCATGAGTCGTTGATGCGGCTGCGCGACTTCGACGGCAGCGTGATCAGCCCGTCCGTGTTCATACCTGTCGCCGAGCAGACCGGCGGGATCGAGGAACTCGGGATGTGGGTGATCGATCGGGCTTGCGGTGACATGGTTGAACACGGATTGGGATCGGTCGTGTCGGTGAACGTCTCGGTCGTCCAGCTCAAGGCTCCGAATTTCCCGCTTCACGTCACCGAGATCCTTGGTCGGCATGGCATGGCGCCCCAGAGGCTGGCGCTCGAGGTGACTGAAGGCAGCGATATATCTCTGGAGGCACAGGCCGCCAGAAGTATCGAGCAGCTTCGAAACCTGGGTGTTCAGATCTGGCTCGATGATTTCGGAACCGGATTTGCGGGTCTGGCCTGGCTCCGTCGTTTCAAGTTCGACGTCGTCAAGATCGATCGCAGTTTCTTGCACGATTGCCAGACGGTTCGAGGCCTGAGCCTGTTGCAGGACATGGTCAGACTGCTGCGCAATCTGGGCCATACGGTCCTTGTCGAGGGTGTCGAGACGAAAGAGCAGCAGAATTTGCTGCAGCACATGGGCATTCAGTCGATCCAGGGCTTCCTGACCGGACGTCCCGTCCCGATCGAAGAGATCATGCAGGCCAGGCAGGACCTCGTCGCTTAGCTTAAGCAGTCCGGCAGGAGGACAGGCGGCGCTATGTCGGCGAAACGAGGACGCCGCGCGATGCATCAGAAAGCCGGGCCGCTGCACGGCCCGACTTGAAAATCCGGATGTGAAGCGGCTCCGCTACCGCTCCATGGCGGGCGCCGCGAAATCCACGCGTTTGCGGATCTTGCCGTAGACGATGTTCCTATTCGATCCGTAATAGACCTCGGCTTCGACGCGGTTCTTATCCACCGCGGCATTGATGATGTCCCACATGTCGCCGGCCGATCGCAGGATGAGCGGCCAGTCCATGAACGTTTCCATGTACCCGTCGGTCGTGATCTCGTCGCTGAAATTGGCGAAGAGGAATTCGCCGTCCGGCTTGACCAGTTCCATCGCGCGCTGCAGCAGCCGTGCGCCGACCGGAAGCGGCAGGTAGTCATACAGCCCGGAAGCATAGACGAGATCGAATGTGCCAAGCGGGTAGGCGCGCCGCAAAAGACCGCGCACCGATCCGTCCACGGCTTCCACTGCCGTACCGGTGAGGTCGCGGTTGACCGTGCCGACGCTCACCGGATCCTGGTCGAGACCGATCCAGCGCTTTAACCTTCTCTCGGCGAGCGCCTTTGAGAGTTCGGCTTCCCGCAAATGGCCGCAGGCGATTGCCAGCACCTCGGCGTTTTCTACCCGGGCAGCCGTTTCGTCGACCGTTTTGGCCAGTATCTCGCGGCGCTCGCGCCCCGCCACCGAGCTTGCCGCTTCGCTCGTATAGGCAAAGATCTCGCGGCCGAGTTCGCTCGACGATGCCACGATCTCGTCGGCGCTCGGGTGCTTGTAGTAGATGTCCAGCAGCGTCGCGTCGCCCGAATAGCCGCGCGGCTTTTCGAAGGACCAGCGCGTGAACGGATCCTGCTTCAGGTAGGCCGCCACGCGGTGCTGCTGAGCGAGCGGGATCAGTTCCTGCCAAAGAGCCGGAGCGACCTCCCGGCGCAGTTCATGCAGTCGACCCGCCAGGCGCTCGACGATTTGCCCTGCGGGCTCCTGGCGCGCGAAAGCCTGATGAGCGAGGTCCAGCACCAGGGCGAGCTGGGCCGCCCGCGCCTTGAGCTCGGCGGCGTCGACCGCCTCCGCGGACGCCGCCTTGTGCTTCTTGATCAACGTCGATGTGATGAGGCTCGCCTCATCGATTTTCAGATCGGGATTCAGCGCCATATGGGCATTTCCTTGTGGTCCCCCACCGACAATTATAAATGCTTAGAGTTTTAACAAAAGTTTAGGGTCAACTGCATTAGTTTCTGCTAATACTCTCCTTGCCGAAGGTTTGAAGCGCCGAAAACCAGAGGTCGATCGAGCTGCGCAACGCGCACGTCCTTAACCTTTTGTTATGCACTGGGCTGACGCCGTCTCCCGCTCTGCGCGACGTTTCGGGTGTGCCCATCAAATCTGTGGGAAAGCTGCATCGAAACTGCTGAACCGCGCCCAGGCGGCTTCGACATCGCCAAATACGACCGGCGGACCGACGCAACGGAGGTCCGCCATGAACATCGTGCTGGTCAACCCGCCGCATACGGCCATCGGCAGCCGCGTGCCCGACGATCACCTGCCGCCTTTGGGTCTGCTGGCGATCGGCGGTCCGCTGCTCGATGCCGGCCATCGGGTGCGCCTGGTCGACGCGGAGTTCGGGCCGATGCCGCTTTCCACGCTCGTCGATGAGGCCCTGAGCGATAATCCGGATTTCGTCCTGATCGGCCATTCCGGCTCGACTTCGGCGCATCCGACCGCGCTGCGGATCGCGGAAATGATCAAGGCCCGCGCGCTAGGGGTCGTCATCCTCTATGGCGGCGTCTTCCCGACCTATCACTGGCGCGACGTGCTCGCCGCAACGGACGTCTTCGACTTCATCGTGCGCGGCGAGGGTGAGGCGACCGCGCTGGCGCTGGTCGAGGCGCTGGAAAGGCGCCGGCCGGTGTCGGGTGTCGCCGGCATCGCCTATCGAGACGATTGCGGCCGACCCTTCGCGACGCCACCTGCGATGACAATTGCCGATCTCGACCCCTGCCGCGTCGGCTGGGAGCTGATCGACCATGGCCGCTACAGCTATTGGGGCGGCAAGCGCGCCGTGGTCATGCAGTTCTCGCGCGGCTGTCCGCATCTGTGCAACTATTGCGGCCAGCGCGGCTTCTGGACCCGCTGGCGACATCGCGACCCGGTCAGCTTCGCCAGGGAGATCGCCTGGCTGCACCGCGAGTATGGCGTCGAACTGGTCAATCTGGCCGACGAGAACCCCACCTCCTCGAAGAAGGCTTGGCGCGCCTTTCTCGATGCGATGATCGCCGAGAACGTGCCGGTGCTGATCGTCGGCTCGACGCGCGCCGACGATATCGTGCGCGATGCCGATATCCTGCACCTTTATCGCAAGGCCGGCGTCATCCGCTGGCTGCTCGGCATGGAGAACACCGACGAGGCCACACTGTCGCTGATCCGCAAGGGCGGCAGCACCAAGTCCGACCGCGAGGCGATCCGGCTGCTTCGCCGGCACGGCATATTGTCCATGGCGACCTGGGTCGTTGGCTTCGAGGATGAGGGTTTTCGCGATCTCTGGCGCGGCTTTCGCCAGCTCATCGCCTATGATCCCGACCAGATCCAGGCGCTCTATGTGACGCCGCATCGCTGGACGCCGTTCTTCCGCATCGCCAAGGATCGCAGGGTGATCCAGAAGGACGTCCGGCTCTGGGACTACAAGCACCAGGTGCTGCATATGACCCGGCTGAAGCCGTGGATGCTGTTCTTCGCCGTCAAACTGATCGAGCTTGCCGTGCAGTCACGGCCGAAAGCGCTGGCGCGCGTCCTTTTCCATCCGGACCCAGAGCAGCGGCATTCGATGCGTTGGTACACCAATATGGGCCGCCGCGTCTGGTTCCGTGAGGTTTGGGGTTTTCTGGTGCGGGACCGCCGCGTGGCCACGGGCCCGACGCTTGCCGAATTCTGGGGCGCGCCGCAGGACACCGACGAGGAATCGATGGTCTTTCAGCGCCCGGCGCGAGAGCCGGCCCTGCCCGTCGCGGAAGATAAGCGGGTCGCCGAAAGCAGCAGGCTAGCCGGCTAAATAAACCCTACGGCACGATCAGCGTGCCAGCCCCGTGCTCGGTGAACAGCTCGAGCAGCACCGAATGCGGCGTCTTGCCGTTGAGGATGACGACGCCCTCGACGCCGCGCTCGATCGCCTCGATGCAGGTCTCGACCTTCGGGATCATGCCGCCCGATATCGTGCCGTCCTTGATCAGCGCCTTGGCCTCGCCGACCGTCAGCTCGTCGATCAGCTTCTTGTTCTTGTCGAGCACGCCGGGCACGTCGGTCAGGAACAGCAGGCGCGAGGCGCGGCAGGCGCCGGCGATGGCGCCGGCAAAGGTATCGGCGTTGATGTTGTAGGTATGGCCGTCGCGGCCGGGCGCCACCGGCGCCAGCACCGGGATCATCTCGGAACGGGCCAACAGATCGAGCAGCGTGCGGTCGACCTCGACCGGCTCGCCGACGAAACCGAGATCCAGCACCCGCTCGATGTTGGAATCCGGATCGATCATGGTCTTGCGCGCCTTTTCGGCGAAGACCATGTTGCCGTCCTTGCCGCAGAGCCCGATCGCCCATTCGCCTTCGGCGTTGATCAGCGCCACGATTTCCTTGTTGATCGAGCCGGCCAGCACCATCTCGACGATCTCGACCGTCTTCTGGTCGGTGACGCGCAGGCCGCCCTCGAACTTGGATTCGATGCCCATCTTGTTGAGCATGGCGCCGATCTGCGGCCCGCCGCCGTGAACGACGATCGGGTTGACGCCGGACTGTTTGAGCAGCGCGATGTCGCGGGCAAAGGCCTTGCCGAGCTCGTTGTCGCCCATGGCATGGCCGCCATACTTCACCACCACCGTCTTGTTTTCGTAGCGCTGCATATAAGGCAGCGCTCTGGAAAGCAGCGCGGCCTGCATTTCGGCGTTGGCGGCGATGTCCGTCATCGGTGCTTTTCCCTAGGTGGCAAGGATGGCGGGCGTCTTAGCGGGAATTGCCGCAGGTCGCAAACGGCTTTGCGCTCACAACGACGAAATCGGCGGGTTTCAAGGTCTGTCGAGATTCAGGTCAGGCCGAGTCGAGAATGGCGGATTTCGAGAACCGGAACGGAGCGTACTTTCTGGTCCGCAAGTACGGAAGCGCAGAAGACCGCCATTCGCAGGCCGGCATCACCTGAATATCGACAGACCTAGCCGGGCACCTTGAGCGGTGCGCGGCGCTTCAGCCATCCCGAAATCTTCTCCATCTGCGCTGCGAGCGACAAAAGCGTCTCCTCGTCGCCTGGCCGTCCCGCGGCCTGGATGCCGAGCGGCAGGCCACCTGCGGTGACATGCACCGGCAGCGCGATCGAGGGCTGGCCGCTGACATTGTGGATCGCCGGCCAGGGAGTGAACCACAGGCTCTTGTCCATCAGTTGGCCGAAAAACGATTTGATCCTGAGCAGCCCGGTAAGATGCAATTTGTCGAGGACGTTCTCGACGAGCTCGTCGGCGCCTTTCGGGTCCATCGCGCCGCAGGCGAGCGGCGGGTGCGCAATGACCGGCATCAGAACGGCATCGAAGCGCGCCGTGTCTTCGATCATCTGCCGCGCGGTGGCGTTGAGCCGCTGCACGGCGTCATAGACCTCGCCGGCGGACAGTATTTCGCCGAGGCGACCAAGCACGCGCGTCGCACGTTCGACCTCGCCGGACACCGGGCGGCCGACGCGCTTCGCCTCGGCACGCATCATGCCTGCGACGGCCGACGCGACGCTCTTGCAGAAATCGGCGATGAAGTCGCGGCCGATATAGGGCAGGTCGATCTCTTCCACCGTGTGCCCGCCCTCGCGCGCCAGCGCCACCGCGGTGTCCAGCGCTTCCATCGTCTCAGCCGAGATCGGCAGGCCGAGCGGCGATTTGCGGTAGACGGCGAGGCTGAGCCGGCCTGGATCGCGCGCCGCTGCGGCGGTGAAGGCGCCCTTGGGCTCCCGCGCCGCATAAGGCGACAGCGGATCGGCGCCGTGCGTCAGGTCGAGCAGGAGGGCTGTATCGCGCACCGAGCGGCTGACCGCATGGTCGACGACCATGCCGTACCAGCTCTCGCTGGTGAGCGGCGTCAGCGGCACCCGGCCGCGCGAGGTCTTGAGCCCGACCAAGCCGCTGCAGGCCGAAGGCACCCGGATCGAGCCGCCGCCGTCGGAAGCGTGCGCCGCCGGCACCACGCCGGCCGCGACGAGCGCCGCCGATCCGCCGGACGAGCCGCCGGTGGTGTGGCCGGTGTTCCAGGCGTTGCGGGTGATGCCGAAGCGGGCCGATTCGGTCATCAGCCGCAGCCCATGCTCAGGCGAGGTGCTGGTAGCGATCGGGATCAGGCCCGCGGCCAGATAGCGCTCGACCATCACCGAGTTGAAATCGGCCGTGAAGGCCGGAATGCGGCTGCCGCCATGGATCGGCACGCCCTTGATGCCGATGCCGAGATCCTTCAGCGCGAAGGGTACGCCGGCGAGCGGCTGCTTGCGGTCGATCGCCTTCGCCCGCGCCCTGGCGGCGTCATAGAGCGGCGTGGCTATGGCGTTGATGTCGGGTCTTGTCGCCTCGGCGCGGGCAATCGCGGCGTCGACCAGCTCCTGCGGCGAGATTTCCCCCTTGTGGATGAGTTCGGCAAGTCCGGTCGCATCCTGTTCCCAAAGCACGCGTTCGATCGACATCGCCGCTCCCCTGTTTTGGCGAAGGCTATCGCATGAAGCCGCAAATCGAAATCCGGATTTGCGTTGTTCATCTCGCATTGCGGAAGATGACTTCACGTACTGGCGCCGCGACAGCCTTGGGTGGACAACACCGTCGGCGCCGTTGCAAATAGATCGCAATCTTCTAATTTGCCTGCATGGGGCCTCAGGACATCAGCAAGCTGATCGTCCGGACTTCGATGAAGGACCGGGCTGCGTTCGATCTGCTCTACAAGCAGACCAGCGGGAAACTTTTCGGCGTCTGCCTTCGTGTATTGAGGGACAAGAGTGAGGCGGAAGAAGCGCTGCAGGAGGTCTTCGTCAAGATCTGGACCAAGGCGGATCGTTTCGCGGTTTCCGATCTCAGCCCGATTTCCTGGCTGGTGGCCATTGCGCGCAATCATGCGATCGACCGCATCAGGGCCCGGCGCGGTCCTTCCGCCAATATCGATGCAGCGCTCGAGGTCGCCGATCCGGCGCCGGGGCCTGAGGCCATGGCTGTCGCGGGCGGCGAGACCGACCGCATCTACCATTGCCTCGACGAATTGGAGAAAGACCGGGCGGCGGCGGTCCGGGGCGCCTATCTCAACGGCGAAAGCTATGCCGAGCTGGCGGAGCGCCACAAGGTCCCGCTGAACACGATGCGGACTTGGCTGCGGCGAAGCTTGCTCAAACTGAGAGAATGCCTGGAAAGATGACGCTGGCGGAAGACAACGGACCGGAACGCGGAGGCGACGACCTGCTCGCCGCCGAATACGTTCTCGGCGTTCTGGCAGCCGACGAACGCCAGATCGCCTCCCGCCGCATCGATACCGAGGCGGGTTTTGCCCGCCTGGTCGATGCCTGGGAAGCCCATTTCGCGCCGATGGCAGCCGCCTACGCTGCGGTCGAGGCGCCGGCTTCGGTCAAGGCGGCGATCGACCGGCGGCTGTTTGCCTCATCAGTGGCCACCCCCGCCGCGCCCAGCACCGGCCTGCTGGGGAGCCTCGCCTTCTGGCGCGGGCTTGCCGCGGCCGCGCTTGCCGCTTTGGCCGTCTTTGTCGCCCTGCCTCTCGTCAATCCGCCGTTGCCGCAGCCCGAAACCAGGCTGGTCGCCTCGCTCGCCGCCGACAACAGCAACGTCAAATACCTCGCTGTCTATGACGCTGCGCGCCAGGAGGTCGGCCTCTCGCATGTTTCCGGCGAACGCGGCGCCGGCAAGGATTTCGAGCTGTGGATGATCGAGGGCAAGACTGCGCCGGTCTCGATGGGCGTCATCCCGGCCGGCCAGACCGCGCGCATGGCCGTCACGCCGGCCGTGCAGGAGAAGCTGGCGCAAGGCGCCGTGCTCGCCGTCAGTCTCGAGCCGGCCGGCGGTTCGCCGACCGGCCAGCCGACCGGCCCCGTCGTCGCCGCCGGCGATCTGAAGGGCATCTGACGACATTTCGGAAAAGAATTGGAGACTAGCCGAAGTCTATCCACCAGACATGTGTCGGCAGCAGCGCTTTCATGCGCTTAGACGCGGTACGTTTGCATCCGGGCCAACGAATAAAAAATCTTCGAAGTTCGCGAAACTAAGTTTTTGACGCGTCGTATCTCCTCGCGTTCCCAAGGATGGGGAAAACAACCCGAGGAGACTGATACAATGCGTAAACTCGCCACCCTTCTGCTTGCCTCTACAATCGGCCTTTCGGCGCTTGGCGCCGTTGCCTATGCCGCCAATCCGATGGTCGGCGGCGCCCCGATGTATGCCAAGAAGAACATCATCGAGAATGCCGTCAATTCGAAGGACCACACCACGCTGGTCGCCGCCGTCAAGGCCGCCGGCTTGGTCGACACGCTGCAGACCCGCGGTCCTTTCACCGTCTTTGCCCCGACCAACGAGGCCTTCGCTGCACTTCCGGCCGGCACCGTCGAGACGCTGCTCAAGCCCGAGAACAAGGACAAGCTGACCAAGATCCTCACCTGCCATGTCATTGCCGCCAAGGCGCTGGCCGCCGACGTCGCCAAGATGGCCAAGGCCGATGGCGGTGCGCATGAGGTCAAGACCGTCGGCGGCTGCGCCCTGACGCTGAAGTCCGAAAAGGGCAAGGTCACGGCGACCGACGAGAACGGCAACGTCGCTCATGTCACAATCGCCGACGTGCGCCAGTCGAACGGCGTCATCCACGTCATCGACAAGGTTCTTCTGCCGAAGATGTAACAAAGCGCGTGCGGCCGGCGAAGTGGCGTATGTCCGCGCCGGCCGCACGGTCTCCCTCCCACGATCCGTGCTGCCGTCAAGCGCCGCTCCGCATCGCCAGGGCTTGGGTCGACGCGGGGTGGCGCGCGAACCGTCACCGGCTTTTGCTTTTCCGGTGGCGTCCTAGTTTGTAAGATCACGTCAGGAGGAAAGGCCATGAACCGTCGCGACTTTCTCTGGAGCGGTGCCGCCGCCACTGCCCTCACAATCGGAGCCGGAGCGGCGTTGCACATGGGCGGCGCGAAGCCGGCTCTGGCCGCCGAGACCTTCGAGATCACCAAGACCGACGCCGAATGGCGCGCCATCCTTTCGGATGCCGCCTTCGACGTGCTGCGCAGGGAGGGCACCGAATATCCGGGCACCAGCCCGCTGCTCAACGAACACCGCAAGGGCATCTTCGCCTGCGCCGGATGCGACCTGCCGGTCTATCCGTCGGAAACGAAGTTCGATTCCGGCACCGGATGGCCGAGCTTCTGGCAGGAGATCCCCAATGCCATCGGCAAGACCGAAGACCGTTCGCTCGGCATGACGCGCACCGAGGTGCATTGCCGCCGTTGCGGCGGTCATCTTGGCCATGTCTTCGACGACGGCCCGCCGCCCACCGGCCTGCGCCACTGCATCAACGGCGTGGCGCTGACCTTCAAGCCCGCCGCGGCCTGAGCGGACTGCGATCTGTCCAAAGAAATGACCCCGGAAATCGGCGACGATTTCCGGGGTCACGCGTTGAGGACGCCAGGCGGGGGTTCCGGCTCCTCAATGGCCTCCGCCGCCACCGCCGCCTTGCTGTGCCGGCTTGTTGATGAACAGCACGAAAAATCCGAGCGAGGCGAACAGCACGGTCAGCATCATGAACACGTCCATGAAGGACAACAGCGCCGCCTGCTGCTGCACCATGCCGGACAGCTTTGAAATGGCGGCGGTCGTGGCGTCGAGGCCGGCGTTTTGCTGGAAGGTCAACGCCATGTTCTGCAGCTTGGTCTGCGCGGCCTCGCTGCCCCACTGCACATGCTCGGAAAGCCTTGCATAGTGAAAGGCATTGCGGTCGATCAGCACCGTGTTGATGACTGCCAGGCCGACGGCACCGCCGAGATTGCGGGTCAGGTTGAACAGGCCCGACGCATTCTTCAGCCGCTCCGGCGGCAGCGTGCCGAGCGCGATGTTGTTGATCGGCACCATGCACAGCATCATCGAGCAGCCGCGCAGGATCTGCGGGATCAAGAGCTCATAAAAATCCCAGTCGGCGGTGAGATGCGTCATCCACCATGTGCCGGTGGCGAAGCCGATGAAGCCGACCATCATCATCAGCCTGAGATCGATCTTGTTCGACAGGATGCCGGCAACGGGCGCGGTGAAGAACATCGCCAGGCCGCTGACGAACAGCGCCTCGCCGATCATCATCGAATCGTAACCGCGGATGCGGCCGAGGAACACCGGATAGAGGTAGGTCAACCCGTAAAGGCCGATGCCGACCACGAAGGAGAACAGCGAGCCGAAGGCGAAATTGACATTGTTGAAGGCCCGCAGATCGACGATCGGCTCCTCGGCGGTGAACACGCGCCAGAAGAAGATGAGACCGCCTATGGTCATGATGATGGCGCAGGCAAAGACGGCCGGCTCCTGCAGCCAGTCATGGTTCGGGCCTTCCTCCAGCACGTATTCCATGCAGCCAAGGAAGGCGGCCATGCCGATCAGGCCCCACCAGTCGAACTTGGAGAACAGCTTGAGGTTCGGCTTGTCGAAATCGATCAGCGACCAGGCAGCCGTCGCCACCAGTATGCCCGGCACGACATTGATCAGGAACAGCCAGTGCCAGGACATGGCATGGCTGATATAGCCGCCGACCGTCGGGCCGATGGTCGGCGCCAGCGTCGCCACGAGGCCGATCATCGGCGAGACGACGGCGCGGCGCGACGGCGGGAAGATGGTGAAGGCGGCAGCGAACACGCTCGGAATCATGCCGCCGCCGATAAAGCCCTGGATGGCGCGGTAGACGATCATCTGGTCGATGTTGGTGGCGGTCGCGGCCAGCGCGCTTGCTGCTGTGAAGCCGGCGGCCGCGGTCGTGAACAGCACGCGGGTCGACAGCATGCGGCTGAGGAAGCCCGACAGCGGGATCATCACCACTTCCGCGATCAGATAGGCGGTCTGAACCCACGGGATCTCGTCGGAGCTGGCGCTGAGGCCGGCCTGGATCTCGGCCAGCGATGCCGAGACGATCTGGATATCGAGGATCGCCATGAACATGCCGAACACCATCGCCAGGAAGGCGATGACGCGGCGCGCCGGCATGTGGTCGGCGGGGGCGGCGGCTGCCGGACGTGCCGGCGCTGCTCCTGCGGTAATGGTTGCGGTTGCCATCTCATGGCCTCCCTGCGGCAGCTCCAAAAGTGCGCGGCGTTTTCCGCCCGGAACTGCGTCAAAACAGGCTGGGCGGCTCGGCGCTCAATTGGCCACCGGGCCGCCCCCCAAACTGCTCAGTTGGTCGTCGCGGCCGGCGCGGTGCGGCTGTCGGCGGCGACGATGACGCTCAGGCCGGCGCGCAACTTGCCGGTCTTCAGCACGTCGGCCGGCACGTCGATGCGGACCGGCACGCGCTGCACCACCTTGGTGAAGTTGCCGGTGGCGTTTTCCGGCGGTAGCAGCGAGAACACCGCGCCCGAAGCCGGCGCCAGCGACGAAACCGTGCCCTCGAAGGTCTGGCCGTCGATGGCATCGACCGTGATGCGGACCTTCTCGCCAGGCACCAGCCGGCCAAGCTGCGTCTCCTTGAAGTTGCCGACGATGTAGAGCTTATCCATCGGCACGACGACGGCGAGCTTCTGGCCGGGCGTGACGAGGTCGCCCTGTTCGACCGAGCGGTTGCCGACGACGCCGTCATAGGGCGCCTTGAGCACGGTGAAGGAAAGGTCACGCTGCGCCTTGTCGCGGGTGAGCTGCAGCGAGGCGAGCGTGCTGGCGGATTCCGCACGCTGGGCTTCGAGCACGCCGATATTGGCCTGCGCGGCGGTGATCTGCGCGTCGGCGCCGGCGAGGGCTGCCTTCGCCTGGTCGAGCGCCGTCTGGGCGTCGTCGAGTTGTGCCTGCGTGCCGACATGCGTCTTGAGCAGCTGCGCCGCGCGGGCCTGTGCGCGTGCCGCATTGTCGGCCGCCGCCTGGTCGGCGATCTTCTGCGCCTGTGCTTGCGCCAGCGAGGCCTGCGCCGCCTTGGTTTGCGCATCGATGCGGTCGAGCGTCTTCGCCAGCGTGGCGATCTGCGCCTCCGCCTGGCCGACCGCGATTTTGTAGTCGCCGTCATCGATGACGAACAGCGGATCGCCGGCCTTGACGCTCTGGTTCTCGCTCACCAGCACCTTGTCCACATAGCCGGAGATTTTCGGCGACACGAACGACATGTCGGCCTGGACATAGGCGTCGTCGGTGGAGATCATGAACCGGCCGTCGGTCCAGTAATCGTAGCCGTACCAAGAGCCGGCGCCGAGGAGGCCCAGCCCGATGATCGGCAGCAGCAGCGAGCGGACAGAGCGCTTCTTCTTGGCCGGCGCTTCGGCAGGCGCGGGAGGAGCGGGCACTACAGGCACTTCCGGAGCTTCGGTCGACGGCTGGACCTTGGCGTTGGGGAAATTGCGGACTTCAGCGGTAGCGGGCGCGTTCGAGGACATGATAATCTCTCTGGGACAAGTCAGTCAGACTGAACCGTTCGGTTCGAATTGGTGATTGACATAGCGCGGAAAGAGGCCCATATCAAGAGCAAATCGAACCGGTTGGTTCGAAATATTTCGTGAGGTTTGACTCCGATGGTCGAAACGACAGCCGATAGCGATCTGCTCGACCTGCGCAAAGGCCGTCCCGCGGCCGGGCAGGATCCGATCAAACGGGCCCAGATCATCGAAGGCGCGCGCCGCGTCTTCATCGACAAGGGCTTCGAAGCCGCGTCGATGAACGACATCACGCGCGAGGCCGGCGTCTCCAAGGGCACGATCTATGTCTATTTCGCCAACAAGGAAGAGCTGTTCGAGGCTCTCATCGAGGAAGAGCGCGGCACCATCTTCAAGAATATGTATGAGGTGCTCGACCATTTCGACGACCTGCGCAAGACGCTGGTGAAGTTCGGCATGGTGCTCTCCGCCAAGATCACCTCGGCCAAGGTCATCCAGGCGCAGCGCACGGTGGTCGGCGCTTCCGACAGGATTCCCGAGCTTGGCGCTCGCTTTTACGAGCGCGGTCCCAAGCGTGGCCACGACAAGGTGATGATCTTCCTCAATGAAGCCGTCGAACGCGGCCTGCTGAAGATCGACGATGTCGATCTCGCCGCCTATCAGTTCACCGAGCTCTGCCTCGCCGGCCTCTTCCGCCAATGCATTTTTTCCTACCGCACCAAGGCGCCGAGCCAAGCCGAGATCGAGCATGTCGTTCGCTCCGGCGTGAACGTCTTTCTGAAGGCCTACGGCACCGAGAAGCTCGCGGCCGAGGAGCAGGCGTCGCTCTCGGCGTGAACCTGCGGCGCGCAGCGATTGCGAAGGAACGCGAGGCGCTTTGACGACGCTACGGCGCCGCGGCAGCCGACTTCGATGCCACCGGTCACCTCCTTCTTCCAGCCCAACTCGAACCGTCGACCGGCACTTTTCCCGGACCCTTCCGGAAGAGCTTGTTAACCATCGGTTCCTATGTCTCGGGACACGTTTGTTCGACGAATCTCGAGTGTGACATCCATGCGTTTTACCCGTGCCAATCCTTCCGGTGCTTCCGCTTACGGCGACAACGACGACAGCAGCTCGGAAGACGCGCGGCACCATGGCGCTGCCGTGCCGCCGCAGCGGCAAACAGGGCAGGTCGTCACGCTGCGAGCCGCCGCTGACGGCGAATCGAACGCCGCCGATTCGGCTGGCGGCGACGAGTTCGGCGGCCAGGCCTGGCAGCAATATTTCTTCCTCGCGCCCAATGTGCGCTTCACTCGCACGCCGGATTCCGACAAACGGCCCGCACCGGAGCCAGTTGATGAAGCGCCGGCCAAGGCGGTGGCTTCCCGCGGGCTTCCCATTCGTCCGGCGCCGCTGGCGCCCCAGCCGACCAATCCGGGCCGGGCAGTCCCCGGCGCGGCCGCCACCGCCCCGGCCAAGCCGCCGCAGGCCATCGTCAAGCCGCAGCAGGCCAGCGCCGCGCCGCCGCCACGGGCCGTAGCCACTCCGGCACAAAAGCCGCAGCCGCCGAAATTTCGTTGGTCCTATCTTTCCGACGATGCGTTTTTCGAGTTCAGCCTGCCCTTCCTCGCCGAGCGCCTGGCGCGGGCACGGCTGAACGATCCTTTGCAGACGCCCGCGGCTCCCGCGCGGATGAGTCCTGCGGCGCAACCGAGCCCGTTCCGCCCCGCCGCGATCGGCGAGGCGACCTCGTTCTACCGCGTCATCGAATGGCGCTCGCACGGGCCGGCCGCAAGTCTGGCCCCGCTGACGGCGCCGGTCGATCTGCCCGCTCTCCGGTCCGCTCCTGGGGAAATCGAATCGCGCGCGCCCGCGCCTGAGTCCGTCGCGCCGCGTCCCATCGCAAAGAGCGCCAAGGCCGCCAGACCCGCGCCGCCCCTGCCCGTCGCCGGCAAGGTCGCGCCGCAGCCCGCTTCGGCCGGCTACGAGCTTCCGTCCGAGGAATTGCTGCAGATGCCGCCGGAAGGCCAGGGCTTCTACATGTCGCAGGAGCGGATGGAACAGAACGCGGACCTGCTCGAAAGCGTGCTGGAGGATTTCGGCGTCAAGGGCGAAATCATCCATGTCCGGCCGGGTCCGGTCGTCACGCTCTACGAGTTCGAGCCGGCGCCGGGCGTGAAGTCCAGCCGCGTCATCGGCCTGGCCGACGACATCGCCCGCTCCATGTCGGCCATCTCGGCGCGCGTCGCCGTGGTGCCGGGCCGCAACGTCATCGGCATCGAGCTGCCCAACGAAACGCGCGAGACGGTCTATTTCCGCGAGCTGATCGAGTCGACCGGCTTCCGCAACACGTCGTGCAAGTTGGCGCTGGGGCTGGGCAAGACCATCGGCGGCGAGCCGGTCATCGCCGACCTCGCCAAGATGCCGCATCTGCTGGTCGCCGGCACCACCGGCTCGGGCAAGTCGGTCGCCATCAACACCATGATCCTGTCGCTGCTCTACCGGATGAAGCCGGCGGAGTGCCGCCTCATCATGGTCGATCCCAAGATGCTCGAATTGTCCGTCTATGACGGCATCCCGCATCTGCTCACGCCGGTCGTCACCGATTCCAAGAAAGCGGTCACCGCGCTCAAATGGGCGGTGCGCGAGATGGAGGAGCGTTACCGCAAGATGGCGCGCCTCGGCGTGCGCAACATCGACGGCTACAACCAGCGCGCCGCGGCCGCCCGCGACAAGGGGGAGGTCGTGGTCATGCAGGTGCAGGTCGGCTTCGAGAAGGGCACGGGCGAGCCGCTGTTCGAGGAGCAGGAGATCGACCTCGCGCCGATGCCCTACATCGTCATCATCGTCGACGAGATGGCCGACCTGATGATGGTGGCCGGCAAGGAGATCGAAGGCGCCATCCAGCGGCTGGCGCAGATGGCGCGCGCCGCCGGCATCCATTTGATCATGGCCACACAGCGCCCGTCGGTCGACGTCATCACCGGCACCATCAAGGCCAATTTCCCCACCCGTATCTCCTTCCAGGTGACGTCCAAGATCGACAGCCGCACCATCCTTGGCGAGCAGGGCGCCGAGCAACTGCTCGGCCAGGGCGACATGCTGCACATGGCCGGCGGCGGGCGCATCGTGCGCGTGCACGGTCCCTTCGTCTCCGATCGCGAGGTCGAGCACGTCGTAGCGCATTTGAAGGCGCAAGGCCGCCCGGAATATCTCGATACGGTCACCGCCGGCGAGGAAGAGGAAGAAGATCCGGCCGACACGGGTCCAGTCTTCGACAAGGGCTCGATCGACGCCGAGGATGGCGACGCCCTCTATGAGGAGGCGGTCAAAGTGGTCAAGCGCGACAAGAAATGCTCGACCTCCTACATCCAGCGCCGCCTCGGCATCGGCTATAACCGCGCCGCCTCGCTGGTCGAACGCATGGAGAAGGAAGGCCTGGTCGGCGCGCCCAACCATGTCGGTAAGCGCGAGATCCTTGCCGGCCGGCGCGACCATGCGCTGGAGCGCGACGAGACGGATTGAGCGGGGCGTCGGGAGGCGCAGTCAGCTCGGCCGATCACGGCTGGTCCTGCCCTTCCTTGTTCGATCTGGGCAGGGGCAATACGCACAGACGGCGCCAGCCCACTCATCCGGGCCGCTTCGCGGCTACACTTCTCCCGTTGAGGGAGAAAAGACTAGCGCCAGCGCCGGCAATCTCCTCTCCCCTCGGGGAAAGGTCAGCCGGGGCGAAGCGGAGGCTGGGTGAGGGGCAGCACCATGCGCGGCTGCCTTGCTCCAAGGCGAAAATGCTTCAGCCGCCGTTCGCCACCAAGGCGATCGCCGCGCGCAGATCGTCGAGCCCTGAGGCCTTTTCCGACGAAGTCGCGAGCACCGCCGGGAACGCCGCCGGCCGTTTCTTGATCTTGGCCAGCGTCTCCTCGATCAGCTTCGGCACGCCGGCCGCCTTGATCTTGTCGGTCTTGGTCAGCACGATCTGGTAGGACACCGCCGCCTTGTCGAGCAGCGACAGCACCTCCTCGTCCTTGGCCTTGATGCCGTGCCGGGAGTCGATCAGCACATAGACGCGCTTCAGCGTGACGCGGCCCTGCAGATATTCGAAGATCAGCTTCGTCCAGGCGTCGACCTTGTCCTTCGGCGCGCTGGCGTAGCCGTAGCCCGGCATGTCGACCAGCGCCATCGGCGGCAGGTCGGCGCCTTCGCCGGAGAAGCCGTCCGGCACGAAATAGTTCAGCTCCTGCGTCCGTCCGGGCGTGTTGGAGGTGCGCGCCAGCCCCTTCTGGCCGACCAGCGCGTTGATCAGCGACGACTTGCCGACGTTGGAGCGGCCGGCAAACGCGATCTCCGGCGGCCCTTCCGGCGGCAGGAATTTCATCGACGGCACGCCGCGGATGAAGATCCACGCGCGGGTGAACAGCTCCGGACTTATGGCAGTTTCGCTCGTGGTTTTGTCCGGCGCGTTCAAACGGCGGCCTCCAGCTTGGAAATGTCGGCGCCTCGAATGGCGTTGAGGTTGCGGCTGACCTTGTCGACCGGCCAGTTCCACCAGGCCGCTTTCAAAAGCCGTCGCACCGTGAACTCATCGAAGCGCATCTTCACCACCTTGGCCGCATTGCCGGCGACGATCGCATAGGGCGGCACGTCGTGCGTGACAACCGATTTCGCGGCGACGATCGCGCCATGGCCGATCTCGATGCCCGGCATGATCACCGCATCCATGCCGATCCACACGTCATTGCCGACGACCGTGTCGCCGCGGATCTCTTTCGACCAGGTCTCGGGGTCAAAACCTTCCTCCCAGCCATGGCCAAAAATGTTGAACGGATAGGTGGAGAAGCCGGACATCGCGTGATTGGCGCCGTTCATGATGAAGCGGGCACCCTCGGCGATGGCGCAGAACTTGCCGATGATCAGCCTGTCGCCGATGAAGGGATAGTGGTGCAGCACGCACCTCTCGGCGAATTTGTCCGGGCCGTCGGGGTCGTCGTAATAGGTGAAGTCGCCGATCTCGATGTTCGGCGCATTGACCAGCGGCTTCAGGAAGCCGACGCGCGGATGCATCGCAATGGGATGCTTGATGTTGGGGTTGGGTCCGGTCATCGCGGTCAGTCCGTAGTTGGCAGGCACGAGGCGGCGCCCTGGCGACGCTGTCTCCCGATCAAACTACCGTGATCCGGCTGCAGCACCAACCCGCGCTCAGCGGATGCCGCGACAGATCACGATCGGGTTGGAAAGCGCGCTGTCGAAACCGCTGCCCTGATAGACCTGGGCGTTGGAGGCGCCGGGCGGCAGCGTGAAACTGCCGTCGACGACTTTCTGGTCGCCGGCCGAGGTGTGCAGGGCCCAGCTATAGGTGCAGAACTGCGGCGGAGCCTTGGGTTGCACGTGGCTGCAGTTGAGCTGCGCGCCGCCGAGCATTGCCGCGCCGCCGCAGCTCACCGCTTCCTTGGCGGCGGCCGGAAACGCGCATGTCAGCAGGGCAGTCACGGTCGCGATCCTGAGCCGGTTCGTCTTCATTTTTCGTGCGTGCCTCTGCCGGCCTTCAGTTGCGCCACGTCGGCGCGACGTTTTGCTCCAGGCGGCTTAGCCGGTCTTGCACACCGCGTCCAGCAGGATTATGTGCATGATGATAATAAGCATGCTCACGAAAGCCTGTCTGCCGACTGCGAAGTTTCTCCCATGCCTTCCTCGCTCACCAGCAGCTTCGTGCTGCACGACGTCGCGCGCCTGCCCGGAAAGCGCTTCGAGCAGCGCTCGCGCCGCTCGGGCCTGACCCGCGGGCATTGGCAGGTGCGGGCTTATCTGTCTCGACAGGAAGGCATTCACCTTTCCGCGGACGCGCGGCAGCAGCTGCAAACACTTTGTCTGATCAAATCCAATCTGCTCGAGGCCTGCGCCCAGCCGGCTGTCGACCGGGAGAAAGTCCATGTCTGAACCAGCCTCACCACGCAAGCCCGCCGACGGCGACAATGCCGGCGACAGAAGCAGCGACCAGATCATTCGCCTGGACAGCCAGCGCGAGCAAAGGCGTGCCGCCAATCCGGCGATCGAAAACGATGAGCTGGAAGCGCCTGTCGCGCCGGAACCTGCTGCGCTCGAAGCACCCTCGGCCCAGCCGAAGCCGGCCGCCGTCACGACAGCTTCGCCGGCCCGGGCCAAGCCGCGGCGCAGCTTAACCCGGTCTGTCCTGTTTGCGCTGCTTCCGGTGGCGCTGGCGGTCGGCGGCTATTACTACGTCGTCGGCGGTCAGGTCATGACCACCGACAATGCCTATATCCAGGCGCAGTCGCTCGGCGTCTCCACCGATGTTTCCGGCACCGTGCAGGAGATCGACGTGCATGACAACGAGGCGGTTAAGAAGGGCCAGGTGCTCTTCCGCTTGCGGCCGGCCTCGTTCGAGACCGCGCTGGCCGGCGCTCAGGCGCAACTCGGCACGGTGCGCAACCAGGTGCTGACCTTGCAGGCGAGCTACCAGCAGTCGCTGGCGCAGATCGCCCAAGCCGAGGCCGACATCCCCTATTACGAGTCGGCCTTCCAGCGTCAGCAGGATCTGCTCAAGACCTCAACCGCCTCGAAGGCGACTTTCGACAGCGCCCAGCACGATCTCATCGCCGCCCGGCAGAAAGTCATCGTCGCCAAGGCGCAGGCGCAGGCAACGCTCGCCCAGCTCGGCGGCGACGCCGACCAGCCGGTCGAGAAGAACCCCTTCTACCTGCAGGCCCAATCGGCGCTGGATGATGCCCAGCGCAATCTCGGCGATTCCGTCGTCGAGGCGCCGTTCGACGGCGTCGTTACCAATGTCGATGCGCTGCAGGTCGGCAAGTACCTTCCCGCCTCGCAGCCGGCCTTCAGCCTGGTCTCATCGACCGACATCTGGATCGCCGCCGAGCCGAAGGAAACCGAGCTCACTTATGTCCGGCCGGGGCAAAAGGCGACGATCAGCATCGATGGCTATCCGGGCGAGGTCTGGCATGGCGAGGTCGGCAGCATCAGCCCGGCCTCGTCCTCGAGCTTCTCGCTGCTTCCGGCGCAGAACACCAGCGGCAACTGGGTCAAGGTCGTGCAGCGCATTCCGATGCGGGTGACGATCGACGACCCGCAAGGCAAGCCGCCGCTGCGCGGGGGCATGAGCGCGGTTGTCAGCATAGACACCGGCCATGCCCGCGGCCTGCCCGATTTCGTGACCGACCTCTTCAAGCGGTTTGAGCAAAAGTCATGAGCACCGTCGCCACGGGCACGCCTGCGGTCGCCAATCGCGGAGCCATCACCGCCTGCGTCATCCTGGCGGTCATCATGCAGGCGCTGGACACCACCATTGCCAATGTGGCGCTGCCCTATATCCAGGGCAGCGTGTCGGCGAGCGCCGACCAGATCAACTGGGTGCTCACTTCCTATATCGTCGCCGCGGCGGTGATGACGCCGCCTTCGGGCTATCTTGCCAACCGCTTCGGCCGCAAGCGCATCCTGCTGGTCGCCATCACCGGCTTCGTCGTCGCCTCGGTGCTGTGCGGCTTTGCCCAGTCGCTGCCGCAGATCGTCGGCTTTCGGCTGCTTCAAGGCCTGTTCGGCGCCGCCCTTGTACCGCTGTCCCAGAGTATCCTGCTGGACATCTACAGCGTCGAGGAGCGCGGTTCGGCCATGGCGCTGTTCGGCGTCTCGGTGATGGTCGGCCCGGTGCTTGGGCCTGTCATCGGCGGCTGGTTGACCGAGAATGTTTCCTGGCGCTGGGTCTTCTATATCAACGTGCCGATCGGCGTACTGGCTTTCGCCGGCGTCTCGGTGTTCGTGCAGGAGACCAAGCTCGACCTCAAGGCCCGGCTCGACTGGTTGGGTTTCGGCATGCTCAGCCTCGCCATCGCTTCGCTGCAGATGTTCCTCGACCGCGGCGAGCAGCTCAACTGGTTCTCCTCGTCCGAGATCATCGTCGAGGCGCTGGTCTGCGCGTCGGCCTTCTATATCTTCATCGTCCACACCTTCACCGCCCGCGATACCTTCGTGAACCCGCGGCTGTTCCTCGATCGGAATTTCGCGGTCGGCATGGTGTTCATCTTCATCATAGGCATCACCTATCTCGCCTCGCTGGCGCTGATGACGCCCTACCTGCAAACGCTGATGGGCTATCCCGTGGTGACCGCCGGCATCGTCATGGGGCCGCGCGGCCTAGGCACCATGGCCTGCATGTTCCTTGTCGGCCGGCTGGTCGGCAAGGTCGACACGCGCTGGCTGCTGTTCACGGGGCTCGCGGTCACCGCCTGGGCGATGTACGACATGACCGGCTGGACCCCGGACGTTTCGCAATGGACGATCATCCGCACCGGCTTCATCCAGGGCGCCGGCTTAGGCTTCCTGTTCGTGCCGCTCACCACCATCACCTTCGCCACGCTGGCGCCGGAACGGCGCGCTGAAGGGACGGGCCTCTACAATCTGTCGCGCAACATCGGCTCCAGCGTCGGCATCTCGGTCGTCACCGCGCTTCTGACGCAGAACCAGCAGATCAACCATGCCAACATCGCCGACTATGTGACGCCCTATAATCCGGCGTTCGGCGATCCGGCGATCGCGCAGGCGCTGAGCCCTTACACCGCCGCCGGCCGCGCCGCGCTCGACGGGCTGGTCACGCTGCAGGCAACGATCATCAGCTATGTCGACGACTTCGAGCTGATGATGTTGCTCTCGCTCGCCGCCATCCCGCTTGTGCTTCTGCTGCGCAAGCCTGGCACACCGGCCAAGGTCGACCACAGCGCCGTCATGGAGTGAGCTGGTGCATGTCGCCCAAAAGCGTGGAGCGGTTTTGGGAAAACGACACTGCATTAAAACAAAGTCCCTAAAGCGCGTCGCGCTTTAGGAGGAAAAACCGGGGTCCCCCCGCGGGACCCCGGCCTGCCGGACGGCCTTCCCAACACCGGCGTCGCTGCGCCGGAAGCCGTCGCGGCTTTTGGGGAGGACCGGGGAAGCTACGAGGCAGGCCATGCCGCAGTTTCGCGGGGGCAGGCCAAATTCCGAAAGACGGCTGCGCGAAGTTCTGTCCGGAGCGCCATAGGGCAAGCCGCCAACGAAAAAACCCCGGTCATGCCGGGGTTTTTGGTGTTAGGGCCGGGGTGCCATCTATTCCGCCGGCGATGGTTTCTTGCGGAACATCGCCGCCAGATTGTCCCACAACTCGATCTTGGCGCCCTGGCGCTTCATGATCACGCCCTGCTGCAGGATCGAGAGCAGGTTGTTCCAGGCCCAGTAGATGACGAGGCCGGCCGGGAAGGAACCCATCATGAAGGTGAAGAGGACCGGCATCCAGGTGAACACCGCGGCCTGCGTCGGGTCCGGCGGCGTCGGGTTCATGCGCATCTGCAGGAACATGGTGATGCCCATCACGACCGCCCAGGCGCCCATATGCGGGAGGAAGGCCGGCGGCGCGAAGGGCAGCAGGCCGAACAGGTTGAACACCGAGGTCGGATCGGGCGCCGCGAGGTCGTGGATCCAGCCGAAGAACGGCGCGTGCCGCATCTCGATGGTGATGTAGAGCACCTTGTAGAGCGAGAAGAAGACCGGGATCTGCAGCGCCACCGGCCAGCAGCCGGCCAACGGATTGATCTTTTCCGTCTTGTAGAGCTCCATCATCGCCTGCTGCTGCTTCATCTTGTCGTCCGCGTATTTCTCGCGGATTTCCAGCATCTTCGGCTGCACCTTCTTCATGTTCGCCATCGACGCGTAGGACTTGTTGGCCAGCGGGAAGAAGATGGCCTTGACGATGACGGTCGTGGCCAGGATCGCTAGGCCGAAATTGCCGAAGAATTTGTACAGCGTGTCGATCAGCCAGAACATCGGCTTGGTGATGAAATAGAACCAGCCCCAGTCGATCAGCAGATTGAACTGGCGAATATGGCGGTCAGCCTCATAGGCGTTGATCTTGGCGACTTCCTTGGCGCCGGCGAACACTTCGGTTTCGATGGTTGCGGACTGGCCGGCCTCGATGTTGATCGGATCAGTGAGGAAGTCGGATTGGTAGCGATGGCGCCCGTCCTCGAAATAGCCGTAGCGCGGCTGGAAGGGCTGCTTTTCGGTCGGCACCATGGTGACGGCCCAGTACTTGTCGGTGATGCCGAGCCAGCCGTCGGTCGACTTGCCTGGCTTGACTTCCTTGTCCTTCTCGATGGCGGCGTATTTGTATTCCGTCAGCCCCTCGGTGCCAGTAACCCCGATCAGGCCTTCATGCAGCACATAAGTGCTGGCGACCGCCGGCTTGTCGTAGCGCGTGACGCGACCGTAGTTGAACAGGCTGACGGCAGCGCTTCCCGAATTCTGCACGGTGTCCGAAACGGTGAACATATAATCGTTGTCGACCGAGATGGTGCGCTTGAAGGTCAGGCCCTTGTCGTTGGTGTAGGTCAGCGTCACCGGCGTCGACGGGGTCAGCGTCGGATTGCCCTCAACGCTCCACACCGTGTCGGAACTCGGCACCGCGCCGGTCTTGTCGGTGCCGACGAACCCGATCTCGGCGAAATAGCCGGTCGGTAGCGCCTGCGGATTGAGGAGTTGGATCTCGGGCGAATTCTTGTCGACCGTCTCGGTGTAGTGCTTGAGCTTGAGGTCGTCCAGGCGAGCGCCGGTGAGATTGATCGAGCCCTCGAGGCTCGGCGTGTCGATCTTGATGCGCTTGGTCGCGGCAACAGCCTGGTCACGGCTCTCTACAGTGACTGTCTCGCCGCCAGGTGCGGTCGGGATGGCGCCCGGAGCCGGCGCCGGCGTCCCGGCCGCGCCCGGATTGGTCCCCTGCGCTTCCTTCTTCTGCGCCTCGACGCGCTGCTGCTCGATGCGGGCCTGCTCGCGTTGCTGCTCCATCTTGGGGTTCATGTAGAACACCTGCCAGAGCGTCAGGATCAGCACCGACAGCGCGATGGTGATGAAGAAATTGCGGTTGTTTTCCATCGAAAGCCCTTGGCCTATCGTGTTCCGCGCAGCCGGCGGGAAAGCTCGGCCTTCAACTGGCCGAACGGAATGGCAAGCACGTCTTCGCGCCCGACGATGACATAGTCACTGCCGGGCGCCATGTCATCGGCGGCATGCGTTCGCACGGCTTCTCTCAGCCGCCGCCGGACGCGGTTGCGCACCACGGCGTTGCCGACCTTCTTGGTCACGGTGTAGCCGACGCGTGGCGCACAATCGTCGCCCCGGTCGAGAACCTCGACGAGAAAAAGCCGCCCGCGGCGCTTCTCGCCGCCGCGCACAGCCATGAAATCCGCGCGTTTCAGAAGCCGCCCGGGAGTTTTCCCCTTTGGCTTGCCGGTTGCGGGCAACGATCTCGTCTTTCGTTCAGGCGCTGAGCCGCTTGCGGCCGCGGTTGCGGCGGGCTGCGACGACGCCGCGGCCACCCTTGGTGGCCATGCGGGCACGGAAACCGTGCCGGCGCTTGCGGACGAGTTTGGACGGTTGGTAGGTACGCTTCATTTGTTTTAATACCGCGGCGTGCGGCCCTTCTTGATTCTGTCACTCTGTAACAGGAGCTTTGCCGGGCCGGTTATAGGCGCGATCGAAACCGCGCCGGGACGGAAGGCCCGAGCGTGAGCGGGCTTATAGGAAGAAGGATTTTGGAAGTCAATCCAGCCCGCCCAACGGCATTTTTTCACTGGCCGGCGGCGAAATTGGCAAAAAAGCCGCAAATCGCATAATCTTGCTCGATCAAGCCTTCGTGAAAAAACCGCGTCATGACAAGTGAAGTCCTGTCAACGGATGAAAAGCCACGCCCCGCGGCGGCAAGCTCGCCGCGCCGGGTGCCGCTGTCGCGCGGTCTGTCGACCAAGCTTCTGCTTCTCACCATCGTCTTCGTGCTGCTCGCCGAAATCCTGATCTTCCTGCCCTGGATCGCCAGCTACCGGGTGAACTGGCTGAAGGAGCGGCTGAGCACCTCCGCCGCCGTGTCGATCGTGTTGCTGCAGGGCGAGCCCAACTCCCTGTCGCACACCGCCCAGAACGACGTGCTGATGGCGATCGGCGCCAAGGCGATCGCGGTGCGCGACGGCGGCGTCTCGCGGCTGCTGGTCGTGGCCGACATGCCGCCGAAGGTCGACGAGCATATCGACATTGCCAATGTCGGCCTGGTCAACGGCATGACAGGCGCGCTGGAAACGTTGTTCGCCGGCGGAAACCGGATGCTGCGCGTCTTCGGCCCAGTCGGCGACAGCGACAAGGAATTCGAGCTGATCATGCCGGACTACAGTCTGCGCAACGCCATGCTCAGATATTCGCGCAACGTCGCCGTCGTCTCGCTGCTGATCTCGCTGTTCACCGCCATGCTCGTCTATGCGGCGATCGATCTGATCATGATCGGCCCGATCCGCACCATGACGCGCTCGATCCTGTCCTTCTCCGAGGCGCCGGACGATCCCGGCCGCATAATTTGCCCGACGGAGCGTGCCGACGAGATCGGCGTCGCCGAGCGCGAGTTGTCGCAGATGCAGGATCGGCTGCAAAAAATGCTCGCCGAGCAGAAGCACCTCGCCAATCTCGGGCTTGCCGTGTCCAAGATCAACCACGACATGCGCAACATCCTGGCTTCCGCGCAGCTCATGTCGGACCGGTTGCGCCAGGTGAAGGATCCGACCGTGCAGTCCTTCGCGCCGAAGCTCCTGCGCGCGCTCGACCGCGCCGTCGCCTATTCGGAGGGCGTGCTTGCCTATGGCCGCACACAGGAGCCGGCGCCGTCGCGCCGCCGCTTGCGGCTGCGCCAGCTGGTCGACGACGTGCACGGCCTGCTCGACATCGAGGAGGGCATCGAATTCATCAATGCCGTCGAGCTCACCTTCGAAGTCGACGCCGATTCCGACCAGCTCTTCCGCGTGCTCACCAATCTGTGCCGCAACTCGGTGCAGGCAATGGCGGCGGACACGGAGAGCGCGGTGGTGCGCCGGCTCGCCGTCTCGGCCGAGCGCTTGGGCAGCGTCAGCCGCATCACCGTCAGCGACACCGGCCCCGGCCTCCCGCCCAAGGCGCGCGAAAACCTGTTCGCCGCCTTCCGCGGCTCGGCGCGCAGCGGCGGCACCGGCCTTGGCCTGGCGATCGCCCATGAGCTGATCCGCGCCCATGGCGGCACGGTGGAGCTGGTCGAATCGATCGGCGGCCGCACGGTCTTCGCCGTCACCATCCCCGACCAGCCGGTGCGGCTCGATCAGGCCCGCAACGGCCTGCGCCGCCCGGCTTGACCGTGGCAGGCCAGGGAAGACGTTCCCGCTTCGGAGTTCCGCGAAGCAAAGACCCCGGTCGGAATGTGATCCTGTAAACGCCTGCGACAAAACTTTTGCCGGGCCGGCTTGCTTTTCCGAAATTCAGTCGTTAGGGAACACTCCACATCGCGGCCGGCGTCTCGACCGGATCGCGGGGCTTGTGTCTCACACGGCCTGATGCGCGCCCGTAGCTCAGCTGGATAGAGCACCAGACTACGAATCTGGGGGTCAGGAGTTCGAATCTCTTCGGGCGCGCCAATTAATCAAACTGAACTCCCGCGCATTTGCCTCGCCGGCCGAAGCAGTCGCTGGCTGCCTACGCTCACGCGGCGACGTTCACGTGGCGTATTAATCCACGATCCCGATCGGGTCGGCAGTGGTGCCCGGAGCGTTCTTGAGTTCTGCTTTTTTTCATGCACCCTTGCTCGTCTCCAGCCGCAGTCGGCGGCGCGGCCTAAGTCCCACCGCGCGCAAGGCAGTCATCGGCGTTACTAACCCCCTAGCTGTTGCAGCTTGCGACAGGCACGCCTTGCGCCTTCACGGCATCTCTGGCGACACCTCTCCTTGTTGCCATCCCTGCATCGCCCCACGGATTCTGGTTTAGCTGGTGCGCTCGTTTTTGTCGAACGATTGGAAGGTTCATCGACAGGCAACGACACTTGCGGCTTGCGACTGACTTTCTTTGGCAGGATCTTTTTGCGTGGCAGCGTAGGTGCTTGGAACTTGGCAATTCGGCTCCTTGCAATTTCGACGAATGCACCATTCGGAAATGCCGCTAGATAAGCACGATACATCGAGACATCGGATGTATCCTTGATTGATTTCCAGAATTCGAGCTCTGCCGCCGCGTTGATGTCTGGCTGATAGGCGTCTGCCGAAGACGGACTAGACGCGGCATCCGGGTTGAATGAGAATCCCGGCTCCACCAGGGACGAGTTGCTCCAGGGAACCTGCTTCCCAGAAGTCGCGTTCATGACGTCCAACCGGACGCGACGCATGAGAATTTCAATGTCGATCGAAGGAGTCTTTATCCGCTTCACAAGAGAGTCTGCAAACGGACTATGATTGACGGCTCCATCGAGAGCCACGTTGCCGGGTTGTGTTGCAAAGCCGATAAAGACTCCCCTGCCAGCATCCAAGGCTCCCAGCCCCTTTCCTATGGCAAGGCCGCGACTTTGACCCGGTCCACTCAATTGCTTAACGAAAGGATTGTCCCGACAGGCATCGAGAAGGACGATTGCGATATTTTCCTCGGCCGTCATGGCGGCGATGATGTCTTGCAGGCGCTCAGCCTCCAGAGCCAAGTCGGCCGGACGTTGAAGGGCGGCGTCAACCGGCAATAGGTAGTTCTCCCCGTTCGCTTGGAGCCCGTGTCCGGCGAAGTAAAAAAGCGAGACGTCACCCGGCCGCAAGTTTCGCCTGAATTTTCCGATGAGTTCCCTGAACGTTGATGCGTCGGTATCCAATCCAAGGGTGACGTCGAAGCCCGTCTCTTGCAAAACTCGGGAGATGGCATTCGCATCATTTACCCCGTTGGGAAGCGATGACGCAAAACGGTAGGCCGAGTTACCGATTACGAGCGCATATCTATGGCTGCGTTGACCGATCTGGGTCTCAGAGGAGGCCGGTGTCGACAAGCCGGCCAGCAAAAGAAGGCACGCGCACAACAAACAAACCTTGTACATTGCGACCTTCCCGAGTAACGGAGAATATTAGCATCCGTTAAAGCGCGTGGGTACCCGTTGTAAGGGCCATCTTGCTTGGGGAAGGGGCCAAACTTGCCGGAGGCCGCTTGGTATGAGGTCTCCGTGCATCGTCAACGCCCTTTCCGGCATCGACTTCAAGCAACATCAAACCCCCGAATGAGGCCGCAGCATACAAGGTGGGCCGAGCTCACGAGCTTTTGGCAACACCGTTCGATCGCTCAGCCGACCGCCTTCGTCGCCGCCCTTCCGGCGCTGCGTCCGGAAAAGATGCAGCCGCCGAGGAAGGTGCCTTCGAGAGCCGCATAGCCGTGCACGCCGCCGCCGCCGAAGCCGGCGACCTCGCCCACCGCATAGAGACCAGGCACCGGCTCGCCCTCCGCGTCGAGCACGCGGCTGTCGAGATCGGTCTGCAGGCCGCCCAGCGTCTTGCGGGTGAGGATGTTGAGGCGGACCGCAATCAACGGACCGTTCGCCGGATCGAGCATCTTGTGCGGCCTTGCGGTGCGGATCAGCCTGTCGCCGAGATAGGCGCGCGCGCCGCGCAGCGCGGTGACCTGCGCATCCTTGGAGAACGGGTTGTCGAGCTGCATGTCGCGGGCGCGGATCTCGCGTTCGACCTGCGCCACATCGAGCAGCGGCTCGCCGGCCAGCCCGTTCATGCGCGCCACCAGCTTCGAAAGGTTGGCCTCGACGATGAAATCCTCGCCCTTTTCCATGAAGGCTTTCACCGGCCCGGGGATGCCCGACGTGGCGCGGCCGAGCACCTGCCGCCAGCTCTTGCCCGTGAGGTCCGGATTCTGCTCCGAGCCCGACAGCGCAAACTCCTTCTGGATGATCTTCTTCGTCAGGATGAACCAGGAATAATCGAAGCCGGTGCTCATGATATGGCTGAGCGTGGCAAGTGTGTCGAACCCTGGGAAAAGCGGCACCGGCAGCCGTCTGCCGCGCGCGTCGAGCCATAGCGAAGAGGGGCCCGGCAGAATACGTATGGCGTGATCGGTCCAGACCGGCGCCCAATTCTTGATGCCCTCGACATAGTGCCACATGCGGTCGTGGTTGATGACCCTCCCGCCCGCTGCTTCGGCGATTGCCAGCATGCGGCCGTCGACATGGTCCGGCACGCCGGTGATCATGCGCTTCGGCGTCGCGCCGAGACGCTGCGGCCAGTTGTTACGCACCAGCTCGTGGTTGCCGCCGATGCCGCCGGAAGCGACGATCATGACCTGGGCGTGGAGCTCGAAATCCCCGGCCACGTTGCGCGAGCTCTTGCGTCCACGCTCGACCGTGCTTGGCTCCAGCACGTCGCCGCGCACCCCGGTCACCGTCTTCCCGGTCCGCGTGATCTCATTGACCCGGTAGCGGAACTTGAACTCGACGAGCCCACGCTTCTGCGCCTCGCGCACGCGCAGCACGAAGGGCTCCAGCACGCCGGGCCCGGTGCCCCAGGTGATGTGGAAGCGCGGCACCGAATTGCCGTGGCCGCAGGCATAGCCGCCGCCGCGCTCGGCCCAGCCGACGACGGGGAAGAATTTCAACCCGCGCTCGATCAGCCAGGAGCGCTTCTCGCCGGCGGCGAAGCCGAGATAGGCTTCAGCCCATTTGCGCGGCCAAAAATCCTCAGGGCGGTCGAAGGCGGCGGTGCCCATCCAGTCTGCGAGCGCGAGGTCGTGGGAATCGCGGATGCGCATGCGCCGCTGCTCGGGCGAGTCGACCAGGAAAAGCCCGCCGAACGACCAGAAGGCCTGGCCGCCCAGCGATTGCTCGGGCTCCTGGTCGACGATGATGATTTTCTTGCCGGCATCGGCAAGTTCTGCCGCGGCGACGAGGCCTGCCAGCCCCGCGCCGACAATGATGACATCCGCGTCGTCAGCCATCTTCGTTCCCCCCAGCGCCTTCCGACGGCCTGTCAGACGGGCTCCCAGCCGTCCTTGTCGCCGGCGCGGAAGATGGCGTCGATGACCTTCTGGTTGAGGACCGATTCCTCCAGCGTGAAGACACGGTCCTTGCCGCCCTGGGCCGCGCGTACGAAGGCCTCGCATTCCAGCCGGTACTGCTGGGTGCCCGGGAAGCGGAACACCTGCGCTTCCGTGTGGTTCTGATTGTGCAATTCGATGCGGTGGTGGTCGTAGAGCCCGGCATTGAACGGGCCAAAGACCTCGATGAAACCCTTCTCGCCGTGGAACACCATCACCTGCCGCGCCGCCATCTGCGTCGACAGGTAGAAGGACAGTTCGAAGTCGCCGAAATCGGCGCGGATCGAGGAATAGATGTCGGTGCCGAAGGTCTTGTCGCGCTCGATGGTGGCTTGCACGCGGACCGGTTCCTTGCCGGTCGAGAAGCGCGTCGACACGGTCGGATAGACGCCGATGTCGGGCAGCGCGCCGCCGCCAAGATCCAGCTGGTTGCGCATGTTGGTGGGATCGACATTGTAATAGGAAAACGCGCCCTGCACGTGGCGCAGCCGGCCGATCGCGCCGCTGGCGATCAGGTCGCGCACCTTGATCCACTGCGGGTGGTAGACGACCATGAAGGCCTCGCAGACCAGCACCTTCTTCTCGTCGCGCAGCTTGATCAGCTGCGGGATGTCCTTGGCGTCGAGCGCAAGAGGCTTCTCGACCAGCACATGTTTTCCGGCCTCGATTGCCTTTGCCGTCCATTCGACATGCTGCGAGGTCGGCAGCGGGATATAGACGCCATCGACCTCCTTGGAAGCGAGCAGTTCCTCATAGGAGCCGAAGGCATGCGGCGCGCCGAAACGCTCGCCCAGTGCCTTGGCCTTCGACAGGTCGCGGCTGGCGATCGCCGACAGCACGCCATTCTCCGAATCTACGATCGCCGGCAAAAGCTGCTCGCGGCCGATCTTGGCCGTCGACAGAACACCCCATCGGAACATCATGCTTCTCCATGTCGGTTATGTCGATGGAGGTGTGCCCCAATTCCGGAGAAAAGCCAATCGCAGACGCGGGCCACAAAGCGCCTTCGTCATTCTCGGGCTTGACCCGAGGATCCATTCCGTGACCTATGACGTAAAGTGCAGGGATGCAGAGATCTGTAACCGTTGCAACGCCTTAGCGTCACGCCATGGATCCTAGGGTCTGCGCGCGTCGCTTCGCTCCTTGCTCCGCCCTAGGATGACGAACCCGAGGATGCGCGACCAGAGCTAACCCCTTCTCCCCGTCAGGGTCATGTCGAAGTCGACGACGTTGGAATAGATCGGCGTGCCGACATCCATGCCGTAGCGCGATCTGAGCACCTTGCCGGTGACATGGAACTTGATGGTTCCTGACTTCAGCCCATCGAGCTCGGCCGTGAACTTTTCCGAAAACGTCTTGCCGCGCGCCGTCAGCCGGCCGGTGACCACGGCGGTGGTCTCGCCGGTGCGGGTCACGTTTGTCGAGCGGAATTGGATCTCCGGATTGTTGGCGCTGTCGAAGACGGCGTCGGAACGCAGGAAAGCATCGATGCGGCCCTGGCCGGTGCCGACGCTTTCCGGAAAGATGGTGAGGTTGACCTTCGAGCGCCCGACATCGGCATTGTCGATGCGGATCGTGCCCTTGAAGCGGCCGAAGGCGCCGCCGAAGCCGCCACCGCCGGCCTTGCCGATGGTGAAGCGGATCGAGGAGCCCGCCGGGCTGATCGTGTAGCTGCCGGCGGCGTCACTGAGCGCCACCGCGGCGCAAACCGGCGCGGCAAGGCAAGCGGCAAAGGCCGCCAATCCGAGGATGCGCGCATGCATCGACATCTTCCTATCCTGAACCAGCGCATTGCTGTCTTCCCGCCACCAACGAACGGGCGGCCCGCTCTATTCCCGGGCAGACGAAGGCGTGATTATGCGCGTGAGCACGCTGTCGCGCAGCAGGAAATGGTGGCGCATCGCAGCAAGGATATGCAACGCGACCAGCGCGATGCCGGCATAGGCAAGATACCAATGCGCGGCCGACCAGAAGCTTTCCGCGGCGTCGGATTCGGCGAGCGGCAGGTCGGGCATGACGAACTGGTTGAAGGGCATCGTCGGGATTTCCAGCGTCGAGACCGAGACCAGCGCCCAGCCGGAGAGCGGCAGGGCAACCTGGAAGGCGTAAAGCGCCAAATGCGCCAGCGGCGCTGCCTTGCGCTCCAATGTTCCGACCGAAGGCGGGAGTGCTGGCGCCGCATTGCCGACACGCCAGGCGATGCGCAGGATGACCAGCCCAAGCAGCAGGAAGCCGAAGGACTTATGCAGCTGGATCAGCTCGAAGGATGTCCGCTGGCTGTCGATCCGCATCATCACGAAGCCGAGCACGAACTGGCCGATGAAGATGAGGCCGATCAGCCAGTGAAGGATGATCATCGCCCAGCCATAGCGGGTGGCGGTGTTGGTGATGGACGATTGCATGGTCGAAAAACGTCGCTGAAATCACCTTTCTTCCAGCCCTCCCCGCAAGGGGGAGGATGGAGTTTTACCCGCTCACCTTGAAGAAATCGACGAAGGCCCGCAACGCCGGCCGCATCTGGCGGCGGCTTGGGTAGTAGACGAAGAAGCCGTCGAAGGCGGGGCACCAGTCCTCCAGCACGCGGATCAGCCGGCCATCGGCGAGCGGCGCCTTCACATAGTCCTCGAAGACGAAGGCGAGCCCGGCGCCGTCGATCGCGGCCTGGGCGATCAGATGGTCCTCGTCGAGGATCAGCGGCCCTGGCGCGGCGATCTCGATTTCCTCGCCGTCCTTCTCGAACTCCCAGCGGTAGAGGATGCCGCTGGAGAAGCGGAAGCGGATGCAGCGGTGATCGGCGAGATCGCGCGGATGACGCGGTTTGGGCATGGTCGCGAAGTAGGAGGGCGCGCCGACCAACGCGCCGCGGATGTTCGGCCCGATGCGCGCCGCGATCATGTCGCGCTGCAGGCTTTCGCCCAGCCTGACGCCGGCGTCGAACCCACCCTCCACCACATCCGTGAAGCGGTCCTCGATCACGATCTCCAGCATGATCTCGGGATAGGCGGCCGTGAAGGCAGCGAGCCGCGGCGTCAGCACCAGATGCGCGGCGGTGCGCGGCACGCTAAGCCTGAGATTGCCAGCCGGCCGGTCGCGCGTCTCGACCGCCGTTTCCAGCGCCAGGTCGATCTCGGACAGTGCCGGCCGCAGGCGCTCCAACAGCCGCGCGCCTTCCTCGGTCGGGGCGACACTGCGCGTGCTGCGCGCCAGAAGCCGCACGCCGAGCCGCGCCTCCAGGCTCGCCACCGCATGGCTGACCGCCGACGGCGCGATGCCGAGCTCGCGGGCCGCGCCGCGGAAGCTGGCGCATTGCGCGACCGCGGCGAGAACGGCCAGCTGGGAAAGGTTCGTCCGGTTCATTGATCTATCTTATAGAGCGAGCTGTGCGAAAGAGACATGATTATCGAACGGATGCCTAGGCGCTATTTCATCTCCATCGCAACAAGGAGATGCGCCATGCAAACCCGCAAATTAGGAACTGAACTCGAAGTCTTCCCCGTCGGCCTCGGCTGCATGGGCATGAGCTTTGTCTATGGCGGACAGCCGGAGGCCGAGGCGATCGCCACGCTGCGCCGCGCCGTCGAGATCGGCGTCACCTTCTTCGATACCGCCGAAGTCTATGGCCCTTACGAGAACGAGATCCTGCTCGGCAAGGCGCTGAAGCCGGTACGCGAGAAGGTCACCATCGCCACCAAATTCGGCTTCAAGATATCCGAGCACGGTTCGGGCATCGACCGCATGATCGGCGTCGACAGCCGCCCTGAGCACGTCAAGGCGGTGGCGGAGGCCTCGCTGAAGCGGCTCGATACCGACGTCATCGACCTCTACTACCAGCATCGCGTTGACCCGAACGTGCCGATCGAGGACACGGTCGGCGCCATGGCCGAACTGGTGCGCGAGGGTAAGGTGCGGGCGCTCGGCCTGTCGGAAGTGAGCGGCGCGACGCTGCGCCGGGCGCATGCCGTGCACCCGATCGCCGCCGTGCAGAGCGAGTATTCGCTGTGGAGCCGCGACCCCGAGGACGAGGTCTTTGCGGTCTGCCGCGAGCTCGGCATCGGCTTCGTGCCCTACAGCCCGCTCGGCCGCGGCCTGCTCACCGGCACCATCGCCAAGCCCGACGCGCTCGGCGCCGGCGACTGGCGCCTCACCCTGCCGCGCTTCCAGGCCGAGGCGATGGAAGCCAACAACGCCGTCATCGCTGTGCTGGAGAAGATGGCGGCGGAGAAGGGCGTGACATCGGCGCAACTGGCGCTCGCCTGGGTGCTGCACCAGGGCGATTTCATCGTGCCGATCCCCGGCGCGCGCAAAGTCCGCCATTTGGAGCAGAACTCGGCAGCCGCCGGGATCAAGCTGAGCGCCGCCGAGGTCGCGGCCATCGGCGACGCGCTGTCGCCCGAGAAGGTCGTCGGCAAGCGCTACACCGAAGAGCTGCTGGCGCTGGTGAATGGTTAGACATTTCAGCTTGCTTTGAGACGCTGGCGGGACAGCGCCCCCCTCTGTCCTGCCGGACATCTCCCCACAAGGGGGAGATTGGCTGTCATCCCTGCTTTCGCCAGTTACCAATGTTGAAGGAAGGGCGTAGCGCCAAAACTGCTGATCTCCCCCCTTGCGGGGGAGATGTCCGGTGCTGTCCCGCCGACATAGGGCTATTTGTCCCTTTGTGCACCGGGATTGGCGCCTACCAAGGCACCACGCTGATCTCCGGCCAGTTCTCTCGCGCCCTCTTCCCCTTCGCCTCATGTGTCCGCTGATTGTCCAGCGCCCGGTTCGGGGTGATGCGGAACGAAAAAATGTCGTCGAGCCCGAACGGCGCCACCAGCTCCAACGCCTCGTCTGCGTCGAACCGCAACCCGACCGCATGCGTCTTCGATGCGAAATAGCCGACCGATTCACTCGCGCTCGTGTAGCGCGGGCATGCCTGCCCGAACTTGGCCGGATACCACAGATGCACGCGTGCCTGGTTGCGCACCTCCACCGGCAGCGTCAGTCCTTCGAAATGGTGCGCCGCCCGACGGATCACCGCATCCTCGGCTTCGTAGGAGAGATCGGTGCCGTCGAAATAGAACAGATCGACATCCTTGATGCCGTAGCCCGGCGGCTTGCCGGTGAGATGGTTCCAGACGCTGTTGTAGAGCGCGCCGGAGACCACCAGCCAGTCCGGCAACGCCAGTTCACGCACTCGCGCCAGCGTTTTGGCCAGCAGCGGGTCCGCCGCCACGATTTCGAGGAACGCCGCGCGTTGCTCCTCGAAAGGCAGGCCGGAATAGCGGAGATGGTGCATCGCCCTTTGGAGGGCGATTCGCCATCGCCCCGCAATGCCTCATGTTCTGAGCACGCCGCCCGTCTGCTTGTTGACGTTCTCGACGATGCGCTTGGCCAGCGCCTCGAAATCCTCGTCGGTCAGCGTCTTTTCGACCGGCTGGATCGAGACTTCGATGGCGATCGACTTCTTGGCGGCGCCGAGCGCAGCGCCCTCGAAGACGTCGAACACCGAAACGCCGGTGACGAGCTTCTTGTCGGCGGCCAAAGCTGCCCGCACCAGCGTGCCGGCCTCGACCGCCCGGTCGACGACGAAAGCAAAATCGCGCTTCACCGCCTGGAAGGGTGAAAGCTCCAGCTTCGGCTTGGTGCGCGTCGGCTTGGCCTTCGGCTCCGGCACGGCATCGACAAAGACCTCGAAGCCGCAGAGCGGCCCGGAGGCGTCGAGCACTTCGAGCGTCTTTGGATGGAACTCGCCGAAGGTGCCGAGCACGGTCTTCGGCCCGAGCTTGATCGTGCCTGAGCGTCCGGGATGGTACCAGGCCGGGCCGCCGGGCTCGATCTGCAGCCTGTCGACCGGCGCGCCGCAGGCTTCGAGCGCCGCGATCGCATCGGCCTTGGCGTCGAACACCCCGACCGGCCCGGCATTGCCGGCCCAGCTGCGGCTCGAGCCTTCGAGCTTGGCGGTGCCCCGCCGCACGCCGGCGGTGACGCGCCGCTGCTGATCGGCCAAGTCGCCTTCATAGGTGCCGGAGACCTCGAACAGCGCCACGTCGCCGATGCCCCGATCGGCATTGCGCTGGGCGGCGCTGATCAGCCCGGGCAGCAGCGACGGCCGCATGTCGGACATGTCGGCGGCGATCGGGTTGGCGAGCTTCAGCCGGTTCTGGCCGCCGCCGAACAGCTCGGCGTGTTTCGCCGGAATGAACGACCAGGTGACCGCCTCCATCATGCCGCGCACGGCGAGCGCGCGCTTGGCGGCCCGGGTGCGCACCTGCAGCATGGTCAGGATCCTGCCGTTGACCGCGTCATACGAGGTGAGCGGCTGCGGCGCTAAGTTGTCGACGCCGTGGATGCGCATCACTTCCTCGACGAGATCGGCCTTGCCGTCGACATCCGGACGCCAGGAGGGGACCTTCACCTCGACGGCGTCACCTGAGCTGCGCGGCTCGAAGCCGAGACGGGTCAGTATAGTGAGCGCTTCTTCTCTCGGCACCTCGATGCCGGTCAGCCGCTTCACTTCCGACAGCGGGAAGGAAATGATCTTCGGCTTGTGGCCGGCATAGCCCGCCACCTCGATTTCGGTCGGCGTACCGCCGCACAATTCCAGCACCAGCTTGGTCGCGAGCTCGACGCCGGGCACCATGAACTCAGGGTCGACGCCGCGCTCGAAGCGGTAGCGCGCATCGCTGATGATGCCGAGCGTGCGACCGGTGCGGGCCGTCGTGATCGGGTCCCAGAGCGCCGATTCGATCAGCACGTCGGTGGTGTTCTCGTCGCAGCCCGAATGCTCGCCGCCCATGATGCCGGCAATCGATTCGATGCCGTTGTCGTCGGCGATCACGCACATCTCGGGCGTCAGCGAGTATTCGCGTCCGTCGAGCGCCAGCACCTTTTCACCGTCCCTGGCGCGGCGCACCACAAGGTTGCCGGCGACCTTCTTCGCGTCGAACACATGCAGCGGCCGGCCGCGGTCGAAGGTGACGTAGTTGGTGATGTCGACCAGCGCGCTGATCGGCCGAAGCCCGATGGCGATCAGCCGCTGCTGCAGCCATTTCGGCGACGGGCCGTTCTTCACGCCCTTCACCAGAGTCAGCGCGAAGCCGGGGCAGAGTTCCGGTGCCTCGATCTTGACCTTGACCGGGCACATGCCGTCGCCGGCATGCGGCATGATCGCGCCCCCGGTCAGCCGGCCGAGGCCGCTCGCCGCGAGATCGCGGGCGATGCCGTAGACGCTGGTCGCATCGGGGCGGTTCGGCGTCAGGTTGATCTCGATCACCGGATCGTCGAGATGGGCGTAGGCGGCGAAGCTGGTGCCGACCGGTGCGTCTTCGGGCAGGTCGATGATGCCGGTATGCTCGTCCGAAAGCTGCAGCTCGCGTTCGGAGCACATCATGCCATGGCTCTCGACGCCGCGGATCTTGCCGACCGAAAGCGTGACGTCGATGCCGGGAATATAGGTGCCGGGCGCAGCAAAAGCGCCGACAAGGCCGGCGCGGGCATTGGGCGCCCCGCACACCACCTGCACCGGCGGCTTGCCGTCGCCGGTATCGACCGTAAGCACCCGCAGCCGGTCGGCGTCGGGATGCTGCACGGCAGTCAGCACCTTGGCTATGACAAAGGGTTTTAGGCCCGCCTTGTCGTCGACATGTTCGACTTCGAGGCCGATCGCCGTCAGCCGCTCGACGATTTCGGCAAGCGAAGCGTCGGTCTCGAGATGGTCCTTGAGCCAGGAGAGGGTGAATTTCATGACTGTGTTCCGTAGGAAGGGCTTTGCGCGTCAGGTCTAGCCACGCTCGTCTTGAGGTGCCGCGGCAGTGAATCGGGCATATGCAGGAAGGGCAGCTGCTCGCGCACATGCGCATGCAGCGTCGGCCTGAAATAGGCAGGCATGTCCATGGCGCCGAGCGTGAAGTAAATATGGCCGGCGAGCCGCTCGTCGCTATAGGCGATCGGCGAGCCGCAAATGCCGCAGAACGAGCGCGCCACCGGGCCGTTCCGGTAGCTCTTCAGCGACTTGCCTTCGAGCGCGATCTGGTCGGCCGCGAAGCCGATAAAGGCCGACACCGGCGCGCCGCTGGCGCGCCGGCAATCGCCGCAATGGCAATAGCTGATGTGGTGCGGCTCGGCCGAGGCCTCGAACCGCACGGCACCGCAGCGGCAGCCCCCGGTGTGGGGAGCAGTCATGTGGAAAGGCCCCCGAACAGCGTCGGCATGTCGAGCGGCCGGAAGCCGTAATGCGTGAGCCAGCGCACGTCGGCGTCGAAGAAGGCGCGCAGGTCCGGCATGCCGTATTTCAGCATGGCGATGCGGTCGATGCCCATGCCCCAGGCAAAGCCCTGGTATTCGTCGGGATCGAGCCCGCCGTAACGCAATACGTTGGGATGCACCATGCCGCAGCCCAGGATCTCCATCCAGTCGGAGCCTTCGCCGAAGCGTACTTCGCCCGGCCGCGAGCGGTCGCACTGGATGTCGACCTCGAGGCTGGGCTCGGTGAACGGAAAGAAGGACGGCCGAAAGCGCATCTTGACGCTCGGCACTTCGAAGAAGGCCTTGCAGAATTCCTCCAGCACCCACTTCATGTTGGCGATGTTGGCGGTCTTGTCGATCACCAGCCCCTCGACCTGATGGAACATCGGCGAGTGCGTGGCGTCCGAATCCTGCCGGTAGGTCTTGCCGGGGATGACGATGCGGATCGGCGGCTTCTGCTGCTCCATGGTGCGGATCTGCACGGGCGAGGTGTGCGTGCGCAAAAGCTTGCGTTCGCCGTTCTCGTCCGGCTGGAAAAAGAAGGTGTCGTGCATCTCGCGCGCCGGGTGGCCTTCGGGGAAATTGAGCGCGGTGAAATTGTAGTAGTCGGTCTCGATGTCCGGACCTTCCGCGATCGCGAAACCGAGGTCGCCGAAGATCGCGGCGATCTCGTCGATCACCTGGCTGATCGGATGGATGCGGCCGCGCTCGGCCGGCGACTGGCGCACCGGCAGCGTGACGTCGACCGTTTCGGCGGCGAGCCGCGCCGCGATCGCCACGTCCTTCAGCTCCGACTTGCGCGCCGTCAGCGCCTCGGTGACGCGGTTCTTCAGCCCATTGATCGCCGGGCCCTTGACCTGCCGCTCCTCGGCGCTCATCGCGCCGAGCGTTTTCAGCATCTCGGAGACCGAGCCCTTCTTGCCCAGCGCCGAGACGCGCACAGCCTCGATCGCCTGCTCGTCGGCCGCGGCCGCGATGTCGGCCATCAAAGAAGCTTCAAGGGTTTCAAGATTTCCAGCGGTGGCGTTCACGGCGAAACTCTCTCGATCGGGCAACCACCGGGGTCCGGTGCGTCACCAATTTGGTTGCATCAGGCATAAGAAAAACCCGCGCCAGCCGTGCCAGCGCGGGTTCCCCAAATCAGAATAGCGAATGCTTGGGAAGCGCTGGCTTAGGCGACAGCGCTCTCAAAAGCATTCGGCGTGGTGTTCTTCAGATATTCGAGCGCCACCTTGGCCTTGGCCACAAGGGCTGCGAAAGCCTGCGGCTCGTGGATGGCCATGTCCGAAAGAACCTTGCGGTCGATCTCGATGCCGGCCTTGTTGAGGCCGTCGATGAAGCGGCCATAGGTCAGGCCGTGCTCGTGCACCGCTGCATTGATGCGCTGGATCCACAGCGCGCGGAACGAGCGCTTGCGGTTCTTGCGGTCGCGATAGGCGTACTGCAGCGACTTTTCCACCGCCTGCTTGGCGATGCGGATGGTGTTCTTGCGACGGCCGTAGAAGCCCTTGGCGGCTTTCAGGACCTTCTTGTGCTTGGCGTGGGCGGTGACGCCTCTCTTTACGCGTGCCATGTCATGATCTCCTTAAAACGCTGTTCCGGACCGAATGCTTAAAGGCCGTTCGGCAGAAAATTCTTGATGACCTTCTTGCCGTCCGGTTCAGCCAGAACCATCGTGCCGCGGGCATCGCGAATGAACTTGTTGGAACGTTTGATCATGCCGTGGCGCTTGCCGGCGGCAGCCGACAGCACCTTGCCGGTGGCGGTAATCTTGAACCGCTTCTTGGCGGCCGATTTGGTCTTCATCTTGGGCATTTTGCTACTCCGTAATGTGGCGCACCATCGCGCTTCTTTTCTCGCTTCGGGCCGACCAGAGCCCGAAAAGCAAATGAAACCGCCACGGCATGCCCTGCCGGGCGGTTTTTGTTTTTGCTCTGCGTATCGTGCTTTCCGTAAATCAGAGATGATTTCCGACCCGATACGCAGAACGGCGGTCCTATAGATCAAACAGGGCTCGTGCGCAACACCTCACGCCCTGCGGCGCGCTGTCCCGTTCAGGGCAGCGTGAACCACACCGGCAGCACCCCCGACTGCTGCGCGCCGTCGATCAGTTCGAAGGCCGGCAGCGCCACCAGGAATACCAGCCCGTCGAGCAGCGTGTTTAACAGCAGGCGCGGCTTGAAGCTGCCGGTGTCGCCTTCCTGGTAGAGCGAAAGCTTTGGAAAGAAGCGCGGCACGCGCGCCAGATAGGCTTTGTAGGGAGCGCCGAGGACTTCCTTGAGATAGCGCTCCTCGCGCAGGATGACGATGTGGAACGCGCCGGCGCAAAGGACCGCGAAGAGGATGATGCCGGAAAACGAGCCGATCTGCGCGCCAACGCCGGCTGCCGCCACGGTCGAGAACAGATAGAGCGGGTTGCGGGTGATCGAATAGGGCCCGCCGGTGACCACTTCGGAGGATTTGCGGCCGCCGATGTAGAGCGTCGACCACAAGCGCCCGACGATGCCCAGGAAGATCAGGAGCACGCCGAACATCTCGATCGTCTCGTGCACGGGCGTCTCGGGAGGGAACGTCGACTGGCCGAACAGGAGTGCCGCAAACAGCACCACGATGAGCACCGCCAGCACGATGCGGCGCATATACTGGTAGCCGCCCAACCCTTCTATCTGGTTGTCGGTCGGGATCTTTGTTTCATCGACCATGGCCAATCCGATCGTCGTGTTTTGATCGCGATCGGGAAAATCCGATCGTCGATTTGATCGCGATCGGGAAAATCCGATCGTCGATTTGGTCGCGATCGGGAAAATCCGATCGTCGATTTGCTCGCGATCGAGGAGCTCGATCGTCGAGAAGCCGGCGATCGGATAGAAAAACAGGCGCCCCGCCGATCGTCGGGTCGCCCTGCGCGGCAATTCAGGCGGATTTTGGAGCACCAAGCAGCGCCGGCCGGTCAATTCTCCTTCGCGAAACCGTGATCGGCGCGACAGTTTGCGGCGATCGCGCCGGAATGGCTCCAGGACGGAAAGGAAACGTGAGGCGCACCGTCAGCGGGGCGCCAGCACCATCATCATCTGTCGGCCTTCGAGCTTCGGCTCGGCCTCGACCTTGGCGATCGGCGCGACTTCCTCGCGCACCTTGTTCAGGAGCTGCATGCCGAGTTCCATATGCGCCATTTCGCGGCCGCGGAAACGCAGCGTCAGCTTGACCTTGTCGCCGTCCTCGAAGAAGCGCCGCACGGCCTTCATCTTGGTCTCGTAGTCATGGCTGTCGATGTTCGGGCGCATCTTGATCTCCTTGATCTCGATGACCTTCTGGTTCTTGCGCGCCTCGGCCGCCTTCTTCTGGTTGGCGTATTTCAGCTTGCCGAGATCGAGGATCTTGACGACGGGCGGCTGCGCGTTGGGCGATATCTCGACGAGATCCAGCCCGGCCTCTTCGGCCAGCAGCAGCGCGTCGTTGATGGAAACTTCGCCACGGTTGTGGCCTTCTGCGTCGATGAGCTGGACCCGGGGCACCCGGATGTCTCGATTGGAGCGCGGACCGTCCTTGGTCGGGGCCGCTGCTTTGAAAGGTCTGCGAATGGTCGTGGTCTCCTCGGCCGTTTCGTTCAGGGTTTCTTTGAGTTCAATCGCTTGGACGCGCCTATGTGGTGAGCGCGCGGCCGGAGTCAATAGCACAGCCTCGCCAGGAAATCACCTCAAAGCTTGCCATTGCCTGCACCAAGCAAAGAAAAGGTGCGAGCACTTTTCCGCGAACCGCCGGATGTGCCAAAAGACCGGCCGGAAGGACGAGGTCATGGACGCCAGCGCACCAGTTTTCATCGACGTGAACGGAACGCAGATCGCTGTCAGGCAGGCGCCGGGCTCAGCGCCGGGCATCGTCTGGCTGGGCGGCTACAAGTCCGACATGCTGGGCACCAAGGCCGAGGCGCTGTCGGCCTGGGCGAGCCGCGAAGGCCGCGCCTATCTGCGCCACGACTATTCCGGCCACGGCGAATCGGGCGGCGAATTCGCCGAGGGCACGATCTCGAAATGGCTGGCCGAGAGCCTCGCTGTCTTTCGCCGCTTCAGCAAGGGCAAGCAGATCCTGGTCGGCTCCTCGATGGGGGCGTGGATTGCGCTGCGCATGGTGCAGGAATTGCGCAAGGCCGGCGACGACCGCATCGCCGGCCTGGTGCTGCTTGCGCCGGCGCCCGACTTTACCGTCGAGCTGATCGAGCCGGTGCTGACCAGGGCGCAGAAGCGCGACCTTTCGAAAAAGGGATTTTTCGAGGAACCGTCCGACTATTCCGCCGAGCCCTATATCTACACGCGCGCGCTGATCGAGGACGGCCGCGCGAACCGGGTGATGACCAGGCCGATCGACACTCATTGCCCGGTGCATATCCTGCAGGGTCTCGCCGATCCCGACGTGCCTTCCGGCCATGCGCTGAAGCTCGCCGCACTGCTGCCGGCCGATGACGTCACGCTGTCGCTTATCCCCGACGGCGATCATCGCCTCTCCCGCCCGGAGGATCTCGACATGCTCAACCGCGCCGTCGGCGACCTGGTCCAGCGGGTTTCATGAGCATGCGCATTTCAATCCCGATATCCGCCTTCGTTGCGGCCATCGTCGGCTTTGGCGGCACTTTAGCCATCGTCATTGCCGCCGCCAAGGCGATCGGCGCCACTCAGATCGAGACCGCGAGCGGGGTGACGGCGATCTGCCTGGCCATGGCCCTAGAATGCCTGTGGCTGTCCTGGCGCACGAAAATGCCGGTCATCACCGCCTGGTCGACCCCGGGCCTGGCGCTGATCGCGGCCTCCAGCGGCTTCACCATGGCGCAAGCCGTCGGCGCTTTCATCGTCACCGGCATCCTCTTGATCGCCACCGGCCTGTTCAAGCCGCTGACCCGGCTGATCGCGCAGATTCCGGCCTCGGTGGCGTCCGGCATGCTGGCCGGCATCCTGGTCGGCTTCGCCATCAGTGCGGTCAAGGCCATTCCCGCCGATCCGTGGCTGATCCTGCCGCTGATCGCCGCCTTCTTCGTCATCCGGCTGTTCAACCCGGCGGTTTCGGTCCTTGTCGTGCTGATCGGCGGCGGCCTTGCCGCCTTCCTCACCGGCCGCGTCGGCGGCCTGCCGGCGCCGGAATTGTCGACACTGACGCTGATCGCTCCGCAGTTCACCGTTTCGGCGATCATTGGCCTGGCCTTGCCGCTCTACCTCGTCACCATGGCCTCCCAGAACCTCTCCGGTCTCGCGGTGCTGAAAGCCGCCGGCTACCACCCGGAACCTGGCCCGCTGATCGGCGTCACCGGGCTGTTCTCGCTGCTCTCGGCGCCGTTCGGCGCCTCGACGACCAATCTGGCGGCGATCTCCGCGGCGATCTGCACCGGCCCGGATGTCCATCCGGATCCCGCCGAGCGCTGGAAGACGGGGCCGTTCTATGCGCTCGCCTATCTGGTCTTCGCCATCTTCGGCGCTTCGCTGGTGGCGATCTTCGCCGTCCTGCCGCAGAGCCTGATCGTGCTGGTCGCCGGCCTGGCGCTGATGGCGCCTTTAGCCAACGCGCTCTCGATCGCGCTCCATGATGCGGGCGAGCGCATGCCGGCCACGATCACCTTTGCGGTGACGGCCTCGGGGCTCACCTTGTTCGGCGTCGGCGCGGCTTTTTGGGGGCTGGTCGCCGGAATGGCAGTGCTTTTCCTCGAGAAATTCAAAAAGCGATAATCATTTCAGGCCTTTCGCCGGTTTTGGCCGGACTTGCCTTGAATCGCCGATTTCGCCTTCCCATTTCGATTCCACGCAGCCGGTTTGGCTGTCTCCAACGGAAGGATTGGGAGAAAATGAACACAAGTGCATTGATCCGTCCGGCCTGGACGCCGGCGACCATCGCGCTGATGGTCATCGGCTTCATGGTGTTCTGGCCGCTCGGCTTCGCCATGCTCGCCTACATCATCTGGGGCGACCGGCTCGAAGGCTTCAAGCGCGATGTCAACCGCGCCACCGACGGCATCTTCGCCGGCTGCCGCCGCGGCTCGGAAAAGGCCGCCCGCTGGGGCCATGGCTCGTCCCGCACCGGCAACGTCGCTTTCGACGACTGGCGCGAGAAGGAACTTGAGCGCCTCGCCGAGGAGCGCCGCAAGCTCGACGAGATGCTGAACGAATTCGACGAGTATGCCCGCGAGCTGCGCCGTGCCAAGGACCAGGAAGAGTTCGACCGCTTCATGACCGAGCGTAACAAGCGGACCGCGCCGACCACGACGAGTGGTCCGACCGGAGCGACGGGGCCGAAGCGCGGCAAGGGGTCGAACCTCCTTGACGACTGAGCCTCAATCATAAGGCTCGGCCGACATGCGGCGTCGCGCGAGCGGCGCCGTTTCTTGTTTGTTCTCCATGTAGCCTCACTCTACTGGTCGTTTTTCTCGAATCGCGTATCGTCCGGCCATGACCCTCGGCTTCTTTCGCAATCTGACCAAGCCAGAACCCAAGCCCGTCGTGGAGCGCGAGCATTGCGTCGCCGGCCGCACCCTGCCGCTCAAAATCGTCGAGAGCGCGAGGGCCCGGCGATTGACGCTGCGTATCGATTCCGGCGGCCAGGGGCTGCGCATAACCGTGCCGCCCGGCTTGCGCCGCGGCGAGGTGGAGAAGTTCCTCGAACGCCATCAGGACTGGCTGGAGCAGCGCCTGGCCAAGGTGCCGATGCGTCCGCAGGTGCGGCCCGGCATCAAGATCCCGATCCGCGGCGTGCCGCACCGCATCGTCCATGAGCCGGCGAAACGCGGCACCGTCACCATCGCGCGCGACGAGCGCGGCCCGCTGCTCATCATCCATGGCGAGCGTGTCCACCTGCCGCGCCGCATCGCCGATTATCTGAAACGCGAGGCCAAGCGCGAGATCGAGAAGCTGGTGGTCAAGCACACCGAGGCGATCGGCAAGCGCGCCAAGGCGATCCGCTACAAGGATACCTCCAGCCGCTGGGGGTCATGCACCTCGGAGGGCAATCTGTCCTTCTCGTGGCGCATCATGATGGCGCCGCCGCCGGTCATCAATTACCTGGTGGCGCATGAGGTCGCGCATCTGAAAGAGATGAACCACGGACCGAAATTCTGGAAGCTGTGCGAAAAGCTCTGCCCCGACACCGATCGCTGCAAGGACTGGCTGAAGCGCAACGGCGGCGCGCTGCAGGCGATCGTGTTTGAGTAGGCGTCGCCCTGGCACCCGTATAGCTGGCGGCCCAGCGCAGCCGCTCAATCGTCATTCGCCGCGTTGAGTTCCTCCGGCCGCAGCCCTTCCTCACTTGCATGCGGCCACGGCAGAAAATTCCGGTCGAACGCGTCGCTGCCGAAATAGTCGAGCGCCCGGTGCGCCTCGGCGCCGTTGAAAGCGGACTTGTCCATCAGATGCGCGATCACCTCGCGCGCCTGCGCGATCTTCTGTCTGAGTTCGGCGACGGTCTTGTCGGTCATGATCTTCCTGCTCCCGCCTGTGTCCCTATTCGAAAAGGTAGCGCTTTCCGCCGGCCCGGCAACGGCATGCTTTTTCTCGACTCTTGCGGCTTTTCGTGCCAATCCCGCGCCATGACGCTCGACATCAAGATCTGCGGATTGAAGACCGACACCGCGATGGCCGCCGCGCTTGCCGGCGGGGCCAGCCATGTCGGCTTCATCTTCTTTGCCAAAAGCCCGCGCTTCGTCGATCCGGCCGAGGCTGGCCGTCTGCGCCAGGCGGCCATCGGCAAGGCCAAGGCGGTTGCCGTCACCGTGGATGCGGATGATGACTTTCTCGACGATATTGTCGCGAGGATGCAGCCGGATATGCTGCAACTGCATGGTTCCGAAACGCCGGTGCAGGTGGCCGAGCTCAAGACCCGCTACGGCCTGCCGGTGATGAAGGTGCTGTCGGTCAGCGAAGCCGCGGATCTCGAGCGGATAAAGCCCTATGTCGGCGTTGCCGACCGCTTGATGTTCGACGCCAAGCCGCCCAAGGGATCGCAATTGCCTGGCGGCAATGGCGTCGCCTTCGACTGGCGCATCCTTGCCGGCCTTGACGCCGGCCTCGATTACATGCTTTCCGGAGGGCTCAACGCCGCCAATGTCGGCGATGCCCTCAGACTGGCCAATCCGCCCGGGATAGACATCTCCTCCGGCGTGGAGAGTGCTCCGGGCGTCAAGGATCCGGCGCTGATCGAGCAGTTTTTCCGGGCCGTCAGGGCCGCGCGCGACGACCGCGCCGCCTGAGGAAGTTTTCAAACCCGAGCATGTCCCGGAAAAGTGGGAACCGGTTTTCCGATAAGGACGTGCTCAGAAGCAAAGACTCAGGAGATCGGCGATGAACAGGCCGGCTATGCCCAATTCCTTCCGCACCGGGCCCGACGAGCAGGGCATGTTCGGCATTTTCGGCGGCCGCTTCGTCGCCGAGACGCTGATGCCGCTGATCCTCGATCTCGAAGAGCAGTGGAACAAGGCCAAGAATGATCCGGAGTTCAAGGCGGAGCTGGAGAACCTTTCGACCCATTATGCCGGTAGACCGTCCAAGCTCTATTTCGCCGAAGGCCTGACGAGGCATCTTCGGGAGGTTTCCTCGGCGAAGGGCCTCGGGGGCGGCGCCAAGGTCTATTTCAAGCGCGAGGACCTGAACCACACCGGCTCGCACAAGATCAACAATTGCCTCGGCCAGATCCTGCTCGCCAAGCGCATGGGCAAGAAGCGCATCATCGCCGAGACCGGTGCCGGCCAGCATGGCGTCGCTTCCGCCACGGTCGCTGCGCGCTTCGGCTATCCTTGCGTGGTTTACATGGGTGCCACCGACGTCGCCCGCCAGAGCCCGAACGTCTTTCGCATGAAACTGCTCGGCGCCGAGGTGCGCCCGGTCACCGCCGGCCACGGCACGCTGAAGGACGCCATGAACGAAGCGCTGCGTGACTGGGTCACCAATGTCGAGGACACCTATTACCTGATCGGCACCGCCGCCGGCCCGCATCCCTATCCGGAGCTGGTGCGCGACTTCCAGTCGGTGATCGGCACGGAAGCGCGCGCCCAGATGCTGGAGCAGGAAGGCCGGCTGCCCGACGTCATCATCGCCGCCGTCGGCGGCGGCTCCAACGCCATTGGCCTGTTCCACCCGTTCCTCGACGACAAGGATGTGCGCATCATCGGCATCGAGGCCGGCGGTCGCGGCCTCGACGGCGTCGAGCACTGCGCCTCGATGAATGCCGGCGCGCCGGGCGTGCTGCACGGCAATCGCACCTATCTCTTGCAGAATGCGGACGGCCAGATTCTCGACGGCCATTCGATCTCGGCCGGTCTCGATTATCCGGGCGTCGGGCCCGAGCATGCTTGGCTGCGCGATTCGGGCCGCGTCGAATATCAGCCGATCCTCGACGACGAGGCGCTGGAGGCCTTCCAACTGACGACCCGCGTCGAAGGCATCATCCCGGCGCTGGAATCGGCGCACGCCATCGCGCATGCGATGAAGATCGTGCCGAAAATGGACAAGGACCAGATCGTCATCGTCAACCTGTCCGGCCGCGGCGACAAGGACGTGCACACGGTGGCCAAGATGCTGGGCATGGAGATCTGACAATGACGACCCGCATCGACCGCCGCATGGCGAAGCTCAAATCCGAGGGCCGTCCGGCTTTGGTCACCTATTTCATGGGCGGCGATCCGGATTACGACACTTCGCTCGCTATCATGAAGGCGCTTCCCGGCGCCGGCAGCGATGTCATCGAGCTCGGCATGCCGTTCTCCGATCCGATGGCCGACGGCCCGGCCATTCAGGCGGCGGGTCTCAGGGCGCTGAAAGGCGGCCAGACGCTGGTCAAGACGCTGAAGATGGCGTCCGAATTCCGCGCCGGGGACGACGAAACGCCGATCGTGCTGATGGGCTACTACAACCCGATCTACATTTACGGCGTCGATCGCTTCCTGGCCGACGCCAAGGTGAGCGGCATCGACGGCCTGATCGTTGTCGACCTGCCGCCGGAAATGGACGAGGAGCTCTGCGTTCCGGCGCTGAAGGCGGGCATCAATTTCATCCGCCTGGCGACGCCGACCACCGACGACAAGCGCCTGCCGAAGGTGCTCGAGAACACCTCCGGCTTCGTCTACTACGTGTCGATGACGGGCATCACCGGCTCGGCCTTGGCCGACACTGCCAAGGTGTCGGCGGCGGTCAAACGCATCAAGGGTCACACCGCGCTGCCGGTCTGCGTCGGCTTCGGCGTCAAGACCGCCGAGCAGGCGCGTACCATCGGCGCCTCCGCCGACGGCGTCGTCGTCGGCACGGCGATTGTCAACGCGGTCGCCAATGTGCTCGGGCCCAAGGGCGAGAAGACCGCCGATCCGGCCGAAGCGGTCGCCACGCTGGTCAGCGGGCTTGCCCAGGGCGTCCGCTCGGCCCGCCTTGCTGCCGCCGAATAGTCTGACTATTTGTTTTTACGCAATTCCGGACGGAAAACCGCCGCACACTTTTCCTGGAATTGCTGGACGTCTCTTCGTCGGGACAGGAGCCGAAGCGATGAACTGGATCACCAACTACGTTCGACCGAAGATCAATTCGATGCTCGGCCGGCGCACCGACATGCCGGAAAATCTCTGGATCAAGGATCCCGAGACCGGCGAGATGATCTTCCACAAGGACCTCGAATCCAACCAGTTCGTCATCCCGTCTTCCGGCCACCATATGAAGATCTCGGCCAAGGAGCGGCTGAAATACTTCTTCGACGACGGCAGATACGAGACGCTGGAAAACCCCAAGGTCGTGCAGGATCCGCTGAAGTTCCGCGATGAGAAGCGCTACACCGATCGGCTGAAAGAGGCGAAAGCCAAGACAAGCCTCGAGGACGCGATTCTTAACGCAGTCGGCACCATCGAAGATCTGCCGGTGGTGGTTACCGTGCAGGACTTCGCCTTCATGGGCGGCTCGCTCGGCATGGCCGCGGGCGAGGCCATCGTCCATGCCTTCGAGGTCGCTTTGCAGCGCAGGCGGCCGCTGATCCTGTTCGCCGCCTCGGGCGGCGCCCGCATGCAGGAGGGCATCCTCTCGCTGATGCAATTGCCGCGCACCACGGTCGGCGTCGACCGGCTGAAGGAAGCCGGCCTGCCCTATATCGTGGTGCTGACCAACCCCACCACCGGCGGCGTGACCGCGTCCTATGCCATGCTGGGCGACATTCACATCGCCGAGCCCGGCGCGCTGATCGGCTTCGCCGGCCCGCGCGTCATCGAGCAGACGATCCGCGAGAAGCTCCCCGACGGCTTCCAGCGCGCCGAATATCTGATGGAACACGGCATGGTCGACATGGTGGTCTCGCGTCTGGAGATGCGCCCGACCATCGCACGATTGTTGAAGATGCTGCTCAAGACCCCAGTGGCCGAGAAGCCATTGGAGCCTGAGATCCTGCCGCCGGCGGTCGTCAACGCCGAAGCCCGGCCGCAGGCCTGACGCGACACCGTTTGCCGCCCACCGCGATTGCGCCAGCTGGGCTGCGCAGTAGCTGTTTGCGCATGATCCCTTTCCAAAACCGATCCCGGTTCGGGCTCATGCGCCAGAGCAATTCCAGCAAGAGTGCGTAGCGGTTTTGCGTCCGGAATTGCACACGAACGAAAGGCATTGAAGGCGATCCTGTTCTTTCGCCGCAAATGCTCTAGGATTCCGCCATGACAACGCTCGCCGCCGATCGTGAAATCGAACATCTGATGACGCTTCATCCGAAAGGTTTCGACCTTTCGCTGGACCGCATCGCCCGCCTGCTCGAGCGTCTCGGCAACCCGCAGGACCGGCTGCCGCCGGTCATCCACATCGCCGGCACCAACGGCAAGGGCTCCTGCGCCGCCTTCTCGCGGGCGCTGCTGGAGGCGGCCGGTCATCTCGTCCATGTCCACACCTCGCCGCACCTGGTAAACTGGCACGAGCGCTACCGGCTGGCCGCCGAGGGCGGCGGCAAGCTGGTCGACGACGATGTCTTTGCCGAGGCCATCGCGCGCGTCGCCAAGGCCAATCAAGGCCAGAAGATCACCGTTTTCGAGATCCTCACCGCCGTCACCTTCATCCTGTTTTCCGAGCATCCGGCCGAGGCGGCGATCATCGAGGTCGGGCTCGGCGGCCGCTTCGATGCCACCAATGTCATTTCGCGGCCTGCCGTCTCGGTGATCATGCCGGTGTCGATGGATCACGAAGCCTATCTCGGCGACCGCGTTGAGCTGATCGCGGCCGAAAAGGCCGGCATCATGAAGCGCGGCTGCCCGGTGGTGATCGGCGCGCAGGAAAGCGAGACCGCGCTGGAGGTGCTGATCGAGACCGCCGAGCGGCTGGATTGCCCGACCGTTGTCTACGGTCAGGATTTCCTGGCCTTCGAGGAGAACGGCCGCATGGTCTATCAGGACGAGGACGGTCTGATGGACCTGCCGCTGCCGCGCCTGCCCGGTCGGCATCAGTTCGCCAATGCCGCCGCGGCGATCGCCGCGGTCAAGGCCGCCGGCTTCGAGATAAGCCATCGGGCTGCCGAAAAAGCGATGACCAGCACCACGTGGCCGGCCCGGATGCAAAAGCTGACGCAGGGCAGGCTGGTTGAGCTTGCCCCAAAGGGCGCCGAGATCTGGCTCGACGGCGGCCACAATCCGGGCGCCGGCGTCGTCATCGCCGAAGCGCTGGCCGAGCAGGAGGAAAAGAACCCGCGCCCGCTGATCCTCATCGCCGGCATGATCAACACCAAGGACCAGACCGGCTATTTCAGCGCCTTCAAGGGGCTTGCCCGCCATGTCTACACGGTGCCGGTGAGCAAGAGCGATGCCGGGGTGCCCAATGACGAGCTCGCGCTGTGCGCCACCGAGGCCGGCCTGTCGGCCGAGCCGGTCAACTCCGTCGCCGATGCGCTTATGCTGTTGCGCGACAGCTGGGACGGTCCGGCGCCGCGCATCCTCATCGGCGGCTCGCTATATTTCGCCGGCGCCGTGCTGGACGAGAACGGCACGCCGCCGACCTGATAGCGCCGAGGCAGTCGCGAGGAGCAATCGTGATCAAGGTGAACCAGCTGGCCCACGTCTGCATCTTCGCGCATGACCTTGAGGCGACGCGCGGCTTCTACCGGGATGTGCTCGGCATGGACACGCGGTTCAACTTCCTGCGCGACGGCAAGATCTTCGGTTTCTATCTCGATTGCGGCGGCCGCAGCCATGTCGAGGTGTTCGAGAAGGCCGAAGCCCGCTACAACGAGGCGAACCAGATCAACCACTTCTGCCTGGAGGTGGAAGACATGGACGCCGCGATCACCCATATCCGGTCGCAAGCGGTCGAGGTCACGGCGAAGAAGCTTGCTTGCGACGGCACCTGGCAGGCCTGGATCAAAGACCCCAACGGCGTGAAGATCGAGCTGGTCGAATACACGGACAAAAGCGCGCAATTCATCGGCGGCGATCGCGTCGCCGATTGGTAGCGGCGCCTGCCTCGAAGGTTATTTCAGCTCGATCTCGATAAAGGCGTATTCGCCGTCATTGGCGTTGATGACATCGTGCTCGACGCCTTCCCGGCGGAAATAGGGCGCGCCTTGCTTCATCTCCGCGAAGGATTCGCCGTCCTTGGTCACCAGCTTCACCTTGCCGTCCATCAGCGGCACGATGACATAGTCGTGGCCATGGCGGTGCCAGCCGGTGTTGGCGCCCGGGGCGAAGCGGTATTCGGTGACGATCACGCGCTCATTGTCGACGTGAACTGTGGCCTTGGCTGTTCCGGTCATGGGACTCTCCTTTTCTTAAGGAAAGGAGATGGCTGCCCGAAGCGTCAGGGCCAGAGCGCCGTCAGCGATGGCGCCAAGGAAAAAGCCCGGCGCGATGGCCGGGCTCGATCTTTCTGATATTCGGATTGGCTCAGGCGAGGCTGCCATTGATCCAGTGCGACAGCGCCGTCTTCGGCGCCGCACCCACCTTCATGTCGGCCACTTCGCCGCCCTTGAAGATCATCAGCGTCGGGATCGAGCGCACGCCGTACTGGGCGGCCAACTCGGGATTCTCGTCGATGTTGAGCTTGGCGACCTTCACCTTCGAGCCGAGCTCCTTGGCGATGTCTTCCAAAGCCGGGGCGATCATCTTGCACGGACCGCACCACTCGGCCCAGAAATCCACCACGACCGGCTCCTTGGCATTGAGCACATCGGCCTGGAAATTGCCCTTGTCGACCTTGACGGTGGCCATGCTGAAATCCTTTCGAAAACTCGGGTTGCACCAAATGTGGTGGCTGTGGTGGCGATGTTCAAGCAATTCTTGTGTCACGCTCCCGTGAGTCGGGCAACGGCACCGTCCATGGCCGCTGCCGGCAGCTCGATCAGGCGCGGCGCCTCGGTGAACAGCAGCGCGGCCGTCACCGTGCGGCCCGGATAGAGCGGCTGAAGCAGCGCGCGGTAGAGCGCAAGCTGCAGGACATAGGCCGGCGGCACTTCGGCCAGGCTGGCCGGCGCCGGCCGGTTGGTCTTGTAGTCGACGATCGAGACCGTTTCCGCAGTGACGGCCAGCCGGTCGATCTTGCCGGAGATGGAGCGCAGCTTGCCCTTCACCTCCAGGCTGCCCATGACGGCGACTTCCGCCCGCGAGGACGGAGAGAACAGCGCCCCGAAGCTTCTGTCGAACAGGATGGAAAGCACGGCTTCCAGCGCGGTGTCGCGCTCTTCGGCCGGCCAGTCGGCGCCGGCGCGCGCCAGATAGCGTTCGGCCGCGCTCCGGCTCTCGTCCTCCGCGATGCCGGGCAGCATCTGCAGCAATTTGTGCAGTGCCAGCCCGCGCATCACCGCAAAGCCGGGTTCGGTTTCCGCGTCGAGCACCGGCGAGCGCGTGTCGGGCAAGCTTTCCGTCGCTTCGTCGATCAGCGCCGAGGCGCCTGAAGGCGAGAGCGGCCGCGGCAAGTCCTCATAGGGTGGCAGCGGCCGGAACAGGCCGTCCGGCAGCGGCGCGGCATGATCGAACAGTATCGTCTCCTCAGCCTGATTGAGCGCCATCGGCGGCAGCTTGGTCATATGGAAGCGATGCACCGCCACGTCGGGTGTCGCCGGATGCCGCCGCTCAGCGCTTTCCGGCGCACCCAGCAGTGCCCGGCTGACAATCGAATGCCAGGTGCCGGTGCTCGGCGCGCGCTTGCCGTGATAGCCGCAGACGATCAGCCGGTCCTCGGCGCGCGTCATGCCGACATAGAGCAGCCGCCGGTATTCGTCGTCGGCAAGCGCGCGCGCCCGCGCCGAGGCCGCTTTCGAAACGCCGTTGACGACGTCACTCGCCGAGCGCCAGAGATAGCCCTTGCCCTTCCAATCAGCGCCCGAGCTTTCGAAGGCCATCAGCCGCGGCAGGTGCTGGTCGCTGAACGGCGCCGAGCCGCCGTCGACCAGGAAGACGACCGGCGCCTCCAGGCCCTTGGCGGCGTGCACGGTCATGACGCGCACCTCGTTGCGGGTCTGGTCCATCTCGCGCTTGATCTCCGGCCCGCTGTTTTCCAGCGTCGAGAGGAAGGATTCCAGCCCCGGCAGGCCGGTACGTTCCTCAGCCAGGCAGAAACTCAGGAACTCGTCGAGGATGTCGCCGGCTTCCGGCCCGAGCCGGGCCGTCATCTTGCGGCGCAGGCCGTCACGCGAAAGCGCGGCGGCATAGAATTCAAACACCGGCTTGAACGCCACCTCAGTCGCCCAGCCATCGAGCCGGCTAACAACGGCGGCCAAGACCTCGTCTCCGCCGGCATGCTGCCGGAGCGAGGCGATCAGCGACTGGCCCTTTGGCCGCTCGCCGGCGAGCGTGAGCAACGTCTCCTCGGAAACCTCGAAGATCGGGCTGCGCAGCACGGCGGCCAGGGACAAGTCGTCCTCCGGCTGAATCAAAAAATGGCCGAGCGCGATCAGGTCCTGCACGGCGATATGGCCGGGAAGGCTCAGCCTGTCCGCGCCGGCAACCGGGATCTGCCGGTTCTTGAGGCTGCGCGACAGCGCGTGCACGAAGCGATCGCGCTTGCGCACCAGCACCAGGATGTCGCCGGCGGTCAGCTTGCGGCCTTTGCCTTCGATGGCCTCGCCGTTGCGCAGCCAGTTCTGGATCGTCGTTGCCACATGTTCGGCCACGCGCACGGCGGGCGCGCTGGCGTGGTTGACCGGCAAGGTCCAGTCATCGGGCTCCTCGACCATTTCGGCGCCGATCGAAGGCCACACCTCGACATAGCCCGGCGCATCGGTGCGGATCGCCTTGTGGCTGAGCGGATCGGGATCGTGGCTGATGCCGCGTCGCACGCCTGGCTCGGCGAAGACGCGGTCGACGGCGGCGAGCACGTCGTCGCTCGAGCGGAAGGACCAGGTGAGCTTCAGGTCGGCAAACGAAGCCTGCGCGTCGCGCACCCGCCCGGCAAACAAAAGCCGGCTTTCGGCAAAGGAATCGGGCGCCGCGCCTTGGAAGGAGTAGATCGACTGTTTCTCGTCGCCGACGGCGAACACCGTGCGCCGCACCGTCTCGCGCTGGCCGAGCCCGGCGAAGAATTCTTCCGTCAGCTTCTTCACCACTTCCCACTGGTCGGGACTGGTGTCCTGCGCCTCGTCGAGCAGGATATGGTCGATGCCCTGGTCGAGCTTGAACTGCACCCACGGCCCGGCATCGGGCCGCGACAGCAGGCTGACCGTGCGGGTGATCAAATCGTTGAAGTCGAGGAAACCGCGGCTTCGCTTCAGCTGCTCGTAGCGGGCGATCAGCCAGCCGGCGACGGTGAGCGCGGCGGCCGTACCTTCGAGCATGCGGAACAGCGCCAGCCGGTCCGATACATCGAGGATCGCCCTGGCCGCCGCGAGATAGCGCTCGGGCAGGTCGGGCAGCCTGTCGATCAGCGCTTTCTTGAAGATCTTCGGTGGATCGTAAGGGTCGCCATCGGAGCGCAGAAATGCCTTGGCGAGCAGTCGCAGTCGCCTGATCGGATCGGCTTCGGCAAAAGCGGTCTGCGCATAGGGCAGCACGTTGTTCAGCACCTGCCGCGCGTCGGCGGCTTCGGCGGCGCGCCCGAATTCAGCGAACTGGCTCGGCGCAAAGCCCGGCAGCGGCCAGACCGAAGCGGCAATGCCGGCTGCCGTCTGGCCGGGGTTGAAGCCGAATTCGGCGAACAGCAGCCGGAAGTCCCGGTCCTTGCCCAGCTTTTCGATAAAGGCGCGCAGTTCGTCGCGCTTGCCGACGATCTCGGAGAGCAGCATGTCGAGCCCGAACTCGCCGCCGCGCTCCAGCACCGTGGCAAAGGCTTCCGCCAGGCCTTCGACACCGGTGCCGGCACCCGAGATCATGTCGCGTCGCGCATCCGCGAAAAGCGAGGCCTCCATCTGCGGGTCGAGCATCTCGAAATGCGCCGGGATGTTGGCTTCCAGCGGGAACTGATGCAGCACCGATTCGCAGAAGGCGTGGATGGTCTGAATTTTCAGGCCGCCCGGCGTTTCCAGCGCCTCGGCAAACAATCGGCGCGCGCGCCGCATCGTATCGCGGTCGGCCGACCGCCCGTCGAGCGCGGCTATGCGTGTCGCGAGCTCGGCGTCGGGAAGCGCCGTCCATTCCGACAGCGTCGAGAACACGCGGTTCGACATGTTGGCGGCGGCGGCGCGCGTGTAGGTCAGGCACAGGATCTTCGACGGATCGGTGCCGTTGAGCAGAAGCCGGATGACGCGTTGCGCCAGCACATGGGTCTTGCCCGAGCCGGCATTGGCCGAGACCCAGGCGGAATTTTGCGGATCGGAAGCGCGCGCCTGGCTGGCGGCGGTGTCGGAGGGGATCGGATATCTCATCCTTCCGCCTCGTCCTCGCTTGCGCCGCCGGCCGACCATTCCAGCACGCGCGCCAGATGGTCGTAGTCGCCATCGGCCTCGCCTTCGCGGAACGGCAGCGCGCGTGACAGATAGCCGGTGGTCGGGTCAGCATAGTGGAACAGCAGCCTTTCCAGCCGCGCCCACGCTTCCTCGGCAAGCTCGTTGGCGGTCTTCGGCTTGCGGTTGTATTCGAGGATCGATTCCTCGAACACCTCGCCGTTCGGCTTCAGCCGCACGAAGGCAAGCTGCGAGGGCTCGCAGATGCCGAGCTCCTTGAAGGCGCCCCGCCGAAGCAGTGCGCCCTCGAGTGCCAGCTGCGGCGACAGAAGCGTATGCGCCTGCGCCTTCGAAGGCGAGGAACCGGTCTTGTAGTCGAGGATGTCGGCCATGCCGCCGGCGAGAAGGTCGACCCGGTCGGCATAGCCCGAAAGCGTGATGCCGGTGCGGCCGATAACGGTCTTTTCGGCGCGTTCCTCGGCATAGCGCCGGGCGACGGCGTCGGCGCGGGTATGCTCCCATTCGATGATGTTTTCCGCGAGCTTTTCGAAGCGCGGCCACCACACCGCCTCGATATCGGGCGGAAGTGCCGCGTCGGCAAAGCACGCGCGACCGGCCTCGATGAGGGCTGCCAGCGCGCCCGGCGCCCTCGGATCCTCCATCCTTCGCGAGAACAAATGCAGGATTTCGTGGAACAGCGTGCCGCGTTCGGCAGCGCCGGGGTCGCGGATCACCGGGTCGAGCGGCATCAGGCCGAGAATCCGCCTGGCATAGATCGCATAGGGGTCGCGGCGCAGCGTCTCGATCTCGGTGACCGAGAAATGCTGTGGCCGCAGGTGCAGCGGCGGTTTCGGCTGTGGGCGGGACGCGAAATCCTTCCTGTCGCCGGCATCGAGCGCGCGCGCCCAGGCAAGCAGCGCGTCGCCGCGCCGGCGAACTGCCGTCGCCTGGTCCTTGCCGATGAAGGTGAGGATGCGCTGCAGCCAGCGCGACGGCACCGCGGGCGCGTCGCCGGATCGGGCCGAGCGCGTCAGCACCACCGTTTCAGTACCCATAGCAATCTGGAAATCATGCGCGGCCAGGCCGATGCGCCGCTCCGGCGGCTCGAGATCGATGCCGGTCTTCATCAGCCGCGACATGAACCGGTCGCTCTCGGGCTTGCGCGGCCAGACCCCTTCATTGAGGCCGCCGATGATCAGCGTGTCGACGCTTTGCAGGCGAGCTTCCAGCGCGCCCCAGATGGCGATGTTGCGGTCGGTGCCTTGCGCCGGCTTGACCGTTTCCGGCGCGATCAGCGCCTCCATCACGTCGGGCCATTCGCCCGCACCGATCATAAACGGCGATGACACGGCAACCAGCCCGCGCAGAAGCTCGGCGAGCTTCTCGCCGGCGTCGCCGGCGTAGAGGCCGGTCAGGCTGCCATCGGCAGCGCGGCCGAGACCTTCTAGCGCCACGACGCTCGCCCGCGTCAATGTCGCGATATCGGCATCCTTCTCGCCGCGCATCGCCGTGAGCGGGGACAGCGCATCGGTGAGGCGATTGAGCATGGCCCGCGCCTCTTCGATACCGCGTACCGTGAGGCGCTGGAACCAGAAGGGCTGACGGCTGTCGCCGCCAAGGCCCGCGAGCCGCGTCTCGAAAAGCGCGTCGAGGGAAGCGACGTCCGGCCGGCCGGTGCCGCCACGCAGCGCCACCAGCTCGATCAGCTCGGCAGCCTTGCGCACGCTCTGGCGTTCGAGACCGAGGCCAAGCAGCGGATGCTTGAGCAACGACAATAGACCCACCGGATCGCCTGGCCGGAACGCTGAGCCTAGCGCCAGCCTGAGCAGGCTGGCGGCCGGCGTGTTGGCTAGCGGCGTGCCGCCGGAATCGTCAGCGACGACACCGAAGCGCAGCAGCTCGGCCGAGACGCGTCGCGCCAGGGCGCGGTCGCCGGTGACGAGTGCCGCGCGCTTGCCCGGCAGTTCCACAGCGCGCTTTAGCGCAATGGCGATCGTCGCCGCCTCGTCGCGCTCATTGGCAGCCTCGACCAGCGTCACGCCGGCCAGCGCCTGCTCGACATCGCTGACCGGGAAACGCGGCCGCGACTTCGTCCAAAGCTCGGTGGTCTCGGCCGGCCGCAGCGCCTCGCCGACAAGGGCGGCGCGTAATGCAAGCGGTCTTGACGCAGCGCCGATCTCCTCGACATCGCGGCGCTCAATGCCAATGCTGCCGATCAGCTTGGCGAGGCCGTATTGTGGGTGACCAAGTGTTGCCGGCCGCGCGCCGGGCTCGGTTATCGCCGCGAAGGACGCGTCGTCGAGCTCACGGTCGAGCCCGGGCAGCACGACGGCGCCGTTCGGCAAGCCGGCGATCACGGCAAGCAACTCGGCCGTGGCTGGAATGGAGCCGGTCGAACCGGCGGCGATCACCGGTCCGGTCGGCGGACTGCGCTTCAGCCGCGCCGCTTCCAGCCGGATCAGCGCGCTGCGGTGCGCGGCCGGATTGGAGCGGTCACGCTCTTTGAGCAACTCCGGCCAGTTGTCGGTGACGATGCCGAGGAAATCGAGCGTCACCTGCCACCAGCCCGCAAGGTTGCCGGTGACCAGCGTGGCGAGCTTCGCCCAATCCGTCCCCTCGGTCTCGATCTCGTCCATCAGCCGGGCAAGGTCGCGCGAAAGCCAAATGGCGTCGGCGGCCGAGGTCGGCACAACGAACTTCTCGTTGAAGCGCGCCCTGACGTGCGCCGGCAGGCTTTCCTTCCAGGCACGCACCAGCGGCGCCAGCAACAGCAGCCTTTCCTGCGCGGCGATCGGCGGTGCGAGGTCTATTGCCGGTGCCGCCTCGGCGTCAAAGGCGGCCTCGTCCTCGTCGAACTCGCCGAGCGGCCGCACCGTCGGCAAGATGGCCGAGCGTCTGCCGAGCATGTCGACGAAGGCGCCGCGCAGGGCGCGCGCCGCGCGCCGCGTCGGCACATAGATGATCGCGTCAGCCAGCGCCAGCGGCTCGCCGTCGAAGCGGAAGGTTGGGATCAGGCGGCCTTCGAGCAACGCCTCCGCCAGCGTCGGCAGGAACGGCGCTCCGGACGGGATGGAAAAGACGCGGCGCGAGCCGCTCATACCGCATTAGATCTTTGTGCGCCCGTTTGGGCGCACAAACGACGATCTAACTCTTTGAGTCTACGCATCGTGCTTTCCAAAAATCGGACCCGATTTTTGGGCCGATGCGGTCGCGGGCGCGCCGGTGACCGCCGCTTCGGCCGCCGGAATGGCGTCCGGCGTCCCGACGGTGATCCAGCGGCCTCTCATCTTCATGCCGAACAGGCGGCCGGCGGCGATTGCCTTGTCGAAATAGGCGTTGATCGAATGCGGGCCTTCGGGCGCATCCTTGAAGATGCGCGGATCGATGATCGCGGCACCGGCATAGATCAAGCCGGCAGGGTCGCCTTTGGACCGGTGCAGCGCGCCGTCCGGCGCCACGAGGAAATCGGTGCCGACGCAGTGTCCGATCGCTGAGTCGAGATCGGTGAGCATTAGCAGAATATCCATTCTGGCGGCGTCCCATGCAAGGGCAAGGCGCTCGAGGCTGGGCTCGCCGCTGTCGATCCAGAACGTATCGGCATTGATGATGTAGAAGGGCTCGCTCCCCAGGAGCGGCAGCGCCTTGACGATGCCGCCGGCCGAGTCCAGCAGGCCCGCGCGCTCGTCGGAAATGACGATCTTCGGCGCCTGGCGGCCAGCGACATGGGCGATGATCTGCTCCGGCAGGTAGTGAACGTTGACGACGGCGCTGGCGACGCCGGCGGCTTCCAGGCTGTCCAACCCCCAGTCGAGCAAGGTCTTGCCGGCGATTCTCACCAGCGGCTTCGGCATCGTGTCGGTGATCGGCCGCATGCGCTTGCCGAGACCGGCCGCAAGCACCATCGCGGTCTTCGGCTTCATGGCGAGCGCTCCTCGAGCAGGCCGTGGGCCATGTAAAATTCCTTCAGGCCGGCAAGCGCCGGGTGCGCCAGCGCCCGCCTCAGATAGTCGCGAATGCGCGGCAGGTGCTTCAGATAGTAGGGCTTGCCGTCGCGCTTTTCGAGCCGCACGAAGATGCCGAGGATCTTCGAATTGCGCTGCGCCGCCATGATCGCATAGGCCTCGGCGAAGCCGGCTTCGTCGAAGGCGCCGGCCGAACGCCGCGCCGCGACATAGGCTTCGACCGTCCGCCGCTCGATCTCGGTCGAGACGGTGACACGCGCATCCATGGCCAAAGAGGCGACGTCGTAAGCCGCCGGGCCAATCAGCGCGTCCTGCACGTCGACGATGCCGAGCCGATCGAGGCCGGAACGCTCCGCCCGCCAGATGATGTTGGGCGAATGGAAGTCGCGCAGCATCAGCTTGTATTCCTGGCCCTCGAGCCGGTCGAGCACCGCAATCCATGCGTTATGATAGCCGGCCCGCAATGCATCGCTTGCCGGCTCGCCGGTGACCATCGGCACATACCAATCGACCAGAAGGTCCGCTTCGATCAGCATCGCCTCGCGGTCAAAGGGCGGAACGTCGTGGTATACGCCCGGCGCGGCCTCCATGCGGTCAGGCCAGGCCTTGCCATGCATCATGGCGAGCAGCTCCGCCGCTGCCTTATAGCGCTCGGCGATCGGCTGGCCGTCGCCGCCCAAAAATCCTTCCGAGCCGAGATGTTCGAGCAGCAGAAAGCCCTGGTCGAGGTCCTGCGCATGGATAAGCGGCACGCTGACGCCGGCGGCGAGAAGCGCGCGGTCGATGGCGACGAAGGCGGTGACCGATTGTGCGGTGTGAGCGATCACGGCGTAAGGCTTGCCGTCGCGCACCGGCGGACCGAGCACCAGGCGCGGCGAGTTCATCAGCACGCGCGGCGTCTGGCCGGGAAGCGAGACGATCTCGTAGGAACGGGCGGACGCATCGCCGACGAAATGTCGGCGGCTCGCTTCGCCCCAGCCGGCGGAGGCCAGGAAATCACGCATCGCCAGCGAGCGCACCGCGCGCTCGAAGGCGGCTCCCTGTCCGGAAATCCTTGCCGACCGGCCCGCGCCATGCTCGATAAGCTCGACCTGAAGCGCATTTGCCGGCAGCTGGTCGCCGGCTCGGTCCGGCCATTCGATCAGTGCCGCGCCCTGCGCCAGCGCGTCGTCGAGGCCGAGCTCGTCGAGCTCGTCCGGCGAGGACAGGCGGTAGAGGTCGAAATGGTGCACGGGTATCCGCGTCTCATAGCTCTGCACCAGCGTGAAGGTCGGGCTCGGCACTTCGAGGCCGGCGTCGTCGGCAAGCGCCCGGATGAGCGCGCGGGCGAGCGTCGACTTGCCGGCGCCGAGATCGCCTTTCAGCGCAATTGCGTCGCCAGCCCGCAGCGCCATGGCAACGTCTTCGCCAAGCCTTGCGGTCGCCGCCTCGTCGGCGAGAAATCGTTCCAACACCGTTTCTGCCAAAGCGCGTTACTCGGCCGCTTCGCGGATGCCGCCGGAGGGCGTCTCCGGGAAGGTGCAGATCACGGTCGTGCCCTTGTCCGCTCCGGTCTCTATACGCACCGTTCCGCCGTGCAATTCGACGAAGCTCTTGACGATCGACAGTCCCAACCCGGCGCCGCGTCGGCGGCCGCCATTGGCGCGCGGCTCGAAGCGTCGGAAGACCGATTCCAGCACGTCCGGCGGCATGCCCGGCCCGTCGTCATGCACCGAGAATTCGACGCCGTCTGCCATTTGACGGCAAGCGAGCGTGATCGTGCTCGCCGCTGGCGCATAATTTGCGGCATTGCTCAAGAGATTGTAGAGGATCTGGCGGACCCGGATCTCGTCGCCGTGGAAGCTCTTCGGCGCCGATGCAGCGTCGACCTTGAGCTTGATCTGATGCTCCTCCAGCCGGTCCGCGACCAGCTCGGCGGCCGCAGCGATCGTCCTGTCGATACTCATCTCGGAAATGTCGAGCTGCATGATGCCGGCATCGACCGTCGCGAGATCCAGTATGTCGTTGACGATGGTGAGCAGGACCGAGGACGACGAGCCGACATGCTCGACATATTCGCGCTGCTTCGGCGTCAGCGGTCCCGTCGTCGGCAGCGACAGCAGTTCGGTGAAGCCGATGATGTTGGTCAGCGGCGAGCGCAGTTCGTAGGAGACGTGCTGCACGAACTCGTTCTTCAACTGGTCTGACTTCTCCAGCGCCTCGTTCCTGTCCTTCAGCGCCCGCTCGACATTGACGGTGTCGGTGACGTCGACAAAGGTCATCATCACTTGCCCATTGGGCAGGTGGATCACGGCATAGCTCAGCACCGTGCCGTTGACGAGTTCCGCCTGGCCGTGGCGGTCGCGGCGTTCGTCGTCGAAGCCGGTGATGGCGGCGACGAAGCCGCCCCACGGACTGTCGGCCGCGCGTTGATCGCAAAGGTCGCGGATCGCCGAGACATGCACGTTAGCCTTGATCGCATCCGGCGCCAGCCCCCACAGCGCGATAAAGGCGGGGTTGGACAGGCGCAGCCGTCCGTCCGGGCCGAACACCGCCACGCCCTCCGCCAGATTGTCCAGCGTCTCGCCTTGCACACGCACGGCGGTCTGGTAGCGGCTTTCGAGGTCCATCTTCTCGGTCAGATTCTCGAACACCCAGGTGACGCCGCCCTTGGGCTGCGGGTTGGCCACCACGCGGATCGTCTTGCCGTCCGGCAGGTGCCACCAATGCTCCTGCGATTCGACGGCGCGATAGGCGCCGAGCAGGTTCTCTTTCCAGCGCCGCCATTCCGGCTGTTCGGCGATCTTGCCTTCGCTGCGCAGCCGGTCGAGCAGCAGCGCGTTGGAGGGGGCGCTGTGCAGAAAGCCGCCGTCCAGGCCCCACAGTTTCTGGAATGCCTGGTTGAAAAAGCGCAGGTTTTCGTCGGTATCGAAGATCGCCACCGCCGTGTTGAGCTGGTCGAGCGTGTCGGCATGGCTGCGCACGGTGCGCTCATATTCGGCGCGGATCGTCTCGATCGCGCTGATGTCGCAGGCGAGCCCCGCCGAGCCGTCGGCGCTCGCAAAGTCGGTGACCGAAAACATGTGGCGATCACCCTCGATGACCGTCGACAATGTCTGCTCGAAGACGGGGCGCGACTTGTGCTGTTCGGCAATCTGCTCGCGCGCCTGTCCGCCGAGGAACTCCTTGGCTTCGCGCACGGCGGCCTCCGCGCTTTCCGCTTCGACCGCCTCGGCATAGGCGCGGTTGACCCATTTCAGCCGCCCGTCGGCCGCCCGCAGCCATGTCGGCATCTTCAGCGCGTCGAGCAAGCCGAGCATGGTATCGTAGTCGGCGCTGAGCCGCTGATTCTCGACCTTCAGCCGGGCCTGGCTGCGCAGCGTTTCCGACAGCGATATGAAGCGGACCAAGACATGCGCGGCGCTCTTGCGGCCATGCACCTCCAGCGGCATGCCCGCTTGCGTTTCGATGACGAGATCGAAAGTTTTCGCTTGGTCGCGCAGCGCCGCTATGGCGTTCTCGAGCGCCGCGGCGGAGCGCGGCATCAGCCAGCGGCCGAAAGCGAGGAAGGCGGACCGCTCGTCCGGTGCGCCGCTTTCGAGCGGCAGGCTGCCGATCAGCTCCGGTTTCTTGATCTCGGAACTCCACACGACGACGCGCTGGTCGCGCAAATTGAGCAGCGCCTCGGAGCGCTGCAGGGCCGCGTTGACGTCGGCGATTCGCGCCCTGAGCTGGACATTTTGCGACGCCGTCCGTGCCCGCTCGCGGATCAGGAAGATGGCCGAGACAAGGGCTGCCCCCATGACGCCGGCAAACATCGCAAGTTGCATCACCTCGACCGTGCTGACCGCCGCGGCCACGCCGGTATCGGCATGCGCCGCAATGCTAAGCAATGGGGCGGCAGACATGGCGGTGGCAAGGAGCGTGCCGAGACGGGCGCCGGCACGCCATGAGAGAGCTCCGCCCGCCGCGGCGGAGCCGGTCGTGATCGAATCCTCGTGGCCGCCGGAAACGGCCTTTCCCGCGCGTGGCGGGTTATCCCCCGGCATGTCTTGGTCCTCTTCGCCGCTTGAATGCAAGACCGCCCTGAATGCGTCCCCGGCCCAACTGTCCCCGGACCGCGAATCACAACAATAACGCCTGCCGGAATCGGCGTGAAGAATCACAGGTGCAAAAAATGAAGCCGGGCAGAAAGTCAACACCCGGCTTCAATATGTTGTAGATATTTTCGTTTTGGTTAATAGCGGTAGTGATCAGGCTTGAACGGGCCCTGCGGCGTCACGCCGATATAGGCCGCCTGCTCGGAAGAGAGCTCGGTGAGGCGCGCGCCAAGCTTGTCGAGATGCAGCCGCGCCACCTTCTCATCGAGGTGCTTGGGCAGCACATAGACCTGGTTCTGGTACTGGCCGTGCTTGGTGAAGAGCTCGATCTGAGCCAGCACCTGGTTGGTGAACGAAGCCGACATGACGAAGCTCGGATGGCCCGTGGCGTTGCCCAGGTTGAGCAGGCGGCCTTCGGACAGAAGGATCATCCGCTTGCCATCCGGGAAGGTGATCATGTCCACCTGCGGCTTGACGTTGGTCCATTTCAGGTTGCGCAGAGACGCCACCTGGATCTCGTTGTCGAAGTGGCCGATGTTGCCGACAATCACCATGTCCTTCATCGCCCGCATATGGTCGAGCGTGACGACGTCCTTGTTGCCGGTGGTGGTGATGACGATGTCGGCGGTGGGGGCTGCGTCTTCCAGCGTGACCACTTCGTAGCCGTCCATCGCCGCCTGCAGCGCGCAGATCGGGTCGACCTCGGTCACCTTGACGCGAGCGCCGGCGCCGCGCAGCGAGGCCGAAGAGCCTTTGCCGACGTCGCCATAGCCGCAGACCACGGCGACCTTGCCGGCCATCATCGTGTCGGTGCCGCGGCGGATACCGTCGACCAGCGATTCCTTGCAGCCGTATTTATTGTCGAACTTCGACTTGGTGACGGAGTCGTTGACGTTGATCGCCGGGAAGGGCAGCAGGCCTTTCTTCTGCAGCTGGTAGAGGCGGTTGACGCCGGTGGTCGTCTCCTCTGTGACGCCGCGTATCGCTTCCTTCTGCTTGGCGAAGAAGCCCGGCGAAGCCTTCATGCGCTTCTTGATCTGGGCGAACAGGATCTCTTCCTCTTCGCTGCCCGGATTGGACAGCACGTCCTCACCCGCCTCGGCGCGCGCGCCGAGCAGGATGTACATGGTGGCGTCGCCGCCGTCGTCGAGGATCATGTTGGACGTGCCGCCGTCGGCCCACTGGAAGATCCGGTCGGTGTAATCCCAGTAGTCCTCCAGCGACTCGCCCTTGATGGCGAAGACCGGAATGCCGGCCTCGGCGATCGCCGCGGCGGCGTGATCCTGGGTGGAGAAGATGTTGCAGGAGGCCCAGCGTATATCGGCGCCCAGCGCTCTCAGCGTCTCGATCAGCACCGCGGTCTGGATCGTCATATGCAGCGAGCCGGTGATGCGCGCGCCCTTGAGCGGCTTCTTGTCGCCGAATTCCTCGCGGCAGGCCATCAGGCCCGGCATTTCGGTTTCGGCGATCTCGATCTCCTTGCGGCCCCAGCCGGCAAGCGAAATGTCGGCGACCACATAGTCCTTGCTACCCGTCATGGCAGTGCTCCGGTGTGATTGTCTTCAAAAGCGCGCCGGCGCCGGGACGGCGCATGGAGGGCGCGGATTGCCGGCCTGACTAGCAGATCGGCTGCCAAACGACAATGGGATATAAAGAAATCTTTATTCGTGCATGTCTTTCGAGACAATGCGAGCAGCGATCGGCGGCCTTCAGATTTCCTCGCCGAAGCGCGAGGCGACCAATTGCTCCAGCGCGTCCATGGCCGGACCGGCTTGCGGACCGGTGGCGGTGACGCGGATCGAGTAGCCGGGGCTTGCCGCCAGCATCATCAGGCCCATGATCGAGGTGCCGCCGACCTTCACGCCGTCCTTCTCGACATGGATGGTTGCGTCGAAGCCGCTGGCGACCTGGACGAACTTGGCCGAGGCGCGGGCATGCAGGCCGCGCTGGTTGACGATCGGGAACTCACGCACAACCTCGTCTTTTTCCGGCGCATGGGCGTTCATTTGCTGCTCAGAAGCTGGCTGGCGACGTTGATGTACTTGCGCCCTGCGGCCTGCGCCTCGTCGAGCGCGGCGGCCATGTTGTCGCCCTTGCGGACCGAGGAGAGCTTGATCAGCATCGGCAGGTTCATGCCGGCGATGACCTCGGTGCGGCCCGATTCCATCACCGAGATGGCGAGGTTGGAAGGCGTGCCGCCGAACATGTCGGTGAGCACGATGACGCCGGCCCCGGTGTCGACGCGTGCCACCGCGTCGACGATGTCGGCCCGGCGTTTCTCCATGTCGTCGTCGGCGCCGATCGCGACCGTTTCGAAATTGTCCTGTGGCCCCACCACGTGTTCGACGGCATGCCGGAACTCGGTGGCGAGTTGACCGTGCGTCACGAGCACGAGTCCGATCATTCTTTGGTGGCTCCCGTCATCGCCGCTTTACTGGCGTATTTTATGTTCGCCAACCATTCCAGGCGGCGGGAGCGCTATCTTGTCGACGCACGGCCGGTTGACAAGCCCAAAATTGCGACGGCCCGGTCCATTTTGACGCATTGCAGCAAAAAATCCGGACCCGGATCATGAAAAAGGCGCTATCGACAGCCGCGCCATCACGGCCGGCACGCCTGTGACAACATTGCGCTCCGCAAGATCGATGCGCGGCACCAGGCAGCCCGCGACCGGCTCGCTGATTTCTTCCTGGAAGCGGGCCATTTCCTCTTTCGGCACCAGCCGGACGTGCAGGTCGATCACGCCGCCCGGCTCGAACGGCAGCGGGCTCGGAATGAAGCCGGGCACTTCGGCGAGACCGGCGATGGTGGCCGGCGCCCGGCAGACCAGCCGCCCGTGACGCGGGGCGGCAAGCAGCCTGTCGTCGCCGATCAGTCGCGAAAACAGCCCGCGCACCCGGCAATGATCGATGAGCGTCAGCGCCAGCGTGGTCTTGCCGGCGCCGGACGGCCCGGTGATGAGGACGCCGCGATCGCCGATCAGGATCGCCGTTGCGTGGATATTTTCGGGCTTCACGGCAAGTTCGGACATGATCGTTTCTGTCTGGGAACGGAGATCAGCCTTCGGCCGGCAGGGTCACCACGAAGCGCGCGCCCTTGATCTCGCCCGGCTTGGTGCCGGGGATGTTTTCCGCCGTCAGCGTGCCGCCATGCGCTTCGACGATCTGGCGGCTGATCGACAGGCCCAGGCCGGAGTTCTGGCCGAAGGCCTCACCGGCGGGCCGGTCGGTATAGAAGCGCTCGAAGATGCGATCGATCTTTTCGGCTCTGATGCCCGGACCGTTGTCGTCGACGGTGACGATGTTGAACTTGCCGGCGCGCGCCAGCGAGATGGTGATATGGCCGTGTTCCTCGGGAACGAAGGAACGCGCGTTCTCGATCAGGTTGGTGATGACCTGGCCGATCCTCAGATCATGGCCGACGACGACATAGCCTTTGACGCCCTGCGGCAGCTTGGCGACCTTGAGCTCGATCTCGACCGACTTCTTGTTGCGCGTCGTCTCGCGCGAGACCGCGACAAGATCGGTGATGAACTTCTTCAGGTCGACCGTCGAGGCATCCTCGCGCGCCAATTCGGCATCGAGCCGCGAGGCATCGGAAATGTCGGTGATCAGCCGGTCGAGCCGCTTCACGTCGTGCTGGATGATTTCCATCAAACGCTCGCGTGAGGTGTCGTTCTTGGCCAGAGGCAGCGTTTCGACCGCGCTGCGCAGCGAGGTCAGCGGATTCTTGAGCTCGTGCGAGACATCGGCAGCGAAGCTTTCGATCGCCTCGATGCGCGCATAGAGCGCGTTTGTCATGTCGCGCACCGCGATCGACAGATTGCCGATCTCGTCCTGACGGTCGGAGAAGTCAGGGATCTCCTCGCGGTTCTTGACGCCGCGCCGCACCCGTACGGCAGCAGCCGACAGCCGCCGCAGCGGATTGGCGATCGTGGAGGCCAACAGCAGCGAGAGGATGGCCGTGACGAGCGCCGCGATGCCGAACACGCGCAGGATCGCCTTGCGTTCGGCCGCGACGATCTTGTCGATGTCGCCGCCTTCGGTGGACAGCATCAAGACCCCGAGCACGGCGCGGAAGCGCTGGATCGGCACCGCTACCGAGACGATCTGTTCGCCCTGCTCGCTTACCCGCACGATGGTCGAGGGACTGCCGGTCAGCGCCTTGACCACTTCGGGGAAGGCCGCGCCATTGCCGCCGGGCTGTTCGTGATAGACGGGCAGGTCCTTGTTGCGGAAGAAGTCGAAGACGAATTTCTCGACGCGCTCCAAAAGGCCGGGCTGCTCGTCGTCGACAGGCGGGAGGTCGTAGCGCAGGATCTGGCCGCGCGAATAGAGATGCCGCGAATCGAGCAGCAGGTTCGCGTCGCGGTCGTAGATGCGGGCGCGCGTGCGGGTCGGCGAGATCAGCCGCCGCAGCACCGGCGCCACGCGCTCGGGATTGATCGGGAAGTCGAGATTGTCGAGCTGGTCGGAGCCTGGCCCCAGGCTTTCGCCGGCCTGCAGCTCGAGCAGCTTTTCCGGATCGATGCTGATCGAGTCGGTCTCGACCGTCGCCGAGGCCGCGATGGCGCCGGCGATGATCTCGCCTTGCGTCATCAGGCTTTCGACGCGGGCGTCGATCAGCCCGTCGCGGAAGGTGTTGAGGTAGAGGATGCCCGTGACCAGCACGGCAAGGCCGGCCAGGTTGAGAAACAGGATGCGCCGCGTCAGGCTGGAGAAGATGTGGTGGCCGAGGAAGCGGCGCATCGGCACCGTGATCTTCGACAGGAATGCAGGCACGATACGCGACGGGCGCTTCGCCGCGCCCGCCCGCCTGCCTCGCTCTGCGTCCACTGCCATCAACTAGCAGTCCCTGTCCGGTGAATGGTGCATGGCGGATGGAAAAATGGGGCGCTTAGATAGAGCCCAGTGGGCCGCTCGCACCATCCACCATTCACCATTGACTATTCACTATATCAAGCTTCCCGAAACCGGTACCCGACTCCGTAAAGGGTTTCGATCATCTCGAAGTCGTCATCGACGGCCTTGAACTTCTTGCGCAGCCGCTTGATGTGGCTGTCGATGGTGCGGTCGTCGACATAGACCTGCTCATCATAGGCCGAGTCCATCAGCGCATCACGGCTTTTTACCACGCCGGGGCGCTGCGCAAGCGAATGCAGGATCAGGAACTCGGTTACCGTCAGCGTCACCGGCTCGCCCTTCCAGGTGCAGGTGTGCCGCTCCTGGTCCATCACCAGTTGGCCGCGCTCGAGCGAGCGCGCCTGCTGGCTGGGCGCCTTGGCGGCCGCCTCGCGGGCGCTGGTGCGGCGCAGCACCGCGCGCACCCGCTCGACAAGCAAGCGCTGCGAGAACGGTTTGCGGATGAAGTCGTCGGCCCCCATCTTGAGGCCGAACAATTCGTCGATCTCGTCGTCCTTCGACGTCAGGAAGATCACCGGCAAGTCGGATTTTTGCCGCATCCGGCGCAACAGCTCCATGCCGTCCATGCGCGGCATCTTGATGTCGAGGATGGCGAGATTGGGCGGCCGCGCCGCCAGGCCTTCGAGTGCCGACGCGCCGTCGGTGTAGGTTTCGACGCGGTAGCCCTCGGATTCGAGCGCGATCGACACCGAAGTCAAAATATTTCGGTCGTCGTCGACAAGCGCGATTGTTGCCATTTCAAGCGGCTCCCTCATGAGCTGTCCCTTCTGTCGTCGAGAAAGGGCTTTTGCAGGACAAATTGGGTACAAAATGTGGCACGGGCCTTGTCCGAAGTCACGGGCGGCCTGCCGCTACACACGATCGCACCCATAACCGGATTGGACGAACGAAGCCTGCCAATCCTTTGGGCAACCTCTGTGATTTTTTGCACATATAAACGATTTAAACAACTTTCAAAATTTTTAAATCGATTAATGATTTGATATCATTCGCCTTTTCTGGTTCTGACCCTAATTAGTCCCTTGCGCGTTCCGGCAATGACCGGTCAGACGCGGCCAAAATCCGGAGAGGAAATTTGATGTCGGAAGCCGGCAAACGCAACCCCGACTGCGCCATTGACGCGATCGGCCTGAAGACCACGGGCACGGTGCGATATAATTTCGGCGCTGCCGAGCTCTATGAGGAAGCGATCCGCCGCGGCGAGGCGAAATTGACCGCGCAGGGCGCGCTGGTTGCCGAGACCGGCCAGCACACCGGACGCTCGCCGAAGGACAAGTTCGTCGTGCGTGACGACAGCACCGCCCCGCATGTCTGGTGGGAAAACAACAAGGCGATCTCGCCGGCGCAGTTCGAGACGCTCCTCGCCGATTTCCGCGCCCATGCTGCGGCCAAGGATCTCTATGTGCAGGATCTCGTCGGCGGCGCCGACGCCGAGTTCCAGCTGCCGGTTCGCGTCGTGACGGAATTCGCCTGGCACTCGCTGTTCATCCGCAATCTCCTGATCCGCCCGCAAGCCGCCGAGCTCGACCGCTTCGTGCCGCAGATGACGATCATCGACCTGCCGTCCTTCCGCGCCGACCCGGCCCGCCACGGCACCCGCGCGGCGACGGTTATCGCGGTCGACCTCACCCGCAAGATCGTGCTGATCGGCGGCACGTCCTATGCCGGCGAGATGAAGAAATCGGTGTTCACCGTGCTGAACTACCTGCTGCCGCAAAAAGGCGTCATGCCGATGCATTGCTCGGCCAACGAAGGACCCGCCGGCGACGCGGCCGTCTTCTTCGGCCTTTCCGGCACAGGCAAGACGACACTGTCGGCCGATCCATCGCGCACGCTGATCGGCGACGACGAGCACGGCTGGGGGCCGCACGGCATCTTCAACTTCGAAGGTGGCTGCTACGCCAAGACGATCAGGCTTTCGGCCGAGGCGGAGCCCGAGATATTCGCCACCACGCAGCGCTTCGGCACGGTGCTGGAGAATGTGATTCTCGACGCTGCGCGCGCGCCGGATTTCGACGACGGCCGCCTCACCGAGAACACGCGCTGCGCCTATCCGCTGGACTACATTCCCAATGCCTCGCGGACCGGCCGCGCCGGCCATCCGAAGAACATCATCATGCTGACGGCCGACGCCTTCGGCGTCATGCCGCCGATCGCCCGGCTGACGCCGGCGCAGGCGATGTATCACTTCCTCTCCGGCTATACCGCCAAGGTCGCCGGAACCGAAAAGGGCATAACTGAACCCGAGGCGACCTTCTCGACCTGCTTCGGCGCGCCCTTCATGCCGCGCCATCCGTCAGAATACGGCAATCTGCTGCGCGAGCTGATCGCCGGCCATGGCGTCGATTGCTGGCTGGTCAACACCGGCTGGACCGGCGGCGCCTATGGCACCGGGCGTCGCATGCCGATCAAGGTGACGCGCGCCCTGCTCGGCGCGGCGCTCGACGGCTCGCTCAATGCCGCCGAATTCCGCACCGATGCCAATTTCGGCTTCGAGGTGCCGGTGGCGGTGCCGGGCGTCGACGGCGCCATTCTCGATCCGCGCTCGACCTGGGCCGACAAGGCGGCCTATGACAGGCAGGCCTCCAAGCTGGTCAACATGTTCGCCGCCAACTTCGAGAAATTCGAAACACATGTCGACGCGGCCATCCGCGGCGCGGCACCGCGCCTGCAGGAGGCGGCGGAATAGCTGCCGCTCCAACATCTTCCTCCAGGGCCCGGCTTTGGCCGGGCCTTTTCTTTTTCCCGCCGCCGCGCCATGACTGTGCGCATGAATGCCGACGACAGGATCATCATCGCCAGTGATGCGGTCATCCATCCGGATGACCTGCACGAGGACTTCATCCGCTCTTCCGGCCCGGGCGGCCAGAACGTCAACAAGGTGGCGACCGCCGTCCAGCTGCGCTTCGACGCCGCCAATGCGCCGGGCCTGTCGGAGCGGGTGCGGGAGCGCGCCATCAAGCTCGCCGGCCAGCGCGCAACCAAGGATGGCGTCATCGTCATCGAGGCCGGGCGCTTCCGCACTCAGGAACAGAATCGCGCCGACGCGCGAGCCAGGTTGACGGCACTGGTCGCCAAGGCGGCCGAGCCGCCGCCGCCGCCGCGCAAGAAGACGAAGCCTTCGAAGGGCGCCGTCGAGCGGCGCCTCAAGACCAAGGCCGGGCGCTCGACGGTGAAGAAGCTGCGCGGCCGGGTCGAAAGCGACTAGGGGCCGAGATCCGACGACGGCCGCTTTCGGGTCGCGAAGCCGTTCTGCCGGTGGCATGCTCGGACGGACTGATCGGATCGAATCCCATGCTCGTTCTGCCCAAGGGCGTTCGCCATATGCCGGGCTATCTGTCGCGCACGGAGCAGGAAGCGCTGGTCGAGGAGATCAGGCGCGTCGTGCAGGCGGCGCCGCTTTACGTGCCTGCCATGCCGCGCACCGGCAAGGAGATGAGCGTGCGCATGACCAATTGCGGGACGCTCGGTTGGGTGACCGACCGCGAGCGCGGCTATCGCTACCAGCCGATGCACCCGGTGACAGGCGAGCCCTGGCCGCCGATCCCCGAAGCCCTGATAAAAGTGTGGTGCGAGGTGTCGGCCTATTCGCACGCGCCGGAAGCCTGCCTCGTCAATTTCTATTCGAGCGAGGCCAAGATGGGTCTGCACCAGGACCGCGACGAGCAGGATTTCGCAGCACCCGTCGTTTCGGTGTCGCTCGGCGACGACTGCCTGTTTCGGGTCGGTCACACCACGCGCGAAGGCGGCACCAAGTCGTTCAGGCTGAAGAGCGGCGATGTCGTCGTGCTTGGCGGGGAGGGACGCCTCTGTTTCCACGGCGTTGACCGCATCTACCCAGCGACCTCGGCGCTGTTGAGGAGTGGCGGCCGTATCAATCTGACGCTGCGGCGGGTAACGGTGCCCGCAAGCTAACGAAATCTAGAAGTTTTCCTCATAAAGACGGGCAGCTATTGCAGCTTGGGGCTCGGCAATGACGCAAAGCTATTCGGTCCTCCGCGGCCTGTGGGCAATCGTCACGGAGGCAGCCCAACTCGTTCGGAGGGATTCGGGCCTCTATCTGGCCATCGTCATTTATGTTTTGGCCGGGCTGATCTTTCTGAACGCGATTGGCGCGGCCGACCGCCTCGCGTTCTCGATATATTTCGGGTCCTGGATCTCCCTCAACGGCTTCGCACTGCCCACAATAGCAATCCTTGCCGACGCAATTCTCATTATGCATCGCTTCAATTCCCGGCGACGTTTGGTTGCGAAAAGAGTGTTTTCGACCGGGCGGTTGGCATATTCGCTATCGGGATTGTGCCTTCTGATGGCGCTCATGATCTTTCAGGGCAATTTCACTTCCGTGAAAAACGGAATGTCGGCCTGGCAAGGCGGTTTTCAATTCGATGTCCTGCACGCGGACATCGACGCTTTCCTCCATTTGGGCGCCGATCCGTGGCGCTGGCTCTACTCCGTGGCCGAAAGTGATCTGGTGCGCGCCATAATAGAATGGAACTACAACGTCTTCTGGTTTCTGCTGAATTTCGTCGGCTTGTTCTTCGTCGCCACATCGCCCATGGTGGCATCGGTCCGAACGCGCTATCTCGCCTGCTTTATGGCAGTCTGGATTCTGGTCGGGAACATCCTGGCGGCGCTGTTCCTCTCGGCGGGTCCGGCATTTTACGGCGCGGTCACGGGAGACACGGCGCGATTTGGTGAACAGCTTGCATTCCTGGCCCGCGGGGCTGGGTCAAGCAACTCCGCGGCCGCCTACCAGCAGTATCTATGGTCGCTGTATGAGGCCAAGCAGACCGGTTTTGCCACGGGTATCTCGGCGTTTCCCAGCGTTCACGTCGGCCTTGCAATGCTCAATGCATTGTTCGTGCGCGAATACAGCCGCCTCCTCGGCGCCTTCGCTCTGCTCTACGTGGCCTTTGTTGCTGTCAGCTCGGTCTATCTGGCATGGCACTATGCAATAGACAGCTATGTCGCCGTCATCGTCGTGTCTGTGATTTACATCGTCGCTCGCAAGCTGATCCCCGCGGACCGTCGCCTCGTGCCGAACATGCCGATCGGAGCCGTCAACCGTCCCGTGGCCGCCGCTACGGTCTGCTGAGACCCGGCTCCTTATCGAAGCTGCCGCCGACTAAGAACAAAGACTAATTTGAAAGCGCGTCGCCTGAATCGACGCCAGGGCCATGCGCTTTAGGCGCCGGTCCGCCGGATTCTATCAGAGTTTCCGCAATGCCACCTCTTCGACCAGGTGGTTGGCGCCTTTGCGCAGGATGAGGTCGGCGCGCGCCCTGGTCGGCAGGATGTTCTCGCGCAAATTCTTCAGGTTGATGTTGCTCCACAGGCCCTCGGCGATGGCGCGGGCGGCATCCTCCGACAGCTGCGAATAGCGGTGGAAGAAGGAGTCCGGGTTGCGGAAGGCAGTCTCGCGCAGTCGCATGAAGCGCTGGGTGTACCACTGGTGAATCAGCTTCTCGTCGGCATCGATATAGATGGCGAAGTCGAAGAAATCCGACAGGAACGGCACGATCTTGCCGTCCTTCGGCAGCTTGCCCGGCTGCAAAACATTGATGCCTTCGAAGATCAAAATGTCCGGCCTGTCGATGGTGACGAACTCGCCCGGAATGACGTCGTAGGTCAGGTGCGAGTAGACCGGGGCCCGGACATCGCGCTGCGCCGACTTGATGCCGGAAAGGAAGCGGAGCAGGGCGCCGACGTCGTAGCTTTCTGGAAAGCCCTTGCGCTCCATCAGATTGTTGCGGCGCAGGATCTCGTTCGGCAAGAGGAAGCCGTCGGTGGTGATGAGATCGACCTTCGGGCTCGACGGCCAGCGCGCCAGCAATTCCTTAAGCACGCGAGCGGTGGTCGATTTGCCGACGGCGACCGAGCCGGCGATGCCGATGATGAACGGCGTCTTGACGACGTCCTGCGCGTTGAAGAAGGCCTGGCGCTGCCTGAACAGCAGCTGGCTCGCCTCGACATGCGCCGAAAGCAGACGGGAAAGCGAGAGGTAGATGCGCTTGACCTCTTCGAGGTCGACCGGGTCATTGAGCGAACGCAGCCGGTCGATCTCGTCCTCGGTCAGCGTGAGCGGCGTGTCGGCGCGGAACTGCGACCATTGCTCGGCCGAGAAGAAACGAAAGGGGGAGTATTTCTCGGTCGGAGCAAGCTGGTCCATCGAGTCTCCTGCGCTCCTAGAGCATGATGCCGAAAAGTGTGGAGCGGTTTTCGGACGACATCATGCTCTATCCGTCTTTAGCGGTCAGCCCCGGGGCCGGGACGCCTTTTCAGCGACGCCCGAGCGGCCGGTGCGGCCCTCGAGCTCCTTCAGCACGTCCTCCAGCGGAATGCCCGCGATCGCGAGGACGACCAGCCAATGATATAGAAGATCGGCGCTTTCCGAAACGAGGGCCTGCCGGTCGCCGCGAACGGCGGCGATCACAGCCTCGACCGCTTCCTCGCCGAGCTTCTGCGCCGCCTTGTCCATGCCCTTGGCGAACAATTTCGCCGTCCATGACTCCGGATCACCGGAATGGGCGCGCTGATGAATTATCGTTTCCAGCTCGGCGAGTGAAAATTGAGCCATAGCAGTGGTTTAAGTCCGATGAACGGTCGAGTCCAGCCGCATCGGCAGGCCGGCGCCCGCCATATGCGCCTTGGCCTGGGCGATGGTGTAGGTGCCGAAATGAAAGATCGAGGCGGCAAGCACGGCGGCGGCATGGCCATCGCGGATGCCTTCCACCATGTGATCAAGCGTGCCGACGCCGCCCGAAGCGATGACCGGCACACGCACGGCATCGGCGATCGCGCGGGTCAGCGCGATATCGTAGCCGGCCTTGGTGCCGTCGCGGTCCATCGAGGTCAGCAGGATCTCGCCGGCGCCGCGATCGACCATCTTCTTGGCGAACTCGACCGCGTCGATGCCGGTCTTCTCGCGCCCGCCATGCGTGAAGATCTCCCAGCGGTTGGCCTCGCCGGCAGCCGATACTTTCTTGGCGTCGATGGCGACGACGATGCACTGGTTGCCGAACTTGTCGGCAGCCTCCGCGACGAAATCCGGGTTCTTCACCGCCGCCGTGTTGATCGATACCTTGTCGGCGCCGGCCAGAAGCAGCCTTCGTATGTCGGCCACCTGGCGCACGCCGCCGCCGACGGTGAGCGGCATGAAACATTGTTCGGCCGTGCGGGCGACCACGTCGAAGATCGTCTCGCGATTGTCGGACGATGCGGTGATGTCGAGGAAGCAGAGCTCGTCGGCGCCCGCCGCGTCATAGGCCTTGGCCGCCTCGACCGGATCGCCGGCATCGACCAGGTCGACGAAATTGACGCCCTTGACCACGCGGCCGTTCTTGACGTCGAGACAGGGAATGACGCGGGCTTTCAGCATCAGCGCCCCTCCATGGTCGACAAAAGGTCGACCACCAGCTCGCCGACCTGCGGCGGCACCTCGCCCTTCGGGTCGAACGCCGGATCGTAGGCGGAAATGGTAAGTCCGGCGATGCTGAGCGGGCCGGCAAGGCCGCACATCGCGGTGCGGACCTGCTCCGGCGCCGGGCCGCCAGGCGTTGCGTAACGATTGGCCTTCAGCTTTTCCGGATCATGCACGTCGAGGTCGACATGCATATGAATGCGCTCGGCACCCGTGGCCTTCAGCTTCGCCGCGGCGGCTGCCCAGTCCGGACACTCGGTGCGAATGATCGGCAGCTTCTCCAAAAGCTCTTTCTCGGCCGTATCGAGGTCGCGTGCGTTGACCAGGACACAGCGGGCCGGCTCGATCGGCTTGAAGCCGGGAATCTGCGCCGCCATGCGCCGCCAGCACAATCCAATCGCCGTTGCCAGCGCCATGCCGTCGAGAAAGCCGGAGGTGGAGGTTTCCGGCGTGTTGAGGTCGCCATGCTGGTCGGCCCAGATGATGGCGTCCGCGCCTTCACCGGCCACCGCGCCCGCGCTGGTCAGGCAATTGCCGGCCAGAACGATGGGAAAGCGCCCATTGTCCAGCGCGATGCGGACCTCGCCCGAAACGACGTTGCAGACGGCAAATCCGGTGCCGATCTCGCGCTCCTGCTCGTCCTCGACGACCTTGCCGATGTCGCGCACCTCGACGTCGTGACCGGCAAGCTTCAGCGCCTCGGCCAGCCCGCCGGAGATCAGCGCATCGGGGCCTTGGCCACAGCGGCCGTGAAAGTGGCCGCTGTCATAGGACGCCAGGATGATCGAGATGTTCACGCTCGTGCCTCCGCGTTGTTGCCGCGCAGGATGGCGAGCGCCTCCGCCGGGTCGATGCGCCCGTCATAGAGCGCGCGACCGGAGATCGCACCCTCCAGGCGCTTCGCATCGGGCATGGTCATGCGCACGATGTCGGCGATGGAGGCCAATCCGCCGGAAGCGATCACCGGGATCGACACCGCCTCGGCAAGGTCGATGGTGGCATCCCAGTTGATGCCGGAGAGCACGCCGTCGCGGTCGATGTCGGTGTAAATGATGGCCGCCACGCCCGCACCTTCGAACTTCCTCGCCAATTCGATGACGCCGAGTTCCGAGGCTTCGGCCCAGCCCTCGACCGCCACCTTGCCGCCCTTGGCGTCGATGCCGACTGCTACCTTGCCGGGAAAGGTCCTGCATGCCTCCTTCACCAGTTCGGGCTCCCGCACCGCCACGGTCCCGAGGATGACTCGCGCCAGCCCGCGGTCCAGCCAGTCCTCGATCTGCGCCAGCGTGCGGATGCCCCCGCCGAGCTGCACCGGGTTCTTCGTCGCCTCGAGGATGGCGCCGACCGCGGCGGAATTGACGCTCTGGCCCTTGAAGGCGCCGTTGAGGTCGACGACGTGCAGCCATTCGAAGCCTTGCTCTTCGAAGGCTCGTGCCTGGGCCGCCGGGTCATCGTTGTAGATGGTGGCGGTCGCCATGTCGCCGTGCTTCAGGCGCACGCATTTGCCGTCCTTGAGGTCTATTGCCGGAAACAGGATCACGACCAGGCGCCCTCGACGATGGCGAAGTGGCCGGTCGATGCCGCCAGCCGGAATTTCAAGGCTTCCTGGTACTCGGGCGACTGATAGCAGGCGAGCGCCCTGTCGTAAGAATCGAACTCCACCACGACATGGCGGTTTCCCGTTGCTCCCTCCGGGTCGGTATGGCGGCCGGCCCGAACAGCAAACTTCGCGCCAAATTTGGCGAAGGCCTTCGCGTTGGCCTCGATGTATTTCTTGTAGGTGTCCGGGTCGCGGACATCGATCATGGCGATCCAGTAGCCCTTCTTGGTCATTCAGGGCCTCCAATTCAGGAAATTGGTGATCAGCGCCAGGCCGAGCGCCTGGCTTTTCTCGGGATGGAACTGCGTGCCGGCAAAGTTGTCGCGGGCAACGGCCGCCGTCACCGGCCCGCCATAGTCGGCCGTCGCCAGCACCTCGGCCGGGTTCCTCGCCTCCAGGTGGTAGGAATGGACGAAATAGGCGTGCAGCCCTTTCGGACCGGTCTCGATGCCCGAAAACAGCGGATGCTTGCGCGCGAGCTCGATCGTGTTCCAGCCGATCTGCGGGATCTTCAGTGCCGGATCCTTCGGCGTGATTTCCTTGACGTTGCCGGCAATCCAGCCAAAACCCTTAGTGACGGTCTTTTCCAGCCCGCGTTCCGACATCAATTGCATGCCGACGCAGATGCCGAGGAACGGCCGCCCTTTGCGAAGCGCCGCCTCTTCCACCGCTTCCCACATGCCGGTGACGGCATGCAGGCCGGCCGCGCAGTCTGCATAGGCGCCGACGCCCGGCAGGACGATGCGGTCGGCGCTGCGCACCCGCTCGGCGTCGGCCGTGAGATCGATGGTCGCGGCGATGCCCGCCTCATGCGCGGCGCGCTCGAAGGCCTTGGTGGCCGAGCGCAGATTGCCCGACCCATAGTCGATGATCGCTACCCGCATGTCAGGGCCTTCCCGGCGTATGGGTCAGCCCCAGCGCCATGCCCGTCTGCGCCGGCCGCGCCAGGCTGGTGTCGGGCACGATGTGCGGCATCGGCGCCTGTTCCTGCGTGCGCTCGCTGGCTTCGAGCGCGTGACGGACCTCGGCATCGCCGAGCCTGCCGGCCTCGACGACGCCCCATTCCCGCCAGCCGCGGCGGCGGAGCGCCGCGATCCGCAGGGCTTGGCCTTCGAAGCCGATATAGAGCGACACCAGCAGCGAGAGCGCCGATCCAGCCCATTCAAGCCTTAGTTTCTCGCCGAGCATGGACAACGCGGCCATGGCCGCGAAGGTGAGCAGGGCCTCGATCCAGAGGCGGTGCCAGGCGAGCCAGATCGGCGAGAACAGGAAGCCGAGCCAGGTGAAGCTGTCGCGCACCAGGGCGGCGTCCTCCTCGTTGCCCCCCGCAGGCGGCTCCATCACGACATAGATGGCCATAGGGTTATCCTTTCAGGGATCCCTTGGTGGACGGCACCGCATCGGGCTGGCGCGGGTCAGGCTCCAGCGCCACGCGCAGCGCCCTGGCCACGGCCTTGAAGCAGGTTTCCGCAATATGATGGTTATTGGCGCCGTAGTGGTTGGTCACATGCAGCGCTATGCCGGCATTCTGCGCCAGCGCCTGGAAGAATTCGCGCACCAGCTCGGTGTCGAATGTGCCGATCTTCGGCGACGAGAAGGAAACGTTCCAGACCAGGAACGGCCTGCCGGAAACGTCGATCGCCGCCCGGGTCAGCGTCTCGTCCATAGCCAGCTCGATCGAGGCATAGCGCATGATGCCGCGCCGCTCCCCCAAAGCCTTGCTCAGCGCCTGGCCGATGGCAATGCCGGTATCCTCGACCGTGTGATGGTCGTCGATGTGAAGATCGCCTTTGGCCTCGATCGTCATGTCGATCAGCGAATGGCGCGACAGCTGATCGAGCATGTGGTCGAAGAAGCCGACACCCGTCGAAATGTCGGATTTACCCGTGCCGTCGACATGGACCGATACGGAAATCTCGGTTTCCTTGGTCTTGCGGCTGATTTCTGCGGAACGGGGCGGCATCAGTCTGTCCTGTTCAGAGGCGCGGGCTTGAAAACGAGAGCCTTCTATCAGCATGATCCGGCGATTGCCAGTTGCCATTCCGGACTGTATCGGCCTTGCCGCGGACGGTTTGCAATCACTCGCCCTATGCATACATATGGCCGATCAAAGTCACTCGTACCGCGCCAATCGCCTTTGAGGGATAGCGCGACTCGGAGCAGGAAATGTCGAATGAACTGACCATGCACGCCACGACCATCGTCACCGTGCGCAAGGGCAGCAAGGTTGTCATCGCCGGCGACGGCCAGGTCAGTCTTGGCCAGACCATCATGAAGGGCAACGCCCGCAAGGTGCGCCGCATCGGCAAGGGCGGCAGTGTCATTGCCGGTTTTGCCGGCGCCACCGCCGACGCCTTCACCCTCCTCGAACGCCTCGAAGCCAAGCTCGAACAATATCCTGACCAACTGACCCGCGCCTGCGTCGAGCTCGCCAAGGACTGGCGCACCGACCGCTATCTGCGCCGCCTAGAAGCGATGATGCTGGTCGCCGACAAGTCGGTCTCGCTGGCGCTGACCGGCACCGGTGACGTGCTCGAGCCAGAACATGGCGTCATGGCCATCGGCTCCGGCGGCAACTACGCGCTCGCCGCCGCCCGCGCGCTGATGGACACCGACAAGGACGCCGAGGAGATCGCCCGCAGGGCGATGCAGATCGCCGCCGATATCTGCGTCTACACCAACAGCAGCTTCGTCGTCGAAACGCTCGATGCCGCCTAGGCGGCCGGCCATGATCCCGAAAAATGGGAATCGGCTTCTGGAACAGATCATGGTCGAACAGGAAGACAGCTACGATTTTCGGCCGGTCACCCAAAAGGATCTGCCGATGATCGCCCGCTGGCTTGCCGAGCCGCATATCGCCGAATGGTGGGGCGATCCGGAAAAGGAGATCGCCGAGATACGCGAGCATATCGGGTCGGTTTCGGTGGAGCCGCTGATCGTCGAATTGGGCGGCAAGCCGATCGCCTATCTGCAGAGCTACGATCCGCATCTCGAGGACAACCATCCTTACGCCGACCAGCCATTCGGCACGCTGGGTATCGATCTGTCGATCGGGCCGCCGGACCTGGTCGGCATCGGCCACGGCTCGGCCATCGTCCGCCAGTTCGTCGCGGAACTGTTCGAGGAAGGCGCGCCGCGCGTCGTCATCGATCCGCATCCCGGCAATGGCCGCGCCATCCGCGCCTATGAAAAGGCCGGCTTCAGGCCGATCGGCCGCAGGCATTCGGAATATGGGGACGTCGTGCTGATGGCCGTCGATGCGGCCGAAATCGACCAACAAGAGGGGGACTGATCACAATGACCGCATCCGGGGGAGACAAGACGCTGTCGGCCTATGAAGACAGCTGGCGCATGGGGCTGCTGCTGGTGCTGGCTCTCGTCGTTTTCCAGGCCGGCATTCTCTACGGCATGGGCCATCCGCCGATCTGCACCTGCGGCTACGTCAAGCTCTGGCACGGTGTGGTGAACAGCTCGGAGAATTCCCAGCACATCGCCGACTGGTACACCTTCTCGCACATCATCCACGGCTTCCTGTTCTATGCGCTGGCCTGGGCTCTGTTCCCGCGCTCGCCCGTCGGGCTGAGGCTGGCTTTCGCCGTCCTCATCGAAGGCGGCTGGGAACTCCTGGAGAACAGCCCCTTCATCATCGACCGCTACCGCGCCGGCACCATCTCCCTCAACTACTACGGCGACAGCATCATCAATTCGGTGTCCGACACGCTGTTCATGGCGCTCGGATTTGTGATGGCGCGAAAGCTCCCTATATGGGTGATCGTGGCTCTGGCGCTCATTTTCGAATTCGGCACGGGCTACATCATCCGGGACAATCTGACGCTCAACGTGATCATGCTGCTGCATCCGTTCGAGTCCATCAGGCAGTGGCAAAGTGGAATTTGAGTAACATGAGCACCTTTTCTCCCCGCGAAATCGTTTCGGAACTCGACCGCTTCATCATCGGCCAGAAAGACGCCAAGCGCGCCGTGGCGATCGCCTTGCGCAACCGCTGGCGCCGCCAGCAGCTGGAGGGCCAGATGCGCGAAGAGGTGATGCCCAAGAACATCCTGATGATCGGCCCGACCGGCGTCGGCAAGACCGAGATCTCGCGCCGGCTGGCGCGGCTGGCCGGCGCGCCTTTCGTCAAGGTCGAGGCCACCAAGTTCACCGAGGTCGGCTATGTCGGCCGCGACGTCGAGCAGATCGTGCGCGATCTCGTCGAGGTCGCCATCGGGCTGACGCGCGAGAAGATGCGTGAGGACGTCAAGGCGCGCGCTCACATCAATGCCGAAGAGCGCGTGCTCGAAGCTTTGGTCGGCAAGACCGCGAGCCCGGCCACGCGCGACAGCTTCCGCAAGCGGCTGCGCGACGGTGAGCTCGACGACAAGGAGATCGAGATCGAGGTGGCGGACACCGGCACCGGCGGTATGCCGGGCTTCGAGATCCCCGGCATGCCGGGCGCCAATATCGGCGTGCTCAACATCAACGACATGCTGTCGAAGGCGATGGGCGGCAGGAAGACCAAGACCCGCAAGACGACGGTGAAGGAATCCTACGCGCTACTGATCAATGACGAGTCCGACAAGCTGCTCGACCAGGACGAGGTGGTTCGCCAGGCGCTGGAATCGACGGAGAATGACGGCATCGTGTTCCTCGACGAGATCGACAAGATCGCGGCCAGGAGCGACATTTCGGGCGGTCCCTCGCGTGAAGGCGTTCAGCGCGATCTGCTGCCGCTGGTTGAAGGCACCACCGTTGCGACGAAATACGGGCCGATCAAGACGGACCATATTCTTTTCATCGCCTCGGGCGCGTTCCACGTCTCCAAGCCTTCGGACCTGCTTCCGGAGCTGCAGGGCCGCTTGCCGATCCGGGTCGAATTGCGTGCCCTGGAGAAGCAGGATTTCGTCCGCATCCTCACCGAAACGGAGGCCAGCCTCATCAAGCAGTATATTGCGCTGATGAAGACCGAAGGCGTCGAGTTGGCCTTCACCGACGACGCGATCGATTCGCTCGCCGGCATTGCCGTCGACCTCAACGCCAATGTCGAGAACATCGGCGCCAGACGCCTGCAGACGGTGATGGAACGGGTGCTGGACGAGATTTCCTACGACGCGCCGGACCGCCACGGCACGGCGGTCACCATCGATGCCGACTACGTGCAGAAGCATGTCGGCGATCTCTCGCGCAACACCGACCTGTCGCGGTTCATCCTCTAACGGGCGAAGCCCGGCGATGTGTGGCCAGATGGTACCATCTGGCCACCTTTCGTCCCGTCGGAAGCTTGCCTCGTCTCGACTCTCCCACGCGCTTTACCTAGTTTGCCGCCGACTTGAAGGCGGCGGTGGATGAAGAAACGCATACTTCTTTTTGTTGGCCTGGCATTGGCCGCGGCGATGGCAACGGCGAACGCGGCGACCATGGTGCCGCCGGGCAATCGCAACAGCGTGCAGCCGGATATTCCCGGCGCTTCCAGCCGGCGCACTCAGGCCACCAACACCAGCTTCCAGGCCAAGTATCGCAAGGTCTACGCGCTCTTGCAGAACGATGCCGAGCTGCGCGCCAAGATCAGGAAAGTGGCGGCCGCCTACGACATCGATCCGATGCACATCGTCGGCGCCATCGTCGGCGAGCACACCTACAATGTCGACGCCTATGATCGGCTGCAGACCTATTACGTCAAGGCAATGTCCTACCTGTCGAGCAAGCTCACCTTTGCTTATGAAGGGGAGGACGTCAGCGATTTCGTTGAGCGGCCGCAATTCCAGAAATGCGCCGGCATAACCGACAGCTACGATCTCTGGGAATGCCGCGAGCAGGTGTGGAACCATTCCTTCCGCGGCAAGACCGTCGGCGGGACCAGCTTCCCCAACGACCGCTTCGGAGCCACTTTCTTCCAACCCTACTATGCCGGCCAGACTTTCGGACTCGGCCAGCTCAACCCGCTGACGGCGCTGCAGATGAGCGATCTCGTGCACAAGGTCTCCGGCCTGCCCGAGCTCGACGTCAATGATCCGAACACGGTCTACAAGACCATCATGGATCCCGACCTCACGCTGCCTTACGTCGCTGCGACCATCAGGAAGTCGATCGACGCCTACAACAGCATCGCCGGCTTCGACATCTCGCACAATCCGGGCCTGACCGCCACGCTCTACAATGTCGGCAACCCCGAGCAGCGCGCCTATGCGTTGGAGGAGGAGAACGAGAAGCGTCGCGCCGCCGGGGAACCGGAAAAGCTGCCCGAGGAGAATTATTACGGCTGGCTGGTCAACGACAAGCTGGACGAGCTGAAGACGCTGTTCTAGCCGGCTGAGCCGGGTGGTTCAGTAGCCTTCCGAGGCGAGAAACGCCTCGAACTTGCGCATTTCGTCGGCATCCGCCTCGACCATGTGCCGCGGCTCTGGATAGGCGCCCGCCTGGATATCGTCTGCATATTCGCGGAAGGCCGCGATGCGCTCGCTCTGCAGGCGGTCGAACTCCGCCGCGAAGTCGCGGTAGCGCTTGGCATGGCGCGGATAATGGCCGCGATTGCTGCCGAGCACGTCTTCGGAGAACAGATATTGCGCATCGCAGCCGGCGCCGGCGCCCATCGAGATCATGATCAGCGATGTACGCCGCGAGATCGCGCTTGCAACCGGGGCCGGCACAACTTCGATCTCGGCGGCGAAGGCGCCGGCGGCTTCAAGGTCCTTGACCTGCTTCCAGACGAAGGCAGCACTTTCGGCCGTCTTGCCGACCGCCTTGAAGCCGCCCGTCCAGGTCGCATGCGCCGGGATCAGCCCGACGTGACCGCAGACCGGAATATGCTCGTCGCGCAGCCGGCGGATGGTCTGCAGGCTGGCCGCGCAATACATGGCGTCGGCGCTGGCCGCGCGCAGCTTCACCGCCATGCGCAGGATCTCGTCGGTGGTTGCGCCCAGCTTGATGCGTTCGTCGCCGGGAATGGCAAAGCAAGTGGGTGCGGCGTCGCGAAAACGCGGATCGAAGATAAGATCATAGGGGACCGAGATGATGTCGATGCCGGCACGCTCGGCGGCCTCGGCCTCCTCCAGCGAGAAAACGCGCAGCTTCGAAAGCTGGCGCTTGCCCTTCAGCAATTGCAAATCGGCGACGGTCGGTCTGTTGCGTGCCATGTCCGTGGATCCCCTCGTTTCCAGCGATTACTCGGGCCTATGCCGCCAGCAGCGACTTCAGCTTGACCGATTGCGAGCCGAGCGCCTCAGGCGCGGGCGTCGCCCGCTTCGCGATCAGCATCTCGGCCAACCGTATGTCGCGCGCCACCGCATTGCCGGGCCCGATGCCGCTGGCGGCGACCAGCCTGCCGTCCTCGGCCAGGTGGAACAGAATGAAGGCGCCGTCGTAGAGGTCGCGCCGTACGGTCGAGCGGCCTTCGTCCGAAAGCCCGGCGATCTGCAGCGTGAGCCCATATTGATCCGACCAGAACCACGGCACCGCGGCATGCGCCTCGTTGGCGCCCAGCATGTTCTTCGCGGCGAGCGCGCCCTGCTCCTGCGCGTTGCGCCAGGCTTCCAGCCGCACGCGCCGGCCGCCATAGACGGCGAGCGGGAACGAGCAGCAGTCGCCGGCGGCAAAAACATCCGGATCCGCGGTGCAAAGGTTCTCATCGACGGCGATACCATTGTCGATCGCAAGTCCTGCTTCGGCAGCGAGCGCCGTCACCGGCACCGCGCCGATGCCGATCACGGCAAGATCGGCGACGATGTCCTGCCTGTCGGCAAGCGTGATGCGAACTTGCGTGCCGTCATCGGCAATCGCCGTGATGCCTTGGCCGGTAAGCACCTTCACGCCTTCGGCCTGATGAGCCTTATGAATGATTTCCGCGACCTCGGCCGGCACGCCACGCATCAGGATGCGCGGCTGCGCCTCGAGCACCGTGACCGTGGCGCCTAGCTTGCGCGCCGAAGCGGCAAGCTCGAGGCCGATGAAACCGCCGCCGATGATGGCGACGCGGTTCTCCGGCTTAAGATGGGCGCGGATCGCGAGCGCGTCGTTGAAGGTCCTGAGATAAACGCAGCGGCCGCCCAGACCAGGCATCGGCAGCTTGCGCGGCACGGACCCGGTCGCGAGCAGCAGCTTGCCATAGCCAAGCGAAGAGCCGTCGGAGAGGCGCACGAGATGCGCGGCGCGGTCGATCGCGACGGCCCGAACGGAATGGATGTGGCGGATCGAGCGTTCGGCCAAAAGCTCGTCGCTGGCGATCGCCTTAATGAGGGGCGCCTCGCTGGTCATCGCCTCCTTCGACAGCGGCGGCCGTTCATAGGGCAGATGCGGCTCGTCGCCGACCAGCGTCACCGGCCCTTCATGACCAAGGTCGCGCAGGGTAAGCGCGGCACGACCGCCGCACTCGCCGGAGCCGATGATGACCATTCCTCCCGCCATCCCGTCACCCAAGCTGAATGAGAACTTTGCCAGCGTCGACCTTGACCGGATAGGTCTTGAGATTGACGCAGACCGGCGCCCCGCGCGCGTCGCCGGTCTTGTAGTTGAAGCGGCCATTGTGTTTTGGACACTCGATGATGTCGTCCATCACCAGCCCATCGGCCAGATGCACTTTCTCATGCGAGCACAGGCCGTCGGTCGCGTAATACTCGTCCTCCGGGCTGCGATAGATGGCGTAGGTGCGGCCGGCATGATCGAACCGCATTACGTCCTCCTCGTCGATGTCTCCGGCCGCGCAGGCCTCGACCCAGTCGCTCATGTCGTCCTCCGGCGAAATTCTTCGTTGTCGGTTGTGTCGGATCCGGTCACTCGGCCGCGGCCGCTACCGGATTGTCGTTGTGGAGCTCTTCCCGGTAGGGCTTTGCCGTCGGCGGCAGCTCGCGCTTGAGGAAGTAATCCTCGTTGCGCAGCTGGCGCAGGAAGGCCGGGATCATCTCGCGGTAGCCGGCCAGGATCGACGGCGTCGGCGCCGGCAAATCGTGCTTGATCAGCTCATGCAGCTTGGGCAGCGCGTGGTAGGGCACCATCGGGAACATGTGGTGCTCCACATGGTAGTTCATGTTCCAGTAGATGAACCGGCTGATCGGGTTCATGTAGACGGTGCGGCTGTTCAGCCGATGGTCGATGACATTGTCGGCCAGCCCGCCATGCTGCAGCAGCCCGGTCATGACGTGATGCCAGGCGCCGTAGAGGCGGGGCAGGCCGACGAGCATCAGCGGCAGCCATGAATGCAGATAGAGCGCCAGCGCGATGGTCGCGACATAGATGGCGAGCCAAATACGGGCGATGCGGATGGCCTTGGGCTGCTCCTGTTCCGGGATGAAGGTCTGTTCTGCGGCGCTGATGACGCCGGCGGCATTGCGCACCATGTCGGTCATCGCATGCCAAGCATCGAGCACGCCGAAAAAATTCAGCACAACGCGCAAAAGGTCCGGCGGTCGCATGACGGCGATCTCCGGGTCGCGGCCGACGATGATGGTATCGGTGTGGTGGCGTGTATGGCTCCAGCGCCAGGTCACCGGATTGCGCATGATCATGAAGCAGGCGAGCTGGTAGACCGCATCGTTCATCCATTGGGTGCGGAAGGCGGTGCCGTGACCGCATTCGTGCCAGCGGGAGTCGGTCGAGGAACCGTAGAGCGTGCCATAGGCAAAGAAGAACGGCACGCACCACCAGCTGCCCCAGAACCAAGCGCCGCCCGCGCCACTGAGGAACAGCGCACCGAGCCAGACGATGGTGTCTCGGATAGCGGGCTGGTCGGAGCGCTGCATCAGCTCCTTCATCTGCTTGCGCGGGATCTCGGTGTGGTACCACTGGGCCGCCGAAAGACCGTTCTCGACCGCGCGCTTGGCGTCGCGGCCGGTCAGGCTGTAGTCGCGTCCGGACGGCGCCGGAGACGTGATTGCCGTCATTGCGGGGTCCTCCATCAGCACCTGGCGAACGGCCCTCGGCAATGCCGCGCCTCGCCCATGGCTGGCTTCGACTTCACCATAGCGCCAAGTCATGATAGCCTCAATGTCACAAAGATAGATTCTATCATTTTCTATCAGATTGGGCTAATCTGAGTCGGGCAAGCGATGGAGCACTCATGGCAAAGCGGCCGACAATCACCGATCTCGCGCGCGTTTCAGGCTTCAGCGTCGCCACGGTCGACCGGGTGTTGAACAATCGCCTGCCGGTGCGCGAGGAGACGGCGCGTCGCGTCTACGAGGCGGCGACCGACATCGGCTATCACGCCGCCGGCCTGATCAGGCAGCGCATGCGCCAGGAGTTGCCCGAATATCGTCTCGGCTTCCTGCTGCTACGCGGCAATGACGTTTTCTACGGCGATTTCGCCCGCGAGCTGGAGCTTGCCGTCTCGCAATCGCAACGTTTCCGGGGCACTGCGACGATCGACTTCGCCGCTTCGCTGGCGCCAGATGAGATCGCCGCCCAGATGCGCAAGCTGGCGGCGAAATCCAGGGCCATCGCCGTGGTCGGTCCGGACCATCCCACCCTGACGGCGGTGGTCGAGGCGCTGAAGGCGCGAGGGCAGCCGGTCTTTTCGCTGCTCTCCGACTTCGCCGCCGGCATCCGTGAAGGCTATGTCGGGCTCGACAACCGCAAGGTCGGACGCACCGCGGCCTGGATGATCGCCAAGGCCGCCAGCAAGCCAGGCAAGGTCGCGCTTTTCGTCGGCAGCCACCGTTTTCATGGTCACGAGCTGCGCGAGATCGGCTTCCGCTCCTATTTTCGCGAGCATGCGCCGGATTTCACTGTGATGGAGACGCTGGTCAACCTGGAGGCCAACCAGGTGACGCATGATGCGATGCTCGAGCTTCTGGCTCGGCATCCCGACCTTGCCGGCTGCTACGTCGCCGGCGGCGGCATGGAGGGCGCGGTCGCGGCGCTGAGGGCGGCGAGACCGGCGCATATGCCGGTGGTCGTCTGCAACGAGATCAATGCGGAGTCGCGCGCGGCACTTGCCGACAACATCCTGACCATGGTGATCTCGACCCCGCTGGCGGCGCTCTGCCGCGAGCTTGTCGGCCTGATGGCGCATGCCATCGAGACCGGCGCCGCCAATGCGCCCGGGCAGACCTTTCTCCCCTTCGACATCTATCTGCCGGAAAACATCTAAGCCGTCTCCCGTCGGAATGATGTGATCCATCAGGCTGATGGAATTCTTTCGCGACGTGAAATCGCCCGGGGATTCCGCCGCAGAACGTTTGCATGCCCGGCCGCGAGGGCGCTGCACGCTTGCCTCCATCGAAAAACCGGCACGTCCATTTCGAATCACCCTTGACGGCTGTAAGCGAAATGGAATAAATATTTCACCAACTGGGTATTTTGGTTCTTTCGTTCCGGAACGTCTGTTTCAAACAGAGGACCAGGCGTTCCATCATGCGAGGAAAACGCCGCCGGAAGGGCCATGGGAGAGATTCCCCGGTAACATCGGGGATTCCGGTTCAATCGGTGCAGCCGGACACCAAGTGGAGGAGAAACTAAAATGAAGAAACTGCTTTTGGGCGTCGCGCTTTCGGCGCTGATGTGTTCGTCCGCCTTCGCCGCCAAGATCGGCGTCTCGATGGCTCTTTTCGACGACAATTTCCTGACCGTGCTGCGCAACGGCATGATCGCCCAGGCCAAGGGCATGGACGGCGTCGAACTGCAGGTCGAGGACGCGCAGAACGACGTGGCCAAGCAGCTCGACCAGATCAAGAACTTCGCCGCTTCGGGCGTCGACGCGATCATCGTCAACCCGGTCGACACTTCGGCCACCCAGGCGATGTCGGATGCGGCGGCCGCGGCCAAGATCCCGCTGGTCTATGTCAACCGCGAGCCGGTCAATGTCGACAAGCTGCCCGACAACCAGGCTTTCGTCGCGTCCAATGAGGCCGAGTCCGGCACGCTCGAGACCAAGGAAATCTGCCGCCTGTTCAAGGAAGCCGGCAAGAAGGAAGCCAATGTCTATGTGATCATGGGCGAGCTATCCAATCAGGCGGCGGTGCAGCGCACGAAGGATATCGATGAAGTGATTGCCACGCCCGACTGCAACTTCATCAAGATCATCGACAAGCAGACCTCGAACTGGAAGCGTGACGAAGCGCAGAACCTGATGACCAACTGGCTGTCGTCCGGCAAGCCGTTCGACGGCGTCATCGCCAACAATGACGAAAGCGCCATCGGCGCCATCCAGGCGATGAAGGCCGCCAATATCGACATGAAGTCGGTCGTGGTCGGCGGCGTCGACGCAACCCAGGACGCGCTGGCCGCGATGCAGGCGGGCGATCTCGACGTCACGGTCTTCCAGGATGCGGCTGGCCAAGGCGCGGGCGCGCTCGATGCGGCGCTGAAGCTCGCCAAGGGCGAGAAGGTGGAGCGCAAGGTCTACATCCCCTTCCAGCTCGTGACGCCGGCGAACATCGACAAGTTCCTGAAGAAGAACTGACGCCGCGCCAACGCAATTCCAGGAAGTTTTCCGTACGGACTTGCGTGAGGACAAACCCTGGAGCGGCGCTCCGACGCATCGAGTTGGCTGAAATCGGCTGCAGACAGAGCAGCGTCGCTCCCTTCCTTCTCCCGCCCGACCGGGCGGGAGAGCGGGCGCGGTCATTCGGAGGAAGAAGACGTGTCACAGACATCGCATGGCATTGGCGGGCTGAGCTATGACGCCAAGAAGCGCCCCTGGCCTGCCGAGTTCAACGTGTTTCTGGCGCTGGTCATCCTGGTCGGCGCATTCGAGCTGATCGGCCGCGTCTTCCTCGGCGACAGCTTCCTCTTCAACACCCGCGATAACGTCGATGCTATTTTCAACGAGCAGCGGCTGCAGATCATCATCCTGCAGGTGTCGATCGTCGGCATCATCGCCATCGGCGTCACGCAGGTGATCATCTGCGGCGGCATCGACCTGTCCTCGGGCTCGATCGTAGGCGCCACCGCCATGATCGCCATGAGTTTCGCGCAGGTTGCGACCGTCAACGGCAATCCCAACCCGAAGGCGATGTTCATTGACTACGGATGGACCGACCTGCCGGTCATCGTGCCGCTTCTGGTCGCGATCGGCTGCGGGCTGATTGCCGGCCTGATCAACGGCGCCCTGATCGCCTACACGCGCATTCCGCCGTTCATCGCCACGCTCGGCATGATGGTCACGGCGCGCGGCATCGCCAAATGGTGGTCGAAGGGCCAGCCGATCTCGTTCCCGACCGACAGCTTCGCGGCCATCGGCAAGGGGCTGATGCCGGTCATCATCTTCATTTCACTGGCGATCCTGTTCCAGCTCGTCCTGAGCTACACCCGATACGGCAAGCATTGTTACGCCATTGGCTCCAACGAGGACGCCGCGCGCATGTCCGGCATCAAGATCGCCAACCACAAGGTGCTGGTCTATGTGATTGCCGGCATCCTCGCCTCGATCGCCGCGGTGGTGCTTTCCTCCAAGAACCTCACCGCCCAGGCCGGCATGGGCGTGATGTACGAGCTCGACGCCATCGCCATGGCGGTCATCGGCGGCGTCTCGCTCTCGGGCGGCCGCGGGTCTATCATAGGCACGGTGATCGGCTCGCTGATCTTCGGCGTTATCATTTCCGGCTTCACCTTCCTGCGCCTCGACGCCTACTACCAGGAGATGGTCAAGGGCGTGATCATTGTCGGCGCAGTCGTTCTTGATCAATGGCGCCAGCGCCGCCGGGCGATAGGAGCTTGACCATGTCCGATATCGTTCTGAAGACCGAAAACCTCACCAAGCATTATGGCGGCGTTCACGCGCTGCAGGAGGCGAATTTCGAGCTGCGCAAGGGCGAGCATGTCGCCATCATGGGCGACAACGGCGCCGGCAAGTCGACCTTCGTGCGCCAGATCACCGGCGTCGAGCAGCGCACCGACGGCAAGATCTGGTTCGACGGCAAGGAAGTGAACTTCGCCGGCCCGATCGAGGCGCGCGAGGCCGGCATCGAGACCGTGTTCCAGAACCTGGCTCTGGCCGACGACCTCGACGTGCCGTCGAACCTCTTCCTCGGCCGGGAGAAGGTGCTTTTCAACCTCGGCCCCTTCTCGATTCTCGACCGCAAGGCGATGCGCAGGGCGACGGAGGCGGCGCTGATCCGCACCGCGGTGAAGATCCCGAACCTTTCCAGCACCATCCGCCACATGTCGGGCGGCCAGCGCCAATGCGTGGCGATCGCCAGGACCGCAACCTTCGCCTCCAAGCTGATCATCATGGACGAGCCGACCGCAGCGCTTGGCGTGCAGGAAACGGCGCAGGTCGAAAACATCATCCGCACGCTGAAGGAGAACGGCGAGCCGCTGATCCTGATCAGCCACAACATGCGCCAGGTCTTCGACCTGGTCGACCGCATCGTCGTCTTCCGGCGCGGCCGCATCGTCGCCAATTTGCGCAAGCAGGACACCGACGGCAACGACATCGTCGCTTACATCACCGGCGCCAAGACCGGGCAGGCGGAGCTTCAGGCCGCCTGACCAGGCGCCACGACGGGACCAGACCAAATCGTCCGCGCCGGCCGGCGCGGACACGTTTTAGAGCCACCCTCAAAGGACATTCCATGACTCTCCGCTTCGCTCTTCTCGGCGCCGGCCGTATCGGCAAGGTGCATGCCCGCGCCGTAGCCTCAAACCCGCAGGCCAAGCTGGTGGCCGTGGCGGACGCCTTCGAGAAAGCGGCGACGGAGCTTGCCTCCGCCTATGGGGCCGAGGTGCGCAGCATCGACGCCATCGAGCAGGCCAAGGACATCGACGCCGTCATCATCTGCACGCCGACCGACACTCACGCCGACCTCATCGAGCGCTTCGCCAGGGCCGGCAAGGCGATCTTCTGCGAGAAGCCGATCGACCTCGACGTCAAGCGCGTCGAGCAGTGCCTGGCCGTGGTCGACAAGGCCGGCGCTACGCTGATGGTCGGCTTCAACCGCCGCTTCGACCCGCATTTCGCCGCCGTCCGCAAGGCGATCGACGACGGCGCCATCGGCGATGTCGAGATGGTCACCATCACCTCGCGCGATCCGGGCGCGCCGCCGCTCGACTACATCGCGCGATCCGGCGGCATTTTTCGCGACATGACCATCCATGATTTCGACATGGCGCGCTTCCTGCTCGGCGAAGAGCCGGTTGCCGTCAGCGCGCACGCCTCGGTGCTGGTCGACAAGAAGATCGGCGAAGCGGGCGATTTCGACTCCGTCAGCGTCATTCTGGAAACCGCGTCCGGCAAGCAGGCCGTCATCTCCAACTCGCGCCGCGCCACCTATGGCTACGACCAGCGCATCGAGGCGCACGGCTCGAAGGGCATGGTTGCGGCCGAGAATCAGCGGCCGGTGTCGATCGAACTCGCCAACGACAAGGGCTACACGCGCCCGCCGCTGCACGATTTCTTCATGACCCGCTACATCGACGCCTACGCCAACGAGATCGCTTCCTTCATCGCCGCCGCGACTGCCGGCAAGAAGGCGGCGCCGAGCGGCAAGGACGGGCTGGTCGCCTTGAAGCTGGCTGATGCCGCCTTGGAGTCTGCCAAGACAGGCAAGACCGTCCGCGTCGCCTGAAGGTTTGAAACTCGATTACAGGAGCCAGAGCGATGAACGGTCTAGCCGGTCGCAATTCAGAAACGCGCGCCATCGTCACCGGCGGCGCGCAGGGCATCGGCTTCGCCGTGGCGGAAGCCTTGGCCGACGAGGGTTGCCGCGCGCTGGCGCTGGTCGGCCGCTCGCAGGACAAAGGTGACAAGGCGGTCGCAGCGCTCAAGAAGAACGGTGTCGATGCCATCTTCATCAGCGCCGATGTCGCCAAGGTCGCCGACTGCAAGCGCGCCGTCGCAACGGCGCTCGCGCATTTCGGCACTTTGAACGCGCTGGTCAACGCCGCCGCCACTTCGGCCCGCGGCTCGTTGGTCGAGACATCGGAAGAGCTTTTCGACCAGATCTTCGACACCAATGTGCGCGGCCCCTTTTTCCTGATGCAAGGCCTCGTCGCGCATCTCCTGGAGCGCAGGGTGCCGGGCTCGATCGTCAACGTGCTGTCGATGTCGGCGCATGCCGGCCAGTCCTTCCTGACGCCCTATTCGACCAGCAAGGGCGCGCTGATGACGCTGACCAAGAATGTCGCCAGCTCCTACCGGAAAAACCGCATCCGCTGCAACGCGGTGCTGCCCGGCTGGATGGATACCGAGGGCGAGGCGATCGTGCAGAAGAAGTGGCACGATGCGCCGGACGACTGGCTGGAAAAGGCCGAGGCCGCGCAGCCGATGGGCCAGTTGGTCAAGCCGGCGCAGCTTGCCCGGCTGATCACCTATATGCTCAGCCCGCAGGCCGGCGTCATGACCGGCTCGCTGGTCGATTATGATCAAAACATAGCTGGCGTGATCGGGGAGTAGTGACACGAGTAGCCTTACGCCAGAAGCCGGCCAGCTATGGGTGGAGATGTGATCAGCCTCGTGCGCCCAAAGGTACGCGGCCCCTGAGAGCCCCTGTTGCCGCAGCATCGCTATTCCGGTATAGTCAAGATGGTCAGAGTAGTCATGAGATTGAGATGCTGCCCGGACCGAAAGAAGATACGAGCTGGACGGTCGCTGGGGCAAAGGCCCGGCTCTCGGAGGTAATAGATCGGGCGCAATCTTCGCCTCAGACGATCACCCGTAACGGCAAACCAAGCGTTGTCGTCGTGTCCGCAGAGGAATGGCGGCGGAAGACCGCCCGCAAAGGAACGCTTGCGGAGTTCCTCCTGGAGTCGCCGCTGCGCGGCGCCGATCTCGACCTTGAGCGTCAACCCGACGAACCGCGTGATCAGCCGCTTTGAGGCTTCTGCTCGATACCAATGTCCTGTCAGAGGTGACGAGGCCGGCGCCGGATGTAGGCGTTCTAAAGTGGCTGGACGGGCTTGATGAGGATCGATCATTCATCAGCGTCGTATCGATCGCCGAGATCCGGCGCGGCGTTTCCCTCATGGATGAGGGCCGCAAACGAGAGGCACTGGCCGAATGGCTCGCTCGAGATTTGCCGCAGCGCTTCGAGCAAAGGGTTTTGCCGGTGGACGAAGCCGTTGCCTTGGCCTGGGGCGACCTGATGGGCATTGCCAAGCGCCGCGGTCACGGTCTGTCGTCGATGGACGGTCTGATCGCCGCCACCGCGATTGCGAAGCAGCTCACCTTGGCAACGCGTAATTCGAAGGATTTCGAAGGCTTTGCAATCGAACTTTTCGATCCATGGTCTGCATGAACCGTGAACCGCTGCATGATGCTCTATTTTTCCCGAGGCCACGGAGCACGGCGCAAACCAAGCAAATGCTTAGCTTCATGAGGACGTGACAAGCGCCGCGGCATCGACTATATGAGCCGCATGATCCACCTGACCGCCTCGTTTTGGTACTTTAGCTACGGTAGCTCGCTGGCGGCGGGAGGATTGCGCTCGATCTGAAGATTGCAGCATCTAATCCGAAAAGCCGCCAGACCTGGCGGCTTTTTCGTTTCAGCCGGCAGGTCTCCTAACCAGGAGCAGAAAGCCGTGTTGACCACCACAGACGACCTACGGGTCAAGGAACTCAAAGTCCTGAGCACGCCGGACGACGTGATGCGCGAGATACCGCGCTCGCTCACGGCGACGCGCACCGTTGCCGCCTCGCGCAACGCCATCCATTCCATCCTGACCGGGGCCGACGATCGACTGGTCGTCATCGTCGGCCCTTGTTCCATCCACGATCCGGTCGCCGCCGTGGACTACGCCAGCCGTCTGGCGGCGCTGCGCGAGGCCCTGGCCGACCGGCTCGAGATCGTCATGCGCGTCTATTTCGAGAAGCCGCGCACCACGGTCGGCTGGAAGGGCCTGATCAACGATCCCGATCTCGACGGCAGCTTCAACATCGACAAAGGTTTGCGGATGGCGCGCAACGTGCTTTCCGCCGTCAACAATCTCGGCCTGCCGGCGGCGACGGAATTCCTCGACATGACGACGCCGCAATACATCGCCGACCTCGTCGCCTGGGGCGCCATCGGCGCGCGCACGACCGAAAGCCAGATCCACCGCGAGCTGGCGTCGGGCCTCTCTTGCCCGGTCGGTTTCAAGAACGGCACCGACGGCAATCTGAGAATCGCCGGCGAGGCGGTGAAGTCCGCCGCCCAGCCGCATCATTTCATGGCGGTGACCAAGGGCGGCCGCAGCGCGATCGCGGCGACGACCGGCAACGAAGACTGCCATGTCATTCTGCGTGGCGGCGTGGCGCCGAACTACGACGCGGCAAGCGTCGACGCGGCCGCCGCGGAGCTCGGCCGCATCGGCATCGCGCCGCGCCTGATGATCGATGTCAGCCACGCCAACAGCGGCAAGAAGCCGGAGAACCAGCCGAAAGTCGCGCACGACGTGGCGGGCCAGGTCGCAGCGGGCGACGAGCGCATCATCGGAGTCATGATCGAGAGCAATCTCGTCGCCGGCCGTCAGGACGTCGTGCCCAGCAAGCAGCTCACCTACGGCCAGAGCATCACCGACGGCTGCATCGATTGGGCGACCACCGAAACGGTGCTGCACGGACTTGCCGGCGCCGTCGAGTGGCGCCGGTCGGTGAAGCGCGAACTGCTCGCCACCCGTCAGGGCGCCGCCTGACAACCCTGGCGAGGGCGGCGTTCACGCCGCCCTCAGCCCTTCCCATGCGGTGAATACCGAGACCGCGAATAGAAGCAGCCCGGCCGCACGGCCGGCAATGACCGTTGCCCGCGGATTGCCGACCAGAAGCGCCCGGCTGCGCCCGGCGGTGATGGCGAGGCCGCCGTAGATTCCTGCTTGTGTGACGACAGTCAGCAGTCCCATGATGGTCGCCTGCATCCAGATCGGACCGTAAACCGGCTTCAGGAACTGCGGATAGACGGCAAGGATAAACAGATAGGCCTTGGGGTTGATCAGGCAGGTGGCCAATCCCTGGCGAAAGGCTTTCCAGGCGGAGCGGCTGCCGGCGGGCCCGTCATCGCTGATGGTGATCGAGCTGCGCATCAGCGAAATTCCGATATAGGCCATATAAGCGGCGCCGGCGATCAGCAGCGGTTTGAACAGGACCGGCACGAAATGAATCAGCAGCCCGACGCCGATCGCCCCGTTCAACGTATGCACTACGCCGCCGAGCATAATGCCGCCGGTCGCCGCCAGCCCCCTGTCGCGCCCCCCGGTCAGCGCATTGGCCAGCACGAACAGCATGTCCATGCCTGGAACGGCGATGATGCCGAACAGCAGGATGAAGAATAGCCAGAGATTTTCCGTGTAACTCATGTCAGTTGCCTGTCGCAGCGCCCGCCAAGGACGCTGAGGAATCTGTTGATTTTCAAACCGATGCGCGGCCCTATAGGTCGTCCCAACTGACGGGGGTGTGTCAGTTGCGTTACGATCGAGTGGAAAAATGCGCAAGGCCTCGCGTCTGTTCGAAATTATCCAGATCCTGCGGCTGGCCAAGAAGCCGGTGACCGCGGCGACGATTGCCGAGCAACTGGAAGTGACGGTGCGCTCCGTCTATCGCGACATCGCAGCCCTGCAGGCGATGCGCGTGCCGATCGAGGGCGGGCGCGGCATCGGCTATATCCTGCGCCCCGGCTTCGACCTGCCGCCGCTGATGTTTTCGATCGAGGAGATGGAGGCGATCGTGCTGTCGCTGGCGCTGCTGGAACGCACCGGCGATGACGAGCTCAAGCAGGCGGCAAAGCGCGTCGGCGCCAAGATCTCCGGCGCGGTGCCGCCGCCCTTGCGCCAGACGCTCGACGCCAACGCACTTCATGCCTGGGGTTTTGCGCCTGCGGCCGCGGCGGTCGATCTGGCTCTGGTGCGCCGCGCCATCCGCGACGAGGAGAAGCTCGACCTTGCCTACCGCGACGAAGCCGGCCGCGACACACAGCGTATCGTCCGTCCGATCGCGCTGATCTACTACGCCGAGACCGCCAACATCGTCGCTTGGTGCGAACTGCGCCAGGCCATCCGCAATTTCCGCAGCGACCGCATCGAGGATTGCCAGCCGACCGGCCTATGGTTCAAAGGCGAAGGCGATCAACTGCGGCAGGTTTGGGTGGACGGCTGGGAGATCAATGCAGCAGCCGCCGCCGGCACCTGAAGGGGAGCCAGCTCACCTCACATCCACCCAGCGCTGTTCCTGGAACGAACGCGCCATCGCATGCACGGTCCGCTCGATCTCCAGCCCCTCGTCGAAGTCGATGGTCCGCGCCGGCTTGCCGGCGATCCGCATCAAAAGCTCGCGGCATTCGATGATCTTAAGGTCGTTGAAGCCGAGGCCGTGGCCGGGCGCCGGCACGAAGGAATCGTAGGGCTTGTGGTGCGGCGCCAGCAGGATCGTGCGGTAGCCCTGCTCGGTCGGCCGGTCGGCGGTCAGATAAAGTTGGAACTCGTTCATTCGCTCCTGGTCGTAGAGGATCGAGCCTTTCGAGCCGAAGATCTGGAGGGCGATACGGCCCTTGCGGCCCCAGGCCGAGCGGTTGACCAGCAGCGTACCGGCGACACCGTTCTCCAGATGCATCAGAACACTGGCGATATCGTAGGTCTCGACCGCACGGCGGCCGCCGGAGGCGACGCGCCGGTCGGCATAGGGTTTCGCCATGTCGCACATGACGCGAGCGACGCGGCCGAACAGCACTTTGATCAGCGACAGCGGATGCACGGCGAAATCGTCGAGCGCGCCATAACCGGAAGCCGCCTCATGCTTCCAGAAGAACAGCGCCTCGGGATCGGCCATGAAATCCTCGTCCATCTCGATGCGCACGAGATTGACATCGCCGATGATCTTTTCCTCAAGCAGCGCGCCGATGTGGCGGATGGCCGGGTTCTGAATGTAGTTGTAGCCGAGCACGGCAGCCTTGCCGGATTTGGTCGCTGCCTTCGCCATCGCCTCGGCCTCGGCAAAACTCGGTGCCATCGGCTTCTCGCACCACAGGTGCTTGCCGGCTTCGAGGATGGCGATCGCCATTTCCGGATGGAACTGGTTCGGCGTGGTCAGCGACACGACATCGACCTCCGGATCGTTGACGACGGCACGCCAGTCGCCCGAGCCTCGAGTGAAGCCGAACTCGGCCGCTTTGCGCTTTGCAAGCTCGTCATTGACCTCACCCAGATGCACCAGCCTCGCCTTCTCGACATCGGGAAAGACGGTGCCGACCGCGTTCCAGGCAATGGCGTGGCACTTGCCCATGAAGCCCGTGCCGATGAGGCCCACTCCGACCATGTCGATTGTCTCCGCTGAAGGGGAAGAATTCGCATGGATGAATTAATCCATTTCAGTCGAGAATGGAACGTCCAAATCATTTTTTATGGTGTTCTTGCGCGAAACCGCTATGATGAGGCAGGAGAGGGAACACCAGCATGGCCGTGGGCGGAGCGACGATGGACGGACGGGTGCCTCGCGATTTCGAGACCTTGCGCACGACGATCCTGGAGCGGCGCACCAGTCTGCCCAAGCGCATCGCGCAGATCGCCGCCTATGCGCTGGACAATCCCGACGACATCGCCTTCGGCACGGCGGCGAGTATCGCGGCTTCCGCCGGCGTCCAGCCCTCGACGCTGATCCGCTTCGCCCAGCAGCTCGGCTTCGACGGTTTCACCAGCCTGCAGCAGGTGTTTCGCGAGCGGCTGCGCGAACGCAATTCGTCTTATGACGAGCGGCTGGCGGCGCTGCGCGCCAAGGCCGAGGAAGGCGCCGGACACCGGGCGATCTTCGACGGCTTCGTGGCTGCCGCCAGCACCTCGCTCAGCGACATTTCGCGCGCGCTGAACGATGCGCATTTCGAACAGGCGATCACGCTGCTGGCAAAGGCCGAGACAATCTATGTGCTGGCCAAGCGCCGCTCCTATCCGGTCGCCTCCTACATCGCCTACGCGCTTGGCAAGCTCAAGATCCGCAACCAACTGATCGAGTCGGCCGCGGGCTTGAATGCCGAGATGATCGGCTTCGCCACGCCGCGCGACGCCGTCATCGCCATCAGCTTCTCGCCTTACGCGCCTGCGACCATCGAGGAGACGCGCTCGATCGCCGAGCAGGGCGTGCCCATCGTCGCCATCACCGACAGCTCGTTCTCGCCGCTCGCCCAATTCGCCAAGGTCTGGTTCGAGGTGGCCGAATCCGATTTCGGCGGCTTCCGCTCTTTGTCGGCAACGATGGCGCTTGCCATGGCGCTGACCGTTGCCGTCGGCGAAAAGCGGCGCGACGCCGGCCGCAAGCGCAAGGCCTGAGCGGCCCCGAACGGGCGTTTTTCCATCAGGGAACACTCATTCCATATTGACTATGGATTGGAATTATTATTTCATATTGACGGTGTCACGCCGCCGTTCGCGCGTGCTGCCCAAAACGACGCTGCTCTGCACAACAAAGCCGATGGGAGGTTCGAATGGGCGAAGCCGTGGAAGCGAAATATCCGCCGCTCGACGTCATCACGATCGGCCGCGCCTCTGTCGATCTCTACGGCCAGCAGATCGGCTCGCGTCTGGAGGACATAACCTCCTTCGCCAAGTCGGTCGGCGGCTGCCCGGCCAATATCTCCGTCGGCACGGCAAGGCTCGGCCTGCGCTCGGCGCTGCTCACTCGCGTCGGCGACGAGCAGATGGGCCGTTTCATCCGCGAGCAGCTCAGGCGTGAGGGCGTCTCGGTCGACGGCCTGAAGACCGACAAGGAACGGCTGACGGCGCTGGTGCTGCTTTCCGTCGAGGACGAAGGCGTCTCGCCGATGATTTTTTATCGTTCGGATTGCGCTGATATGGCGCTCGCCGAAGCGGACATCGACGAGGCTTTCATCGCCTCGGCGCGCGCCGTGGTCGTCACCGGCACCCATTTCTCGCGTCCCAACTCGGATGCCGCACAGCGCAAGGCGATCCGTTTGGTGAAGGCCAAGGGCGGCAAGGTCGTGTTCGACATCGACTACCGCCCGAACCTCTGGGGGCTCGCCGGCCATGCCGAGGGCTTCGAGCGCTACGTCAAGTCGGACCGGGTCTCGGCGCAGCTGAAGACGGTGCTGCCCGATTGCGACCTCATCGTCGGCACCGAGGAGGAAATCATGATCGCCTCCGGCGCCGACGATTGTCTGAGCGCGCTTAAGACGATCCGCACGCTGTCGGCCGCTACCATCGTGCTCAAGCGCGGTGCCAAAGGCTGCATCGTCTATGACGGGCCGATCAGCGACGACCTCGAGGATGGCGTCGTCGGCGAGGGCTTCCCGATCGAGATCTACAACGTGCTCGGCGCCGGCGACGCCTTCATGTCGGGCTTCCTGCGCGGCTGGCTCGGCGGCGAAAGCTTTGCCACGGCGGCGACCTGGGCCAATGCCTGCGGCGCCTTCGCCGTGTCGCGCCTGCTGTGCGCGCCGGAATATCCCACCTTCGAAGAGCTGCAGTTCTTTCTGAAGCACGGCAGCAAGCATCTGGCGCTGCGCAAGGACGAGGCGATCAACCACATCCACTGGGCGACGACGCGCCGGCGCGACATCCCTTCGCTGATGGCGCTCGCTTGCGACCATCGCGTCCAGCTGGAAGATGTCGCCGCCAGGGTCGGTGCAGATGTCTCGCGCGTCCCCGACTTCAAGGTGCTCACCGTCAAGGCGGCGGCCAAGGTCGCCGCCGGCCGCGACGGCTACGGCATGCTGATCGATGAGAAATACGGCCGCGACGCCATGTTCGAATTCGCCCGCCATCCCTTTGCCTGGCTCGGTCGGCCGGTCGAATTGCCCGGATCGCGGCCGCTGCGCTTCGAGTTTTCGCAGGACATCGGCTCGCAGCTCACCGAATGGCCGGTCGACCATTGCATCAAGTGCCTCTGCTTCTATCATCCGGATGATCCGGAGGCGCTGAAGACAGAGCAGCAGCAAAAACTGCGAGCCCTGTTCGAGGCGGCGCGGAAAGTCGGCAGGGAACTGCTCGTCGAGATCATCGCCGGCAAGCACGGCACGCTGGACGACGCCACCATTCCGCGCGCCCTTGAAGAACTCTATGCGCTGGGCATCAAGCCCGACTGGTGGAAGCTCGAGCCGCAGGCCTCGGCAGGCGCCTGGGCCAGGATAGAGCAGGTGATCGTCAAGCACGATCCGTGGTGCCGAGGCGTCGTGCTGCTCGGTCTGGAGGCGCCGCAGGACGAGCTGGTCGCCGCCTTTGCCGCCACCGCCAATGCGCCGATCGTCAAGGGATTTGCCGTCGGTCGCACCATCTTTGTCAATGCCGCCGAACAATGGCTGGCCGGCAAGATCTCGGATGACGAGGCTGTCGCCGACATGGCCTCGCGCTTCGAGCAATTGACCGAGGCATGGCTTGCAGCGCGCGGCCGCAAAGCAGCATAAGAAGAACGGGCAGCATATTAGGCGGCACAGGGAAAGCCGGAGGAAACGACAATGACCAAGACCGTTCGCCTGACGATGGCGCAGGCGCTGACCCGCTTTCTCAGCCGCCAGATGACCGAGATCGACGGCAAGAAGGCGCCGATCTTCGGCGGCGTCTGGGCGATCTTCGGCCACGGCAATGTCGCCGGCATCGGCGAGGCGCTCTACCAGGTCCGCGACGAGCTGCCGACCTTCCGCGCCCATAACGAGCAGGCGATGGCGCATGCGGCGATTGCTTACGGCAAGGCGAATTTCCGCCGCCGCTTCATGGCCGCGACCACCTCGATCGGCCCCGGCGCGCTCAACATGGTGACGGCTGCGGCGCTCGCTCACGTCAATCGGCTGCCGGTGCTGCTGCTTCCCGGCGATGTCTTCGCCAACCGCTTGCCCGACCCGGTGCTGCAGCAGGCCGAAGATTTCTCCGACGGCACGGCGAGCGTCAACGACTGCTTCCGCCCCGTCTCGCGCTATTTCGACCGCATCACGCGGCCGGAGCAGATCATCCCGGCGCTGAACCGCGCCATGCAGGTCTTGACCGATCCCGCCGAATGCGGCCCGGTCACGCTTTCGCTCTGCCAGGACGTGCAGGCGGAGGCCTATGATTATCCGGAAAGGCTGTTTGCCGAGCGCGTCTGGACGCCGCGCCGGCCGCGCCCGGATCGCAACGAGCTGGCCGTCGCCGTGGCGGCGCTGAAGAACGCCAAGAAGCCGCTGGTGATCGCCGGCGGCGGCGTCCTCTATTCGCAGGCTTCCGGAGAGCTGGCCAAGCTGGTGCAGGGCGCCGGCATTCCGGTTTGCGAGACGCAAGGCGGCAAATCCTCGCTGCCCGACGATCATCCGCTCAACATGGCGGCCGTCGGCGTCACCGGCACATCAGCGGCCAACCGGCTGGCGGAAGAGGCCGATGTGGTTCTTGCCGTCGGCACCAGGCTGCAGGACTTCACCACCGGCTCCTGGGCGCTGTTCAAGAATGCCGGCCGCACCATTATCGGGCTCAATACCCAGGTCTTCGATGCCGGAAAGCACTGGGCGCTGCCGCTGGTTGCCGACGCCACCGAAGGGCTCGCCGAGCTGTCCGCCGCGCTGAAGGGCTGGAAGGCGCCGACCGCCTGGACCGACAATGCGCTGAAGGGCAAGACGGAATGGCAGGCTGCCGCCGCCAAGGTGACGGCCTCGACCAACGCCGCCTATCCCTCCGACGCGCAGGTGATCGGCGCCGTGCAGCGGGCGAAGGGCTCGGGCGTCACGCTTTTGCATGCCGCCGGCGGGCTGCCCGGCGAATTGCACAAGCTCTGGCAAGCGGGCGCGCCCGGTTCCTATCACGCCGAATACGGCTTCTCGACCATGGGCTACGAGATCGCCGGCGGGCTCGGCGTCAAGATGGCGAAACCCGACCAGGAAGTCGTCGTCATGGTCGGCGACGGCTCCTATCTGATGCTCAATTCCGAGATCGCGACGTCGGTGATGCTCGGCCTGAAGCTCACCATCGTGTTGCTCGACAATCGCGGCTATGGCTGCATCAACCGGCTGCAGATGGCGACCGGCGGCGCCAACTTCAACAATCTCTTGAAGGACGCTCGCCACGAGGTGATGCCCGACGTCGACTTCGCCGCCCATGCGGCCAGCCTCGGCGCCGTCGCCGAGAAGGTGGCCTCGATTGCTGAACTCGAGACGGCGCTCGCCAAGGCGAAGGGCAACGACAAGACCACCGTGCTGGTCATCGACACCGATCCGCTGGTGTCGACCGAGGCCGGCGGCCACTGGTGGGATGTTGCCGTGCCGGAAGTCTCGTCGCGGCCGCAGGTGAACGCGGCGCGCAAGGCGTATGACGAGAAAAAGCTCATGCGGAGCTTAGGTGATTGAAGCTGGCGCTGCCCCTCACCCTTGCCCTCTCCCCGTGAAGAACGGGGAGAGGGGGCCGCCAGCGCCGAAGCCTGTCCCTTCTCCCCGTCATTCACGGGGAGAAGGTGCCGGTAGGCGGATGAGGGCAGCGCCGACGAGCGAAAGTTGAACGATCCGAACCTGGAGTGACGACTTGAAAGCCAAACTGGGCATGTCTCCCATCGCGTGGTGGAACGACGATCTCGTGGAATTGAGCGATGATGTGTCGCTGGAGGAGTGTTTGCGCCAGTCGCGCTCGGCCGGCTTCACCGGCATGGAGATGGGCCGCCGCTTCCCCCACGACCCGAAGGTGATGCTGCCGATCCTGAAAGAGGCCGACGTCACGCTCTGCGGCGGCTGGTTCTCCGGCACGCTGGTCGATGAGGACATGTCGAAGAACAAGGATCGCATCCAGCCGATGATCGAGCTGTTCAAGGCGGTCAACGCGCCCTGCATCGTCTATGGCGAGGTCGGCCGCTCCATCCAGGGCGACCGCTCCAAGCCTCTTGCCACCAAGCCAAAGCTTCCGGCCGACGAGATGAAGGCCTATGGCCGCCGCGTCACCGAATTCGGCGAATGGTGCGCCGACCAGGGTATGCCGCTTTCTTACCATCATCACATGGCGGCCGTGGTCGAGACCGAGCCGGAACTCGATTCCTTCATGCATCATTCCGGCGAAGGCATCCCGCTGCTGCTCGATGCCGGCCATCTCGCCTTCGCCGGCGGCGATGTGCTGCGCGCCATCGACAACCACCACAAGCGCATCAACCACGTCCATGTGAAGGACGTGCGCATGAACGTGATCGACGGGCTCGACCGCACGAAACAGTCCTTCCTCGATGCCGTCGCGCTCGGCGCCTTCACCGTGCCCGGCGACGGCTCGCTCGATTTCGGCGCGATCGTCCAGCGCTTCGCCGACTACGGCTATGAAGGCTGGTTCGTGGTCGAGGCCGAGCAGGATCCGAAAAAGAACCCGCCGCTGAGGATGGCTGAGGTCGGCCACAAGGAGCTGATGCGGGTGATGACGGCCGCCGGTTATACGGTCGAGACGCAGGGCTTCCCGGCGTAAGCGGTGGATTCGTCCGGCCGCTCGCTCTATCTGATGCGTTTGGACAAGTCCCGGATTGGCGCGATGAAAGACTATGAACACCCCTTCTTCCGACCGCTGTGGCGGCGCATTGCCGTCGTCGCCGTCTGCCTAATCTGGTCGGTGATCGAATTCGCCTCCGGCACGCCGTTCTGGGGGGTAATCGCGCTCGGCTTCGCCGGTTACGCGGTGTGGCAGTTCTTCTACCTCTACAAGCCGGCCGAGGAGCCCAAGCCTCCGGCCGAGCCGAAGGAATGACCCAGGAGACAAAAATGTCGAAACTGCTCGTCAAGGCCGACAAGGGCCACGGCCACGTCGCCCACGTCACCCCGCAAAGCGCGGGCTGGACTTACGTGGGTTTCGATCTCCACCGCTTGCGGCCGGGCGAGACGGCCGCCGGCGAGACGGGCGAGCGCGAGGTCTGCCTGGTGTTCGTCACCGGCAAGGGCAAGGCTGCGGCCGCCGGCAAGGATCTCGGCCTGCTCGGCGAGCGCATGTCGCCCTTCAAGGGCAAACCCTGGTCAGTCTATGTGCCGCAAGGCTCCGACTGGTCGGTGACCGCCGACACCGAACTGGAGCTTGCGGTCTGCTCGGCGCCCGGTCTTGGCGGCGGCCTGCCCGCCCGCGTCATTGCGCCCGACGATCTCGGTCAGGAAGTGCGCGGCAAGGGTACCAATACCCGTTACGTCACCAACATCCTGCCCGAGGGCAAGCCGGCCGACTCGCTGCTGGTGGTCGAGGTCATCACGCCCGGCGGCCATACCTCCAGCTATCCGCCGCACAAACACGACCAGGACAATCTGCCGGCCGAGTCTTATCTTGAGGAGACCTACTACCACCGCCTCGACCCGCCGCAGGGTTTCGCCTTCCAGCGCGTCTACACCGACGCCGACAGAAATGGCGTGCGCGATCTGGACGAGGCGATGGCGATCGAGGACGGCGATGTCGTGCTGGTGCCGAAGGGCTACCACCCGTGTGCGGCCTGCCACGGCTATGATCTCTATTATCTCAACGTCATGGCCGGCCCGAAGCGGACGTGGAAATTCCACAACGCCGCCGAGCATGAGTGGCTGATGAAGGCGTGAGATTTTTCATAGCCCTCAACCTGTTGGTCCAGTTCGGGAAAATCGTCGGCTAAGGACCGCCGGAGCCTGGGTTGCCTTCGAAAACCCATGAAAGCTTCGTCAATCCGTCATGGAAATCACCTATGGCAGCGGGTCTGACGAGGATTTTCGATGCGCTATGCCATTTACTTTACCCCGCGGCAGGATGAGCCGTTGGCGCGGATCGCCGCCAACTGGCTGGGGCGCGACCCGTTCGGCGCGCCGACGCGGCCGGTCGAGGGTGTGGGTGCCCTGTCGGCGGCCGAAGTTGCCTTCCACACCGCCTCGGCTCGGCGCTACGGCTTCCACGCGACGCTGAAGGCGCCGTTCCGGCTGGCGCCCAGCGAATCGGAAGCCTCGCTGCGGGCGGCGCTCGACGATTTCGCCGAGGTCACGCCGCCAGTCGTCATCCCGCGTTTGGTCGTCGGCCAGATCGACGGCTTTTTCGCGCTGGTGCCGGAAAGTCCTTTCGAGCCGCTCAACAGTTTCGCCGGCGAGGTCGTGCGCGCTTTCGACCGCTTCCGCGCGCCGCTGACCGAGGCCGAGATCGAGCGCCGCAGCCCAGACTCGCTGAAGCCGGATGAGTTCCGCAACCTCTGCCAGTGGGGTTATCCCTACGTCTTCGAGACGTTCCGCTTCCACATGACGCTCTCCGGACGGGTCGGGCCACAGGAAAGCCCGCGCCTTCGCGCTGCAATCGACAGCCTGTTCGCGGATGTGCTGCAGCGTCCGGTGCCGGTGGATGCGCTGACGCTGTTCGTCGAAACCGAACCGGGCGCGCCCTTCATGGTGCTCTCGCACCACGTGCTTGGACGCGGCCCGGCCAGAAAAACCGCCTGATGTCCGCCCGCCTGAGATAGGACTGCTGAAATGACCGCCGAGACCGTTTTGAACAATGCCCGCATCGTGCTGCCCGACGAGATCGTCGCGGGCTCGCTGCTGCTGCGCGACGGGCTGATCGCCGCGATCGAGCCGGGTGCGGTCCGCACCGGCGAGGACATGGGCGGCGACTACATCATCCCGGGTCTCGTAGAACTGCACACCGATCACCTCGAAGGCCATTACGCGCCGCGTCCGAAAGTGCGCTGGAACCCGATCGCCGCCGTGCTCGCCCACGATGCGCAGGTGGCCACCGCCGGCATCACCACGGTGCTCGACGCCTTGCGTGTCGGCATGGACGAGGATGCCGACCTGAAGTCCGACGACGTGCGCAAGCTCGCCGACGCGATCGAGGACAGCGTGCGCCAGGATCGGCTCAGGGCCGACCACTTCATCCATCTGCGCTGCGAGGTCTCGGCGCCGGACTGCCTCGAGGCCTTCGCCAATTTCGAGACCGACGACAGGGTGAAGCTCGCCTCGCTGATGGACCACGCGCCGGGCCAGCGCCAGTTCGTCAATCTCGAGACCTACGCCTACTACTACCAGCGCAAACTGAAGCTCACCGACCGCGACTTCCAGAAATTCTGCGAGAAGCGTATGGCGGAATCGGCCAAGAATTCCGGGCCAAACCGCGTCTTCATTTCCGCCGCCTGTCGCGAGCGCGGCATCGTTCTTGCCAGCCACGACGATGCGACGGCCGGCCATGTCGACGAGGCGGTGGAGCAGGGCGTGCGCGTTGCCGAATTCCCGACCACCGAGGAGGCGGCGAGGGCCTCGAAGGCGGCAGGCCTCGGCGTGCTGATGGGCGCGCCCAACGTCATGCGCGGCTCCTCGCATTCGGGCAATGTGTCGGCGCGCTCGCTTGCCGGCGACGGTTTGCTCGACATCCTGTCGTCCGACTATATCCCCTTCAGCCTGATCCAGTCCGCCTTCTTCCTCGGCGATGTCGTGGAAGGCATTTCGCTGCCGCAGGCGGTCGCCATGGTCTCGAAGAACCCGGCGGAAGCGGTCGGCCTTAGCGATCGCGGTGTCATCGAGCCCGGCCGGCGCGCCGACCTCGTGCGCGTGCGCGTCGACCAGCATGTGCCGGTCGTGCGCAACGTCTGGCGTCAGGGCAGGCGCGTCGCATGATGGTTTCTGCGCTGATCGAACGCGAGCTCACCGAAACCCTTCCGATCCGCAACGGCGTCTTCGTCGCGGTGGTCGGGCCGAGCGGCGCCGGCAAGGACACGGTGATCGGCTACGCCAAGGCGCATTTTGCCGGCGAGACGCGGCTGGGGTTCGTGCGCCGCATCATCACCCGTCCGAGCGACTCCGCCAGCGAGGACCACGATACGCTGGCCGACGCCGCCTTCGCCGAGGCGGAAGCGGACGGCGCCTTCGCCATCTGCTGGGACGCGCATGGCCTGCGCTATGGCCTGCCGGCCGATGTCGATTGGGCGATCGCCAATGGTCATGTCGCGGTGGCCAACGTTTCCCGTGCCGTCATCCCGGCGCTGCGTGAGCGCTATGCCAACCTGGCGGTGGTCGAGATCACCGCGGCGCCGGAGATCCTCGCCGAGCGGCTGGCGGCGCGCGGCCGTGAATCGCGCGGCGAGGTGCTGGCGCGTCTGGCGCGCAGCACCAGCGTGACGCTTTCCGGGCCGGACGTCACCTCGATCGACAACAGCGGCGCCAGGGAGATCGCCGGCGAGCGTTTCGCCGAGGTGCTGCGCAAGGCGATGGCGTTCTCGGACCTTTCGGACATGATCTGAGGTGTATTGATTCAGGTGATGCCGGCTTGCGAGTGGGAGGTTGAGCCGAGACTTGTTGGTGTCGGCACCGCCCCTCATTGCCCTGCCGGGCATTTCTCCCCGTAGTGACGGGAGAAAGGGCTGACCGCAGTCTCGGCGCCTTTCTTGCAACGTTCGAAATTGGCGAAATCATCGGCGAGAGCGCGCCTCTTCCCGTCAATATACGGGGAGACGATGCCGGCAGGCAGGTAAGGGGCGGCGCCAACGCCAAAAAAATGTGTGCAGCACGCGAAGTTGGAATTTGCCCCGCTGCCTACCGAGATCGGACGAGGGAAGCTACTCCGCCGGCGCGCCGGCGACGTTCCGGCGCGACGCCTCCATCATCCGGCGCCGGGCGCGGAACACGCCCCACTGCTGGTCGACCAGCACGCCGATCAGGATGACGCCGCCCATCACCGCGAAGTTCAGTGAGGACGGGATGCCGAGCAGATTGACGAGGTTTTGCAGTTCCTGCAGCAGCACGGTGCCGAGGATGACGCCTACCAGCGAGCCCTCGCCGCCGCGCAGCGAGAAGCCGCCGAGCACCGCCGCGGCGATGGCGTAGAGCTCATAGAACTGGCCGTGGCTCGCCGGCGAGATCGAGCGCGTGTACATGGCGAAGTAGATCGCCGACAGCGCCGTCAGCACACCGCAGATCACGTATGCCGCGATCACCACGCGTCCGGTGCGGATGCCCGAATACTTCGCCGCTTCCTCATTCTTGCCGATGGCATAGAGATAGCGCCCGAACACCGAGCGGTGCAGCACCACCCACATGACGATGGCGATCACGATCAGCGCGATGAAGGAATTCGGCAACCCGCCGGAGCGGCCGGCGGTCAGGAATTCCAGATCCGGGAAATTCTGGCCGAAAGCGAAGCCCGCCGTGCCGTCGGCGGTGTAGAAACGGGCGACGCCGCGGTAGATCAGCAGGCCGCAAAGCGTCACCACGAAGGGCTGCATCTTGAGCCGCGTGATCAGCCAGCCATGCACGAAGCCGATGATGGCGCCGAGCACGATGATCAGCACGAAGGCCAACGGCCAGTCCATCTCGCGCACGGCGATGAAGTCGATGAACAGCGTGCCGAGCAGCGCGATCAGCGAACCGACCGAAAGCTCGATGCCGCCGGTGATGATGACGAAGGCCTGGCCGATCGAAAGGATGCCGAACAGCGCGACCAGGTTGGAGGTGTTGGCGAGATTGATCGTCGACAGGAAGCGCGGATTTATAGCCGTGACCACCGCGCCGACCACCAGGATCAGGACCAGCAGGCCGAGGTCTTTCTTGCTCATTACGCTCCTCCCGCGGCTTGCGCCAGCTTCGGCTTCTTGCCCACCGCCAGCAACAGCACGTTCTCCTGGCTGAAATCGTCCCGGTCGAGAATGCCGGAGATCTTCCCCTCATGCATGACCGCGATGCGGTCCGAGACGCCGATCACCTCTTCCATGTCGCTGGAGATCATCAGCACCGCGACGCCGGCATCGGCCAGCGCCCGCATCAGCGCGTAGATCTCGGCCTTGGCACCGATATCGATGCCGCGCGTCGGCTCGTCGAGGATCATCACCTTGGGGTTCATCGCCAGCCATTTGGCCAGAACCACCTTCTGCTGGTTGCCGCCGGACAGCGTGCCGGTGCGGCTCAGGACCGACGGCGCCTTGATGCCGAGATCCTTCTTCTGCTTCTCGGCGGTGGCGAGCTCCGCGCTGGTCGACACCAGCGAGCGCTTCGCATGCGCCGGCATATTGGGCAGCGAAATGTTTTGCGCGATCGAGAGGTCGAGCAGGATGCCGGTCAGCTTGCGGTCTTCGGGTACCAGGAAGATGCCGCTCGCCACCGCATCGGCGGCCGATCCGACATTGAGCGCCTTGCCGTCCAGCGCGACACTGCCGCCGAGCCGCTCGTCGATGCCGAACAGGACGCGCGCGAGCTCCGTGCGGCCGGAGCCGACCAGCCCGGCAAGGCCGAGGATTTCGCCGCGCCGAAGCTCCAGGTCGACCGGGTGGTCGGGATAGACGCTGGTGCGCACCGCTGTCGCCGAAAGCGCGACGCCGCCGGGCGCGCGCCCCGCCTCCGCTGCTTTCTCGCGCTGCTTAAGCATGCGCCCGATCATCAGCTTGACCATCTGGTCGTGATTGATGTCGCTCTTCGGCAGCGTGCCGGCCAGCATGCCGTCGCGCAGCACCACGACGCGGTCGGCGACGCGCTCGACCTCGTGCAGGCGGTGCGAGATGAAGATGACGCTGATGCCTTCCGCCCGCAGTCCCTTGATCACGTCGAGCAGCTTTTCGGTCTCGGCGATCGGCAGGCTGGAGGTCGGCTCGTCGAGGATCACCAGCCGCGCCTTGATCGACAGCGCCTTGGCGATCTCGACCATCTGCTGCTGCGCCAGCGACAGCGAGGCGACCGGCGCGTCGGCCGAGAAATTGGCGCCGACGCGTTTCAGGAGCGGCGCCACCATCTCGCGCAGCTTGGCGCGGTCGACCAGCCTCAGCGGCCCGGCCTTCAGCGGCTCGCGGCCGAAGAAGATGTTGGCGGCGACGTCGAGGTTTTCGAACAGGTTGAGTTCCTGATGCACGAAGGCGATGCCGGAGCCGATGCTGGCTTCCACGGTCAAGCCGTCATGCGCGACGCCGTCGACGGTGACGGTGCCGCTGTCCGGCCGCGTCACGCCGCCGAGGATCTTCATCAATGTCGATTTGCCGGCGCCGTTCTCGCCGACCAGCCCGATCACCTCGCCCGGCCTGACCTCCATCGAGAACCCGTCCAGCGCCACGACGCCGGGATAGGTCTTGCGCACGGCCGCGAGGCTCAGGAACGGAGCGGACTGGACGATGGATGGGTCGGAATAGTTCATCACGCCATTGTTCATCGCGCTTATCGGCAGCCGGTGGGCTGCAGACTGACGGGCCGCATGCGGCCCGTCAATACGGACGCCGGCTCAAGGCGAAGCTTGGGCCGGCGCAACTGTGCATCGATTACTTGCCGGCCATCGCCTTCAGGTTGGCGGCATAGGCGTCGACATCGTCCTTGCCGATGATCTTGGTCGGCACGATGATCAGGCCGTTGGCCGGAATGCCCGACTTGTCGCCCTTGAGGTAGGCGGCCATCAGCTTCATGCCCTGATAGGCCCATTCGAAGGGCTGCTGCACCACGGTCGCGGCCACCGTGCCTTCCTTGACGCCGCCCAGCGTGATCGGATCGTCGTCGAAGCCGACGACGGTGATCTGGCCGAGCTTGCCGGCGTCGCGAAGCGCCTCATAGATGCGCGGCGTATTGTATGAGTAGAAGCCGACCATGCAGGTGATGTCGGGGCTGGCGACCAGCGCGTCCTCGACATTCTTCTTGGCCCGTGCCTGGTCGATGTCGTCGCCCCGCACGTCCACCAGCTCGATCTTGCTGCCGGCAAGCCCCTCCTTCATGCCCTCGATGCGCTCCTTGGCATTGTCGGCGCCGAGCAGGCCGACGAAGCCCAGGCACTTGCCGCCGTTCGGCATCGCCTTCTTGGCGATCTCGGCCGCCTGCTTGCCGGCATCGACGTTGGACGAGCCGATATAAGCGACGCGCTTGGTCTGCGGGGCGTCGCTATCGGTGGTGAACAGAGCGGTCTGGGACGCGATCTTGTTCAGCCCGTCGGTCGAGGTCTTGGGGTCGACTGCCGACACCATGATGCCCTTCACGCCGGCCGTCACCAGGTCGTCCATCAGCCGCTGCTGGATGGCGACCGACGACTGCTCGGGATATTTCAGCTCGAGATTGTAGTCGGGCAGTTCGCCCTGCGCCTTCTTCACGCCGGCTTCCGCCGCCTTCCAGAAGTCTGACGCGCCGTTGACGACGAAGGCCAGCGTCGGCTTGTCGTCGGCGCGCACGGCTGCGCTGGCCGTCAGGCCAATAGCCAATGCCGCCGCGGCGACGGACGCGTTGCGTATCATGGATTTCATGCTTCAACCTCCCTTTTGAAACTCATCGCTGCTGTCTCGGCTGCGGCCTGGACGCCCTCCTCCTCAAGGGTCTGGCACCTAAGTCCGGGGCCGATCCAGCCGCGACCGAAACACTAGACACAGATTTGACGTTCGTAAATAGTCCGATTTGTCTGACATTTTCGTGAGGATGAGGGCAGCCCTCTTCCGGCAAATTGCCGGGCAGCGAACCTGCGCTCCTCCCAGATGCCGTCGCCGCGGCTCGCCCGGCGACGCGTTGACAGTAGATCGCTTACCGATATTAGTAAATAGTATTAGTCGCGGGATCGGACCGGCGCCCCAGCCACGGCGAACCGGGTGCCGCGGTGGGCGCCGGCGGAAGCAGGATTTGCGCTGGTCGGGTCGGCAAAACTCGGGAAAACTGACAGCTTTGCTGACCTTTTTGGCCATTTTGTCGCCGCGTGCCGTGGCTGGTGCCAACGCCCTTTTTAGTGATAATAGTTATAAGCATGCCCGCTCGGTGGCGGGCTTTGCGGAACAGCCCGGCAGGTTTGGGAACGACCATGAGCGAACCGACGCAACTGCGCGATCCACGGCAAACGTCCAGACGCCGCAAGCCATCGGCCAAGCCCAAGGGCCGGGTCACCATGACCGATATAGCGAGAGCCGCCGGCTGCTCGCAGGCGACGGTCTCTTTCGTGCTCAACAATTCGCCGGGCATCAGGCTGTCGCAGCAGACGCGCGACCGCGTGATCGAGGCAGCTAGAGCGCTGGGCTATTCGCCGCCGGTCTTTTCAGCGTTGCGTCCGCCCGTCACGCCCTTCGAAGGGCTGGATGGCGTCATCGGCTTTGCCGTCGACCAGCTCGCCACCAGCCCCGAGGCGGTTGTGGCCATCGAGGGCGCGCGCCAGGCCTCGTGGAATGCCGGCAACGTGCTCTTGGTGGCGCAGACCATGGGTGACGCCGTCATGGAGCCGCGTGCCATCCAGGCGCTCACCCGGCGCGGCCTCTCGGCGCTGATCTACATGACCATCTTCACCCGCGAGATCACCGCGCCGGAGTTCCTCTACAGCCTCGACATTCCGGTCATCCTGCTCAACTGCTACACCGCCGATTATGCCTTCCCGGCCGTGGTGCCTTCCGAGATCGCCGGCGGCCAGAGCTCCACCCGGCATCTGATCAGCCGCGGCCACCGTCGCATCGCCACCATCACCGGCGAGCCCTGGATGCAGGCGGCGCAGGATCGGCTGAAGGGCTATCGCCGCGCTTTGGCCACCGCCGACATCCCCTTCGATCCGGACCTGGTGGTGGAGGGCGACTGGTCGGCCAGCGCCGGTTATGCCGCGACGGTGAAGCTGCTTGCGCTGAAGGACCGCCCGACCGCCATCTTCTGCCAGAACGACCGCACGGCAATCGGCTGTTACGAAGCGCTGAAGGAGGCGGGCCTGCATATCCCCGGCGACATTTCCGTGATCGGCTATGACGACGAGGAGATCGCCCGCCACCTCTTCCCGCCGCTGACCACATCGATCCTGCCGCATCTGGCGATGGGCCAGTGGGCGATCGAGCAATTGGAGGCACCGCCGACGCCCGGCCGCGGCCGCTATCCCATCACCAAGCTTGAATGCCCCTTGGTGGAGCGGGAGAGCGTGGGAGCGTGCCTCGCACAATTCCGGTGACCCCGTCTTGATCCAGGCCTATGATGGACTGCGCGTGTTCCTTTCCCGACACAGGAAAAACGCTCGTGTGGCCGAACCGTCGTTTATGCGATCTCCTAAAGATCGAACATCCCATCATCCAGGCTCCGATGGCCGGCTCGGCGACTCCGGAACTCGCCGCCGCGGTGAGCAATGCCGGCGGGCTGGGATCGCTCGGCTGCGCATCGATGCTGCCGGACGGCTTGCGCACCGCTGCGCGCCAGCTGCGCGCCTCGACCGAGCGTCCTTTCAACCTCAATTTCTTTGTTTTTCCCAGACCGGACACCAGCGACGCCGTACTGACCCAGGTCATCGACAGGTTGCGGCCCTACTACAAGGAGCTGTCGCTCGACGAACCCTCGCGGAGGCTTCCGCCGATCGGCCCGGGTTTCGACGAAGAAAAGCTTGAACTGCTGCTCGAGATCCGCCCACCGGTCGTCAGCTTCCATTTCGGCATTCCGGACGCGGCCGCGGTCGCCAAGTTGAAGCAGGCGGGGATCGTGGTTCTCAGCACCGCGACGAATGTCGCCGAGGCGCGCCAACTCGCCGACGGCGGAGCCGACGCGGTCATAGCTCAGGGCTGGGAGGCAGGTGGCCACAGGGGATCGCACGCCCCCAACCGTCCCGGTGACGGCGTGGGAACGTTGGCGCTGGTTCCCCAGGTCGTGGATGCCGTCAAGCTGCCGGTCATTGCCGCCGGAGGCATAGCCGACGGCCGCGGCATAGCGGCCGCCTTCGCGCTTGGCGCCAGCGGCGTGCAGATCGGCACCGGCTTCCTGTCTTGCGACGAGGCCGGCACCGACGGACCGCGCCGAGCCCTGATCCGCGCCGCCACGGACATGGACACGATGGTCACCGATGCCTTCACCGGCCGCGCGGCGCGGGCGAGACGCACCCGCTTCGCCTTGGAGATGGAGGTGAACCGGGCGCACCTCCCCGACTTCCCGCAAATGGTTGCGCTCAGCGCTCCGCTCGGCGAGGCCGGTGCAAAAGGAGATTTCGCCTTCCATCTCTATGGGCAGGCGGCCGCCTTGAACCGGGAGCTTCCTGCCGGCGAATTGATGCAGACGCTCGTGGCCGAAACCGGCGAGGTGTTCGAAGCGCTTTCGACCGGCAAAACGACGCCTGCGTGAGCGAAGTCTCCACTCGTAGACGTCGCGGACAGGTTGCAATCCGGACTGCGACAAGATCAGCCGGCAGGCAGGCATGCCATCCGCGCGATCGAGATGCCGGCATTCGGCGGCAAGGGGCGACCGCCCAGCTCGGCCAGTTTTGCCGCGATATGCGGTCTGGGTAATCTGCGGCTGCGAAACGCACATGGCGATCCGATCACGCCGCGGAACACGGCGGCATCCTCGCTTGCGGCGGCGAAAAGCCGGGCCATGACTGGATTCGGCGGCGGAACAGGAAGGCCCTCACCAGCGCGTTCATCTCGGCGATCCGGGCTCGCTCGGCGGCAATCTGGTTGCGATAGACCAACCTGGCGCTCGGTCTCGGCATCGTATGCTCCTGCCAACGCCACCTGTGCGATCTCGGGACGATCGGCTGGTTTCGTTGCTTGGCATAGTCCCCGCGTGGGTCTAGGCTGAAACCAGCAAGGGAGGACGGGATGACATCAAGCTTCACCGTTCACGCCGCATCCGGCTATGAGCAGCTCATGGGCCGCTGGAGCCGCAGGCTCGCGCCCAAGTTCATCGACTTCGTCGGCCTGGCCGGCGGCGAGAAGATCCTCGACGTCGGCTGCGGTACCGGCAGCCTGACCTTCGAACTGGCGAAGTCGCGCGATCTCGCCGAAATCCAGGCCATCGACTTCTCAGCCGTCTTCGTCGCGGCGGCCAAGGAGAGGAACACCGATCCGCGCATCACTATTGAGCAGGCGGACGCCACGGCGCTGCCTTTCGAGGACAATGTGTTCGACCGTGCGCTGGCGCTGCTGGTCCTTCACTTCGTGCCGGAGACCGGCAAGGCGGTGGCCGAGATGCGCCGCGTGACGCGGCCGGGCGGCGTGGTCGCCGCCGTTGTGTGGGACCATCTTGGCGGCATGCCGGCCATGCGCATGATGATTGACACCGTTGCCGCGCTCAGCGAAAGCGGCCGCCAGATGCGCAATCGCTACTGTTTCCAGCCGATGATGCAGCCCGGCGAAATGAAGCGGACCTTTGTCGAACAGGGCCTGACCGACGTCACCGAAACCGAGCTGATGATCCGCATGGATTACCAGAATTTCGACGACTACTGGGCGCCGATTGCCGCCGGCGAAGGCCCGCTCGGCAAATATATGACCACGCTCGACGCAGCCGAGCGGACCCGCACGGAGGCTGCAGTACGCGATGCCTATGAGGCCGGTCGTGCCGATGGGCCGAGGTCTTTCGCCAGCGTCGCCTGGGCCTGCCGCGGCATCGTGCCCTGACCTTCAGCGCCATCTGAGCTGCGCGCGGACGGCGTCGCGGGAACTGCGGTCGCCTAGCCGGCCAGTGCCAGCAGCCAGCGGTGCCAATAGATGGCGCACCCGACAGGATTCGAACCTGTGACCTCTGCCTTCGGAGGGCAGCGCTCTATCCAGCTGAGCTACGGGTGCTTCCCGGGAAACCGGAAAACGAACCAGCCGGTGAGCCGGCCAGCCACGGCTTCTTAGCGGAAGCGCGTGCCGGCTTCAACGGGCAATTGGCTTGGCGGAATATTCGCCGTAGCGGGCAGGCTCGCATTCGTCCGATGGAGGTGCTGGAGTCGAGAGCGAGCGGTCCCAACTGATGTAGGCTCGGAGGCCGGCGGCCCCACTTCGGCAATGCATCGCGACTTCCGAGCGTTGTTCAGGCGCAAGCTCTCGCCAGCCCTCACCCCTCCACCTCGCTCTTCGCCACCCTCCGCTGCACCCCGCGCGTCGCCCGCTTCTGCTTCTTCGCGGTCAGCTCGTGCATGGCATCAAGCTGCATCTGCTGCATCTCGGCCAGGCGCTGCCATTGGCGTGAGATCAGGTAGTCGAGCTTTTCGTGCAGGTGCCGCACTTCGAGCTCGGCCTTGAGGTTCACCCGGTAGTCGTTGAAGGAGCGCAGCCGGTCCTTCGCCTCCTGCCGCTTCTGGCTCATCATGATGATCGGCGCCTGGATGGCGGCGATGCAGGATAGGAGCAGGTTGAGCAGGATGAATGGGTAGGGATCGAAGGCGGCGGCCGCGCCCTCGAAGAGGTTGAGGCCGATCCAGATCAGAAGCACCGCCGCGAACGAGATCAGGAACCACCAGCTGCCGCCGAAGGCCGCCATGTCGTCCGAGACGCGGTCGGCGAAGGAGCGGCGCTCCTCGAACTCTTCTTCCGAGTTCTCCGAGATCGTGTCCTGTCTGGCGATCGATTCCACCACCTGGCGGTCGAGCTCGGAGAATTCGCCATGCTCCTGCTGCAGCAATTCCTCCATGTAGCGCATGCGGTAGCGGGCGAGCTCCTCGCGGCTGATGCGGGCGCCGCGCGGCAGGTCGGGATGGTCGGAGCGGATGCGGTCGGCGAGGCTCGGCCTCAGGTCGTCGACGCGCACCAGGTCGCGCTTGCGGAACTTCCGGCCGCTGATCGCCGACGGTTTTTTCTTGGGCTTTGCACGCGCCGTGCCGGGCAGGTGCGGCTCGGAATCCGGCACCTCCGGCGCTTCGAGGATCTCGTCCGCCGCCTCATGCTGATCTTCCGGCACGGTGGCCGCCTCGAGATATTCGCCGCCCGAGTCGTTTTCGTTGTCGGCTATTGTCTGCGCGGATGCCTTTGGGTCGCCGGCCATGCTCAGTGCTCCTCTTCTCGGGCTTCGATACGATACGCCGAGCCGGCGCGGCATATCCATCGCGACTGTGAAGCTGGTGTGACCGAACAAGTTGTTGTGATGGATGGATGTGCTTTTGGCGCGCAAAGACATAGATCCAATTCTGGGAAGATTTGGCTGAAAGGGCTTGCTGAGCAACAGCAAATCTCTCGGGGCAGCGCCGCCCCTCATCCACCTGCCGGTACCTTCTCCCCGTAAGTCACGGGGAGAAAGAGGCTGGCCGCATGCTCGGCGCCTTTCCTGCAACGCCGGCGATTGGCGAAACCAGCGATGAGAGCGCCCCTCTCCCCGTCACTTACGGGGAGAGGATGCCGGCAGGCAGGTGAGGGGCAGCGCCACCGTCGAAAGCATTAATCCTGCCTCACTGGCGCCAATGGTCACCGCCGGCTGGCCTATCCTGGCCCTGTGGGCGGCCGCCCCGCCAAACCGCATCAGGGCCAAGGCGGTCGCTTGAACAAGCGCCGCCACTCGGGCTTCGCTACTGCGCCGGCAAACGCGGCATCGACGAACTTGGCGCCGGCAAACCCGGAAGTGCCGAAGCGGCCGGCTGCTGGCCGGCATACATCAGCCGCGTCTGGGCATCGGCGCTCATCGGCGACAAGCTGCGCTGGATCAGCGCCTCGACATGGTCGTTGCGCTGGCGCGCGCTTTGGGCGCCCATCACCACCACGATCAGATGCCTGCCGTCGGCATTGTAGGAGGTGACGATGTTGTAGCCGGAAGCGCGGATATAGCCGGTCTTGATGCCGTCGACGCCGCGCACCCGTCCCAGCATGTCGTTATGGCCGCGCACCAGCCGGCCGCGGAACATGAAATCGCTTTCGGAGAAATAGTGGAAATGCTGCGGGAAGCGGCGCTGGAGCGCGATGCCCAGCACCGCCATGTCGCGCGCCGTCGTCACCTGGCCGTCGTCGGGCAGGCCGCAGGCGTTGCGGAAATTGGTGCTGGTCATGCCGAGCTGGCGCGCCTTGGCGGTCATCATGGCGGCGAACTGCTCCTCGCTGCCGCCGCCGAGATATTCGCCCACCGCCACCGCCACGTCGTTAGCCGACTTCACCACCATGGCGCGGATGGCGGAATCGACGTCGATCGTCTCGCCGCGCCTGAAGCGCAGCTTCGTCGGCGGCTGCGAGGCGGCGTGGTTGGATACCGGGATCTGCGTTTCCTTGCTCACCCGGCCGCTCTCCAGCGCCTCGAACAGCATGTAGAGCGTCATCATCTTGGTCAGCGACGCGGGATAGCGCTGCGCCGTCGAATTGACCTCGAACAGCGTCTTGCCGGTCGAAGCGTCGACCACGATCGCGGCATATTTCTGCGGCTGCGCCGGCACGGCCAGCACGGTTTCCGGCGGCGCGGCGGTGGTGCAGCCGGCAATGAGGAGCAGCAGCACCAGCGCGGTCATCAATTTCTGGAGGAGCGAAAGCGGAGTGGACAAGATTGTTCAAAAACGGTTGCTGAGATGCGGCGAAGCTAGCGTACCGCATCCGCTCCGTCCAACTGGTTAACGGCGGGAATGAGGCATTTGCCCAGCTTTTGGCAGTTTGCAGGAGGTTGAATTGCCTTCGAGGTCGGCAGCGCCGAGTTCGACAATTGGTGGCATTCGCCTGATGCAAAATGCCTATCGCCCCGCTTGCGCCGCTGCCGCCGGTCAGGTTTTGTTGTCACCGAAGATTCGAGGTTTGGCAATGGACACCCTCAGCATCAACGCAAAAGGCATCTCGGTCTCCCTCGATCTCGCCGTCGGCCACATCGCCGCCCTGGAAATCGAGGCCGATGGCCGCCGCCTAAAACCGCTGCACCGCGCGCCCTGGGTCGGCTCGCCGCGCGCGACGTTGCCGCAAAAGCTCCCCGAAGGCACGGTGCGCCTGTCCGGCGACTTCCTCTGCGCGCCGTTCTCCACCAGCGATGTCGAAGCTGCTCCCCTCCACGGTTGGACGGCCAACAGCGAGTGGGATGTCGTCGAAAGCAGTGCCATCGCCGGCGGCTGGCGCGCCGTCTTCCGCTTGCGCCGCAAGGTGATGGGTGCTTCCGTCGACAAGGTCTTCACGCTCCGCGACAACCATCCCTTCCTCTACCAGGAACACATCTTCTCCGGCGGTTCCGGCGCCATTTCCGTCGCCCACCATCCGATGACGGCGATGCAGGACGGCGGCCGGCTCGCCTTCTCGCCGAAACGTCTGGCGGTCACGCCTGAGACCCCTCTGGAGCCCGATCCGGCGCGCGGCCGGTTTCGTCTGGCCTATCCCGCCCGCGCCACCGACCTAACCCGTTTCCCGCTCGCGGCCGGCGGCACCGCCGATCTCGCCGACTACCGCATGGAAGACCGGCGCGAGGATTTCATCACCCTGGTCGAGGCCGATCATGGCGGGCCGGGCTGGACGGCGCTCGCCCGCCGCGCCGAGCAGGATCTGGTGCTGGTGCTGAAGAACCCGGCCGAGCTGCCGGTCACCATGCTGTGGTTCAGCAATGGCGGGCGCGACTATGCGCCCTGGAGCGGCCGCCATGTCGGCGTGCTTGGCATCGAGGACGGCCGCGCCGCGGTCGGCCACGCCGCCTCGCTCGGCGACAACTGGCTGAAGCATGAAGGCGTGGCGACGGCCTTCGCGCTTGCCGAAGGGCGCAGCGTCTCCTTCCGCCACGTCATCGGCGCGGTTCCGGCAGCCGACGTCGAACCGCCAAGCGGCCTGGAACAAGCGACCGATCGACTGCGCATCCTTGCCCAGAATGGCTCAGCGAAGGAGATACCGTTCGACGGCGACTTCCTGCGCATCAGCCGTTCCGTACCCGCCTGAAACCCTTGCTCCGCCAGAGGATGCCGACCGATCTCAAGGGCGCGCGGCAGAGCCTTATAACCGTTTGAAATTTCTCCCCGGTGCCGCCAAGATGCGGCCGGAGTCGCTAGCGAAGAGGCGCTGATGTCTGACTTAGCCCATATCACTGCCGCCATCTTCAAGCGCGCCGGCAAGGCCAAGCGTTTCGTCGTTGCCATTGCCGGCCCGCCGGGAGCCGGCAAGTCGACCATATCGGGCAGGCTGCATGAATTGCTGCCGGAGGGCACGTCCGAAGTCGTGCCGATGGACGGCTTCCACTATGACGACATCGTGCTCAACCGGCGCGGCCTGCGCGCGCGAAAAGGGGCGCCGGAAACCTTCGATTTTGCCGGCTTCGAGACGCTTTTGAAGCGGATCCGCTCCGGCGAGCCGGACATTGCAATTCCGGTCTTCGACCGCAGCATCGAACTCTCGCGCGCCGCCGCCGAGATCATTTCCGCCGACACCAAGTTCATCCTGGTCGAGGGCAACTATCTGCTGCTCGACGAGGAGCCGTGGTCGCGGCTGGCAGAGCTGTTCGATTTCACCATTTTCGTCGATGTCCCGCGCGACGAGCTCGAGCGCCGGCTGATGGAGCGCTGGCGCGGCCATGGCAAGTCCGACGAGGACGCCCGCGCCTGGATCGCCTCCAACGACATGCCCAATATCGAGCGCGTGCTGGCGCGTCGCCGGGAGGCCGACCTGGTGATTGGTTAACCTGCTCAATTTTCACCATTTTCGGGCGGGAACCTTAAGATTTACAGGTCGTTATCTCCATGACCCGAATTGTCCGGCACTGACGCGATTCCAGGAAAGTGTGTAACGTTTTCCGGAATTGCGCGATAACAGGGAACCGTCTTATGGCAACCAAGACCAGAAAACCCGCGCCTGCAAGAAGCAGAGCCAATCAATCCAGAGCTGGTGCCGCTCCGGCGACCGCCGAGCGCTCCAAGGACGCCAAGCCAAGCTTCGGCAAGGCGGCGCCCAAGAAGGTCGTGCCCGGCACGGCGCACAAGGCCCCCGCGAAGGCCGCCAAACCTCATAAGCCAGCGGCAAGGTCGGGGCCGATCCGCACTGTGGCAAGCGTGGCGACCGGCGCGGTGGTGGCCACCGCGCGGCTTGCCGCATCCGTGCTCGGCCGAGGCGGCGCCAAGGCCAAGCCCAAATAGAGCGACTCAGCTCCTGACCGGGATAGTCAGGCCCCTCTGCACGGCGGGCCGTGCGAGGCCGCGCTCCAGCCATGCCGCGACACCGGGGAAATCGTCGAAGCCGACCAGATCGCGCGCTTCGTAGAAGCCGATCAGATTGCGCACCCAGCCCAGCGTCGCGACGTCGGCGATGGTGAACTCGTCATCCATGATCCATTGCCGGCCCTTGAGCCGCGTTTCCAGGACGCCGATGAGGCGCCGCGACTCGTCGCGATACCGCTCCAGCGGGCGCTTGTCGGCGATCTCGCGCCCGGCGAATTTGTTGAAGAAGCCGACCTGTCCGAAGATCGGGCCGATCGCGGCCATCTGGAAGAACACCCACTGGATCGTCTCGTAGCGCCGGATGGGATCGGCCGGGATCAGCTTGCCGGTCTTGTCGCTGAGGTAGAGCAGGATGGCGCCGGATTCGAACAGCCCGATCGGCTTGCCGCCGGGCCCGTTCGGATCGATGATCGCCGGTATCTTGCCGTTCGGGTTGAGCGACAGGAATTCCGGCGTCCAGCTCTCGTTCTTGCCGATGTCGACCGGATGCGGCTCATAAGCCAGGCCGATCTCCTCCAGCGCGATCGAAATCTTCACGCCGTTGGGCGTCGGCCATGCATAGAGCTGCAGGCGATCGGGATGCTTGGCCGGCCAGCGCTTGGCGATCGGAAAGGCGGACAGGTCGGTCATCGGGGCTCCGGATGCGGATGGGCGCGTGGCGGCGCGCGTGGCGGGTGGGCAAGACTTAGGACCCCGGCCCTCTGGGATCAATATGGCCGCCAATCGACCTGCCGTGCACGGTCAGTCAACCAAAGCACCCGCAAGGATGAGAACGCGTCCGGCGCCGGCGAAAGCCCGTGCCGGGTCGCCCGTCTCAGATCGCCCGTCTCAGATCGCCTTGAAGGCCAGCACGGCATTCGTGCCGCCGAAGGCAAAACTGTTGCTCAGCGCTGCGCGCACCTTGCGCTCGCGCGCCACATTCGGCGTCACGTCGAGATCGCATTCAGGGTCTGGCTCGCGGAAATTGGCAGTCGGCGGCACGATGGCGTCGCGGATCGCCATGACACAGGCGATCATCTCCAGCCCGCCCGAGGCGCCAAGGCAATGCGCATGCATCGACTTGGTCGAGGAGACCGAGAGTGCGCTCACATGCTCGCCGAAGACGCGTTTGATCGCCGCGGTCTCGATCTGGTCGTTGGCCTTGGTGCCGGTGCCATGCGCGTTGAGATAGTCGACGTCCTCGGGATTGAGCCCTGCATCCACCAGGCAGAAGCGCATCGCCGCTTCCGGTCCCTCGACGGTCGGCGCGACGATGTCGGAGGCGTCGGCCGAGAGGCCCGCGCCGGCGATCTCGGCAAGGATGGTGGCGCCGCGCGCCATTGCGTGGTCGTAGCTTTCCAGCACCGCCATGCCGGCGCCTTCGCCGAGCGACAGGCCCTGGCGGTCGGCAGAGAACGGCCGGCAGGTGTCGGGCGAGAGCACGCGCAGCGCCTCCCAGCCCTTGAGCACGCCCCAGACCAGCGGCGCCTCGGTGCCGCCGGCGACCATGACGTCGGCGCGGCCAAGCCGGATCTGGTCGACGGCCGAGGCGATGGCATGATTGGCCGACGCGCAGGCCGAAGTGACGCCGAACACGGGTCCGCGCAGGCCGAGACTCATGCTGACCTGGCCGGCGGCCGCGCCCGGCATAACCTTCGGCACGGTGAAGATAGCGGCGCGGTTGCGCCCCTCGATCAGGATCGCGCGGTAATTTTCCTCGATCGTCTCGAAGCCGGCGACGCCGACGCCGACAACGGCACCCATCCGATAGGTGTTGTCGGTATGCGCGACCAGTCCGGACTGCCGCATCGCTTCGCGCGCCGCGATCACCGCCAGCAGGCTGAAGCGGTCCATCGACACCACCTGCTTGCGGTCGATGCCGTGATCGGGCAACGCCTTGATTTCGGAGCCGACCTTGACCTTCAGGTCATGCAGCGAAGGATTGTCGATCGGGCCGATTGCCGAGCGGCCGGCGCGCATGGCGTCCCAGATCGCCGGCACATCGGTGCCGAGCCCGCATATTCCGCCAATGCCGGTGATGACGACGCGCTTGAGCATGCAGTCAGGCTTTTTTCGCGATCAGTTCGCGAACCGCCTCGACCATGTCGCCGACGTTCTTGAGGTTGCTCCAGGCGTCGACCGTGTTCATCTCGATCTCGATGCCGTACTTCTCCTCGAGATCGAAGATGATCTCGGTCAATTCCAGCGAATGGATCCCCAGCGTGTTGAGATCCGTGCTCGGCGTGATTTCTTCGCCGCCAGGTTCGGCATGCGCTTTGATCTTTTCGATGATTTCGGTCGTCAGCTGGTCAGCCATTCGGTTCCTTCCCCTGTCGTTTTCCGACGCCAACTGATCAGCGCCCCTGTGTCCCCGGATTCACAAACGTCGTCGCCCCTTACCTCGCCAGGAATCCGTGTGACCGCTCCAAGGTGGCTCCCTCTATAGAAACCGAAACGATGTCAAGCAACAAGCTATATATCGACAAAGCCGGTGGAGTGCTTAACGTTGGCGCCGTGGACATGATCGAGGATATCCTGATTTCGCTGCCTGCCGCGCAACGTGTTGCCGGGCGAGGCAGGCTTTTCTGCGGCAAGAGCGGCGGCAGGACCCGCCTTCAACGTCTCTATCAGGACGGATCGGCGAAGATTCGCATGCCGGCGGTGCAAGGCGACCCGCTCGAGGCCGTGCTGATCAACACGGCCGGTGGGCTGACCGGCGGCGACCGGCTTGGCTGGGAGATCGAGGTCGGCGAGGGCGCCTCGGCATCGATCACCACCCAGGCCTGCGAGAAGATCTATCGCGCCGCATCCGACCGGGCCGAGACGAAGGTCAGCCTCACGGTTGGCGCCGGCGGCAGCATTGCCTGGCTGCCGCAGGAAACCATCGTTTTCAACCGCGCGGCCTTTGCCCGCGCGCTGCATGTCGAGCTGGCGGTCGGCGCCGAGGCGCTGCTCCTGGAGGCGACGCTGTTCGGCCGGCTTGCGATGGGCGAACGGACGGTCCTGGGCAATTTCCATGACCGCTGGCGGGTTTGCCAGGGTGGCAGGCTCATCCACGCCGAGGACTTTCGCATCGGCCCGGATATCGCGGCCGGCCTCCAGCGCCAGGCCGTGACCGGCGGCGCGCTTGCAAGTGCAACGATGCTTCTCGTCTCCCCGCGTGCGGAAACCCTGCTGGAACCTGCCCGCGCGATCATCGGTGATCAGGGTGGCGCCAGTTTCTGGAGCGTCGGGCAATCTGGCAAGCTTCTTGCGAGGCTCACCGCCGGCGACGGCTACCAGCTCCGCAAGCGGCTGATTCCGCTCGTCGAGCTGCTCAACGGACGGGCTGGCCTGCCCAAATTATGGTCACTTTGACCTTCGAATACTTTGATCTTGAGTACCGAGAAGACGCATGAACCTGACGCCGCGTGAAAAGGATAAGCTGCTGATCGCCATGGCGGCGATCGTGGCGCGCAGACGACTGGAACGCGGCGTCAAGCTCAACCACCCCGAGGCGATCGCGCTGATCACCGATTTCGTCGTCGAGGGCGCCCGCGACGGCCGCTCGGTGGCCGAGCTGATGGAGGCCGGCGCCCATGTCGTCACGCGCGCCCAGGTCATGGACGGCATTGCCGAGATGATCCACGACGTCCAGGTCGAGGCGACATTTCCCGACGGCACCAAGCTGGTGACCGTGCACGAACCGATCCGGTGAGGAGGATCCAATGCTGGAACTCAGACCCAATTGCGAATGCTGCGACAAGGATCTGCCGCCGGAGGCGGCGGATGCGCTGATCTGCACCTTCGAATGCACCTTCTGCGCCGATTGTGCGCAAAATGTTCTCGGCGGTGTCTGCCCGAACTGCGGCGGCAATTTCGCGCCGCGGCCGATTCGGCCGGCGGCAAAGTTGAAAAAATACCCGGCCTCGACCAAGCGCGTGCTCAAGGCCGGGGGCTGCGGCCCCCGCAAGGCCGCATGAGTCGGCAATTTGAAGAGGACCCGCCCATGATTTCCGCTTCGACGAAACGCACCGCACTTGCCACGATTCTTTTCCTGGCGGCGGCGATGCCGGCTTACGCCCATGTCGGCGTCGGCACGACCTCGTCCTTCACGACGGGCTTCATGCACCCGCTGTCGGGCCTCGACCATATGACCGTCATGATCGCGGTCGGCCTGTGGGCGGCGATGAAAGGCAGCAAGGCGGTGTGGGCATGGCCGCTCGCCTTCGTAGGCGTGATGGTGGCGGGCGCAGCACTCGGCATGCTGCAGGTGCCGGTGCCTTTCGTCGAGCCTGGTATCCTCGCTTCGGTCGTGGCCCTCGGGTTGCTGGTGGCGCTGGCGGTCGACCTGCCGGTCTCGGCGGGTGTGGCCATCATCGGCCTGTTCGCCCTATTCCACGGCCATGCGCATGGCACTGAAGTGCCGGAGAATGCCGGCGGCCTCGAATATATGGCGGGTTTCGCCGTGGCGACGGCGCTTCTTCATGGCATCGGCATCGCAGCCGCGCTCGGACTTGGGCTGCGCTTCCGCGCCCTGGCGCGTCTTGCCGGCGCCGCCTGCGCGACGGTCGGCGCTGGCCTTGCCTTCGGCGTGATGTGAGGCCGCGATGATCCCCGGCGAAATCATTACGGCAAAGGGCGACATCGAGTTGAACAAGGGCCTGCCGACGGTGACGCTCAAGGTCGCCAACAGCGGCGACCGTCCGATCCAGGTCGGCAGCCACTATCATTTCTTCGAGACCAACGAGGGACTGAAATTCGCCCGCGAACGCGCCCGCGGCATGCGGCTCGACATCGCCGCCGGCACGGCCATGCGCTTCGAGCCGGGCCAGGAACGGGACGTCACGCTGGTGCCGCTCGGCGGCAGGCGCGAGGTCTATGGATTTCAACAGAAGGTTATGGGCAAGCTGTGAGGCGTGGCGGCGCGCTCAAATCACTTCGGCGGCTTGGCGGCCGCGTAAATAACGACCTTCCCGGGATTGTCGAACTCGACGGCAAGCACGTCCTCGGCCTGCACGCGCCGCGAATCGATGGCGTTGAAGAGCAGGGCGTTCGCTTCGATCTCCTGCCGCAGCTCCGCGACGTCTTCCTGATGCTGCTTCACCTTGTTCTCGATCGCAGGCGGCGGCCCGCCTTCGCTGCGCGCGGCATCCGTCAGGAAAACGATATCGACGGTATCCAGCTTGGTCGTCTTGCGCACGGTGCCGATATTGTCGCGCGTGCGGTCAATGGCGGTGATGACCTTGCCGGCCTCCGTCTTCGACAGCGCCTCCTCCTGCCGCACGTCGGAATCGACGATCGTCGCGCCCCGCTTGGTGCTGTCCAGTGGCGGCTTGCCGTCCGCCGGCTGCGCGGGGAACGCTGGGGCGGCGGCCACGAGAAGAATGGCCACGAGAAGGGCTGGAAATCCTGTTCCGGGGCACGCGGCGCTCGCCATCGCTCGCTCCTGGTTGAACTTTTGGCGGGGCGAAAAAGGCGAAACGAGTCTTGTTTGCGGGAGGTTCCGTTTGCGATGATGCTGACGGGCCTGCAACCGGCCCGCCAGCATTGGTCGTCAGCTCGCCTTCTTGGTGATCAGCGTCAGCGCGCCATTGGGTTGCAGGCTGGCGGCGATCACCTGCGCCGAGCTCATCCCCTTGGCTTCGAGCGCGGACTTCACCTTGGGTGTCGCGTCGATCGATTTGCGCAAGGTCTGCAGGCCGGCGTCGCCGCGTTGCGCCACGATCTGATTGACCTGCGTCTGCGTGTCCTTTGGCAGTTCCGTAATATCGACGATGCTGACGCTCTCGATCGTTGGCGCCTTGGGCGCGGCGGCAGCAGGTGCCGCAGGCGCCGGGCTCGGCTGCGGCGCGGGCTGCTGCTGCGCGCCAGCCGCACCCGCCATCATCAAGCTGGCGGCGGCCGCGAAAAGTATCGTCCTTCGCATGGATATTCCTTCCCTCGGTTTGGAAAACGGTCGTTTTGGGCTGACTCGGTCACCTCAACCGCCAAATGGGATCGGAAGGTGTCGTCGAGCGGGTCATTGCATGACCATTGGATGGCGACAATGTGCGCTCCGCGCCCACACAAACTCGCTTTTGGGAGCAATCGCTGATGGCAAGAATTTCCCGTGCCGCCTATGCGCAGATGTACGGCCCCACGGTCGGCGACAAGGTGCGGCTTGCCGACACCCAGCTCTTTATCGAGGTCGAGAAGGATTTTACCGTCCATGGCGAGGAAGTGAAATTCGGCGGCGGCAAGGTCATCCGCGACGGCATGGGCCAGAGCCAGGTATCTAGGGCGGGCGGCGCCGTCGACACCGTCATCACCAACGCGCTGGTCGTCGACGCGCTCGCCGGGATCGTCAAGGCCGATATCGGCCTGAAGGACGGTCGCATCGCCGCGATCGGCAAGGCAGGCAATCCGGACACCCAGGATGGCGTCACCATCATCATCGGTCCCGGCACTGAGATCATCGCCGGCGAAGGCAAGATCCTGACGGCCGGCGGCTTCGACGCGCATATCCACTTCATCTGCCCGCAGCAGATCGAGGAAGCGCTGATGAGCGGCATCACCACGATGCTCGGCGGCGGCACCGGTCCGGCGCATGGCACCTTGGCCACCACCTGCACTCCCGGCCCCTGGCACATGGCGCGCATGATCCAGTCTTTCGACGCTTTCCCGATGAATATCGGGCTGTCCGGCAAGGGCAATGCCTCAAAGCCGGCAGCGCTGGAGGAAATGGTGCTCGCCGGCGCCTGCTCGCTGAAGCTGCATGAGGATTGGGGCACGACGCCGGCCGCGATCGACTGCTGCCTTTCGGTCGCCGACGACTATGACGTGCAGGTGATGATCCACACCGACACGCTGAACGAGTCCGGGTTTGTCGAGAACACGGTTGCCGCGATCAAGGGCCGCACCATCCACGCCTTCCATACCGAGGGCGCCGGCGGCGGCCATGCGCCCGATATCATCAAGGTCTGCGGCCTGCCCAACGTCATCCCGTCATCGACCAACCCGACGCGGCCTTACACGGTCAACACCCTGGCCGAGCATCTCGACATGCTGATGGTTTGCCATCATTTGTCGCCGTCGATTCCCGAGGACATCGCCTTTGCCGAAAGCCGCATCCGCAAGGAGACGATCGCGGCCGAGGACATCCTGCACGACATCGGCGCCTTCTCGATCATCTCGTCCGACAGCCAGGCCATGGGCCGCGTCGGCGAGGTGGCCATCCGCTGCTGGCAGACCGCCGACAAGATGAAGCGCCAGCGCGGTGCGCTGGCTGAGGAGACGGGCGACAACGACAATTTCCGGGTCCGCCGCTATATCGCCAAATACACCATCAATCCGGCCATCGCGCATGGCCTGTCGAAGGAGATCGGCTCCGTGACGGCCGGGAAACGCGCTGATCTCGTGCTGTGGAACCCGGCCTTCTTCGGCGTCAAGCCGGAGATGGTGCTGGTAGGCGGCACAATCGCCGCCGCCCCGATGGGCGATCCCAACGCATCGATCCCGACGCCGCAGCCGATGCACTACCGGCCGATGTTCGGCGCCTACGGCAAGGCGCTGACCAACTCCGCGGTCACCTTCGTCTCCAAGGCGGCTTTTGATGCCGGCTTGCAGGGCAGGCTTGGCGTAGAGAAGGCGATGGTCGCGGTCGAGAACACGCGCGGCGGCATCGGCAAGCATTCGATGGTGCTCAACGACGCCACGCCGCACGTCGAGGTCGACCCGGAAACCTATGAGGTGCGCGCCGACGGCGAGCACTTGACCTGCGCGCCGGCGACCGTGCTGCCGATGGCGCAACGGTATTTTCTGTTTTAGCGCTACCGCATTTCATTCGTCCTGCGGCTCTTCGACCTCATCGCCTGATCGCCATTGGGCTGATGGCTTGGATGGTCTAGGCTCCGGGAAGAGGCAGGATTTGAACCATGTACAAGGCCGTCGGATCACGAGGTTCCCGGGTCAGCCGCGTGCTCTGGATGCTCGAGGAGCTCGGGCAATCCTATGAGTTCGTAGAGGTGAAGCTGCGCTCGCTCGAGGCCTATGCACTGAACCCTTCCGGCAAGGTGCCGATCCTGATCGACGGCGAGCTGACGATCACTGATTCGGCGGCGATCTGCGTCTATTTAGCGGACAAGCATGCCGATAAGGGAATGGGCGCCGATCCCGGGCTCGCCGGCCGCGCCGAGATGGATTCCTGGATGCATTTTGCTCAGAGCGAGTTCGAGGCGCCGCTGTGGAACAAGCTGCGCCACCGCTTCATCCTGCCCAGGGAGCTGCGCGTCGATGTCGGCCCTGCCGCCGCCCATGATTTCGCTTCGGAAGTCAAGGCGCTGGACCGCCGGCTCGGCGACAAGCCTTTTGCGCTCGGCGACCGCTTTTCCGCCGTCGACGTTCTGCTCGGCGATATGGGTGGTTGGGCGCGCGCCGGCCGGTTCCCGGTCGACTCAGATCGCGTCAACGCCTATTTCGATCGCGTGCTGTCGCGACCCGCCCGGGCGCGGGCGCAAGCCAATGGCGGAGCCATGAAATGAAGCTCAACATCAACACCGATTTCACCAAATTTCCGCGCGCCGTCTCGGTGCTCCCGGCCGGCGAGGGCGGAGCGGCGACACCTTTCGACAAGGCTATCTTGACGCATGACGAGCGGCATCTGCGCCGCCGCGCCATCGAAACCGCCGGCGGCGACAGGGTGTTGGTCGATCTGCCCGAGCCGGTGGCGCTCGGCAATGGCGACCGGCTGGTGCTGGAGGACGGCCGCCAGCTCGAGATCGTCGCCGCGCCCGAAGAGGTCTACGACATCCGCGCCCGCGACACCGTGCATCTCACCGAGCTTGCCTGGCATATCGGCAACCGCCACCTCGCGGCGGCAATCGAGGCGGACCGTATCCTCATCCTGCGCGACCATGTCATCAAAGCGATGCTGGAGGGGCTCGGCGCCAGGGTCCGCGAGGTGCTGGAACCGTTCAGTCCCGTGCGCGGCGCCTATTCCGGACATGGCCACGACCATGGCCATGCGCATGATCATCACGGCCACGACCATCACGATCATGATCACGCGCATGGCCATCATGACCACGACCACGATCACCATCATCATCATGACTGACCAGCCGTCCGGTACCGCACTGCTGCGGCTGATGGCCTGGCTGTCGCCGTCCTTTCCGGTCGGCGGCTTCTCCTACAGTCACGGTCTCGAGCGCGCCGTGCATGACGGACTAGTCGCCGATCGCCGGGATCTCGCCGAGTGGCTGGGGACGCTGGTCGAGATGGGCTCGGGCTGGAACGATGCGGTGCTGTTTGCCGAAAGCTGGCGGCGTGCGCGTGACGGCGGCGATATCGCCGAAGTTGCCGCGCTTGCCGAGGCGCTTGCCGGATCGCAGCAGCGTCACGTGGAAACCATGCTCCAAGGCGCCGCCTTCCAAAAAGCCGCCTCTGCCTGGCCTTGTCATGCGCTCGAGCGGCTGCCTGCGGAGCGCCCCTATTGCGTCGCTGTCGGCGCGATCGCTGGCAGCGATGGCATCGCCTTGGCGGACGCGCTGTCGGCCTTCCTGCAGGCCTTCTTCTCCAACCTCGTGCAGGCCGCTATCCGGCTCGGCGTTGTAGGACAGGTCGATGCCACCGCTTTGTTAGCCGGCTTCGAACCGTTGGCGCTCGCGACAGCTGCTCGCGCCGCGAACTCCACGCTCGATGACCTCGGCGGCTCGGCCTTGATATCCGACATTGCGGCGATGAAGCACGAAACCCAATATTCGCGTCTGTTCCGCTCATGATCATACTTGCCTTTGTCCTCTCCCTCATCCTGCTGCTGATCACCACGCTGCATGTCTATTGGGGCATAGGCGGCATCTGGCCGGGAAAGGACGCGAAATCCTGCGCCCGCGCCGTCGTCGGCTTTCGCGGCGTGGATGACATGCCCTCGCCCGTCGCGAGCTTTGCCGTCGCCGCGTGCCTGGCGCTCGCGACGCTATGGCCGCTGGCCCTTGAAGGCGTCTTCGCCTCGCCCTTTCCCAGGCAGGGCCTTGCCGCTACCGCGCTGCTCTTCGGCATCGTCTTCTTCGGGCGAGGCATCGCCGGCTTCACGCCCTGGTGGCGCGGGCTGACGCCGGAGCAGCCTTTCGCACTGCTCGACCAGCGCCTCTACTCGCCGCTCTGCCTGTTGATCGGGCTGGGCTTCGCAATCCTCGCCATCACGGAGTTTCCGGCATGAGCCAAGCCAATGGTCCCCTGCGCATCGGTATCGGCGGTCCCGTCGGTTCCGGCAAGACGACGCTCACCGAAAAGCTCTGCAAGGCGCTGCGCGACAGGTTCTCGATCGCCGTCGTCACCAACGACATCTACACCAAGGAAGACGCCATGATGCTGGCGCGCCTGCAGGCGCTGCCGGAGGAGCGCATCGTCGGCGTGGAGACCGGCGGCTGTCCGCACACGGCCATCCGCGAGGACGCCTCGATCAATTTGCGGGCGATCGCCGAGCTGCACCGCAAATTCCCCGACCTCGACATCGTCTTCATCGAATCCGGCGGCGACAATCTCGCCGCCACCTTCTCGCCGGACCTTGCCGATCTGACCCTCTATGTCATTTCCGTTTGCCAGGGCGAGGAGATACCGCGCAAGGGCGGCCCGGCCATCACCCGCTCAGACTTCCTCGTCATCAACAAGAGCGATCTGGCGCCCTATGTGAACGTCAACCTGGACGTCATGCAGGCGGACGCCGCCCGCATGCGCGGCAAGCGGCCTTTCGGCTTCACCGATCTGTCGCGCGGCAAGGGTTTGCAGGAAGTGATCGAGTTCATCGTCGAGTTGGGCGGGCTGCAAACGGCGCGGCCTGCCGTCTGACCCATCAGTTTGCGGTTGCTGGCAGCCGCCATGCGCGGCATGCTCGGCCAAACCGGAGGATTTTCGATGAGCCTTGCCCGTCTGCAGAAGGAAACGCTGACCAACCTGCCTTATTACCAGGAGCGGGTCGATCTCGCCGCCGCCTTCCGCTGGACGGCGCGGCTCAACATGCATGAGGCGGTCGCCAATCATTTCTCGCTGTCGGTCAACGAGGACGGCACGAAGTTCCTGATGAACCCGAACCAGGTGCATTTCTCGCGTATCAAGGCGAGCGATCTGCTTTTGATCGACGCCAACGATCCCGAAACGCTCTCCGGCCCCAACGCGCCCGACCCGACGGCTTGGGGCCTGCACGGCGCCATCCACCGCAACGTGCCGCATGCGCGCTGCGCCATGCATGTGCATTCGATCCACGCCACCGTGCTTGCCTCGCTGGCCGACTCCACCTTGCCGCCGATCGACCAGAACTCGGCCATGTTCTTCAACCGCCATGTCGTGGACCCTCATTATGGCGGGCTGGCCTTCGAAGAGGAGGGCGAGCGCTGCTCGAGACTGCTCGTCGATCCCAAGGTCAAGGTGATGGTCATGGGCAATCACGGCGTGATGGTCATCGGGGATTCTGTCGCCGACACCTTCAATCGCATGTTCTATTTCGAGCGTGCCGCCGAGACCTACATCAAGGCGCTGTGGACCGGTCGGCCGCTGCGCACGCTCTCCGATGAGATCGCGGAAAAGACGGCGAGCGAGATGGACGACTATCCCGGCCAGGCCGAGCGCCACCTTGCGGAGCTGAAGGCAATCCTCGACGAGGAAGAGCCGGTCTACAGGAACTGAGCCCCGCGGTTGTGGGTGACACTGGAGGCTTGGCTTCGCCTATTTTCGAAGCCGGGCGCTGCCCCCACCCTTACCCTCCCCGTGAAGGGCGGTGAGAGGGGGATCGCCAGCGTCGGAGCGTGTCCCTTCTCCCCGTAGTCACGGGGAGAAGGTGCTGGCAGGCGGATGAGGGGCAGCGCCGGCGTTGGCACGTCTTCTTAGAGACCCAATTGCGCCCGCAGTTCCTCGGCGCTGTTGATGACGATTGCGCCGGGCGGTCCTTCCATCGGCGCTTCCGGCCAGAAAATGGTCTTCATGCCGGCAGCCAGGCCGGCCATCGAGCCGGTGCGGCTGTCGTCGACCGCGACCGCGTCGGCCGGATCGACGCCGGCGAGATAAGCCGCGCGCAGGAAGGGTTCCGCATGCGGCTTGCCTTGGCGTACGTCGTTTCGGCTCACCGTGTGCATGCCGGGATAGACGAGACCGACCGCGCCGAGATTGGCGTCGACGATCAGCCGGTCCGAATTGGACACCACCGCCTGCTCGACGCCTAGCGCGCGCAATTCGTTGAACACCTCGATCGCGCCGGGCCGCGGCTTGAGCGTCTCGGCCATCGGCAGATAGTGGTCGTATTTGCGCACGATCCAGTCATCGAAGTGCAGGTCGAGGCCGAACTGGTCGCGCAGCATTTCGTAGACCGGCCATGCCGCGACGCCCAGCACCCGTTCGTGCAGGTCGGTCGGCGGCGTGATGCCGACGCTGCGCAAAGCCGCCACAAGTGCTGCCTCGTGCAGCGGCTCGCTGTTGACCAGCGTGCCGTCCATGTCCCAGAAAACCGCTTTCGGCGTCATGCAAGGCTCCTTTTGCCGATCCCTTAATGGGTTTCCGGTCAGAGATAAACCGCTCTCCCGGCAAATGGTTGAGGCGAGCGCGAATGGTGCCATCCTTGGTCGGCAGGGGCGCAAGCAATTGCTCTTTCAATTGACAATTGCGCAGGGCCGCTTTCGCTGTAATCTAGAGGGCCCGCTATTGTCGGGCTTGGGGAGGCAGAATGTGAACGCGCGACAGGAAACCGGCAGCACCAGGTTGGACGACGCCGCGCGCGCCGGCTGGCTCTACTATGTTGCCGGCAATACCCAGGATCAGATCGCCGCCAAGCTCGGTATTTCCAGGCAGACGGCGCAGCGGCTCGTCTCGCTAGCGATGTCGGAAGGGCTGATCAAGGTCCGCGTCGATCATCCGATCGCCAATTGTCTCGACCTTGCCGCGCGGCTGAAGTCGCGTTTCGCGCTCGATCTCGTCGAGGTGGTGCCGAGCGATCCGACCTCGTCCTCGACGACGATCGGTGTCGCCGAGGCGGCGGCTGCCGAAATCGAGCGGCGGCTGCGCTCCGCCGCCCCCATCGTCATGGCCATCGGCACCGGGCGCACCCTGAAGGCGGCGATCGAGCTGTTGCCGCCGATGGAGTGCCCGCAGCACAAGGTGGTGTCCTTGACCGGCAACATCTCGCCCGACGGCTCGGCCGCCTTCTACAACGTCATCTTCACCATGGCCGATCGGGTCAAGGCGCGCTCCTTCCCGATGCCGCTGCCGGTCATCGCCTCCTCGCCGGAAGAGCGCGACATGCTGCTCAGCCAGCCAATGATCCAGCCGACGCTGGCGCTGGCCGCGGAAGCCGACGTCACCTTCGTCGGCATCGGCGATCTCGGCCCGAAGGCGCCGCTCTACGAGGACGGCTTCATCTCGGAAGGGGAACTGAAGGCGCTGCAGAAAGCCGGCGGCGTCGCCGAGATTGTCGGCTGGGTTTTCGACCGCGAAGGCCGCATGATCGAAGGCATCACCAACGACCGCGTTTCGTCCGCCGCCTTGCCGTCACGCGAGAAGTCCTTGGTCATCGCGCTTGCCATGGGCGAGCGCAAGCTGCCGGGCATCCTCGCCGCCGTGAACCGGCGTTTGGTCAACGGCCTCATCACCGACGAACGGACAGCCACCGCCCTGCTCGGCGGCGCGTGATCGTGATCCTGGGCTCGGGCCGAATCTGACGCGACGAGCCGTTGGCGATAAAAAGAAACCCGGCTATTTGTAGCGTCCATGCGGATCATTGCCATCGAGGAAGCCCATGTCCCGCTGCAGGTGCTCCGACAGTTCTCGCACATCGACATAGCCGCGCCTGCGGCTGGCGAACCACGAGAATTCCCGCGCCAGCAGCGAAATCCATCCATGTATTGGGGTCGAATCGAATTTTTCCTGCATCGGGGTCATGATCGTCAGCCTTCGCTATGCTTGAACTGGAGTGATCGTCGACCCCAAATATCGGGCTGATCGGCACGTGCTTCCAATCAAACGTCGATCATGACCCATAAAGAGGCCTTATGCCCGATCTGAGCTCCCGGCAGAATGTCCAGCTCCCGCCCCTGCAGGCGATTCGGGTGTTCGAGGCCGTGGCCAGACACCTCTCCTTCACCAAGGCTGCCGAGGAGCTCGGCATGACCCAGGCCGCCGCGAGCTATCAGATCAAGCTTCTGGAAGAGCGCATCGGCGCGCCGCTGTTCCTGCGCCGTCCACGGCAGATCGAGCTGACCGAACCCGGCCAGCGTCTTGCGCCGGCTGTCAGCGAGGCATTCGCGCTGCTGAGCGGCGCCTATGCGGCCGCCCGAGCCGGCGCCGACGGCGTGCTTTGCGTTTCCACCCTGCTCACCTTCGCCTCGAACTGGCTGGCGCAGCATCTGGGATCCTTTCAGGTCGCGCACCCCTCGCTTGCCGTGCGTGTCGACACCTCGAACCGAGTCGTCGATTTCGCGCGTGAGGACGTCGACATCGCCATCCGCTCCGGCGGCGGCAAATGGCCCGGCGTGGAAACGCATATGCTGTTCAGGGCCGACTTCACCCCGGTGCTCAGCCCCAGGCTTGCGGCGAGCATCGGCGGCGTCAAGGAGCCCGCCGACCTGCTCAAGCTCCCCATCCTCGATCCCGGCGACATCTGGTGGCAGGAATGGTTCGCGCTCGCCGGCCTGCCCGCGGAGGAACTCGCCAGCCGTCCCGGCACCAGCATGGGCGCGCAGGCCTATGAGGCCAATGCCGCGATGGCCGGGCAAGGTGTTGCGATCGTCACCAGCGCCCTGTTCAAGAACGAGCTTGCCGACGGCAGGCTGATCCAGCCCTTCGACCTCGTCGGCGACGACGGCCACGCCTACTGGCTGGTCTATCCCACGGCCCGGCGCAACGTGCCGAAGATCCGCGCCTTCCGCGATTGGATTCTCGCCGAGATCGCCTGTCGGTAGGACGGCATTACACCTGCCGCCTCCGCTACGCATCGCCCAGACGGGCGCGACATCGATTTGTGCTGCGCTGCAGCATCGATTCCGGCTTGACATAATTCACACTTAGTGAGTAATTGCCCACAGCCAAAGCAAATGCTCATCTTGGTTTTAGGGAGGAATTGATGAAACTTCGCACGCTCACCCTGGGCCTGTTGTCGGCCAGCGCCCTTGCATTCGCCGCGCATGCCGAATCCATCACCATCGCCACCGTCAACAATGGCGACATGGTCCGCATGCAGAAGCTGACGGACGACTTCACGAAGGCCAATCCCGACATCCAGCTCAACTGGGTCACGCTCGAAGAGAACGTGCTGCGCGAGCGCGTCACCACCGACATCGCCACCAAGGGTGGCCAGTACGACGTCTTGACCATCGGCACTTACGAGGTTCCGATCTGGGCCAAGCAGAGCTGGCTCTTGCCGCTCGAGAAGCTCGGCGACGACTACGACGTCAAGGACATCATCCCGGCCATTGCCGGCGGCCTTTCGGTCGACGGCAAGCTCTATGCCGCGCCCTTCTACGGCGAGAGCTCCTTCGTCATGTACCGCAAGGACCTGATGGAGAAGGCGGGGCTCAAAATGCCCGACGCGCCGACCTGGGACTTCATCAAGGAGGCCGCCGACAAGATGACCGATCGGGCCAATGGCGTGAACGGCATCTGCCTGCGCGGCAAGGCCGGCTGGGGCGAGAACATGGCCTTCCTGACCGCCATGTCGAACTCCTTCGGCGCCCGCTGGTTCGATGAGAACTGGAAGCCGCAATTCGACCAGCCGGAATGGAAGAACACGCTGCAGTTCTATGTCGACCTGATGAAGGCAGACGGTCCTGAGGGCGCGTCCTCCAACGGCTTCAACGAGAATCTTGCGCTCTTCCAGCAGGGCAAGTGCGGCATGTGGATCGATGCCACCGTCGCCGCGTCCTTCGTCTCCGACCCGAAGGCCTCGCAGGTCGCCGACAAGGTCGGCTATGCGCTGGCGCCCGACAAGGGTCTCGGCAAGCGCGGCAACTGGCTGTGGGCATGGTCTCTCGCTATCCCCGCCGGCACCAAGAAGGCGGACGCCGCCGAGAAGTTCGTCTCCTGGGCGACCTCGAAACACTACCTCGAACTGGTGGCTTCGAAGGAAGGCTGGGCCAACGTTCCGCCCGGAACGCGGACCTCGCTCTACAACAATCCGGAGTACCAGAAGGCAGCGCCCTTCGCGAAGATGACGCTGGACTCCATCAATGCCGCCGACCCGACGCATCCGACCGTCAAGCCGGTGCCCTATGTCGGCGTGCAGTTCGTGGCCATTCCGGAATTCCAGGGCCTCGGCACCACCGTCGGCCAGCTCTTCTCCGCCGCCCTTGCCGGCCAGTCGAGCGTCGATGATGCGCTGAAGCAGGCCCAGGACGCGGCGACTGCCGCGATGACCGAAGGCGGCTACCTCAAGTAAGGCTCCTCCCGGTGCCGAACGCCGGTAGCGGATCATGACCGGCATAGGCCGCCCGAAACCCAGTTCGGGCGGCCACCTCTGCAATCAGGAATTCTGGCACAAGTCTAAATCCGGCTGACCTTGGGAGGGTGACCGTCATGGCTACTCAGCAAACCCGTTCGCTTGCCCGTTTCATGATGGCGCCGTCGGTGATCCTGTTGTTCGTCTGGATGATCGTGCCACTGGTCTTTACGCTGTGGTTCTCGTTCCTCCAGTACAACCCGCTCAATCCGATCCGCGATGGGTTCGTCTGGTTCGCCAATTACAAGCTCTTCTACTCCAACCCCGCCTTCCTGCAGTCGATCATCAACACACTGACCATCGTCGTCAGTGTCCTGGCCATCACCGTGATTGGCGGCATCCTTTTGGCGCTGCTGCTCGACCAGCCGATCTGGGGTCAGGGCTTCGTGCGCATCCTGGTCATCTCGCCGTTCTTCGTCATGCCGCCGGTGGCGGCGCTTGTCTGGAAGAACATGATCATGCACCCGCAATACGGCGTCTTTGCCGATATTGCCCGCTTCTTCGGCGCCAACCCGATCGACTGGTTCGGTCAGCACCCGCTGACCGCCGTCATCCTGATCGTCGCCTGGCAATGGCTGCCCTTCGCGACGCTGATCCTGCTCACCTCGCTCCAATCGCTTGACGGTGAGCAGAAAGAGGCGGCCGAGATGGATGGCGCCGGCTTCCTCAGCCGCTTCTGGTATCTGACGCTGCCGCACATGTCGCGCGCCATCACCGTCGTCATCCTGATCCAGACCATCTTCCTGCTCTCGGTCTATGCCGAGATCCTGGTCACCACCAATGGCGGTCCCGGCTACGCCTCCACCAACCTGCCGTTCCTCGTCTACCAGAAGGCGCTCTTGGAATTCAAAATCGGCCAGGCGTCGGCAGGCGGCGTCATCGCGGTCATTCTCGCCAACATCGTCGCCTTCTTCGTCATGCGCGCGGTCGGCAGGAACCTGGACAAGTAGGGGCAAGACGATGCCACTTGCGCTGAACCACCCCCACTCCGTCCCGCTGCGCGGGACACCTCTCCCCCTGCCCGGGGGAGAGGAAACGCCTGCATCGAAGCCCCGCGCTTCCTCTACCCCGTCGATCGGGGGAGAGGTGGTTTGCGCAGCAAACCGGAGTGGGGGTCGACCCTGCCGCCAACATCGCCGATACGGGAGGACCTGACATGGCACGCGCAGTCACCACCCAGCACAAGACGATCGCAACAGTCGCGGCCTGGGTCGTCGCCCTGCTGATCTTCTTCCCGATCCTTTATACGATCATCACATCCTTCAAGTCGGAGCAGGAGGCGATCCAGGGCTTCGCCCTGATCCCGTCGGGCACCACCGAAAGCTACTCCGAGGTGCAGGCGCAGAGCGGCTATTTCAAGTTCTTCCTCAATTCGGTGATCCTGTCGGTCGGCTCGACCGTCCTTGCGCTCATCGTCGCCGTGCCGGCGGCCTGGTCGATGGCCTTCTCGCCGACCAAGCGGACCAAGGACATCCTGATGTGGATGCTCTCCACCAAGATGATGCCGGCCGTCGCCGTGCTGTTCCCGATCTATCTGATCTTCCGCGACACCGGCCTGCTCGACAGCCGCATCGGCCTCACCATCATGCTGATGCTGATCAACCTGCCGATCGTGGTCTGGATGCTCTACACCTATTTCCGCGAGATCCCGGGCGAGATCCTCGAAGCGGCGCGCATGGACGGCGCCTCGCTGTGGAACGAGATCATCTATGTGCTGACGCCCATGGCCGTTCCCGGCATTGCCTCGACCATGCTCTTGAACATCATCCTGGCCTGGAACGAGGCGTTCTGGACGATCCGCCTGACCACCACCGAGGCCGCACCGCTCACCGCCTTCATCAGCTCCTTCTCCAGTCCGCAGGGCCTGTTCTGGGCCAAGCTCTCGGCCGCCTCGACATTGGCGATCGCGCCGATTCTGATCATGGGCTGGTTCAGCCAGAAGCAGCTGGTGCGCGGCCTGACCTTTGGCGCCGTGAAGTAAACCGTAAGCGGCGGGCGAAATCCGGGGAGGAAACCATGGGAAACATCACGCTCAAGAACGTCTCCAAGTCCTTCGGGTCGACGACGATCATTCCGAACATCGACCTCGCCATCGAGGACGGCGAGTTCGTCGTGTTCGTCGGCCCCTCGGGTTGCGGCAAGTCAACGCTGCTCAGGCTGATCGCCGGGCTGGAGGACACCAGCGGCGGCACCATCAGCATCGATGGCCGCGACGTCACCCGCGAGGCGCCGGCCAAGCGCAAGCTTGCCATGGTCTTCCAATCCTACGCGCTCTACCCGCATATGACGGTCGCCAAGAACATCGCCTTCCCGCTGAAGATGGCCGGCGAGGACCAGGCGACCATCGACAAGAAGGTCAAGGACGCGGCGCGCGTCTTGAACCTCACCAACTATCTCGAGCGGCGCCCGGGCCAGCTCTCCGGCGGCCAGCGCCAGCGCGTCGCCATCGGCCGCGCCATCGTGCGCCAGCCATCGGCCTTCCTGTTCGACGAGCCGCTGTCCAACCTCGACGCAGCCCTTCGCGGCACCATGCGGCTGGAGATCAGCGAACTGCATCATCAGCTGAAGACGACGATGATCTATGTCACCCACGACCAGGTCGAGGCCATGACCATGGCCGACAAGATCGTCGTGCTCAATGCCGGCAACATCGAGCAGGTCGGCTCGCCGATGGAACTCTACAAAACGCCGAAGAACCTGTTCGTCGCCGGCTTCATCGGCTCGCCGAAGATGAACTTGATCGAAGGCGCGCCGGCCGACAAATATGGCGCCAAGACCATCGGCATCCGGCCCGAGCACATCAACATCTCGACCACGGCCGGCGACTGGAAGGCGACGGTCGGCGTTGCCGAGCATCTCGGCTCCGACACCTTCCTGCATGTCCAGACCGATGGCATCGGCACGATCAATGTGCGCGCCGACGGCGAGGTTGCCGTCAAGCACGGCGACACCGTCTACCTGACGCCCGACAAGGCCAAGCTCCATCGCTTCGGCGCCGACGGCAAGGCGCTGGCGCAGTGAGGCTCAAAGGCAAATCGGCGCTGATCACCGGATCGGCGCGCGGCATCGGCAGGGCCTTCGCCGAAGCCTATGTTCGCGAAGGCGCCAGGGTGGCGATTGCCGACATCAATCTCGAAGCGGCGGAAGCGACGGCAAAGGATATCGGCTCTGCCGCTTACGCGATCCGGCTCGACGTCACCGACCAGTCCTCGATCGAGGCCGGCGTGAAAGCCGTCGAAGCGAACGCCGGCGGCCTCGACATCCTGATCAACAATGCCGCCTTGTTCGACCTTGCGCCCATCGTCGAGATCAGCCGCGCGAGCTACGACAAGCTCTTCTCCGTCAATGTCGCCGGCACGCTGTTCATGCTGCAGGCGGCGGCCCGCTCGATGATCGCTGCTGGCCGGGGCGGCAAGATCATCAACATGGCGAGCCAAGCCGGGCGCCGCGGCGAGCCGCTGGTCGCGGTCTATTGCGCCACCAAGGCCGCCGTCATCTCGCTTACCCAGTCGGCCGGACTCGACCTGATCAAGCACCGCATCAACGTCAACGCCATCGCACCGGGTGTCGTCGACGGCGAGCATTGGGATCACGTCGATTCGCTGTTCGCCAAATATGAGAACCGGCCGAAGGGCGAGAAGAAGAGGCTCGTCGGCGAAAGCGTGCCCTATGGCCGCATGGGTCGAGCCGAAGATTTGACTGGCATGGCGGTTTTCCTCGCCAGTGACGAAGCCGAATACATTGTCGCCCAAACCTACAACGTCGATGGCGGTCAATGGATGAGTTGAGGGGGAAGCGCGCCTCTCTTCCTCCGGGGAGGACGCGTCGCGGGGCAGGTGAGGGGCGCATACCGGCAAACGGACGCTGCCCCTCACCGCTCGCCCCAAGCGGGTGAATTGGGGGTTGGATTGTCGGGCTGCATATCGGCCAAAGGGTAAGTAAGATGACCGTGAAACTCTCTTTCTCGAACCTCGCCAAGCTTCCGTCGAAGGTTTCCGGTCCGAAATACGATCGCGCCGCGCTGAAGGCCGGCATCGTGCATTTCGGCGTCGGCAACTTCCACCGCTCGCACCAGGCTGTCTATCTCGACGACCTGTTCAATTCCGGCCTCGGCCATGACTGGGCGCTGATCGGCGCCGGCGTGTTCGAGGGCGAGAAGGCCGGCCGCGCCAGGCTGCAGGAGCAGGGCTGGCTGACCACCGTGGTCGAGCAGGACCAGGGCCATATGAGCGCCCGCGTCACCGGCGCCATGGTCGATTTCCTGATGCCGGGCGATGCTGAGGCGATCGTCGAGCAACTCGCCGACCCCGCGATCAAGATTGTGTCGCTGACCATCACCGAGGGCGGCTATTTCATCGATCCGGCCTCCGGAAAGTTCAATCCGGCCCATCCCGACATTGTTGCCGATGCCCAGCCCGGTGCGGCACCGAAGACGGTCTTCGGCATCATTCTTGCCGGACTGGTGCGCCGGCGCGCCGACGGCATCGTGCCGTTCACGGTCATGTCCTGCGACAACATCCCCCACAATGGCCACGTCACCTCCGACGGCGTCATCGGCCTTGCCCGGCTGATCGACGAGGCTCTGGCCAACTGGGTGAGGGACAACGTCGCTTTCCCGAACGGCATGGTCGACCGCATCACGCCGGCCACCACCGATCGCGAGCGCAGCATTCTGGCCAATGATTTCGGGCTGGAGGACAATTGGCCGGTCTTCTGCGAACCGTTCAAACAGTGGGTGCTGGAAGATCATTTCACCGCCGGCCGGCCGCCGCTGGAACGGGCCGGCGTCCAGTTCGTCAAGGATGTCTCGCCTTACGAGCTGATGAAGATCCGCATCTTGAACGGCGGCCACGCAGCGATCGCCTATCCGGCGGGCCTGATGGACATCCATTTCGTGCATGAGGCGATGCAGGAGCCGCTGGTGCGCGGCTTCCTCGCTAAGCTGGAGCGCGACGAGATCATCCCGACCGTGCCGCCGGTGCCGGACACGGTGCTCGAGGATTACTACCAGCTCATCGAGCGCCGCTTCTCCAACCCCAAGATCGGCGACACCATCCGAAGGCTTTGCCTCGACGGTTCCAACCGCCAGCCGAAATTCATCATTCCGACCGCTGCGGACCGGCTGATGGCGGGGAAAGGTGTTGCCGGCCTGGCTCTGGAGTCCGCGCTCTGGTGCCGCTACTGCTTCGGCACCACCGACAGCGGCGCCGTCATCGAGCCGAACGATCCGAGCTGGGACCGGATGCAGGCGACCGCCAAAGCCGCGAAGAATTCGCCCGAGGCCTGGCTGGCGATGGACGACATCTATGGCGATGTCGGCCGCTCCGCCGTCTTTGCCGAAGCTTTCGCCCATGCGCTGAACGAATTGTGGGCGAACGGCGCGCGCGAAACCTTGACGCGCTATCTCGCCGGCAAGCTCTGAAGCTCTTTGGACGCAGCCGCAATGACGCCCGAGCTGGTCATCTTCGACTGTGACGGCGTGCTGGTCGACAGCGAGGCGCTTTCGGTTTCCGCGTTGCTGGGCACGATCGAGCTCGCCGGCGGCACGGTTTCGGAGGACGCCGCCTACGAGCATTTCCTCGGCAAGAGCATGAAGAGCGTGCGCGAGATCCTCGGCAGCGATTTCGGCCTGGAGATCAGCGACCAGCATCTCACCGCCATGCGCGTCGAGCTGATGCGCAAGTTCCGCGAGGAGCTGAAGCCGATCCCCGGCATCAAGGAGATCCTGCCGAAGCTTGGCCTGCCCCATTGCGTCGCCTCTTCCAGCACGCTGGAGCGCATCCGCTACGCGCTCGAGGTCACCGGCCTGCTGGGCCTGCTGGAGCCGCACCTCTTCAGCGCCGCCATGGTCAAGCGCGGCAAGCCGGCGCCGGACCTGTTTCTCCATGCCGCCGCCGCGATGCGCGCTGATCCGGGCAAATGCCTTGTCATCGAGGACAGCCCGGCCGGCATCGCCGCGGCGCGAGCGGCGGGGATGCGTGTCTTTGCCTTCACCGGCGGATCGCATGCAAACAACCCTGCGCTCAAGGCGCGGCTTGCGTCGACCGAACCGGACTTTATATTCGCTGACATGCTGCAATTGCCCGACCTGATTGCAGACCTGGGAGCGAGAGTAAAAGCATCTTGACGAGTTTCGTTTGCGCGGTCGATGTCGGCACCGGTAGCGCTCGCGCGGGCATTCTCGACTCGCATGGCAACCTGCTCGGCCGCGCCGAGCGGCCTATCGCCATGCACCAGCCTAAGCCCGATCACGCGGAGCACGACTCGGAAAATATCTGGTCGGCAGTCTGCGCCGCCGTGCGGGCCGCGCGCGAGAAGACGAACGTCGCCGCATCGGATATTGTCGGCATCTCTTTTGACGCCACCTGCTCGCTGGTGGTGCGCGGCAGGCGGGGCGATCAGCTGAGCGTCTCGGTCACCGGCGAGAAGCGCTGGGACACCATTGTCTGGCTCGACCATCGCGCCATCGCCGAAGCTGACGAATGCACCAGAAGCGGCCATGCGGTGCTCGACTATATCGGCGGGGTGATGTCGCCGGAAATGGAAACGCCGAAGCTGATGTGGCTGAAGCGCAACCTGCCCGCAACCTGGAATGAAGCCGGCTATCTGTTCGATCTCGCCGATTTCCTGACCTGGAAAGCGACCGGATCGCTCGCCCGCTCGCAATGCACGCTGACGGCCAAATGGACCTATCTCGCGCATGAGGAGACGGGCTGGCGGCGCGATTTCTTCAAGCTCGTCGGCATCGGCGATCTCTTCGAGCATGGCAATCTCCCGGACAAGGCGAGCCCCGTCGGCACCGATATCGGGCAACTCACGGCCGATGCAGCGGCAGATCTCGGCCTGACGCAGAAATGCCGGGTCGGCGCCGGGGTCATCGACGCCTATGCCGGCGCGCTCGGCGTGCTCGGCGGCTTTGCCGGCGACGAGAAGGACATCAGCCGGCACCTGGCGCTGATTGCCGGCACCTCGTCCTGCGTCATGGCGATGTCGCAGGATCCGCAGCCCCTCGCCGGCGTCTGGGGACCGTATTATGGCGCGGCGTTGCCAAAGCTCTGGCTGTCCGAAGGCGGTCAGTCGGCGACCGGCGCTCTGCTCGACCACATCATCCGCTGGCACGGCGCCGGCGGCGAGCCGGATGCGGCAATGCATGCCAGGATCGCCAAGCGCGTCGCCGAACTGCGCGCCGCCGAGGGCGACGCGCTGGCGGCGCGGCTGCATGTGCTGCCGGATTTCCACGGCAATCGCTCGCCGCTCGCCGACCCGCACGCGGTTGGCGTCGTCAGCGGGCTGACACTCGATTCCTCCTTCGACAGCCTGTGCAAGCTCTACTGGCGCACCGCCGTCGGCATCGCGCTCGGCGTGCGCCATGTGCTCGAGGCGCTGAACGAGAACGGCTATTTGATCGACACGCTGCACGTCACCGGCGGCCACACCAAGAACCCGCTCTTGATGGAACTCTATGCCGATGCCACCGGCTGCACCGTCATCGAGCCGCTGGCCGACGAGGCAGTGCTGCTCGGCACCGCCATGGTCGCGGCGACCGCCGCTGGGCTTTACGCCGACCTCAACGCCGCTTGCGTGGCCATGCAGCAGGGCGGCAGGACGCGGCCCCCAAATCCGGCCGCCGGCGCTCGCTTCGACCGCGACTATCGCATCTTCCTCGAAATGCACCGCCAGCGGCAGGCGCTCGACGCCATCCAATAGAAGGCCCGGCTCCTGCGCTTCCCGCTGGCTCAATAGGTCGCCGCTCCTCCTCCTTGCCAATATGTCGCATTTCGTTCACAAGACGGCGCAAACGGCGCCATTTTGCGCCGTTTGCGTGCGGCTTCCGGGCGTTGTCCCGACGCGCCGTGGTCTGAAGAGCGGAAAATGTCTGCGATCGAAGCCGGCGCTCGCGCGCCGGAAAATTTTTGGCGTCAGGAAATCAGGGCGACATTGTCGCTTGCCTGGCCGATGGTGCTCACCAATCTCGGCCAGACCGCCATGACCGCGACCGACGTCATGATGATGGGCCGTTTGGGACCCGACACGCTGGCCGCCGGCGCGCTCGGCTCCAACCTCTATTTCATGCCGCTGATCTTCGGGCTTGGCCTGATGCTCGCCACCTCGCCGATGATGGCGACCGAGCTCGGCCGCCGCCGCCATTCGGTGCGCGACCTGCGCCGCACCGTGCGCCAGGGACTCTGGCTGGCGGTCCTCGTCTCGATCCCGATCTGGCTGTTCCTCTGGCATGGCGAAGAAGTGCTTTTGGCCATGGGGCAGAAGCCGGACCTCGCGCACCAGGCAGGCATCTACCTGCACTGGCTGCAATGGGCGGTGCTGCCTTTTTACGGTTATATCGTGCTGCGCTCCTTCATCTCGGCGCTGGAGCGGCCCGGCTGGGCGCTGATCATCGTTTTCGTCGCAGTCGCCTGCAACGCCTTCTTCAACTGGGTCTTCATGTTCGGCAACCTCGGCGTCCGCCCGATGGGCATCGCCGGCTCGGGCCTCGCCACCTCGCTTTCCAGCATGCTGATGTTCGTCGGCTTGGCGGCCGTGGTGGTGCTGGAGAAAAAATTCCGCCGCTATCACCTCTTCGGCCGCTTCTGGCGCTCCGACTGGCCGCGCTTCCGCGGCCTGCTGAGGCTCGGCCTGCCGATCGCCGGCATCCTCGCCTTCGAGGTGACGATCTTCAATGCGGCAGCCCTGCTGATGGGTCTGATCGACGCGGATTCGCTGGCAGCCCACGCGATTGCCATCCAGATCGCCTCGATCTCCTTCATGGTGCCGCTCGGCCTCAACCAGGCGGTCACCGTGCGCGTCGGCCTGGCACATGGCGCCGGCAATCCCGAGGGCGTCTCGCGCGCCGGCTGGACCAGCTTTGTCATCGGCGTCTCCTTCATGGCGCTGATGGGGCTGGTGATGATCCTGTGGCCGCATCTTTTGATCAGCGCCTTCATCGATCTCGCCGATCCGGCCAATGCCAGGGTGATCACGCTTGCCGTGTCCTTCCTGGTGTTTGCCGCGCTGTTCCAGATCTTCGACGGCGCGCAGGCGGTGGCCGCCGGCATGCTGCGCGGCCTGCACGATACCAAGGTGCCGATGATCTATGCCGCGATCGGCTATTGGGGGGTCGGCCTGCCGCTCGGCGTTCTGCTCGCCTTCCATTTCGGCTTTGACGGCGTCGGCATCTGGATCGGCCTGTCGTCAGGCCTGGCGGTGGTGGCGGTCCTCCTGCTCGTCCGTTGGCTGCGGCGCGATCGCATCGCGCCGGCGCTGTCGTTCAGCCATTGAGACGAGCGGCCGCCGGTCAGGCGCGGCCCTCGTCAACCTTCAGTGTGCGGCGACACGCTCGAGCCGCCGCGCATATTGCGTCAGCGGGAAGCACATGACGAAGAAGATCAGCGCCACTAGCCCGTAGACGGTGAACGGCTCGAAGGTCGCGTTGTTGATGGCGTTGGAGGTCCTGACCAACTCCTCGAAACCGATGATCGAGGTCAGCGCCGTCGATTTGATCAGCTGCACCAGGAAGCCGACGGTCGGGGCGCGCGTGATGGCGAAGGCCTGCGGCAGGATGATCAGCCTGAGTTCCTGCAGATAATGCAGTCCGAGACTGGCGCCGGCGTCCCACTGGCCGCGCGGCAGCGCATCGACACCGCTGCGCCAGATCTCGGCGAGATAGGCGCTGGCAAAGAAGGTGAGGCCGAGCGCCGCGGCGGTCCATGGCTCGATACGCAGCCCCAACATCGGCAGGCCGAAGAACATCAGGAAAAGCTGCATGAGGAGCGGCGTGCCCTGGAACAGCGCGATATAGCCGGAAGCGATCCGCTTGATCCATTTGTTCTTGGCTATGCGGAAGAACAGCACGACCAGCCCGACCAGCGCGCCGCCGACGAAGGCCGCAAGCGACAGCAGCACTGTCCAGCGCGCGGCGAGCAGAAGGTTGCGCAATATGTCCCAGAGGGTGAATTCGATCATGACACGCCGGCTCCGAGTGCGCGGCGTCCGCCGCTGACCAGCAGCCGGCGCAGCCCCATCGACAGGCCGAGATAGACCATGGTCACCACCAGATAGGTTTCAAAGGCGCGGAAGGTGCGCGCCTGCAGCATGTCGGCCTCGTAGGTCAGTTCACGCACCGCGATCTGCGACACCACCGCCGATTCCAGCATCATGATGACGATCTGGCTGGTCAGCGCCGGATAGATCACTGTCAGCGCCTGCGGCAGCACGATCTTGATGAACACCTGTCTGGGCCTGAGCCCGAGCGCAAGCGCTGCCTCCGTCTGCCCGCGCGGCACCGCGTCCAGACCCGCGCCGACGATCTCGATCGTGTAGGCCGCCATGTTGAGCGTCATCGCCAGCATGGCGGCCAGGATCGGATCGAGTCGGATGCCGAGGCTGGGCAGGCCGAAGAAGATGAAGAACAGCTGCACCAGGAACGGCGTGTTGCGCATCACCTCGACATACCAGCCGATCGCCAGCTTGAGCGGCCTCGGGCCGTTCCGGCGGCCGGCGGCGCCCAGGATGCTGAGGAAAGTGCCGGCGAGCGTGGTGACGACGATCAGAAGCAGCGTCATCGCCGCGCCGCGCGCGATCGCGCCCGCTGCACCCGCAAGCCAGCCGAAGTCGAGGCTGTAGCCCATCGCGATTGGCCCTGTTGGAAAGCGTGTAGCGCAAGAAGCAAGTACGGGAGCGGTTCAGCGCTTCATGCGCGCTGAACCGCTCCGGGGATCAATCCTTGAGGTTGTCGGGATTGAGCGGCGTCTTCAGCCAGGCCTTCGAGCTCTCGTCCAGCTTGCCGTCCGCCAGCATCTTGGCGACCGCATCGTTCACCGCCTTCTTCAGCCTGTCCTCGTTCTTGTTGAGGCCGATATGCGAGGGCGAGGTCAGCAGCTGGAACTTCTGCTCGGGCTTCAATGCAACCTGCTTGGCCAGCACCTGCGCGCCGACATCATTGCCGACCACCATGAGCTGCGTCTGTCCGGAGATGAAGGCCTGGATGACGGAATTGTAGTTGTCGAAGCGGCGGATGTCGGCCGAGGCGGGCGCCGCCTGGGTGAGCGAGGTATCCTCCAGCGTGCCGCGATTGACGGCGATCGACTTGTCGGCAAGGTCGTCCTTGCCTTTGACGGCAAGCTCGGCCGGGCCGATGACGGCGATGTAATAGGGCGCGTAGGCGGCGGCGAAATCGATCACCTGCTCGCGCTCCTTCGAATAGCCGACGCTCATCAAGATATCGACGCGCTTGTCGGTGAGATACGGGATGCGATTCTGGCCGGTGACGCTGACGAGGTTCAGCTTCACCTTCAAGGAATCGGCGATCGCCTGCGCGACGTCGATGTCATAGCCCTTGATGCTCATGTCGGCGCTGGCCGAGGAAAAAGGCGGGAAGTCGGAGAAGATGCCGACATTGATGGCCCCGGCCTTGGTGATGTCGTCGATGGCGTCGGCCTTGGCCTGCGAGGCAAGACCGGCGGCGCCGAGCATGATGAGTGCCGCAAGTGCGGATTTCAGTGTGTTGCGAAGAGTCATTTTAGTTCCCCTGCTGGAAGCTTGTTGTTGAAACCGGCCGCCGGCTCCAGCGCGACGGCCGTACTGGTTAGCAATTCCAGGAAAAGCGGGAAGCGGTCTACGCTTGGCGACTTCGCATAGCTTCCGTCCGGAATTGCGTAAAAACGAAGCGGTTCGCCGTTTCCATGAAGCGGTGAAACGCTCTCGTGTCAGCCCTTCTTGATTGCCGGGCTGAACACCATCAGGCTCAGGATCTCGAACAGGACTTGCGCGCCGACATGGGCGGTGTTGGTGGTCGCGTCATATTGCGGCGCCACCTCGACGACGTCGCCGCCGACGATGTTGAGGCCCTTCAGGCCGCGCAGCAGCTCGAGCACCTCGCGCGTCGTCAGCCCGCCGACCTCAGGCGTGCCGGTGCCCGGGGCGAAGGCCGGATCGATGCTGTCGACGTCGAAGGAGATGTAGGTCGGGCCGTCGCCGACGATCTTCCGCGCCTTCTCGATGATGGCGGGTATGCCGACGCCGGTCACCTCCTCGGCATGGACCACCGTCATGCCGGATTCATAAGTGAACTCCCACAGATACTCGGCCGAGCCGCGAATGCCGATCTGGATCGTGCGGGTGGGATCGAGCACGCCGTCCAGGACCGCGTTGCGGAACGGTCCGCCGTGATGGAACTTGGTCATGTCGAACAGCCCGCTGGTGTCGCAATGGGCGTCGATATGGATCATGCCGACCGGAGCCTGCTTACCGACCGCTTTCAGGATCGGATGGCTGATCGAGTGGTCGCCGCCGACCGAAAGCGGCAGCACACCGGCGTCGACGATCTGGTTGGTGCGCTTTTCGATGTCCTCGTGGCTGATCTCCAGCCGGTAACGGCTGCGGAACGGCGTGTCGCCGATGTCGGCAACGCGCAGCTCATGCGTCGGCGCGCATTCCAGCACGTGATTGTAGGGGCCGATGCGCTCGATGGCGCGCAGCGCCCGCGGCCCGAAGCGTGAGCCCGGCCGGTTGGTGACGCCAAGGTCCATCGGCACGCCGATCATCGCCACTTGCAAGTCGCCGAAATCCGGATTGTCGGCCGCCACCTGCCGGTACGGCGCGGCAAGGAAGGTCGGGATGCCGGAATAGGGCGCCAGCCGGGTGCCGCTTTTACTGAAGATCTTGTCGGCGACCTTGCGGAATTTCGGGTCGAACATCTCGCCGCCATGGCTCTCGCCATATTTGCGGCGCAACGCTTCGAGCTTGCCGCGATCGTAACCCATGTCCGGTACTCCTCCGAGACTGCTTGCAGCGCGGCGGCTGCACCGACGGCTGCCAAGCCAGCAGTCATCCGGCTGATCGTTGCCCGCTGGCGCCTGCGAAATCTACGTCTGTTGAGCTGTTCCGGCCAAAAGTGTCGGGCAACTGTATTGAAAAATCAATTGATATTGTTAGGGTCTTTGCTGTGAGAAAATCTCACAAAGTCGGGAGCTGTCCTTGGCCAAGCGCTTGCCGCCGTTGAACCCGCTGCGCGCCTTCGAGGCGACGGCGCGACATGCCTCGTTGACCAAGGCGGCGGGCGAGCTCAATGTCACGCATGGCGCGGTCAGCCACCAGATCAAGGCGCTCGAGCAATCGCTCGGCGTAAAGCTTTTCCAGCGCGCGGGTCAGCGCGTGAAGCTTTCGCCGCACGGCGCTGAGTTCCTGCCGGCGGTTTCGGCGGCCTTCGACGGCATCGCCGCGGCCACGCAGCGCATGACACGCCCCGCAAGCACCGGTGTGCTGTCGGTGTCCTGCGTGCCGGCGCTGCTCTTGTTGTGGATGACGCCGCGGCTCGGCTCCTTCACCGCGCAATATCCCGACATCCAGCTGACGCTGATCCCCTCCAACGACGCCAGGGACATCCGCGCGCCGCACATCGACGTCTGCGTGCATTATGGCGATGGCAGCTGGAGCGACTGCTGGATACGCAAATGGTCGGGTCTCGAGCTGTTTCCGGTGGTCAGCCCGACGCTGATCAACAACCGCCCGATCCGCAGCGTGCGCGACCTTGCCGACCACGTTTTCCTGCATGGCGACGACGGCCGCGAGTGGCACACCTGGCTGGCCGCCGCCGACGCGCTCGATCTGGAGCGCGGCCGCCGCCATCACCTCGGCGACGCGCGCATAGCGGTGGAGGCCGCCGTCCACGGCCACGGCGTGGCGCTCGGCGATTCCGTGACCGCGCGCGCCCTGCTCGCCAGGGGCATGCTCGTCGCGCCCTTCGCTTTGTCGGTGCCGGCGGTCGATGACTTCTATGTCGTCTGCCGCAACGAGATGCGCTCGGCGCCGATCGTCCAGCTTTTCATCGACTGGCTCTTTGCCGAAAAGGAGCAGGACGAGGGCCGCGCCGATGCGCCGGTCGCCGGCCGTGTGCCGAGCCGCAGGAAGCGCCCGGCGCTCAAGGTGATCGGGGCTGGAGCGATTCCAGGAAAAGTGTGAGCGGTTTTCCGTCCGGAAATTCCCGTCAAAAAAAGCCAAGAGCATTTCGCGGTTGCCGTGCAACGGTGGAATGCTCTGGCGCAGCGTCATGATCGCTGGACTTGCATAGCTGGTTTTTGTCGGGCCAGCTTGCAAAGCAGGAAGCGCTTTCAAAAATACAATGCTAAGACCGCAGCTGGTTAACAATTCTGGGAGCTGCGCGGCGGTTTTCCGTCCGGAGTGCTTCATAACAGGGACTTGAGGCGCCGCGCTTGGAATCACGCAAGCGCGACGCGCTTTTTGGGTGAGCAGATATGGCACGAACCGATATAGCGCGGCGCGTCTACAACCACACCTGGAAGCTGGACCCCATCGTCCGCAGCCTGCTGGACACCGATTTCTACAAGCTGCTGATGCTGCAGATGATCTGGGGCATGTACCCCAAGGTCGACGCCACCTTCACGCTGATCAATCGCACGACCTCGGTGCGGCTCGCCGACGAGATCGACGAAGGCGAACTGCGCGAGCAGCTCGACCACGCTCGCACCTTGCGCTTCACCAAGAAGGAGATGATCTGGCTCGGCGGCAACACCTTCTATGGCCGTAAGCAGATCTTCGAGCCGGAATTCCTCGCCTGGCTGGAGGATTTCCGCCTTCCCGACTATGAACTCACCAAGCGCGACGGCCAGTACGAACTGTCCTTCCCCGGTCCCTGGATGTACACCACGCTGTGGGAGATACCGGCGCTCGCCATCATCAACGAGCTGCGCTCGCGCGCCGCCATGCGCTCCTTCGGCCAGTTTGCGCTCGACGTGCTCTACGCCCGCGCCAAGGCCAAGATGTGGGCCAAGACCGAGCGGCTGAAGGCACTGCCCGGCATCCGCATTTCCGATTTCGGCACCCGCCGCCGCCACTCCTTCCTGTGGCAGCGCTGGTGCGTCGAGGCGCTGAAGGAAGGCATCGGCGAGGCTTTCACCGGCACGTCGAACGTGCTTCTGGCCATGGACAACGACCTCGAGGCGCTCGGCACCAATGCGCACGAACTGCCTATGGTGTTTGCGGCACTCGCCAACTCCGTTGAGGAGCTGAGGCAGGCGCCCTACAAGGTGCTGCAGGACTGGCAGCGCTATTATGGCGGCAATCTGCTGATCGTGCTGCCCGACACGTTCGGCACGTCCGCTTTCCTGCGCGACGCGCCGGACTGGATCGCCGACTGGACCGGCTTCCGCCCCGACAGCGCGCCGCCCATCGAAGGCGGCGAGAAGATCCTCGCCTGGTGGCGCGAGAAGGGCAAGGATCCGAAACAGAAGCTGCTCATCTTCTCCGACGGGCTCGAGGTCGAGACCATCGAGGAGACCTACAAGCATTTCCGCGGCAAGGTGCGCATGTCCTTCGGCTGGGGCACCAACCTCACCAATGATTTCGAAGGCTGCGCGCCGACCGAGACCAACAGCCTCGACGCCATCTCGCTGGTCTGCAAGGTCAGCGAAGCCAATGGCCGGCCGGCGGTCAAGCTCTCCGACAACCCCGCCAAGTCGACCGGCGATGAGAAGGAGATCAAGCGTTATTTGCGCATCTTCGGCGAGAAGGGGCGGGTGGAGCAGCTGGTCAAGGTGTGAGGACTGCTCGAATAGAATTTCGGATAACCGGATAACTTGAGTTCCCGCCCACCCCCCTCTGTCCTGCCGGACATCTCCCCCGCAAGGAGGGAGATTGGCAGTTTCGCGCAATCTGCCTCTTTCTGCGGCGGTCAAAATTGGCGAAATCGCGCGCGACATCCGAACTCCCCCCTTGCGGGGGAGATGTCCGGCAGGACAGAGGGGGGTGCGAAGGAGCACGTCGGTGGAAATCGACGGCTTCGAAATACGTCCTTCGCAATGGCGGCCTCATTCATACCTCTCCTCCCCACCCCCGCCTTCGCCCACGCCTCTGACCGCGGCCATGTCCTGCTTCTTCCCACGGGCTACTACATCGCTGGTGGCGCGCTTGCGGTGGCTGTCAGCTTTCTGACGCTGGCGCTGCTGCCGCCCGCCGCTCTTGACCGCTTCTGGCGCCGACGCCTCTCTTTGTTCACTGTCAGCGACCACCCGCGCACCGTCCTCAGCTTGCTTTCCTTTGCCGGCTTCGTGCTTCTCATCGCCACCGGCCTGTTCGGCAGCCGTGATCCACTCTCCAACCCCTTGCCTCTGGTGATCTGGACGCTGCTCTGGGCCGGTTTCACGCTGCTGCAGGGGGTATTCGGCGATCTCTGGTCCTGGCTCAACCCGTGGTACGGCCCCTGGCGCGTTGCATCTCGCGTCTTCAACCTTCGCACTGACGAAGCCGAGCCATCGCGCCTTCCCAAATGGCTCGGCTACTGGCCGGCGTTCGTCCTGTTCTTCGGCTTCGCCTGGTTCGAGCTCATCGATCCCGCGCCCGACGATCCGTCGCGCCTGGCCTTCGCCGCCGGCATCTACTGGCTGCTCAGTTTCGCCGCCATATGCGTCTTCGGCTACGAAGACTGGAGTCGGCGCGGCGAATTCCTGACCGTCTTTTTCTCCATCGTCGCCCGCTTCGCGCCGGTCCAGCGCGAAAAAGGCCGGCTCGACCTCGGCTGGCCCGGTGCGAAGCTGCTTTCCGCCTCGTCGCTGCCGGCAAGCGGCACGGCGTTCCTGCTGCTGGCGCTCTCGTCCGTATCCTTCGACGGTCTTTCCAAAACCTTCTTCTGGCTCGGCCTGTTCGGCGTCAATCCGCTGGAATTTCCCGGCCGCACCGCGTTGATTGGCATCGGCAGCTTTGGCTTGGTGCTGACATTCATCTTGTTGGCGGCCGTGTTCGCGCTTGCCGTTTCACTCGGCCAGCGCCTTGCCGGCGACGGGCAAGCCTTCGAGAAAGCCGCCGGCCTCCTGGTTTGGTCGATCGTGCCGATCGCGCTCGCCTACCACATCGCCCACTACCTCACGGCGCTGCTCGTCGACGGCCAATACGCGCTGGTCGCTTTGTCCGACCCGTTCGCGCTCGGCTGGAACCTGTTCGGCACCGCCGACAGGATGGTCGAGGCGGGCGTTGTCGCCGGCGCCGAGTCGGCCTGGTGGCTCTGGAATCTGCAGGCCGGCGTCATCATCGTCGGCCATGTGCTGGCGGTCTTGATCGCACACGGCCTAGCCTGGCGACTCCACCCGCAGCCGTCGCGCGCGGCGCTCAGCCAGCTGCCGCATGCGCTTCTGATGATCGCCTACACCATATTCGGCCTATGGCTGCTTGCTACGCCGACGGCGGGATGAGACAAGGGCCCGTCATGACGCGCGCATGACCCCGAAAATCGGGTTCGATTTTCGGAAAGGATCATGCGCAAAATGAAAGTGCTCCAGCGTCCTTTGCGCGTCCCCTAGAGGACGCGCGGCGGCGCTGGAGTGGAAGCTCGCTTGCCACGTCACAGCTTTGGTGATTTAGTTTGTACACATGCAATTTTCGCGTCCTCCGAGCGCGGAGGATCGAGCCGCCTTATTGCTGGTCAAAAAACTGAAAACAGGGGAACGGACATGGCTGACAAGAACGGATTTTTCGACCTCTCCAAAAGCACGCTTTCCCGCCGCACAGCGCTGAAAGGCATCGCCGCCGGCGCCGGCCTGGCGCTCGCGCCCGGCTTCGTTCGCTACAGCCAGGCGCAGAGTTCGGCGCCGATCAAGATCGGCTTCCAGTCGCACCGCACCGGCATCGGCGCCGCCTACGGCCGCTGGTACGAGAAGACGAGCGCTGCCGCCGTCAAGGCGATCAACGATGCCGGCGGTATCAGCGGCCGCAAGGTCGAGCTGGTGATCGAAGATGATGGCACCGATCCTGCCCGCGGCGCCGAGGTGGTCGGCAAGTTCGCCACGCAGCATAAGACCGACATCGTTTTCGGCACGCTGTTCTCGCATGTGGTGATCGGCTCGGCGCCCGCCGCCGGCGAAAACAAGATCCCCTATTTCGTGGTCAGCGAAGGCCACCACGTCGCCTCGACCAAGCTCAACCGCTACGTCTTCCAGCCCGGCATCACCGACGTGAAGAGCCAGATCCAGTCGATGGCGCCGTGGATCGCGGCGAATGCCGGCAAGAAGGTGACGCAGATCTTCCCCGACTTCGCCTTCGGCTACGACCATCGCGACTACCTGCCGCCGGCGTTGAAGGCGCAAGGCGCCGACGTGATCGCGCAGATCGCCATCCCCCCGACGGAGTCGTCCTTCACCAAATACTTCCCGCAGATCCCGGCCGAGACCGAGGTGATCTACCACGTCATGGTCGGTCCGGCCGTGCTCACCTTCGTCAAGGAACTCGGCGAGTTCTACGGCTCGCAAAGGCCGCAGCTCTTCGGCTTCATCGACTCCCTCGAGGCCGTCGACATCAACAGCCCCGGCCTCGAATTCCTCGACGGCAGCCATTTCTGGGAAGGCTCGCCGCGCTACGCGCAGCCCGATGACTCGGCCGCGCAGAAGGCCTATCGCGCCGCCGTCGGCATCGACGACAATGGCGCCGCCGTCGGCGACCCCAAGGACGTCTCCACCGCTGCCCACATGTTCGGCTGCTGGGAGACGCTCTATGTCGTCAAGAAGGCGATGGAGGATGCCGGCTACAAGGGGCCGGAAGACCGCGCCAAGCTGGTCGAGGCAACCGAAGCGCTGAAGGAATTCGCCGAAGGGCCGGAGCATCCGCAGGGTCCGAAAACCTTTAACGGCAAGATCCACCAATGCTTCGGCATCCAGAACATCTCCAAGGTCGAAGGCGGCAAGCTGAAGGTCGTCCACAAGACCAAGATCGAGGACGGCCTCTACGAGCCGGAAGGGGATTACACGAAGCAAGCGCTGTGAGCTTCGACGTTTCACCGAGCGTGAGCGCCAAGCCACCCCCCTCTGTCCTGCCGGACAGTCCGGCAGGGCAGTGGGGGGTGCCTCGCGCATCCGCCGGTGGCTAGCCCATGCACTTCGGACCCCACCTCCTGCTTGCCGCCCTGGAAGGCCTCGTCACGTCCGCCGTGCTGGCGCTGACGGCGCTTGGCCTGTCGCTGGTGTTCGGCGTCATGCGCATCGTCAATGTCGCGCATGGCGAGTTCTTCATGTTGGGCGCCGTGCTTGCCTGGGCGATCTCGACGGCGATTTCCGGCCATCCCGCGGTCGGCTTCGTCGTCGCGCTGGTGATTGCGCCCTTGCTGGTCGGGCTGGTCGCGTTTCTTGCCGAATGGCTGGTGCTGCGCCGGCTGAACTACAATCCAGAAGGCACCATCGTCGCCACCATCGGCATGCTCTATATCATCCAGCAGCTGGCGCTGACCTTCTACGGCCCGGAAGCGCGCCCGGTCGAGCCGCCCTTCAACTACCGCATCCTGCTGCCGTGGTTCGGCTATTCAGGCTACAAGCTCTCGGTCATTGCCGCCTCCGCGGTTCTGCTGGTGATCACCTGGCTGGTGCTGACACGGACGAAAATCGGCCTGATCATGCGCGCCACCCAGTATGACCGCGAGACGGCGCAGGCCTTCGGCATCCCGGTCGAGCGCGTCTATGCCGGCGTGTTCGCCATCGGCGCCATGCTGGCGGCAATCGCGGCGGTGCTGATCGTGCCGATCAGCCAGGCGCATTACCTGATGGGGCAGGACCCGCTGCTGTTGTCCTTCATCGTCGTCATCATCGGCGGCCTCGGCTCATTGCGCGGCACGGTGGTCGCCGCCATCCTGATCGGCCTCTCCGACGGCATCGTCTCGGTGTTCTTCTCGCCGACCTTGGCCAAGATCATCGCCACGCTGGTGGTCGCCATGGTGCTGGTGTCCCGGCCGCAAGGCCTGTTCGGGACGGCGGCGCGATGAAGGATGCTTCCCCCGCGAAGACCTACGCGCTGCATATCGGCGTCATCGCGCTCCTGTTCGCGCTGAATTTCGTCCTGCCCGATTATCATCAGGGCCTGTTCGCGCGCATCATGGCGCTTGCCGTCTTCGCCATGGGCTACAACCTGCTCTTCGGCTATGTCGGCCTGCTCAGCCTCGGTCACGCCATGTTCTTCTCGGCCGGCCTCTATGGTGCCGGGCTGGCTGTCTATCAATTGGGCTGGGGCGTGCCGGAAGCCTTCGTCGCCGGGGTTGCCTGCGGCGCCCTGCTTGCCTTGGTCATCGGCCTGCTCGCGCTGCGCACATCGGGTGTGGCCTTCATGATCGTCACCATGATGTTCGCGCAGGTCTTCTATCTGCTCATCCTTTATTTCGCCGCCTGGACCGGCGGCGACCAGGGCCTTGTCATCCAGCAGCCGTCGAGAATAATCGCGATCGGCGGCGCATCGCTCGACCTGACCAATCCGACTGTGCGCTACATGAGCGCTCTGGCGCTGTTCTCGGTCGTGCTGCTCATCACGCTTGTTATCGTTCGCTCCCGCTTCGGCCGCGTGCTGGTCGCCATTCGCGAGAATGAGGAGCGCACGAAGATGCTGGGCTACGACACCGTCGCCAACAAGCTCGTCGCCGTCATTGCCTCAGGCGCCATCTGCGCCGCGTCCGGTGCGGCTTATGCGCTGCTGTTCGGCTATATTGGATCGAGCTTCGCGTCGGTGCAGTATTCGATCCTGCCACTGCTCTGGGTGCTGCTCGGCGGCGCCGCGACCATTCTCGGGCCGCTCATCGGCACGCTGTTCATGTATTATGTCACCGACATCACCAGCGGCTTCACCTCCGCCTATCTTTTGATCGTCGGCGTGGCGCTGATCCTGCTGGTGCTCTTCTTTCCGAAGGGCGTCCTGGGCAGCGTCCGCCAGCGCTGGCTCGGATGGTTGCCGTGATGCCGCTGCTCACCACCAAGGGTCTTTCGCGCCGTTTCGGGGGCTTGCGCGCCGTCGACGGCGTCGATTTCGCGCTGATGCCGGGCGAAATCCGCGCCATCATCGGCCCCAATGGCGCCGGTAAGACAACTTTCGTCAGTCTGCTCAGCGGCCGCATCCAACCCTCCTCCGGCATGATCGTCTTCGACGGCGCCGACATCACGACCATGCCGGCTTACAAAAGGGTTCGCCTCGGCGTTGCCTACACCTTCCAGATCACCAGCGTCTTCGCCAATCTCACGGCCTACGACAATGTCGCGTTGCCGGTGCAGCGCACGCTGACCGACGGCCGCTCGAAGGGGCAGGTGAGGAGCGGCGTCATGGCGGCGCTGGAACGCACCGGCCTCGCCGACCGCGCCGGCACCCCGGCCGGCCAGCTTTCCTACGGCCACCAGCGCCTGCTGGAGGTGGCAATGGGCCTGGCGCTGAGGCCGCGCCTGCTGATCCTCGACGAGCCGACGCAAGGGCTGGCCGACAGCGAGATCGACAATTTCGTCCTACTGGTGCGCGAGATCGCCAAGCATGCCACCGTGCTGCTCATCGAGCACAACATGCCGGTGGTCATGCAGCTTGCCGACCGCATCACCGTCTTCAATTCGGGAAAGATTCTCGCTGAGGGCACGCCCGAGCAGATCCGCGCCAATGCCGAGGTGCAGGATGCCTATCTCGGAGCGACCCATGGCTGATCTCCCCGGCACCGAGAGCGGGCTGCTCGCCATTTCCGGCCTCGACTGTTTTTACGGCGAGGTGCAGGTGCTCTACGGGCTCGACCTTGTCCTCAACAAGGGCGAAGTGCTTTGCCTATTCGGCCGCAACGGCGCCGGCAAGACGACGACGCTGAAGGCGATCATGGGGCTGGTTCCGGCCGCTGCCGGTTCGATCAGACTGGCCGGCAAGGAGCTGACCGGACTTGCCGCACATGACGTGCCGAAGACGGGCGTCGCTTATGTGCCGCAGGGCCGGCGATTATTCGCCGACATGACGGTGGCGGAAAACGTCGAGATCGGCCTGATGACCCGCGGCAAGGGCAAGGCGACGCGGGAACGCGTCCTCGACCTTTTCCCGCTGTTGCGAGAGCGCTTGAAGCAACGCTCCGGCACGCTTTCCGGAGGCGAGCAGCAAATGCTTGCCATGGCGCGTGCGCTCTGCCTCGAGCCGCAGGTGCTTCTTCTCGACGAGCCCACCGAAGGGCTGATGCCCTCGATGATCGCCAAGATCCGCGAGACGGTGGCGAAGCTGCGCGATCTGGGCGTCTCGACGATCCTGGTCGAGCAGCGCGTCGACGCCGTGCTGTCGGTCGCCGACCGCATCTCATTCATCGAGAACGGCCGCAACCGCGAGACCGTCGATGTCGAGGAACTGCGCGCCGACCCCTCCGCGGTTCGGCGCTATGTGGGCGTGGGCTGAAGGTCACTGCGAAGCAGCGGGAGCTGGCGCCGACCCCCACCCGGACCTGGCCCGACCTCCCCACAAGGGGAGGTAAAGCTCTGCACCGCTTCACCTAAAAAACAAAAACCCCGCGATCAAAAACGTCGGGATCAGCACCAGGCCGGACCACGCCATGTAGCCGAAGAAGCCCGGCACCTTGAAGCCGCGATGTCTGGCGATAGCAAAGACCATGAAGTTCGGCGCATTGCCGATATAAGTGTTGGCGCCCATGAACACGGCGCCGGCCGAGATCGCGGCGAGCGTGGAGGCCGCCTCCGTCATCAGGTGCCTGGCGTCGCCGCCGGCAAGCTCGAAGAACACCAGATAGGTCGGCGCGTTGTCGAGGAAGGACGACAGCGCTCCGGTCAGCCAGAAATAGGCGAGATCGTCGGGCTGGCCGTCCGCCGAGGTGACCAGCGAAACCAGCGGCGCCAGCGCGCCATCGTGCCCGGCTCTCAGGATGGCGATAACCGGCACGATACAGATGAAGATGCCGGCAAACAGTTTCGCCACCTCGGCGATGGGCCCCCAACTGAAGCCGTTCGCTTCCCTGTGGTTTTTGTACGAGACTTTGAGCGACAGAAAGGCCAGCGCCAGGATGATCGCGTCGCGGACCAGGTTCTGCAGTTCCAGGCCGATGCCGAGGATCGGGATGCTGATGCCCGGCTTCCAGCTGGCGGAAAGCAGGATCGCACCGATCACGCCGGCCAGCAGCGGCAGGTTGGCGAGGCCGCGCAGGCGCACCTTCGTGTCCGGTGTCGGGTCCTTGATCTTCGGCAAGCCGCCCTCGCGGCGATGCAGCACGATGTCGAGCGCCAGGAAGATGATGAGCACCAGCCCGCCGGTGAACAGCGTCTCGCGCCAGAGGTTCGCGGTCGTCCAGAAGAAGTCGACCCCCCGCAGGAAGCCGACGAAGAGCGGCGGGTCGCCGAGCGGGGTCAGCGAGCCGCCGATGTTCGAAACCAGGAAGATGAAGAAGATCACCACATGCGCGTTGAACGGGCGGTTGTCATTGGCGCGCAGCACCGGCCGGATCAGGATCATCGAGGCGCCCGTCGTGCCGATGACCGAGGCGAGGATTGCGCCGATCAGCAGCAAGCCGGAATTGACCAGCGGCGTGCCGTGGATGTTGCCGGCGACCAGGATGCCGCCCGAAATGGTGAACAGCGCGAACAAAAGGATGATGAAGGACAGATATTCTGTGAGCAACGTGTGCAGCACCGCCTCGCTTGCCGCCGGCATGCCGAAAGCGATCGCCAGCGGAACCACTGCAAGTGCCGCCCACGCGGCGGCGATCTTGCCGTAATGATGCTCCCAGACATGATGGAACAGGAGCGGCCCGGTCGCGATCGACAGCAACAAGCCGGCAAAGGGCAGCGCCCACCAGAGCGACATCGCCGCGCCGGGCAGCTCATGCGCCTCGGCTGCGAAAACCGGTTTTGGAAAGGCGAGAAGGAGTGCGGCCGTCATGGTTGCCGCCAGCGCCTTCGCCAATGTCGCAAAGCCCCCTCGATGCCTCACGGCGCGGTCAGTCCGAAAGGTGATCTTCGAGCACCACCCCGGCCTCGCGCATCCGTTTCAGCATCGTGCCGACCGAGCCGTTGAGATCGATGCCGCGGCAGGCATCCAGCCGCACCGTCGTCTTGAAGCCTTGCTTGGCGGCATCGAGTGCCGAAAAGGCGACGCAGAAGTCTGTGGCCAGGCCGGCCAAGGTGATGGTGTCGATGCCGCGCTCCTTGAGATAGCCGGCAAGGCCGGTTGGGGTCGTGTGGTCGTTCTCGAAGAAAGCCGAATACGAGTCGATCGCGGTGCGGAAACCCTTGCGGATGACCAGTTCCGCTTTGGTCCAGGCGAGCCCGGAATGGAAATCGGACCCAAGGCTGCCCTGGATGCAGTGATCCGGCCAAAGCGTCTGCGGCCCGTAGGGCATCTCGATCGCTTCGAAGGGCTGCTTGCCTGGATGGCTGGAAGCGAAGCTCGAATGGCCGGCCGGATGCCAGTCCTGCGTCAGGATCACGTGATCGGTCCGCCGGATCAGGTCGTTGACCAGCGGCACGATCTCGTCGCCGCCGGCCACGGCCAACGCGCCGCCGGGGCAAAAGTCGTTCTGCAGGTCGATGACGATGAGCGCTTCGTCGGCCATGCGGCCTCCCTTCTTTCTCGGCTTGGGCTCCAGTTGACGCGACCGGACACGGAACCTTGACCAGATGGCCGGCTGCGTCAACCTCCACAGGCATAACAAAGCCGTGGCCGACCACTTCGCTTTGACAATCGCGGCGAAGTTGATATCATTTGCATACGAATGAATTTGCCCGGCTGGACGGCGGCAGATTCCCTCGGAAAGGCCCCTTTCTGGGAAGGCAAAGCGTGATCCGTTACGCGAAACCCACCACGGTCGACGAGGCGCTCGCTCTGCTTGGCGAGGACCGCTGGCGCATTCTGGCCGGCGGCACCGATTTCTATCCGGCGCAGGGCGCGAAACCTTTCCGCGACAACATTCTCGACATCAATGGTCTCGCCGCGCTGCGCGGCATCGCCGAGACGGACGACTATTGGCGGATCGGCGCCCGCACCACCTGGACCGACGTTGTGCGCCACAACCTGCCCAGGGCGTTCGATGCGCTGAAGGCGGCCGCGTGCGAAGTCGGCTCGGTCCAGATCCAGAACGTCGCGTCGGTCGCCGGTAATCTCTGCAACGCTTCGCCCGCCGCCGACGGCGTGCCGGCGCTGCAGGTGGTCGATGCCGAAGTCGAATTGCGGTCGGCGAAAGCCACGCGCTACCTGCCGCTTGGCGGGTTCATTCTCGGCAATCGCCGCACGGCGCTGCAGCCAGACGAGATGGTTACCGCCATTCGTGTGCCGAAACGTTCGGCTGTCGGCTCGTCCGCCTTCGTCAAGCTTGGCGCGCGGCGCTATCTCGTGATCTCGATCGCCATGGCGGCGGCGCGTCTCGTGATCGAAGATGGCGTGGTCGCCGATGCTGCTATCGCTGTCGGCGCCTGCTCCGCCGTCGCCCGTCGTCTTGCCGGCGTCGAGGCGGCCCTGCGCGGCCAGCCGGTTACCGCCGCGCTCGCCGATGCGGTGCTGTCCGCGCCGACCGACGAGCTGTCGCCAATCGCCGATGTGCGCGGCAGCGCCGAATACCGGGAGCATGCGGCGCGTGAGATCGTTGTCCGAGCGGTGTGCGCTGCGACCAGCCTTGGCGAAGGCAAGGTGGCCGCATGACAATGGAGCGCACCGACATTGCCTTCGAGGTCAACGACGCGGCTGTCAGCGTGTCGGTGCCGCCGGTGCGGCGGCTCTCGCAGGTTCTGCGCGACGAGTTGCGGCTGACCGGCACCAAGGTCGGCTGCGACGCCGGCGATTGCGGCGCCTGCACCGTGCTGGTCGACGGCAATCCCGTCTGCGCCTGCCTTGTGCCGGCGGCCTCGGTCTCCGGCGCGGCCGTCACGACGGTCGAGGGCCTCGCCAACGGCAGGCTGTCGGCCTTGCAGGCGTCCTTCCTCGAACACGGCGCCGCGCAATGCGGCATCTGCACGCCGGGCCTGCTGGTGGCGGCTACCGCGCTGCTGGAGCGCAACCCAACGCCGAGTGAGGCCGAGACGCAGGATGCGCTGGGCGGCGTGCTCTGCCGCTGCACGGGGTACCGGAAAATCGTCGCGGCGGTGATGCATGCCTCGCAGCATATGGACGGTTTCGACCGTCGCCTGCCGGAGGTCGGCCGCGCCGTCGGCGCCTCGCCGATCCGGCTCGACGGCGTGCCGAAGGTTACCGGCGACGAAAAATTCGGCGGCGATTCCTTTCCGCACGACGCGCTGTCGGTGCTGGTCGTCCGCTCGCCCTACTATCATGCCGGTTTCAGCTTCGGGGATCTCGACGCCTGGGCCAACGCGCTTCCCGGCATTGCCGGCGTCTTCACCGCCGCCGACATTCCGGGCAGGAACTGCTTCGGGGTCATCGGCCCCTTTGCCGATCAGCCGGCCCTTGCCGAAGGTTTCGCCCGGCTGCGCGGCGAGGCGGTCGCGCTGGTGGCGGGCGAGCGCGAAGCCATCCTCGACCTCGACCTGACGGATTTTCCGATCGCCTGGACGGAGCTGCCGCATGTGCTGCAGCCCCGTGAGGCGAAAGCCGACGGCGCGGCGCTGATCCACCGGCATCGCCCGGCGAACCTGCTCACCTCCGGCTATGTCGAGCGTGGCGATCCCGACGGTGCCCTTGCCGCCGCTGCTGTCACCGTCTCCGGCGCCATCGAGACTTCCTTCGTCGAGCATGCCTATATCGAGCCGGAGGCGGGCTTCGCTTACATGGATGGCGACACGCTCGTCATCGTCGCCTGCACGCAGGCGCCTTACATGGATCGCGACGACACGGCCAAGGTGCTCGGCCTCCCGGTCGAAAAGGTGCGCATCGTGCCGACCGCCACCGGCGGCGGCTTCGGCTCGAAGCTCGATGTCTCGCTGCAGCCTCTGATCGGCCTTGTGGCGATGAAGACCGGCAGGCCGGCGGCACTCGCCTACACGCGCAACGAATCCATGATGTCGACCACCAAGCGCCATCCGGCCGAAATGGAGGCGACCATCGGTGCCGATTCCGAGGGCCGCGTGACCGGCATGATCTTTGAGGGCGACTTCAACACCGGCCCCTATGCAAGCTGGGGCCCGACGGTCGCCAACCGCGTGCCGGTGCACGCCTCCGGTCCCTATCAGACGCCGCACTACCGGGCGACGGGCAGGGCCATCCACACCAACGGCCCGATCGCCGGCGCCTTCCGCGGCTTCGGCGTGCCGCAAGCGACCATCATGCAGGAAACCCTCTACGACGAGCTCGCCGGCAAGCTTGGCATGGATCGGCTCGATTTCCGGCTAAAGAACTGCCTTCGGAACGGGTGCGAAACGGTCACAGGCCAGCGCCTGGAATCGGGCGTGGGCATCGGTGAATGCCTGGAGTTGCTTCAACCGCATTGGGCGCGCGCGCTTGGCGAGGCGGAAGCCTTCAACGCCGTCAACACGGCAAGCAAGCGCGGCGTCGGCGTCGCCTCTTGCTGGTATGGCTGCGGCAACACTTCGCTGCCCAATCCTTCGACGATCAAGGTCGGCATCTCTGCCTCCGGAGATGTCGTGCTCCACCAGGGCGCCGTCGACATCGGCCAAGGCTCGAACACGGTCATCACCCAGATCTGTGCCGATGCGCTCGGCTTGCCGTTGGCGAAATTCCGGCTGAAGAGCGCCGACACCGCCATCACGCCGGACGCCGGCAAAACATCCGCCTCGCGCCAGACTTTTGTGACCGGCAAGGCGGCCGAAAAGGCAGGCCGAGCGCTGCGCGAAAAGATCCTGCGTTTCGCCAATGTTTCCGAGAAGGCGACGATCGCGCTCGACGGCGCAAGCATCTCAATCCGCGAGGGGGACGCGACGCGGCGCATCGATCTGTCAACACTGAAGGTCGATGCCGATGGCTTGGTGTTCGTCGCCGAAGAGACCTACGATCCGCCCACGCTGCCGCTCGACGCCAAGGGCCAGGGCAAGCCCTACGCCGTCTATGGCTATGGCGCTCAGATCGCCGAGCTCGAGGTCGATCTCAAGCTGGGCACGGTGAAGCTGCTCAAGATCACCGCCGCGCATGATGTCGGCAAGGCCATCAACCCGGTACTGGTCGAGGGGCAGATCGAGGGCGGCATCGCGCAAGGCATCGGCATGGCACTGACGGAGGAATATATCCCCGGCCGCACCGAGAACCTGCACGACTACCTCATCCCGACCATCGGCGACGTGCCGCCGGTCGAGCACATATTGGTGGAAGTTCCGGACCCGGAAGGACCTTTCGGCGCCAAGGGTTTGGGGGAGCATGTGCTGATCCCGACCGCGCCCGCGATCCTCAACGCCATCCGACATGCCACCGGCGTGCTGGTCACTAAAGTCCCGGCGACGCCGAGCCGCATCCTGGCGGCGATCCGCGAAAAGGAGGCGCGCCGATGAGCGAGCTTGCCGAACGTTTCGAAACCCACGATCCCGGTGAGAAGCAGGTGGCGGAGAAGATCCGCTGCGATGCCTGTCCGGTGATGTGCTACATCGCCGACGGCCGCACCGGCGCCTGCGACCGCTACGGCAATGTCGGCGGGCGCATCGTGCGCATGGATCCCCTGACCATCCTCGACCACGCGGCCGAGACCGGCGGCGCGGTCGTGCCATTCGTCGCCGAGGGCGAGGAGTGGGGTGGTGAGCTGGTCAACACCGGCCGCCGCTTCGTCACCGCGATCGGGGCCGGCACCACCTACCCGGATTACAAGCCCGCACCTTTCATCGTCAGCCAGGAGGTCGAGGGCGTCGATCTCGTCACCGTCGTCACCGAGGGCATCTTCTCCTATTGCGGCGTCAAGGTGAAGATCGATACGGACCGCCACATCGGCGACGAGACGGCGACCGTGCGCTCGGAAGGCGAGGCGATCGGCCACGTCACCACTGGCGAATATGGCTCGCAGATGCTGTCGCTTGGCGGCGTGCATCACTTGACCGGCGGCTCCAAGGCTGAAGGCCGCGCGACTTGCGACGCGCTTCTCAACCTCTGCAACAGGAAGCCGGTCGAGCTCACCATCGACGGCGGTGCGACGGTCATTGTCGAGGCTGGCAAGGCGCCGGTCATCGACGGCAAGATCGAGCATCGCATGCGCGTCGGCTGCGGTTCGGCCACCATCGGCATGTTCGCCACGCAATGGCGCGGGCTCGTCGACGAGGTTGTGGTGGTTGACGACCATATCACCGGCGTCGTGTCGGAACATCAGGCCGGCAAGGTATTGGGCTGGGAGGATACCGGGATAAAGATCATCGGCCGCCGCTCGACGCCCGGCCGCTACTTCAAGGTTTCGGAGCCCGGTCTCGGCTGGGGCGGCACGACGATCTCCGATCCGCTGTCGATCCTGGGCGATTGGAACGCCAAGAAGGGTGCTCGCCCCGGCCTGTCGCTGCTGATGGTCTCGACCACGGGCGAACAGTTCGCTTACTACGAACTGGACGATCAGTTGAAACCGGTCGAGAAACCGTTCCCGGAGCGGCTGCAGAAATCCGTCGGCCTGATCGAGGACAATTGCGAGCCGGCCCTGTGCACTGTGCTCTTCATCGGCGGCGCGGGCGGCTCGCTGCGCGCCGGCGTCACCGAAAACCCGGTCAATCTCACCCGCTCGGTTCAGGGCCTGAAGACCTATGTCACGGTCGGCGGCGCGCCGGTCTATGTCTGGCCGGGCGGCGGCATCACCCTGATGGTCGATGTCACCCGCGTGCCGGAAGGCGCATTCGGTTATGTGCCGACGCCGGCGCTGGTCGCGCCGATCGAATTCACCATGCGCCGCGACGACTACGTCCGGCTCGGCGGTTACGAGGACGAGATCCGCAGCGTCGAGGACATTCTTGCCAAAGGCGGCGAATACCTTAATCCGCGCAGCAATGTCGGCGCGCCGGCCGGCAATCCCTGGCCGCCGTTGGCGCAATTGCGCCGCACCCCGGCCAATGGGGCCGACTGATGAACGGCCCGCAGGCGCATTGGCTCGCCGACGGCAGGCGGCTTCATCTCAATCACGGGCCGATCGACCTCATCGTCGAGGCCTTTGGCGATGCAGCTGAACGCCGCGCCGGCTGCGTGCAGGCCGTCGCGCGCTTCCAGACGATCCTGACCGAACTGGTCGAGGAGCTTCCCGAATTGCGCCGTCCGGCGTCTTTGACGCCGAGCGTTTTTGCAGGTCCGACCGCGCGGCGCATGGAGGCCGCGGTCTCACCGCTCGCGGAAAGCTTCATCACGCCGATGGCCGCCGTTGCGGGTTCGGTAGCCGACGAAGTTCTGGCCGCGCTTCTCGCCGGACGCCGGCTCGAGCGCGCCTACGTCAACAATGGCGGCGACAGCGCCATTCATCTCGGCAAGGGCGGCACGATAACGCTGGCGATCGCCGGCACCGGGCACGGCATGGCCGACCGCATCACGATCCGCGCCGAAGACGGCGTGCGCGGTGTCGCCACCAGTGGCTGGCGCGGCCGCTCCTTTTCGCTGGGCATCGCCGACGCGGTAACCGTGCTGGCGCGGACCGGCGCCGAGGCGGATGCCGCGGCGACGCTGATTGCCAACGCGGTCGACCTGCCTGGGCATCCAGCGGTTCATCGCGTGCCCGCGCGGGACCTTTCGCCCGACAGCGATCTCGGCGAACGGCTGGTGACGCAGGACGTCGGCGGGCTAGCGCCCGGCGAGGCGGCCCGGGCGCTGGATAACGGCCTTGCCGTCGCCGAAGATTTTCGTCGGCGCGGCCTGATCGCCGCGTCGGCGCTGTTCCTTGCCGGCCAAACCCGCATCAGTGGCTCCGTGGCGCTCGCTGCGCCCAACAAGCATAAAGCGAAGGAAACTGCCCATGCCTGAATTCCCGATCCGCAAGGTCGCGGTGCTGACCGAAGAGATCTTCCACGACGGCGGCCCAGCGGCGAAGGAGCCGCGCCTGCGCGCCGCGGCTCTCGCCGTGGTCAAGAACCCGTTTGCCGGTCGCTATGTCGAGGACCTGCAGGGCGCGATGGAGGACCTGAAGCCGCTCGGGCTGTTGCTTTCCGACAGGCTGATCGCCGCGCTTGGCGGCGATGTGAAAAAGATCGACGGTTACGGCAAGGGCGCCATCGTCGGCAGTGCCGGCGAACTGGAGCACGGCGCGCTCTGGCACGTGCCCGGCGGCTACGCCATGCGCGAGCGGCTCGGCGACGCCAAGGCGATCGTGCCGTCGGCGAAGAAGGTCGGCGCCTTCGGCGCACGGCTCGATGTTCCGCTCGGCCACATCAACGCTGCCTATGTGCGCAGCCATTTCGACGCGATGGAAGTCGGCATCAGCGACGGCCCGCGTCTCGACGAGATCTTGTTCTGCCTCGCCATGACCTGCGGCCCGCGCGTCCACAACCGCATGGGCGGCCTTGCGGCCGGAGACATCAAGGCTTGGGACGGCTTGAGATGAGCGGCGAGGACAATCTGCTGCGGCTGGTCGAGGCCGAAGAGCTGGACGAGAACAACTACCATCTGCAGGACCAGGTCGGCTTCATCCTGCGCAAGGCGCATCAGCGCCATGTGGCGATCTTCGCCTCCCACATTGGCGATCTGACGCCGCCGCAATTCGCCGCTCTCGCCAAGCTCTACGACATCGGCGAGACCTCGCAGAACCAGCTCGGCACGCTGATCGCCATGGATGCCGCGACCGTAAAGGGCGTCATCGACCGGCTGAAGGCGCGCGGGCTGGTCGAGCTTTCCAAGCACGAGATCGACAAGAGGCGGCTGCTGGTCAATCTGACGGCTGAAGGCCGCGAGGCGATCGAGCGGTTGATCCCGCTTGCGCGCACCATCACCGAGGAAACGCTGGCGCCGCTCACGGCCAAGGAGGCCGCGACCTTCTTGCGGCTGCTGGCGAAGCTGGCCTGATCAAACCTCCGGATCGACCCCGAACATCTCCTTGGCCTGCTCAGGCGTATAATAGCCGAGCCGGACATCCTCGGCGATCTGTTTCGGATCGCGCTCGCGCGGATCGCCATAGCCGCCGCCGCCGGGCGTGCCGACGCGCACGCGGTCGCCGGCCTTGAGCGCGATATCCTGCTCCTTCGACAGATGCGGCGGCACATGCGCTTCGCCGCCCCGAAACACGGTCACGCTGTTCGGCGCGCCGTCCCTGCCGCCAAGCGCGCCTTGCGGCCCGAAACGGCCATGGTCCATAACGAAGGACGCGCGCGCCTCGCCGCGCAGGATCTCGACTTCATAGGCGAGCCCGAAGCCGCCGCGATGTTTGCCGGCACCGCCGGAGCCTTCGCGCAGCGCGTAATGGCGGTAGAGCACCGGGAACGCCTGCTCCATGATCTCGACCGGCGGCGACTTCGAAATGCCGATCGTCGAGCAGCCATTGCTCAAGCCGTCATGGCCCGCATTGCCGCCATAGCCGCCGCCCGAAATCTGGTACATGACATAGTCGCGGCCGCGTGCCGGGTCGTTGCCGCCGAGCGCGAAATTGCCGCTGGAACCGGCGGGCGCTGCCGTCACTTTCTCCGGCAATGCCTGCACCATCGCCGCGAACACGGCCTCCGCAATACGCTGCGAAACCTCCGCCGCGCAGCCCGAGACCGGCCGCGGATACTTGGCGTCGAGGAAGGTATCTTCCGGCCGCTTGACATTGAGCGGCTCGAACGCGCCGGCGCTGATCGGCACTTCGGGGAAGATGTGGCGCATGGCGAGATAGACCGACGACAGCGTCGTCGCCAGCACGCTGTTCATCGGGCCTGCGCAGGGCTTTGACGAGCCGGCGAAATCGAAGGTCAGGCTGTCGCCCTTCTTCTCGACGGCGAGATTGATGGTCAGCGGCTCGTTCACCACGCCGTCGGAATCGACAAAAGCCTGCGAGCGGTAGACGCCGTCCGGGATAACGGCGATCGAGGCGCGCATCTGTTCGGCGGCGCGGCGGCGCAATTCGGCGATCGCCTCGACGACGGTTTCGTCGCCGTAACGATCCAGTATTTCATTGAGCCTGTCCTGGCCGATCAGCAGCGCCGCAGCCTGGGCGCGGATGTCGCCGATGCGCTGGTCGGCGACGCGAATGTTGGAGCAGATGATAGCGTAGATCTCGGGATCGAGCACGCCCCTCTTGAACAGCTTCACCGGTGGCAGCCGCAGACCTTCCTGCTCGACGGCGGTGGCCGAGGCCGAGAAGCCGCCAGGCACCGCGCCGCCGATATCCGGCCAATGGCCGGTGTTGGACAGCCAGCAGAAGATTTTGCCGTCGCGGTAGACCGGCATGACGAAGCGCACGTCCATCAGATGCGTGCCGCCGAGATAGGGGTCGTTGACGATGTAGATGTCGCCGGGCTCGGGGGCCAGGCAGCGCCCGTCGGCGATCATCTCGATCACCGTCTTGGTCGAATACTGCATGACGCCGACGAATACCGGCAGGCCCTGGCTGCCTTGCGCGATGAGCGAGCCGTCGGCGGCGGAATAGATGCCGTCGGAGCGGTCATTGGCCTCGGCGATGACCGGCGAGAAGGCGGCGCGGGAAAACGTCAAATCCATCTCGTCGCAAACTTGCTGCAAGGCGGCCTGCAGCACCGAAAGCGTGATCGTGTCGAGCTTTGCCATGTTAGGCCTCGCCGATGTCGATGATAATGTTGCCGTCGTCGTCCGAACGCGCATGATCGCCGGGCTCAAGCACGGTGGTGGCGTCCATCTGCTCGAGGATCGCCGGTCCCTCGATTGCTGCGTCGAGCGGCAGCCTCTCGCGCGCATAGACCGGCGTGTCGTGCCAGCGCCCGCTGTACCAGACCGGCCGGATCTCGCGCCGCGCTTCCTCCAGCGTCGCCGCGCGTCCTGCCGGGTCGATCAGCTGAGACAGGTCGATCTGCGGCCGCACGCCCGTCACCGAGGTGTTGAGGTTGACGAGATTGGCGCGGATCTCCGGCAGTTCAACCTTGAAACGCGCGAAATAGGCTTTTTCGAACAGCTGCTGCAGCCTCGCCCGTGAAACCGAGGATGAGGGCAGCGGCACGTTGATGATGTGCGTCTGGCCGACGAATTGCATGTCGGCGGAGTGGGTGACGCGGATTGCATCGGGCTTCACCGCTTCCTTGCCGATCAGCGCCTCGCCTTCGTTTCGGTGCCGTTCCAACAACTCGCGAAGCTTTGCTTCGTCGAGGCTCGCTACCGGCTGGTTGACCGTATTGACGAAGTCGTGCCTGAGGTCGGCGACGACGCAGCCGAGCGCGTTGGTAATGCCGGGGCGTGCCGGCACCACTACCTTCGGCAGGCCGAGTTCTCGGGCCAGCGCCGTCGCGTGCAGTGGGCCGGCGCCGCCGAAGGCGAACAGCGCGAAATCGCGCGGGTCGTGACCGCGCGACACCGAAACCATGCGGATGGCGCCCGCCATCTTCATGTTGCCGAGCCTCAAGATGGCACCGGCCGCCTCGACGCCGGAAAGGCCCGTGTGCCTGCCGATTCTGTCTTCGAAGATTGCGGTGACGCGCTCGACAGTGACCGGATTGTCGACCGCAAGCAGCTTCTTCGGCGCCAGCCGCCCGAGCACCAGATTGGCATCCGTGATGGTGGGTTCCGTGCCGCCGCGCCCGTAGCAGATCGGGCCGGGATTGGCACCGGCGCTTTCCGGACCGATCTGGATCAGGCCGGCGGCGTCGACGCGCGCGATCGAGCCGCCGCCGGCGCCGACGGTGTGCACCGCCACCATCGGCACATGGATCGGCATCGCATATTCGATCTCGATCTCGTTCGAGACCGCGGGCTCGGCGTTGCGGATCAGCGCCACGTCGGTCGAGGTGCCGCCCATATCGTAGGTCACCAAGTTGGCGAAGCCGGCACGCTTTCCCGTGTAAGCGGCGGCGATGACGCCGGAAGCCGGACCGGACATGACGGTCTTTGCCGATTCCTGCGTGACGAAGCGGGCCGAGATCATGCCGCCATTGCCGTTCATGATCAGGAAGTCGCGCGCATAGCCTTTCGCCGCGAGCTCCTTGCGCAGCCGCTCGACATAGCGCTCCAGGATCGGCTGCACCGAGGCGTTGACCGCCGCCGTCACGCCGCGTTCGAATTCGCGCGCCTCCGAAAGCAGCGCATGGCCGGTCGTGATGTGGCCGTTCGGCCAGAGCTCCGCCGCGATTTCGGCCGCGCGCCGCTCGTGCGAGGGGTTGGCGTAGGAATGCAGGAAATGGATGACGAGCGACTCGCAGCCGGCGTCGAGCAGCTTTTTCACGGCATCGCGCATTTCGGCCGCGTCGAGCGGCAGGCGAACCGCGCCGGACGCCTCGACGCGCTCCGAAACTTCGAGCCGCAGATCGCGCGGAATGACCGGCACGAAGGTGCCCGTCATGCCATAGGCTTGCGGCCGCGTGCGCCGTCCAAGCTCGATCACGTCGCGGAAGCCGCGCGTCGTGATCATGCCGGTCCTGGCCAGCTGGCGCTCCAGCACGGCGTTTGTGGTGGTCGTCGTGCCGTGCACGATAAGGTCGATGCCCTCGACCGGAAAGCCGGTCGCGCCAAGTGCGGCGACCACGCCAAAGGCCTGATTTTCTACCGTCGTCGGGGTCTTGGCGATGTGCACCTTGCCGCCGGCCTTGCCGTCGATCAGGAGCAGATCGGTGAAAGTTCCCCCGACATCGATGCCGGCAACCACGCTTCCCGCCGACGCCGAAAATTTCTCATTCATTGCCGAAACCCGAAATGCCAGGACTACGGATATGCCTCGGTTTGGAAAGCCGTTTTACGCTGCCATCTTGACCTGAAGATCATTTGTATACTAATAAATTCCGGACACAAGAGCTTACCGCTTGGCAGTGTGCAGAGAGCACGTCGGAACCTGACCGTTCGGGCGCGCAGGAGAAAGTTTGGCGCCAGCGCCCCGCGTCCGCGCCGGAAAGTTGGGTTTGATGAACACGACATCCGCGTTGAACCTCGCCGGTGCAAAGCCGCTGCAGTTCCCGATCCCGGCCAATGTCTATGCGGAGACCGTGGTATCGGTGAAGCATTACACCGACCGCCTGTTCTCGTTCCGCATCACCCGCCCGCAGTCGCTGCGCTTCCGCTCCGGCGAGTTCGTCATGATCGGTCTGCCCAATGCCGAGAAGCCGATCTTCCGCGCCTATTCCGTTGCCAGCCCCGCCTGGGACGACGAGCTCGAATTCTTCTCGATCAAGGTCCCGGACGGTCCTCTGACCTCCGAGTTGCAGAAGATAGAGGTCGGCGACACCGTCATCATGCGCCAGAAGTCGACCGGCACGCTGGTGCTCGACGCGCTGACGCCTGCAAAGCGCGTGTTCATGATCTCGACCGGCACCGGCATCGCGCCTTTCGCCAGCCTGCTGCGCGACCCCGACACCTATGAGAAGTTCGATCAGGTGATCCTCACCCACACCTGCCGCGACAACGCCGAGCTCACCTACGGCCAGGAACTGGTGGCTGCGCTCGAGACCGATCCGCTGATCGGCGAGCTGACCGGCGGGCGTGTCACGCTCTACAATTCGACGACCCGCGAGGAGTCGGCGCGCATGGGCCGGATCACGGCCCTGATCGGCTCGGGCAAGTTTTACTCCGACCTCGGCATCGACAAGCTCAATCCCGAGACCGACCGCATCATGATCTGCGGCTCGATGCACATGCTGAAGGACGTCAAGGAGCTCGCCGAAAGCCTCGGCTTCCAGGAGGGCTCGCTCAGCCATCCCGCCAGCTTCGTCGTCGAGCGCGCCTTCGTCGGCTGAGGCGCGTCTCCCAGTGTTTTGACCATGCGGTCAAAAACCTACTGCTTTTGCCGCCTTTTTCCGCTATGAGCCACTGAAGGACTCGTGAAGGACAACTTCGCGGGCTATCTTCAGTGCACGTCGCTGAATGAAAGGGCAGGAGATGAGCAGCACCATCCGCGAGGCCGGCGCAGGCGCGTCCAAGATCATGCCGCTGCCGGCGCGTGCCGCCGCCAACACGCCGATGCCGCTGGAGCACGGCATTGCCCGCAATCCTGGCATGAAGCTGGACCTCGGCTTCCTCGAATCCGTGCGCAGCGTCAACCGCTCGGCGCTGGAGCGCCGCGTCGCGACCCTCACCAAGCGGCGCTCGATCAAGGCCGACAACCAGGCCGCCTGGCTGCTGCGCGCGATCGCCTGCATGGACCTGACCACGCTGAATTCCAACGACACCGACGAGCGTGTGCGCCGGCTCTGCGCCAAAGCGATCAATCCGCTGCGCCGGGATATCGTCGAGGGCCTCGGCATCGCCGACGAAACGATCCGCCCCGCGGCGGTTTGTGTTTACCATCCCTTCGTTGCCACGGCCGTGGATGCGGTGCGCGGCACAGGCATCCATGTCGCGGCCGTCTCCACAGCGTTCCCGCACGGCCTTGCGCCGCTCTCGACCCGTTTGCAGGAGATCGAGGCCTCAGTGAAGGTCGGGGCCGACGAGATCGACGTCGTCATCCCGCGCGGGCTGGTTTACGGCGCCAAATGGCGCGAGCTGTTCAACGAGATCGTCGCCATGCGCGCCGCCTGCGGCGAAGCCCATCTCAAGGTCATCCTAGGCACGGGCGATCTCGCCACCCTGCGCAACGTCATGCTGGCCTCGATGGTGGCGATGATGGCGGGCGCCGATTTCATAAAAACCTCGACCGGCAAGGAAAGCGTCAACGCCACGCTTCCCGTCGGGCTTGCGATGGTGCGCGCCATCCGCGCCTATTTCGAGGAGACCGGCTATCTGATCGGCTTCAAGCCGGCCGGCGGCATTTCCACCGCGAAGGTCTCGCTCGACTGGCTGGTGCTGATGAAGGAAGAGCTTGGCCGGCCCTGGCTCGAGCCGGAGCTGTTCCGCTTCGGCGCCTCCAGCCTGCTCACGGACATCGAGCGCCAGCTCGAACATCATTTGACCGGCCATTATTCGGCCAACCATCGCCACGCCATGGCGTGAGCCACCCCTCCCCTTGTGGGGAGGGTCGCCGCTAAGCGGCGGGGTGGAGGTCGAAAAACAAATCTGCCTTCCAATGCACCAAACCGTCAGCCATTTACCCCCACCCCGATCGGCTTCGCCGATCGACCCTCCCCACAAGGGGGAGGGTAAAGGAGGCATCCCATGAACATCCTCGAACGCTATCGCGCCATGGAATACGGCCCGGCGCCGGAAGCCCGCAACGAGGCCGACGCCTGGCTCGCCGGCCGCGATTTCTCCAGGGCGCTGTTCATCGACGGCGCCTGGAAGGCGGCGGCAAGCGGCAAGACTTTCGATACCAGCGAGCCGTCCTCCGGCAAGCTGCTGGCGAAGATCTCGGATGCCGGCGCCGGCGACATCGACGCCGCGGTCGCGGCGGCCGCAAAGGCGCTGCCGAAATGGTCGGCATCCTCGGGCTACGCCAGAGCCAAAGTGCTCTATGCCATCGGCCGCGCCATGCAGCGCCATCAGCGCCTGTTCGCAGTGTTGGAATCGATCGACAACGGCAAGCCGATCCGCGAGAGCCGCGACATCGACGTGCCGCTGGCGATCCGCCATTTCATCCATCATGCCGGCTGGGCGCAGACGCTCGAGAAGGATTTTCCCGGCCACAAGCCGGTCGGCGTCGTCGGCCAGGTCATTCCGTGGAACTTCCCGCTGCTGATGCTGGCCTGGAAGATCGCGCCCGCGCTCGCGGCCGGCTGTACGGTGGTGCTGAAGCCGGCCGAATTCACGCCGCTCACCGCCATACTGTTCGCCGAGATCTGCGAGCGCGCCGGCGTGCCGAAAGGCGTCGTCAACATCGTTCAGGGCGGACCGGAGGCGGGTGCCGCCATCGTCAACCATCCGGGCGTGCAGAAGATCGCCTTCACCGGTTCCTCCGAGGTCGGCAAGATCATCCGCAAGGCAACCGCCGGATCGGGCAAGAAGCTGTCGCTGGAGCTCGGCGGCAAATCGGCCTTCGTCGTTTTTGAGGATGCCGACCTCGACAGCGCCGTCGAGGGACTGGTCGACGGCATTTGGTTCAACCAGGGCCAGGTCTGCTGCGCCGGCTCGCGGCTCCTGGTGCAGGAAGGCATCGCGGAGGCCTTCATCGCCAAGGTCAAGGTCAGGATGAGCCGCCTGCGCGTCGGCAGCCCGCTCGACAAGAACACCGACATCGGGCCGCTGGTCGACCGCACGCAGCTCGACCGCGTCAAGGGCCTGATCGCCGAGGGCGCCAGGCAGGGCGCCGCTTGCTGGCAGCCGGACGCTGCCTTGCCGACGACGGGCTACTATCACTTGCCGACGCTCGCCACCTCTGTTTCGCCGGCTAATATCCTGGCGCAGGAGGAGGTGTTCGGGCCGGTGCTGGCGACGATGAGCTTCCGCAACACCGAGGAGGCGATCGAGCTAGCCAACAACACGCGTTACGGTCTTGCCGCTTCGGTGTGGAGCGAGAACGTCAATCTCGCTTTGCATGTCGCGCCGCAATTGAAGGCGGGCGTCGTCTGGGTCAACGGCACCAACATGTTTGATGCGGCCTGCGGCTTCGGCGGCTATCGCGAAAGCGGCTTCGGTCGCGAAGGCGGACGGGAAGGGATGTTCGAATATCTTGCCGCCAAGCTGCCGGTCGGCCCCGCCATCAAGCCGGCCGCAGTCGGCTCGGCGCAGGTCGTCGAGCAGGCTGACGGTATGGCCATCGACCGCACGGCAAAGCTGTTCATCGGCGGCAAGCAGGTGCGTCCGGACGGCAACTACTCGCTGGCCGTCGCCACCGCCAAGGGCAAGCTTGCCGGCGAAGTTGGCCTTGGCAACCGCAAGGATATCCGCGACGCGGTCGCCGCCGCGCGCGCCTGCAAGGCCTGGCCGGACGCGACGGCCTTCAACCGCAGCCAGGTGCTCTACTACTTCGCGGAAAACCTTTCGGGCCGTGCCGATGAGTTCGCTGCACGCCTTGTCCAACTCGCCGGCGTGACGGCGAAGGCAGCGCGCGAGGAGGTAGAGCAGTCCATCGAGCGGCTGTTCCTCTATGCCGGCCTCACCGACAAGTTCGAGGGCCGCGTCCACCAGCCGCCGGCCCGCGCCGTGACGCTTGCGCTGCACGAGCCTGTCGGCGTCGTCGGCATCGTTGCGCCGGACAATCAGCCGCTCCTCAACTTCGTCTCGCTGGTGGCGCCGGCGCTCGCCATGGGCAACGCCGTGGTGGCCGTGCCGTCCGAGCGTCACCCGCTTTTAGCCACGGATCTCTACCAGATCATCGAATATTCCGACATTCCGGCCGGCGCGATCAATATCGTCACCGGCCGCAGCGCCGAGCTCTGCGGCGTTCTGGCCAAGCACGACGACGTCGATGGGCTCTGGGTGTTTGCCGATGCCGACACCTGCGCCAAGGCGGAGGCCGATTCCATCGGCAACCTCAAGCGCGTCTGGACCGGCAATGGCCGCAGCCTCGACTGGACATCGAGCGAGGCGGCTGGCGAGGCCGTCCTGCGCCGCGCCATCGAGGTCAAGAACGTTTGGTTGCCTTACGGCGACTAAGCGCGTTCCAGACCGGGTCTGGTTTGACGACACTCGCGCCGCAAATTCGGCGCGTTTGCCGCAGGCTTCCAGGCTTGACGCATCGGCATGTGTTCTTTAACCAGAAAAAACAATTGGCCTGCGGAATAGCGGTCAGGCTCGCCTGGCACATTGCATCCCGTCTGGCCGCCACTAAGAAAGCTTGCGACACCGGAGGGAAGCATGGCGGATCTGGCAGGCAAAGTGGTCGTCATCACCGCGGCGGCGCAAGGCATTGGGCGGGCGAGCGCGCTGGCTTTCACCAAGGCCGGCGCCACCGTTCATGCCACCGACATCAACGAGCAGCTTTTGGCGGAACTCGGCAAGACTTCCGGCATAAAAACCCGCAAGCTCGACGTGCTCGATGACGCGGCCGTGACATCGGCCTTCGCCGAGATCGGCCCGGTCGATGTTCTGTTCAATTGCGCCGGCTTCGTCCATTCGGGCTCGATCCTCGAAATGACGGATGCCGATCTCGACTTCGCCCTGAATCTCAATGTCCGCTCTATGATCCGCACCATCCGCGCCGTGCTGCCCGGCATGCTGGAGCGCGGCGACGGCTCGATCATCAACATGGCATCGCTGGCGAGTTCGCAGAAGGGCGTGCCGAACCGTTTCGTCTACGGTCTGACCAAGGCCGCGGTCGTCGGCCTCACCAAGGCGGTCGCCGCCGACTATGTGGCTAAGGGCATCCGCTGCAACGCCATCTGTCCGGGCACGGTCGAGAGCCCGTCGCTGCAGGACCGCATGCATGCGCAGGGCGATTATGAGGCGGCGCGCGCCGCCTTCATCGCCCGCCAGCCGATGGGACGGCTGGGCACGCCGGAAGAAATCGCCGATCTCGCCGTCTATCTGGCGGGCGCCACCTACACTTCGGGGCAGGCCTACAATATTGATGGCGGCTGGTCGATCTGACGCCCGTTTCGAAAATAGGGCGGTTCGCAGTGCTAGTGGGCGAACAGGAAGATCGGATCGGGGCTACGCGTTCATCGGAAGCATCGAAAAGTCTGAAAAATCCAGCCTGCCGACCTACTGCGTGGAGTCCGCGCTTGCGGGGTACCAGGCTGATGGCTAGGGTCCGCCCGATTTTCGCATGAGGTCGTGGCGGAAAGTTTTGCAAATCGGTCTTTGGCCGCAAGGTGGAGAGAAAAGATGAAGTTGCTGCGCTATGGCGAGATGGGAAGCGAGCGTCCCGGCCTGCTCGATCAGGATGGCACGATCCGCGATCTTTCGGCCTATGTCGCCGACATCGCCGGCACGGCGCTGCATCCGGCTTCGCTGGAGATGCTGTCGAAGCTCGATCCGAAATCGCTGCCGGCTGTTTCCGGTAGCCCACGCATCGGCGCCTGCGTGGCCGGCACGGGGAAATTCGTCTGCATCGGCCTCAACTATTCCGACCACGCTGCCGAGACCGGCGCCACCGTGCCGCCGGAGCCGATCATCTTCATGAAGGCGAGTTCGGCTATCGTCGGGCCGGATGACGACGTGCTCATCCCGCGCGGCTCGGTCAAGACCGACTGGGAGGTCGAGCTCGGCGTCGTCATCGGCAAGACGGCGAAGTATGTCAGCGAGGACGACGCGCTGGATTATGTTGCCGGCTATTGCGTCGCGCACGACGTTTCCGAGCGAGCCTTCCAGGCCGAGCGCCAAGGCCAGTGGACCAAGGGCAAGTCCTGCGACACGTTTGGCCCGATCGGCCCCTGGCTGGTGACCACGGACGAGATCGCCGACCCGCAGAACCTCAAAATGTGGCTGACGGTCAACGGCAAGACCATGCAGAACGGCTCGACCAAGACGATGGTCTACGGCGTCAAGTATCTGGTTTCCTATCTCAGCCAGTTCATGTCGCTGCATCCCGGCGACATCATCTCCACCGGAACGCCGCCCGGCGTCGGGCTGGGCATGAAGCCGCCGGTGTTCCTGAAGGCCGGCGACGTCGTCGAGCTCGGCATCGAGGGCATGGGCCAGCAGAAGCAGACCTTCAAGGCGGACGAGTAAGCGCAGACCTCGCCTTCTCCCCTTGTGGGAGAAGGTGGCCGCGAAGCGGCCGGATGAGGGGTGTTGGAACGATCTCTGCATTGCAGAAGTAAGCGTCGCACTCCGCTGGAGCACCCCTCATCCGTCTCGGCGCTGCGCCCCGATCCACCTTCTCCCGCAAGGGGAGAAGGGGAGGCCGGCGCTACTTCAACACCCTTCCATCTGCCCCGAACCGATACGTCTTCGCCGGATCCGGCGTTGCATAGAGCGTCGCGCCCGGTTCGGCATTGTAGACGCCGAAGATCCGCACGGTGAGCAGCCCGGCCTTCTCGCAGTCGAGATAGAGATTGGTGTCGGCGCCGAGATGCTCGGCATGCACCACCGTGCCCTTCCAGGCGCCGGATTTTGCATCGACGGTCAGATGTTCCGGGCGCACGCCGACGGTCTTCGCCGTCTCGCCAAGCTTGGCGCCGTCGATGAAATTCATCTTCGGCGAGCCGATGAAGCCGGCAACGAATTCATTGGCCGGCGCATTGTAGAGCTCCATCGGGCTGCCGATCTGCTCGATGCGGCCGGCATTGAGCACGACGATCTTGTCGGCCAGCGTCATCGCTTCGACCTGGTCGTGCGTGACGTAGATCATCGTTGCCTTTAGCCGCCGGTGCAGCTGCGCGATCTCCAGCCTGGTGTTGACGCGCAGTGCCGCGTCGAGATTGGACAGCGGCTCGTCGAACAGAAACAGCTTCGGCTCGCGCACCACGGCGCGGCCGATCGCGACGCGCTGGCGCTGCCCGCCCGACAGCTCCGCCGGCCGCCGCTCGAGATAGGGCTCGAGCGACAGCATCGCGGAAGCGATCTTGATGCGGCGCTCGATCTCGGCCGAAGGCGTGCCGGCCTGTTTCAGGCCGAGCCCCATATTGTTCTTCACCGTCAGATGCGGATAGAGCGCGTAGGTCTGGAACACCATGGCGATGCCGCGTTTTGCCGGCGGCGTGACGGAGACGTCGTCGCCGTCGATCACCACGCGCCCGGAGGTCGAATCCTCTAGCCCTGCGATCACGCGCAGCAGCGTCGACTTTCCGCAGCCGGACGGGCCGACGAAGACGACGAATTCGCCGTCATTGACCTCGAGGTCGATGCCCTTCAGCACCTCGACCGGCCCGAATGCCTTCTTCACGTTCTCGATGTTCAGCGAGCCCACGGCTTCGTCCTTGTTCTAGAGTTTGATTGGCGCGCCGGTGCGCACGCTCTGGTCGGCGGCGAGGCAGACGGCGAGCGACTTCACCGCGTCCTCCATGTGGCGGGTCAAGTCGATGTCCTCGCGGATGGCCTTGAGCAGGAAGGCTTGTTCAAGATCGCAGAGTTCCTGGTGCCCCGGCTCGCCTTCCATCGACAGCAACTCGTCCTCTTTGATGAACTTTCCGTCCGGCCCGGTCGTGGCGCTGTGCAGGCGGATGGTCGAGGTCTTGGTATGGGTGTCGATGTCGTCGGACTTCACGCCCTCCTTCATGACGATCGACACAGAGCCTTTGGGCGACATCACGTCCTTCACGAAGAAGGCGGTCTCCGAGATCATCGGTCCCCAGCCGGCCTCATACCAGCCGACCGAGCCGTCTTCGAACAGCACCTGCAGTTGGCCGTAATTATACATCGAGGGCGCCACTTCATCGCTGAGCCGCACGCCCATCCCGCGCACCTCGACCGGTCTGGCGTCGGTGATCTGCAGCATCACGTCGAGGTAATGCACGCCGCAATCGACGATCGGCGAGGTGGTCTGCATCAGCTGCTTGTGCGTTTCCCAGCTGTGGCCGGAGGACTGCTGGTTGAGGTTCATGCGGAACACGTATGGCCCGCCGAGCTTGCGCGCCTCGGCGATCAGCCGCATCCAGGACGGATGGTGGCGCAGGATATAGCCGATCACCAGCTTCCTGCCGTTGGCTTTGGCGGCATCGACGACGCGCCTGGCGTCCGCCACCGTGGTCGCCAGCGGCTTCTCGACGAAGACATGGCAGCCGGCCTCGAACGCCCGCACCGCATAGTCGGCGTGGCTGTCGGAATAAGTAGCGATGGCGGCGACGTCCGGTTTCTCGTCGCGCAGCACGTCCTCGAAGGAGCGCCTGATGCGATAGCCCGCGAGTCCATCCGGCAGCGGCACCTCGGAACGGTTGACGAGCGCGGCGATCTCGAAGCCCGGATTGGTGTGATAGGCCAGCGCATGGCTGCGGCCCATATTGCCAAGGCCGGCGACGACGACGCGAAGAGGCTGTTCTGCACTCACTTGACGGCTCCTGACGTGATGCCGCGGATCAGCTGCCGCGAGAAGATGACGTAGAGGATCAGCACCGGCAGGATCGCCAGCGAGAGCGCCGCCAGGATCGCGTTCCAGTTGGTGACGAACTGGCCGAGGAAGAGCTGCGCGCCGAGCGTCACCGTCTTGGTCTCTTCCGACGGCGCCAGGATCAGCGGGAACCACAGGTCGTTCCAGATCGGGATCATGGTGAAGACGGCGACCGTCGCCATGGACGGGCGCACCAGCGGCAGCACCAGCCGGAAGAAGATCGTGTACTCCGACAGCCCGTCGATCCTGCCAGCGTTCTTCAGGTCGTCGGACACCTGCTTCATGAACTCCGACAGAATGAAGATCGCGAGCGGCAGGCCTTGCGCCGTGTAGACCAGGATCAGCGCCGTCAGCGTGTTGACCAGCCCGCTCGCCACCATCAGCTGCAGGATGGCGACGGTGCCGAGGCGGATCGGGATCATGATGCCGAGCGCGAGATAGAGCCCCATCATCGTGTTGCCGCGGAAGCGGTATTCCGACAGTGCGAAAGCGGCCATGGCGCCGAACAGAAGCACGAAGAACAGCGAGGCGACCGTGACGACGAGGCTGTTCTGGAAATAATGCAGAAAGTCGCCCTGGCCGAACACGGTGGTGTAGCCGATCAGGTCGAAAGTTTTCGGCGTCGGCGGCGTCAGCGGCGCGCCAAAAATACCGGCGCGCGACTTGAACGAGTTCATGATGACCAGGATCACCGGGAACAGCGCGATCACCGTGTAGGTCAAAAGGACTGCATGGGCGCCGATGGTGCGGGGAAGCGAATGTGTTGCGGTGCTCATGGCGCGCCTCAGAACTGATAGCGACGCAGGCGCGTCTGGACGAGGAACAGGTAGACGCAGACGCCGGCGAGGATGATCAGGAACATGATCGTGGCGATCGCGGCACCCATGTTGGGATCGCCGACCTGCAGCTGGAAACCGAAGAAGGCGCGGTAGAGGAAGGTGCCGAGGATGTCGGTCGAATAATTCGGACCGGCGAGCGCCCCTTGCGCGGTGTAGATCAGGTCGAAGGCGTTGAAATTGCCCACGAAGGTCAGGATCGAGATGATGCCGATCGAAGGCAGGATCAGCGGCAGCTTGATCTTCCAGAACTGCGCCATACCAGTGACGCCGTCGGATTCGGCGGCCTCGATCACCTCGTCGGGGATCGACAGAAGCGCTGCATAGATCAGCATCATCGGGATGCCGACGAACTGCCAGACCGAGACGAGGCTGAGCGCGGTGAGCGCATATTGCTCTTTGCCGAGCCACGGAGTGAACAGGCTCTTCAGCCCAACGAAGTCGAGCAGGTGCGGCGCCACGCCCCAGATCGGCGACAGGATCAGCTTCCAGGCGAAGCCGACGATGACGAAGGACAGGATCGTCGGCACGAAGATCGCGGTCCGATAGAAGGCGGCAAACCGCAGTCTCGGGCTGGACAGCAGCGCCGCCAAGAGGATGCCGATCGGATTCTGCACCAGCATGTGGATGATGAAGAACCAGACATTGTTCCGCAGCGCGTTCCAGAAATTCACCGACCAGTTGAGATCGCCGAATAGTGTGTGGAAATTGTCGAACCCGACGAACACTTGCGCCTGGTTGATGTTGCGGAACAGAGAAAGCTGCAGGGTGCCGAACAGCGGCAGGATCATGACTGCCGTGTAGACCAGCACCGCCGGCGCCAGGAAGACGCCGATATGCCAGCGGATCGGTTTCTTGGGTCGTGTTTGTGCGGCCATGAGTTCGGTCCCCGCCGTCTCTCGGTTCCAGGTCGATGGTGCTTGGCTGATGCCTCGATGCACGGCGGCCTGACTGTCCCCATGATGCGAGGGACAAGGCCAGCGACAGTGCGGCTTCGTCTTCCCGCAAGGGTGAGGGTAAGACCGAGAGGCGGCGCCGACAATCGCTATCTAGATCTGTCCGAAGGCCGGCCGGGCAGCGCCCGGCCGGTTCGAATGGCTAAAGTCTTACTTCGCCGGCTTGTACCAGCTGTCGAGGCCGTCCTGCAGCTTCTTGGCCGCGGCTTCCGGCGTGTCGGTGCCGTTGATCACATTGGCCGATTCGACCCAGGTCTCGTTCTCGAGGTTTGGCGTGCCGCGCGACAGGATCTGGTAGGTCGAGCGGATCGTCGACTTACACTTGCCGCGCCAGGAGACGAATTCCTGCGCCAGCGGGTCCTCCATTTTCACCGGCGTGTTGTTCAGGCTGAAGAAGCCCGGCAACGCATTGGCGTAGATGTTGGCGAAGTCCGGCGAAGCGACCCAGGACAGGAACTTCTTGGCTTCTTCCGGGTGCTTCGAGGCAGCGTTCAGGCCCATGCCGATATCGGTATGGTCGGAGATGTAGCAAGTGTCGCCGGCCTTCTGCACGGGCGGCGGGAAGGCGCCCATCTTGAATTGCGCCTGGGTGTTGAACAGGCCGATCTCCCAGGAGCCAGCCGGGTAGATGGCGGCGCGGCCGAGCGTGAACAGGTTCTGGCTGTCCGGATAGGTCTGCGCCTCGAAGCCGTCGCCGAGATAGGGCTTCCACTTGGCCAGTTCCTTGTAGGGTTCGACCCACTGCGGATCGGTCAGCTTCTGCTCGCCCTTGATCAGCGCCTGACGGCCTTCCTCGCCCTTCCAGTAGTTCGGGCCGATGTTCTGGTAGCCCATGGTCGCGGCTTCCCAGAGGTCCTTCGTGCCCATCGCCATCGGGATATAGGTGCCGTCCGCCTTGATCTTGTCGAGCACGGCGTAGAACTCTTCATTCGTCGTCGGCACCTTGAGGCCGAGCTTGTCGAAGGCGTCCTTGTTGTAGATGAAGCCGTGGATGACCGAAGCCATCGGCACGCAGAAGCTCGACTTTCCGTCGTCGGTCTGCCAGGCGGCCTTGGCGACCGGAGAGAAGTTGTCCATGCCGGGCAGCGACGAGAGGTCGGCGAGGTTGCCCTTCTTGAACAGCTCAAGCGACTTGTCGAAGGGGCGGCAAGTGATCAGGTCGCCCGCCGAGCCGGCAGAGAGCTTGGCGCCGAGTGCCGCGTCATACTCGGTCGGCGCCGAGGGCGCGAACACCACCTTGATGCCCGGGTTCTTGGCTTCGAAGGCCGGGATCAGCTTGTCCTTCCAGATGGTCAGGTCGTCGCCGCGCCAGCTCTCGATGTTGAGCGTGACGTCTTCGGCGAGGGCCATCCCGGTGGTGCCGAGAATGCTCGTGCCGATGAGAAGTGCCGTCAGTAGTTTGGTCGTCATGTCCAGTCTCCCTGTTGACCTTTTTCAGGTTCGGTTTTGATGAGAACAGCGGCTAGCGCCCCTTGCTCCCCTCGATCGCGGAAAGCGCCGGCCTGAGCTTCTGGCCGGTTTTTTCCAGTATCTTCTCGGCCGCATCGGCATTGGCAGCACCCGCGGCGAGCAGAATGGCAGTCTTGACGCTGCCGCCGCTCTCTTCGAGCAGGCGCGCCGCGTCTTCGCGGCTGCGTCCGCTGATGGCGGCCACCATGCGCGCCGCGCGGTCGCGCAGCTTGAAGTTGTCGGCGGCGAGGTTGACCATGTAGCCGTCATGCACATGGCCGAGATGGACGGCAGCGAGCGTCGACAGCATGTTGAGCGCGATCTTCTGTGCTGTTCCCGCGCCCATGCGCGTCGAGCCGGCGATCATCTCCGGCGGCGTCTCGAGCAGGATGGCGACGTCGGCCTCGCCGAACAGCGCCGCGCCCTTGTTGTTGGCGATCGCGATCGTCGTCGCGCCCCGGCACCGCGCGTCGCCGATCGCCTGGACCGCATAGGGCGTCGAGCCACTGGCCGAGATGGCGATCAGGCAGTCGCCCTTGCCGATATTGGCATTCGCCACGGCTGCCGCGGCTTCCTCTGTATCGTCTTCCGGTCCGCCGGCAAGCGTGTGGAACGCCTCGTCGCCGCCGGCGATCAGGATGGCGATGCGGTCACGCGCGATCCCGAATGTGCCGGGAAGTTCCAGCGCATCGGCGACAGCCATCAGGCCGGAACTGCCGGCTGCCGCGTAGGCGAGCCTGCCTCCACCCTTCAATTGTCTGGCGACAAGCTCGGCGGCCTCGGCAATGGCCGGAATGGCGCCGTGCACGGCCCGGGCGGCCTCGATCTGCGCATTGGCGAGGAATGAAAGGATGGCATCCGGGGTCTGGACATCCAGCCCCGCGGCGTTCTGATGAAGCGCTTCCGTGCGCGTCTCGGCCATCCGCTTTCCTCCAACTGATCGAACAATACCAAAAAAATACCACTTGTCCACATCTCTCATTGCGTTTTCATGCTCCGGAGCGCGTCGGGAACAAATTTCCATGTCCTTTCAATCAAATACGCCTTAATCTTTTTTGAGCCGAAATTAACGCTTGGCTATTGGTATTTTATTGGTATTATCCGCGACGAGGAGAAAATCGCGTGAAATTCGTGCTTGGCATCGATGGCGGCGGCACAAGCTGCAGGGCGGCCCTTGCGACCGCCGACGGCGCTGTCGTTGGCCGCGCCAAGAGCGGCGCGGCCAATATCCGCACCGACCTTACCGGTGCGCGCGCAAACATCGTCGAGGCGGCAAGGCAGGCTTTCGTGGCCGCCGGTGAAGATCCGGAGCTGATCCCCGAGACGCCTGCCATTCTCGGCCTCGCCGGAGCCAATGTCGGCACCTACAGGCAGCAGCTGGAAGCGATCCTGCCGTTCAGCAAAAGCCGCGTCGAGACCGATGCCGAGATCGCGCTCGAAGGCGCCGTCGGCTCCGGCGACGGCGCCATGGCGATCCTGGGCACCGGCACCGCCTATATGGCGCGCAAAGCGGGCAAGTCGCGCGCCATCGGCGGCTGGGGTTTCCAGGTCGGCGACCAGGGCAGCGGCGCCCGTATCGGCCGCGACCTGCTCGAGCAGACGCTCCTTGCCTATGACGGCATCCGCCCCGGGTCGCCGCTGACGGATGCCATGCTTGCCGTCTTCCGCAACAATCCCGAGGACGTGGTCGAGTTCACCACCAACGCCAAGCCCGGCGACTTCGGCGGTTTCGCGCCAAAGGTCTTCGAGCATGCCGAAAAGGGCGATCTCGTCGCCAATTGGATCCTCGATAAGGCGGTTGCCGATGTCGAGGCTTCGCTCGGCGCCCTCGAACTCGCCGACGATGCGCCGCTATGCCTGCTCGGCGGCCTGGCGCCGCTCTACGCGCCGCGGCTGGCGGCGCGCTATCAGGCGCTGCTGAAGGCCCCGCTTGACGATGCGCTCGGCGGCGCGGTGCAGATGGCCGCGCGCATCTTCGCGGGCAAATCCGGAGGCGCCCGATGAGCGCCGCCGACCGGATTTTCGCCATGCTGCCGGAGGCGCCGCCATGAGCGCCGCCGACCAGATCTTCGCTATGCTGAAAGAATCCTCGCAGAGCGGAGCGCCGCTTTACCTGCAGCTGAGAAAAAGCATCGAGGAAGCGGTCAATCGCGGCCTGATCGGGCCGGGTGACGCGCTGCCGTCGGAGCGCGATATAGCCAGCAAGGCCGACATTTCGCGCGTCACTGTGCGCAAGGCCGTGCAGGATCTCGTCAAAGGCGGCATCCTCGTCCAGCGCCATGGCTCCGGCACCTTTGTCGCCCCGCGCATGGAACGTGTCGAGCAGTCGCTGTCGCGGCTCACCTCCTTCACCGAGGATATGGCGCGCCGCGGCATGGTCGTGCGCTCGGCCTGGCTCGACCGCGGCCTCTATGCGCCCTCGCCGGACGAGATGATGGTGCTCGGCCTGTCGTCGAGCGAGCTGGTGGCGCGCGTGGCGCGCCTGCGCATCGCCAACGACACGCCGCTGGCGATCGAGCGCGCCGCGATTTCGGCGAGCGTGCTTCCCGACCCCGAAGCGATCGGCTCCTCGCTCTACGCGGCGCTGGAACTGACCGGCAACCGCCCGGTGCGGGCCGTGCAGCGCATTTCGGCCGCCAATCTCGGCGACGGCGACGCGCGCCTTCTCGAAGTGCCGCCGGGGGTTGCCGGCCTGCACATCGAACGTATTTCCTATCTGGCGAGCGGCAAGGTGATCGAGTTCACGCGCTCGATCTACAGGGGCGACGCCTATGACTTCGTCGCGGAACTCCGGCTGACCGGGCCGGGAGAGGAGAGCCGGCCATGAGCGCAACCGCCACCCACATGCGGCGCGAGATCGAGGAGATCCCGCAGGCCACCGCCCGCCTGCTGGACGGCTCAGCCAACGTGCTGGCCGAGGCCGGCCGCGGTCTTCGCGAGCGCGATCCGCATTTCGTCGTTACCGTGGCGCGCGGCTCGTCCGACCATGCCGCCACCTTCATGAAATATGCCGTGGAGCTGACGGCCGGCCTCGCCGTCGCTTCCGTCGGCCCGTCGATCGCTTCCATCTATGGCGCGAAGCTGAGGCTGCGCGGCTCGGCTTGCCTGGCGATCTCGCAGTCGGGCAAGAGTCCCGACATCGTCGCTATGGCCGAAACCGCGAGAGCCGGCGGCGCGCTCACCGTCGCCATCACCAACACCGCCGACTCGCCACTGGCGCGCGCCTCGGATTACGCCATCGACATTCTCGCCGGCCCGGAGCGCAGCGTCGCGGCCACCAAGACCTTCGTCAACTCGGCCGTCGCCGCCCTGGCGCTGATGGCGCACAGCACTGGCGATGAGGCGCTGCTTGCTGCGCTCGCCCGCCTGCCGGAGCATTTCGAGAAGGCGATCGCCTACGACTGGATGGCGCTCGCCGCGGCGCTCGAGTCCCCGCGCTCGCTGTTCATCCTCGGCCGCGGCCCATCCTTCGCGATCGCCAGCGAGGCGGCGCTGAAATTCAAGGAAACTTGCGCCATGCATGCAGAGGCTTACAGCGCCGCCGAGGTCATGCATGGGCCGCTGGCGCTGGTCGGGCCGGGCTTCCCGGTCCTGGCGCTTGCTGCCCGCGACGCGTCGGAGCCTTCGGTGGCCGAGGCCGCCGATAGCTTGACGGCCAAAGGCGCGGCCGCTTTCGTCACCTCCGACAAGGCGAAGGCAGCCAGGCTGCTGCCGTATGTCGCAACCGGCCATCCGTTAACCGATCCGCTGCCGCTGATCGTGTCCTTCTATGCCTTCGTAGAGGCCTTCGCTCGCCATCGGGGCCTCGATCCGGATGCGCCACGCAATTTGCGCAAGGTGACGGAAACCGTATGAGCGACCGTTTCGCCCTCACCGGCGCTCGCATCTTCGACGGCGCCGACTGGCACGACGATACGGCCCTCGTCGTCAAGGACGGCATGGTCGAGGCCATTCTGCCCACCGGCGCCGTGCCGTCAGGCGTCTCCCGTGTCGAGACCGGTGGCGGCCTCTTGGTTCCCGGCTTCGTCGACATCCAAGTCAATGGCGGTGGCGGCATCATGCTCAACGACCATCCCGATGTCGCCTCGATCGAGACCATCTGCCGGGCGCACGCGCCCTTCGGCACCACGGCGCTCTTGCCGACGCTGATCACTGACACGCCGGCGATCACCGCCGCGGCGGTCGCCGCCGGCGCCGAGGCCGCCCGGAAGAAGGTGCCGGGTTTTCTTGGGCTGCATCTCGAAGGCCCGCATCTGTCCGTCGCGCGCAAGGGCGCGCATGATCCGGCTCTTATCCGGCCAATGACGGACGCCGACCAGGCTGCGCTGGTCGCGGCGCGTCAGGGCTTGCCGGTGCTGCTCACCACGGTCGCACCGGAATCGGTCCAGCCGGCCCGGGTCACGGCGCTGGCCGCGGCCGGCATCGTTGTCAGCCTCGGCCACTCCGACACCGGCTATGCCACGGCAACGGCCTTCGCCGAGGCCGGCGCCACGGTCGTCACCCATCTCTTCAATGCCATGAGCCAGATCGGCAATCGCGAGCCGGGACTGGCCGGAGCGGCGATCGACACCGGCAGCTTCTACGCTGGCATCATCGCGGACGGTATCCATGTCCATCCCGGCACCATGACGCTTGCACTCAATGCCAAGAAAGGCCCGGGCAAGATCCTTTTGGTCACCGACGCCATGGCGACGATCGGCACCGACATGACATCCTTCACCCTCAACGGCCGTACCATCTACCGCAAGGACGGGAGTCTCAGGCTTGCCGACGGCACGCTGGCCGGCGCCGATCTAGACATGATTTCCGCCGTGCGCTTTGTCCATCGCGTGGTCGGGCTCGATCTCGACGAGGCGCTCCGCATGGCCTCGCTCTATCCCGCCGAAGCGATCGGCCAGGCGCATCGCCTCGGCCGCTTCGCCAACGGCACCGCAGCGGACATTGTCGGGCTGTCGGAAGACCTGGACGTCAAGAATGTCTGGATCGGCGGCGAGAAGGTGTTTGCGGCGTAGGCCTCTTCCTTCGTCATCCTCGGCCTTGACCCGAGGATCCTTGTCGTGACCTCTGCCGTGGGGCGCAACGGTGCAGAATTCTGTAATTGTTGCAACGTTGGGCGTTAAGGCATGGATCCTAGGGTCTTCCCGCGTCGCTTCGCTCCTTGCTCCGCCCCAAAATGGCGAAGCTACCGGGCGTTTGCACTGGTCCTAGCTCTGCGGCCTGGATTGGTAGATATCCTTAAACGCCTCGCGCAAAACGTTCTTCTGCACCTTGCCCATCGTGTTGCGCGGCAATTCGTCGACGAAGATCACCTGCTTTGGATGCTTGTATTTGGCCAGCCGCCCGGCGATGGCGTCGGCGATATCGGCTGCGCTGATTGCCGAGCCCGGCTTGCGCACCACGACGGCCGTGACGCCTTCGCCGAAGTCGGGATGCGCAACCCCGATCACCGCGCTTTCGGCAACGCCGGCAAGCGCGTCGATCTCGCTCTCGATTTCCTTGGGATAGACGTTGTAGCCGCCCGAGATGATCAGGTCCTTGCCGCGGCCGACGATGTGGACATAGCCGCCGGTATCGATCAGGCCGAGGTCGCCGGTGATGAAGAAGCCGTCGTCGCGGAATTCGGCCTTGGTTTTCTCTGGCATCCGCCAATAGCCGGCAAAGACGTTCGGGCCCTTCACCTCGATCATGCCGATCTCGCCCTGGGCTAGCGGCTTGCCGCTTTCGGGGTCGGCGACACGCAGCGAGACACCCGGCAGCGGAAAGCCGACCGTGCCCGCGCGCCGTTCGCCGTCATAGGGGTTGGAGGTGTTCATGTTGGTTTCGGTCATGCCGTAGCGTTCGAGGATGGCGTGGCCGGTGCGCTCGCGCCAGGCATTATGCGTCTCGCTAAGCAACGGCGCCGAACCAGAGATGAACAGCCGCATGCGGCTGGCCGCATCCTTCGTCAGGCCCTGCTGCTGCAGGAGCCGCACATAGAAGGTCGGCACGCCCATCAGCGCGGTCGCGCGCGGCAGAAGCGAAATCACACGGGCCGGGTCGAACTTCCGCTCGAACAGCATTTTTGCGCCGGCCATCAGGATGACGTTGGTCGCGACGAACAGGCCGTGCGTGTGGAAGATCGGCAGCGCGTGGATGAGCACATCATCGCCGCTGAAGCGCCAGTAATCCACCAGCACGCGCGCGTTGGAGGCGAGGTTCTCGTGGCTGAGCATGGCGCCCTTGGAGCGGCCCGTCGTGCCAGACGTCTAAAGGATGGCGGCAAGATCGTCGGGGCCGCGCTCCAGATCCGCAAAATCCGCCGGCTGCAGCGCCGCACGGTCCGCAAGCGTGCCCTGTCCGTCGCGGCCTAGCGTCAGCGTTGCCGCCGCCGCCGATGCGGCAAGCGGTTGCACATCCTTCACCTTTTCCGGATCGCACACGACCAGCCGCGGCTCCGCGTCGCGGAAGAAATAGTCGAGCTCCGGCAGCGTATAGGCGGTGTTGAGCGGCAGGAAGACGGCGCCGGCGCGCAGACAGGCGAGATAGAGGAGCAAAGCTTCAGGGGGCTTCTCCACCTGCACCGCGACGCGATCGCCGGGCAGCACACCAGCGGCGACCAGCGCGTGCGCAAACCGCGCGGACCACGCCAGCATGTCGGCATAGGAAATCGAACGCCCGTCACCCGTCTCCATCAGCACTTGGCCAGGCGCCGGCATGCTGGCGCGAAACGCGTCGAACAGGTGATTGGTCATGTCGTCCCTGGCGTCGAAAGCTCGGCCAGAGCGAATATCAGATTTGTCAGCGATGGGCAGCTATTTGCGACCGCGCGCGGCCTTGCCTGCGCGAGCCCGCGGACCGTCGCCTGGGCTGAGCTGCGCCATGCACATCTCCGCCGTCAGGCGGTAGTGACTGAGCAAGGCCTCGACCGCGCCGTCGGCGTCGCCGTCCATGGTCCGCTCGGCAATCGTCCGGTGCTCGCCGAAGTCGTCGCGTTCGGAGCCGGGGCCGCGCTGCGAGATCAGCCGGTAGCGGGAGGCCTGGTCGGAAAGCTGGTCGCAAAAGCCGATCAGCCAATGCGAGCGGCAGGCGCAGATCAGCGCGCGATGAAAGGCGCGGTGCAGCTTCTCCCATTCCGGATTGTTGGTTGCCGGGTCATCGGGCCGGCGGCGTTCGGCGCGCGCCAGGCGGTGCAGGGCGAGCACCAGCTGTTCTTCCCATTCCGCCGTTCGGTGCGCAATGGATTCGCGTAATGCGCGTTCTTCCAGCCAGCACCGCGTGCGGGTGAGCTCCTCCAGCTCGGCCGCGTTGACCGGCATCACGAAGAAGCCGCGCTGGTCGTGGCGGCCGAGCAATCCCTCGGCGGCCAGACGGTTCAGCGCCTCGCGCACCGGCGAAGCGCCGGCGCCATACCGGGAAACGACCCATTCGACGCGCAGCTTGCCCTCGGCTTCCAAAGCTCCCCGCAGCAAGTCCTCGCGGAGCTGATGGTAGACCGAACTGGCCAGCGTGCTCTTGGCACCCTTGCCTTCGCCCGTATCGGCGTTCCCGTATGGCAATTTGACTCCTGTTGCCGGCCCCTGTTTTGCAGGGTCCCTCGGCCAAGCAATTTCATACGATGTATCTTACAGCCGAGCACTGCCGCCTAAAAACGTATGATGGCGATATTCGTACTTTAAGACAAGGCGGGGTCAATTATCGAATAAAGTAAAATCCACTTGAAAAAAGGCTGACGTCAGTGGGAGACTTGACATAACTCGGTATACTGAACAGCCCTTAGTTAGCGAGGCGGCTTTGCTAGGAACGCACTGTCGACGTCTTTAACGGCCTTGTCGGCGGCTGAGCGGATCGCTTCGATATTTGCCCGATAGGTTTCCACTGTGCCGCCTTTGAAAATGGCCGCGCCGGCCACCAGCACGCCGGCGCCGGCGGCCGTCACCAGCGGCGCCGTTTCTGGCGAGATGCCGCCGTCGACCTCGATGCGGATCGGGCGCTCGCCGATCAGCGCCTTGACCTTTCGCACCTTGTCGACGATCGCCGGGATGAAAGCCTGGCCGCCGAAGCCGGGATTGACGGTCATGATCAGGATGAGGTCGAGCCGGTCGAGCACATATTCGATCGCCGTTTCCGGCGTCGCCGGGTTGAGCGAGACACCGGCCTTCTTGCCGAGACCTTTGATGGTTTGCAGCGAACGGTCGAGATGCGGGCCGGCCTCGGCATGGACCGTTATGCCGTCGCAGCCGGCCTCGGCAAAGGCCGCCAGGTAGGGGTCGGCAGGCGCGATCATGAGATGGCAGTCGAAGAAGGTTTTTGTCCGGTTGCGGATCGCCTTGATCACCGGTGGGCCGAAAGTGATGTTGGGCACGAAATGGCCGTCCATCACGTCGAGATGGATCCAATCGGCTCCGGCCGCCGCGACCGCTTCGACCTCATCGCCGAGCTTCGAAAAGTCCGACGCCAGCACCGATGGTGCGATCAGGGTCTTCTTGCTCATGAAAGGCTTCTCCCGGCATCCTCATCGGCGCTCTGTGCTGCGCGCTGGCACGCGGGTCTGCCTAGACCATCGTCCGGCCAAGGGGAAGCGTGTTTTCCGCTTCGCTCGACGGGCACGCAAAACGCGAGCTGCGATGCGGGAAGGAGAGAACCCGCTGGATTTTTCCGGCGGGTTCGCGGGCGCGGTAGTGATGGGCTGCCTTACTGAAGGTTGTCAGTCGCCGGGTTCCGCTGCAGCCTTGGTTGGCTTCTTGGCACCAACTGCTGCAGGATATTCGGATTGAGCAGCAGGTCCGGATCGATCTCCACGCCTGGCCGCCTGCGGATCGGGAAGCAATCCGGATACCGGCCGGCCGTTCCGACCGGGCAGCGCCGCCTGATGATCGGCTGGCACATGCCATCGATCATCTCCGAGCCCGGCGCGCATACAGCGTCTTCGAACCTGCCGCATCTACCTTCGATCACTTCGGTGCCGCGTGGACACACGCAGACGCCGCGTTTGTTGAGGAACTGGCCGCGGATGGAGCATGCTTGCGGCTTCCTGACCGGCACGCAGGCTTTGCCCTTCAACGCCGTCCCCCTCGGGCAGACGCAATCGCCATCGGCATTGCGCACCTGGCCACGAATGCGGCACTGGCTGGGCGGCTGCTGCCTGTCGGGCACGCAAGCCTTGGCGGCGCGGTCGACATGCGTGTCCTTGGGACAGGCGCAGCCATCCGGTGTCGGCACGGCGCCGCGGATAGTGCATTTCGGCGGAGCGACGCGGCAGACGCCGTTCACCAGCTCGCCGCGCCGGCATACGCAATTGCCGTCCTGGTCGCGGTACTGGCCGGGACTCAGCGTGCACTGCGGCTCCTGCGGCTGCTCGCTCTGAACGCATCTGCCGTTTTCCAGCTCGGCGCCGCGCGGGCAGACGCAGCGCCCGTCCTCGGTCCGGATCTGGCCCTTGAGCAGGACGCAGCGCTGCGGCACTGGCAGCGGCAGAAGCTTGGTGCCGCCGGACGAGCACTGACCGTTGCGGAATGTGGTGCCGTCCGGGCAGGCGCAGCGGCCGGCCGAGTTGAGCACCATGCCGCCCGAACACTGGTTCTTCACCTCACGCTTGATGGTGAAGGGGTGGCATGCATAGGCCCTGCCGCGGTCGCCCTGCGCGTTGGCTGGGGCGCGCGACAGCAGATCGCCGCCGCCCTGCACCGGCGTGTTTGGCGAGAGCACCCCGACGCAGTTCTGTCCGCTGACCGTACCCCGCAGAGTGGCAAGGCGCGCGTCGTCGGGAAGGACCACTGTGACATGATGCGTATGGCTTTCGCCGGCGCCCAGCCTCAGATTGGCGATGCAGGACGCCGGCAGCGTCGCCGGCTCCGGCGAGCAGCCGAAAGGCGGGTCGATCGCGGTGATCTTGACACCCTCCAGCCTGCCGAGACCGTCGATGCCGACCGCATCGCCGATGCGGACCGGACCGGAGAAGGCATTCGGCCCCTCATTCGTGATGGTGATCTCGAACGAGCAGGGCGCGCCTGGCTGGCATTCGCTGTCGCCGGTCTTCTCGACGCGGATCGTGGAGGCCCCACCGCCCTTCGCGCAAGCCTGGCCGATCGGATAGACGATGTCGTCGCGGGGCGCCGGCCCAAAAGAGCCGCGCGCGCAGTTCTCGAACGCGTCATTGCCGCCGACCGTCACGTCGAAGTGCCGGCTGGTTCCGGGCGTCATGACGGCGCCGGCAATCTGGCAAGACAGCATGTTGGCGGGCACTGGCCCGCAGTTCCAGTCGGCGCCGTCCGGGGTCACGGTCCGGACAGCGACCGGCGCGCCGCCCGACACCAGCGTGGCGGCATCGTTGACTCGCACCGGACCGGTGGGGGCAGCAGTGCCGGCATTGGTCACGGTGATGCGGCAGGATACCGAAGACGCACCGGCCAGCGAGCTCTCGCACGCCTTGGTGATGCGCAGGCCGGGCTTGGCGCCATTCGGACGGCGGATGCGCTCGGTCGCGCACGCCTTGTTGTTCGCGAGGTCGACCTCGCCGGCAATGGCCTTCACCTCGGCGCAGTTCTCGACCGTGTCCGGCCGGTAGTTTGCCGGCATGACCGCCTTGACCACGATGGGCGTCGAGGCGCCCGGCGGCAGCGAGATGCCGGCATTGTCGCAGCGGAACTGGCCGGGGCCGTTCGGCAAGCAGGTCCATGGCGGGCTGGGCCCGAAGGCCGAGGAGGTCGGCGCGTCGCCCGGATAGGTGTCGATCACGGTCAGCGGCCCGTGATAGGTGCTGGTGCCGTTGTTGATGATATCGATCACGAAGCTGCAGATGCCGTCCGGCGTGCAGACCGGCATGCGGGCGCGCTTCTTCAGCAGCAGGTCGACCTTCTTCTCGACCGCAGGCTGGCATTGCGGATCGCGATCGCCACGGCGGCAGACCGGGATCGAGGCGCAGCCGCGATCGTTCTGCTGGCTGCCGAACAGCGGCTTGCCGCTCGCCTGGTAGTCATAGGCGGCGCAATTGCGCAGCACGCTGCCCTGCCAGCCGCCGGCCGGCTTGAAGCCGAGCTTGAGGACGGCGGAGGCGCCCGGGTTGAGCGTGGTTGCCGGATGGGTGCAGGTCATCGGCGTCGTCCCGGGCGCGCAGACCCAGGGTGGGTTCGGTCCCGACGACAGCGCCGACCCGGCCGGCAATGTCACCTCGTCGAGCACGATCTTGCCGTTATAGGGCGCATCGCCGACATTGGTGACCGTGATGGTGAAGTCGCAGCCGCCGGACATCGTGCAGCGCGGCACCTCTGCCCACTTCTCCACCTTGAGGTCGGGCTGCTTTTGGGGCGGGCACCTGAGATCACGCGGAATGTCGATGTCGATCTCCTGCGTGCAGCAAAGTCCCCAGCCTTCCTTCGGCCCGGCATAGGTGTCGATGCCGATGACGACGAGATGGATGGCCTCGCCCGGCGAGGCGCCGATGATCTTCCAGTTCAACACGCCGCCGCCGGCAGGTACCTGCTGGGTGTCGGTGGCGATGGTGATGCCGGGTGTCGTCGTCGACAGCTGCACCCATTTGCCGGCCATCTCCGGACCGACCGGCATGTGATAGATGAAGGCGCCGCCACCGGGCACGCAGTCGACCGTGCCGCGTTCGACCTTGAAGCATTCCTTGCTGGGAGGCGGAGGCGGCGGGTTGCACTTGCTCAGGTCGATCGTGATCGAGGTTTTCACGCCGGTGAGGAAATCGGCGTCGTCGGGCTTGTCCGGATCCTGCGAGGGGATCGTGGTTGCCGGGCCGCCCCTGAAGGCCACCTTCATCTCACCCTGGTTATCGACCGTTGCCGGCGCGGCGAAGGCGGCATGGTCTATCTTGGCCGTGATCCGGAAAGTGATCACGCGTTCGTCGGCAGCGCCGACGCCGTCGAGGTTCGAAGCGCTGATCCGGAAATTGGAAACGCTTGCCGTATCATTTGGGCCGGCCGATGTGCTGATCGAAGCAGCGGGCAGCGGTCCGCCGGAAGCGCCCGTGCCGTCGCCGACGAGGTCGACGCTCACGATCTGCAAGCCGTGCGGCAACTGGTCCTTGAAGTCGAGCCTTGTCGCCTTCAGAAGGGCCGCCACGCTTGGCCGGTCGAAGTCCTGCGGGTCGCCATGGATGCCGAAGCTCAAGACGTATTCGACGCTATCGCAGCCCCTTAGGCCACCCTTCTTGGTGAAGAAGGGTATGATCCGCCCGAGCTCCGGATTGATGCCGCGCGATCCAGCCGTGATTTCCGGGTTGGCGATCTGGCCGGCCGGTGCCTTGTCCTGCGCAAGCGCCGGCACTGCCGGCATCATGGCGACCGCGACACCGGCCGCCATCAGCCAGCGCGCGCCGCGCCTGGCGTATGACAGGGGTTTCATGATCGTGCCCATGACGGCCTTGCGCGGGGCAGGGCGGGAAAGGACGAGACCGCTCATCTGTCCCTCCTCGGCGCTTCGCACTCGACGGCCGGCGTCCTCAGCGGCAGCGTCACCTTGCAGCAAGGATAGTAGCCGCCTTTGTCCCGGTCGGACTTCCGGTAGAAGCAGAGCCCGACATTGACGGTGTCGCCCGGATTATGGCCGATGATGCCGATCGTGTAGGGCTTGCCCGGCGCATGCGACATGGGTGAGGTCACCCCGACACCCGGTGTCTTGGACAAAGCCTTGATCGAATCGCCGCCAAAGCCGGCGTGGTCATCGAGATAGAGGTCGGCCCGGAGGCCGCGGGGTGTGCAGAAATACTGCACGTCCTCGACATCGAGGCATGGGGGCAGGTTGCCGGGCGGCGGGAAGTCCGGCGGATAGACGGGAGGCAGGAAGCCGCCGGGGATTTCCTCATAATAGCCGGCGCGGCCCTCGCAGGGGCGCCAGACCCTGACGTCGCCGACATGGCCCTGGACGTCAGGGTCTTCGAAATAGCCGTCGAAGTCGACGACCCAGGAGCCGAAGGGCGGCACGTTTACCGGCTTGACCAGCTTGCTTGGCGTGAGCTGGACGCCATGCACGGCAAGCGGCCCGCCGGCGGCGAGGCGCTCGGCAAGCTCCGGATTGTCGCGCAATTTGTCGCCGGTGTTCACGACCGTGTCGGTGCAGACCGAGGTGTCAAGATTGCCTTCGGGGTCGTAGCGGTATTGCAGGTCGACGCCGCCTGCCGACTGCCGGTTGCCCTGCGGGAAGCCGACCGCATATTCCTGCGGCACCTCGGCCCAGACCGATTCCGTTGCCGGATCGTCCGGATCCTCGCGCTGGTAGCGGATCACCTCGCCTTTGCCGGTATCGGCGAAGCGGCTGTAATCGTAGCGGTTCTCGACCGGGCCGCGCTGGGCGAGATACATGAAACCCTGATTGTCGAAGGCGATATCGGTGACGGCATAATCTTGGTCGGCCTTGACCGTCAGTTCCCAGCGCGGATCGCGGCCAAAACCCCCGTCGCTTGCAATGCCGACCGACCAGATTTCGGCTTTCTCGCCTACGGAATAGTAGAGCCGCCCGCCATGGTAGGCGACGGCCCAGACGCGGCGCGCATCCTGCGTATAGCCCCAGGTTCGAGGGTCTTCCGAATCGAAGGCCGTGTCGTGGATGTCCATCACGGCGCCGTCGTCGGCGACCGGGGCGAGCCCATGCGCGGGACGCCCGGCAATGCCATGGTCGATGCTGTCGATCAGATTGCCCTCGACATCGATGCGGTGGATGAGCCCGGTATCGAGATCCGAAGCGAAGAACTCACGATGGGTCGGATCGAAGGCGAGGTTGCCGATGCCGGGCCCGCTGTTGGTGTCGATGTCGGCGAATTTCGAGACGGCGCCCGAGATACCGTCGATTTTCCAGATGGTGCCCGGTCCGCCGCCATTTTCGGTGCCGAACTGGCCGTTCATGAAGACAGCGCCGGCGGCGCCGCGGCGCTGTCGCTCAGGCCGCCCGTCCTCGTCGGCGTCCGGCGTGACGATCTCGATGCCGTGCAGCGAGGTCGCCGCCGCATAGAGGTTCGGAATGCCCGACGGCACGCCATCGCGCACGCCGTCGTCATAGGTGAGGCCGAACACCTCGCCGATCTGGCCGGCTGTCACCTCGAAGGGCGGCGGCGTGTAGACGAGCTGGCCCGAAGCTGGGCCGCCGAGTTGCGAGACGTTGAAAATGCGCAACGAGGCCTGCGAAGTGTCGATGAAGGTTTCGTCGACCGGGTCGACGCCGGGCGGCAGGCCGCCCTTTTCGGAATCGGGAGAGCCGAAATCCGGGATGATCGTGCCGGGGAAGCCGGTCACCGCCATCGAGCCCGGATAGATGATCTGGGCTTCCTGAGCCTTTGCCGCACCGCCGAGGCAAAAGCCGGCGGCCAGTGCCAGGGCAAGAATTCCGCTGGTGGTCACGATCGCGCGGCGCAAACCGCCGCCGCGAAAAGCCACGAACGAGCCGCGGTCGCGAGACATTGAGCTCCCCCCGAAGTCGTCGGAAGAACCCTCCGATTTCGCCGCGCAAAACAAGGTAAGTCGCAGCGTTCCGGCTCGTTCGTCCCTGATAGAATTGTCTGTTTTCCGCCTGTTCACGATACGCCGGGTGCCTGGCAGGGTCAACGGAATCAGCCGAAAGCCGAGCGCGTCGTCTCCATCCCGAAGCCGATGATCGCGCCGAGCTCCTGTTGCTTCCTCGGACCACCGCGGCTCTGGATTTCTGATCATACGGGCTCCCTTTCCGGCCCGCGCCATGCGGCGCCTGGCCGTCAGTCGCAGGCTGATGCGGAAAGGTTCAATGCGGTCTAGAGCAATTCGAGAAAAAGTGTGAGCGGTTTTCCGTCCGGAATTGCGTCAGAACAAACAAGCCCGAGCATTTCGTCGTTTCCGTGAAACGGTGAAATGCTCTAGGCGTCCGGCTGGTAGAGCTGTCTTTGCCCGTCTCATGCAAGTCGCCGAAAGAGAGCAGCGATTTTGGCATCAGCCCCGAAGCGCGGCGCTTGAATTCTCGACGCGACGCGCTTTGGCAAAATCACCAGATCCACTCGCCTCTGCCGAGCACGGAGACCGCCTCGACGATGCGGGTGAAGCTCGCGCGAGCACGACCGACCGTATGCCGGGCTCTCAAATAGCTGTGCACCAGCCCCTGTTCTTCGAACCAGTAGGCATACCCGCCGGCCGCGACGACGCGGTCGCGATAGGCCTCGCCGTCTGAGGACAGCGGGTCGCATTGGGCAGTGATCAGCACCGTCGCCGGGAGATAGGCGAAATCGGCGTCGGCGAGCGGCGACAGCGTGATGTCGCCGGTCCGGTCCACGCCGCCGGTGCGAATGTTCAGGTAGAATTCGATATCGCGCAGGGTCAGCATCGGCGCGTCAGCATGCGCCACATAGGAGCCGCGCGAGCGGTCGCCCCCGAGGCTGGGATAGATCAGCACCTGGCCGGCCGGCTTCTTGACGTGACCGCGCGTTGCGTGGGCAACGGCCGCGCAGAGGTTTCCGCCGGCGCTGTCGCCGCAAAGCAGGACAGGGCAATCATAGGTCTTGGCGGCCCATTCAAAGGCGCTTAGCACGTCGTCGAAGGCGGCCGGATGCAGATGTTCCGGCGCCAGCCGGTAATCGACCGAAACCACCTCGTAGCCGGTGCGGGCGCATAGCTCGGCGCAGACATCGTCATGGCTGTCCAGCCCGCCGAGGATGAATCCGCCGCCATGAACATAGAGCACCATTGCGGCGCTGTTCGATTCCGCGTTGCTATAGATGCGGATCGGGATGCTGGCGGTCGGCGTGGCGATGGCGGTCGTTTCGACCGTCACGCCTTGCGGATAGCCGGCGAAGAACTCGCGGCACATCCGGTCGTAGATCGCCCGCTGCTCTGCGATCGTGTAGTCGATCGTGTCGGGCGGGTAATAGGAATTGGTCTTCTCGATGAAAGCCCAGGTCTCGGCGTCGATGAGGGTCTTGTAGTCGGTCATAGCGCTTGGGCCGATCGCGAAGGTCGAGCCTGAGCACCCCCCTCTGTCCTGCCGGACATCTCCCCCGCAGGGGGAGAGATTGGCAGCTTGGGCGCCGGGGATCCACCTGCGACGCTGGCAATTGGCGAAAGCGACCGTGACATCCGATCTCCCCCCTTGCGGGGGAGATGCCCGGCAGGGCAGAGGGGGGTGTGACGGAACGCCATCGTCTGCGGCCTATCTACCCTTCCACACCGGATCGCGCTTCTCCGCAAAGGCGCGGAAGCCTTCCATATTGTCCTCCGAGCCGTAGAGGATATCGACCGTCGGCAGTTGCCTGCGCGTCACCTTGTTCATGGCCTCCTGGAAGGTCAGCGCCTCGGCCACGCGCGCCGTCTCCTTGATCGCGGCGAAGACCAGCGGCGGGCCGCTGGCCAAAAGCCGCGCGATTTCCCAGACGCGGTCCTCCAGCTTCTCCTTGGGCAGCACCTCGTTGACCAGGCCCCAGCGATGCGCTTCCGCCACATCCATCCAACGGCCGGTGAGTAGAAGGTCCATGGCGATATGGTAGGGAATGCGTTTCGGCAGCTTGATCGTCGCGGCGTCGGCCAGCGTGCCGGCGCGGATCTCGGGCAGCGCGAAGGAAGAATGGTCAGAGGCGTAGATCAGGTCGCAGGACAGCGCCAGCTCGAAGCCGCCGCCCACCGCCATGCCGTTGACGCAAGCTATCACCGGCTTGTTCAAGTCGCGCAGTTCCTGCAGCCCGGCAAAGCCGCCGACGCCGTAGTCGCCGTCGACCGCGTCGCCGGCCGCAGCCGCCTTCAGGTCCCAGCCGGCGCAGAAGAACTTGTCTCCGGCCGTCTTGACGATGGCGACGCGCAAGCCGGGATCGTCGCGGAACGCCTTGAAAGTCTCGCCCATCAGCCGTGAGGTCTTGAGGTCGATGGCATTGGCCTTGGGCCGGTCGAGCGTGACTTCCAGGATCGTGCCTTCGCGGCGAGTGGTGATGACGTCAGCCATTCTTCTTTTCTCCAAGCACCAGCAGTGCGTCGGCGATCCAGGCGCCCTTGCCTTCGGCGCAGACGATCAGCGGGTTGATGTCGAGCTCTTCGATTTCGCCTTCATTCTTCTGCACGAAGTCGGCAATGCCGGCGATGGCGTCGATGGCGGCCTGGACGTCGGCCTTGGGCCGGCCGCGATAGCCCTCCAGCAACGGATAGAGCTTCAGGCCACGCAGCGCCGCCTCGATGTCGTCGCGCGTCGCTGGCAGCATCAGGGTCACGCTGTCGCGCAGCAGCTCGACCAACACGCCGCCGGTGCCGAGCGTCATCACCGCGCCGAACATCGGATCGCGGGTGAAGCCGACGATCAGTTCGGCGACGCCGTCGCGCACCATGCGCTCGGCATAGAGCCCGGTGCCAAGCGGCAACAGGTCATGCGCGGCATTGCTGACGGATTCGGCGTCCTTGAGGTTCAGCCGCACGGCGCCGACCTCCGACTTGTGCGTCACGCCGAGCGTCTTCAGCGCCACCGGGAAACCAAGCGCCATGGACGCAATCACCGCCTCGACCGCGTTCGAGGCTCGCTCGCCCTTCGGCACCGGCAGCCCGGCCTCGATCAGACGCGCTTTGGCCTCGGCTTCGTCCGGCGTGACGTGGTCGCCGTCGGAAGCGCCCGCCGCCGTGGTGTCGACCGGCTGCGCCTGCGGCTCGCGCCAGGCCCAGCCGATGAAGGCGGCGGCCTGGGCGGCGTCCATCGCTTCCGAAATGCCGAACAAGGGCACCATGCCGCGCGCCATCAGCCCGGCGGTATATTCCTCCGGCAGGTTTTCCGGCAGCGAGGAGACGATCGCGCCCTGCGCCCTGTTGGTCTTCAGCGCCGCCTCGAAGGCACGCAGCGTCGCCCACCAGTCGGTGTCCGAGCAGCGGTCGGGGCGCGGGAAGTCGAGCACCAGCATGTTGAGGTCGAAGCCGCCCGACACCATGGCAGTGAAGGTGGCCGTCATCGCCGGCTCGTTGTTCCAGATGAAGGTGTGGTAGTCGAGCGGATTGGCGACCGCGACCAGCGGCCCGAGCGTCGATTTGACATGCGCGCGATGCTCGGCGCTTAGCGTCGGGAAATGCACCCAGCGTCCTTCCGCGCTGTCGGCCATCACGGAGGCTTCGCCGCCCGAGCAGCTCATCGACGACAGTCTGTAGCCGGGCAGCGGCCCGGTGATGTGCAAGAGCTTCAACGCCTCGATGAAGGCCGGTATGGAATCGACGCGCGCGATGCCCAGCCGCTTCAGGAACGCGCCCGAGGCGGCATCCGAACCGGCAAGCGACGCGGTATGGGAAACCGTCGCCTGCCGCGCCTGTTCCGAGCGGCCGACCTTCATGGCGATGATCGGCTTCTTCAGCTCGCGGGCTCTCGCCGCCAATCGCTCGAAGCCGGCCACGGAATCGAAGGCCTCGATATGCAGGCCAAGCGACGTGACGCGCTCGTCCTCGATCAGACCGAGCGCCATTTCGGAAAGGCCGGTCTGCGCCTGGTTGCCGGCCGTCATCAGGAACGCGATCGGCAGACCGCGCTTCTGCATCGTCATGTTGATGGCGATGTTGGACGATTGAGTGATGATGGCGACGCCCTTGCCGCCCTCGGCCAGTCTGATCCCGCCATGCTGATCGGGCCACAAAAGCGCGCCGTCGGCATAGTTGATCAGGCCATAGCAGTTCGGGCCGATGATCGGCATCTCACCCGCGGCGGCGACCAGCTCGGCCTGCAGCCGCTCGCCGTCCTCGTCATAGGCCTCGGTCTCGAGGAAGCCGGCGGCAAAGCAGACGGCGCCGCCGGCGCCGCGCTCGGCCAATGCCTTGACCACTTCGATGGTGAGATGCCGGTTGACCCCAACAAAGGCGGCGTCCGGCGCGCCGGGCAAGTCGGCGACGGAACGGTAGGCCTTGCGGCCTGCGACCTCGTCTTTAGTCGGGTGCACCGGCCAGATTTCGCCGGCAAAGCCCATCTTGATTGATTGCGCGACGACGGCGGCGGCCTGCGCCCCGCCGAACACGGCGATCGATTTCGGGCGCAGGAGACGTTCGAGTTTATGCATGGTCATCTTTTCATTTGAGCACGATCGTTGCCAAAACCGGATCCCGGTTTTGGCGGATCATGCTCTAAGCCCCGAACGGGCGCAGCAACGCCCGCGAAATAATATGTCGCTGAATCTCCGAAGTGCCTTCCCAGATGCGCTCGACGCGCGCGTCGCGCCAGATGCGCTCCAGCGGCAGATCGTCCATCAGCCCCATGCCGCCATGGATCTGGATCGCCTCGTCGGCGACGAAAGCCAGCATCTCGGTAGCCTTCAGCTTGGCCATCGCCATGTCCTGATCGGTGACGGTGCCCTGATCGTACTTCCAGCCGGCTTCGAACACCATCAGGTCAGCGGCCTTCAACTCCGTCGCCATATCGGCGAGCTTGAACGACACACCCTGGAACTTGCCGATCTGCTGGCCGAACTGCTGGCGCTGCGCGGCATATTCGATGGCATGCGAAAGCGCGCGCTCTGCGCGGCCGAGGCAGGTGGCGCCGACCTGCAGGCGCGTGGCGCCGAGCCATGAATTCGCCACCTCGAAGCCCTTGTGCACTTCGCCGAGCACCTGGGAAGCCGGCAGCCGGCAGTCGTCGAATTCGAGGATCGAGTTGGTGTAGCCGCGATGCGAGACGTTGCGGTAGCCGTCGCGCACCGTGAAACCCTTGGTGCCCTTGTCGACGAAGAAGGCGGTGATCTTCTTGCGCTTGCCGCGCGGCGAATCCTCTTCGCCCGAAGCCATGAATACGATGGCAAAGTCGGCGATGTCGGCGTGGCTGATGAAGTGCTTGGTGCCGTTGAGCACCCAGTCCGAGCCGTGCTGGACCGCGGTCGCCTTCATGCCGCGCAGGTCGGAGCCGGCGCCGGGCTCGGTCATCGCCAGGCAGTCCCACTTTTCGCCGCGGATGCAGGGGAAGAGATATTTTTCACGCTGCTCCGGCGTGCCGGCGAGCAGGATGTTGGACGGGCGCGCCACGCAGGTCCAGTGCAGCGCGTAATTGGCGCGGCCAAGCTCCTTCTCGTAGAGCAGCCAGCTCACCGTATCGAGGCCGGCGCCGCCGACATCGGCCGGCATGTTGGCGGCGTAGAGCCCGGCCGCGATCGCCTTCGCCTTCAATTCGTCGATCAGCTCGCGGCGCAGTTCGCCGGTGCGTTCCACCTCGCGCTCATGCGGGTAAAGCTCGTTCTCGACAAAGGCACGCGTCGTCTCGACGATCAGTTTTTGTTCTTCCGAAAGACCGAAATGCATCGCCTCAGCCCTTCTTCTTGCTTGTTTTCGCCTTGTCGGCCTTCGTGGGCTTCTCGGCCTTTGCGGGCTTCGCCATCTTCTTCGCCGGCTTGGCGGCTTTTGCTTTGTCGCCTGCCTTGGCGGCCGGCTTCGCCGCCAGCTTGGCCAACTGCCTGGTATAGTCCTTGTGAAGCGCGCCGGCGCCCCAGCCCTTGCCCTTGTTCTGCTTCGACAGCGCATCCATGATGGCGACCAGATTGTCGTCGCGGATCTTTTCAAGCTCGCGGATCGAGAGGCCGTTTGCCTGCTCGTCCGACTGCGTGGCGATCAGGTCGACCAGCTCGTCGTTGAACTCCGGCACGTCCATCAGCTTGGTCCACGGCCATTTCAGGCAAGGTCCGAACTGCGCCATGAAGTGGCGCATGCCGGCTTCGCCGCCGGCGACGCGGTAGACCTGGAACATGCCCATTTGAGCCCAGCGCAGGCCGAAGGAATAGCGCATGATATCGTCGAGTTCCTCGACGGTGCAGATGCCGTCCTTGACCAGCCACAGCGCCTCGCGCCACGCGGCCTCCAGGAGGCGATCGCCGACGAAGGCCTCGATTTCCTTGCGCACCACCACCGGCTTCATGCCGATCGAGGCGTAGATCTCCTTGGCGACCTCGATCGCCTCGGGAAAAGTCTGGTGGCCGCCGACGATCTCGACCAGCGGCAGAAGATAGACCGGGTTGAACGGGTGCCCGACGACCAGCCGCTCCGGGTGCTTCTTCATCGCCACCTGCATGTCAGTCGGCTTGATGCCAGAGGTCGAGGAGCCGATTATGGAGTTGGCCGGCGCATGGGCGTCGATCTCGGCCAGCACTTTGTGCTTGAGGTCGAGCCGCTCCGGCACGCTCTCCTGGATGAAGTCGGCATCCGCTACCGCCTCGCCGATCGTCTTGGCGAAGGTGAGCTTGCCTTCCTTGGGCAGGCCGCCGGGCAGCATCTGCTTGTAAGCGCGGCGTGCGCCCTTCATCACCTCGCCGACTTTGCGCGACGCCTCGGGATCGGGATCGAAGATCGAGACATCGATGCCGTTCAAGAGCAGGCGCGCCACCCAGCCGGCGCCGATGACGCCGCCGCCGATGGCGGCCGCCTTGTTGATGATGCTCATGGTCAGGCTCCGGTTCTGGTCTTGGCTGTTTCGGGATCGGAAAGCGGCACGCGCTCGCCGGCGCGGATCACGGCCGGGTCGTAAGCTTTGCGCGCGAAGACTTCGAGCACGAGGGGCCGGAAGAACTCGATCGGCAGCGTCTCGTAGTCGGGATCGAAGCTCGACTGGTCCCAGCGCTCGCAGAACCGGTCGCAATCGTCGAAATAGAGATGGCCGGCGAAGCGATCGTGGGCATGCTGGTTGCCGCCCAAATGATGCGCGTAATAGAGGCGCTGGAAGTCGCCGTGCTTTTCGACAACCCAGGTGCATTGCTCGCGCACGAACGGCTTCAGGATGGTGGCGGCATATTCGTCATGATTGTAGGGCGCGTATATGTCGCCGATGTCGTGCAGCAGCGCGGAGACGATCCAGTCAGTGTCGGCGCCGTCGCGCCAGGCGCGCGTCGCCGCCTGCAGCGAATGGCCGAGCCGGGTGATCTTATAGCCGGACAAACCTTCGTCCAGCTGCACCAGCGCGGAAAGCAGCCGATCCCCCGTCCTGGCGGCATAGTCGATCTCGTGGGCGGTCAGGAATTCATAGTCTTCCTTGTCGCCGTCCTTCATCGCGGTGAATTTGACGGTAGCCATCTCGACCTCCCGCTTTTCAATGTTGTTTGAGCATGATCTTTTCCGAACCGCAGGTCAGCGAAGCAAAAACCGGTTCCCACTTTTCGGGGTCATGCTCATGCCGCGATCGGAGCCCGCTTGGTGAGGTTAAGCTTCTTGCGCACTTCCTCCGGTCCGAGCACGCGCGCACCGAGATTGGAGACGATGCTCACCGCGCGCTCGACGAGCTGCGCATTGGTCGCCAGCACGCCCTTGTCCAGCCACAGATTGTCTTCCAGCCCGACACGGACATTGCCGCCGGCCAGCACCGCCGCCGCGACATAGGCCATTTGGTTGCGGCCGATCGAGAAGGCCGACCAGTTCCAGGTCGACGGCACGTTGTTGACCATCGCCATGAAGGTGTTGAGGTCGTCCGGCGCGCCCCAAGGCACACCCATGCACAGCTGCACCAGCGCATCCGGCTTCAGCACCTGTTCCTCGACCAGCTGCTTGGCGAACCACAGATGCCCGGTATCGAAAGCCTCGATCTCGGGCTTCACGCCGAGCGCCGTCATCATGCCGCCCATGGCGCGCAGCATGCCGGGCGTGTTGGTCATCACATAGTCGGCTTCGGCGAAGTTCATCGTGCCGCAATCAAGCGTGCAGATCTCCGGCAGGCACTGGCGCACATGCTCCATGCGGTTGGTGGCGCCGCCCATGTCGGTGCCCTTCTCGTTGAGCGGCAGCGGCGCTTCCGGCGAGCCGAACACCATGTCGCCGCCCATGCCGGCGGTGAGGTTCAGCACCACATCCACGTTCGCCTCGCGGATGCGCTCGGTGACCTCGCGGTAGAGATGGACGTCGCGCCTCGGCTTGCCGGTCTCGGGGTCGCGCACATGGCAATGGACGATCGCAGCACCCGCCTTGGCGGCCTCGATCGCCGAATCGGCGATCTGCTTGGGCGAGCGCGGCACGTTCGGGCTGCGGTCCTGCGTCCCGCCGGAACCGGTCACGGCACAGGTAATGAAAACCTCACGGTTCATCGCGAGCGGCATCGTCTTTCCTCCCAAATTCGATCAGCCATTGATGAAGCCGGAAACCGGCTTTGCTATGACGACCTGCGCCGAAGCTGGCCAAGCATGACCGACTTGCCGGAAACTGTTTTGCGTTTTACGAAGGCGCCATGACTAAAAGCGAAAAGCCGACGATCTTTCGCGCCGAGCGGGAAACCCTCAAGGTGACGTTTCTGGTGTTCTCGGGCTCGTCGATCATGTGCGTGGCCTCGGCGGTCGACCCGCTGCGCGCCGCCAACCGCATTTCCGGCGAGACTTTGTTCGACTTCAAGCTGGTCTCGCTCACCGGAGAGGCGCCGGTGACGACCTGCGGCTTGCCGGTCGCCGTCGGCGGCTGCTTCGATGCCGCCGAAGCGACCGACATGCTGGTCGTCGTCGCCGGCTTCGGCACGCAGAACTATGCGACGTCGGCGTTGCTTGCCGGGTTGCGCCGCGCGGCGCGTGCGGCCCGCGCCTGCGGCGGCGTCGAGGCCGGCACCTGGCTGGTGGCGCGCGCCGGCCTGCTCGAAGGCCGCAGCGCCACCACGCATTGGGAAGACATGGAGGATTTCTCCGCCGCCTTTCCGGGCGTCGATGTGCGCCCCGACCGCTATGTCATCGACGGGCCGGTCTTCACCTCGGGCGGTGCCTCGCCCACCTTCGACCTGATGCTGCATCTGGTCCGCACCCGGCTCGGCATGGCGGCCGCGCTCGATGTGGCGAGCGTCTTCATCTACGATCAGACGCGCGCGGCGACCGACGCCCAGCCGCTGGTCTCGCTCGGCCGGCTCGACGGCTACGATCCGCGCCTGGCGCAGGCGATCCGACTGATGGAAGCGCATGTCGATGAGCCGCTGACCATCGATGCCGTGGCCAAGCGCGCCGGCGTCACGGCGCGCACACTCGAGAGCATCTTCCGCAAGTCCATCGGCGAGACGCCGGGCGCCTACTATCTGCGGCTGCGGCTCGCCGCCGCCCGACGTCTGGTGGTCGACACGCGCATCGCCATGGCCGACATTGCCGGGCGTACGGGTTTTTCATCAGCCGCGGCGTTTTCCAGGGCGTTTTCCCGCGCGTTCGGCGAAGCGCCGGTCAGGCTGCGGCGCGGCTGAGGATCCAGTCCACCGCCGCGCTGAGGTCGTCGACCAGCGCCGTGGGCGCCGGGTCGAAGCGTGTCTCGTCACCGGGGCGATACTTGCCGGTGCGTACGAGCAGCGCCGCGCCGAGCCCGGCGCTGAGCGCGCCGGCGACATCGCTTTCCGCGTCGTCGCCGACCATCATCGCGTCGGTCTGCGGGCAATTCAAGCCGGCAAGCGCCGAGAGGAAGAAATCGGGCGACGGCTTGCCGAGCACGACAGGGCTTCGCCCGCAGGCGAATTCGAGCGCTGCCACGAAGGCGCCGGCGTCGAGGCTGAGCTGGCCGTCTGCGTCCTTGAAGGTGCGGTTGGTGGCCAAAGCGAGAAAATCGGCGCCGGCAACCAGTTCGCGGAACGCTCGGTTTAGGCCGGCATAGTCGAAGGCCTCGCCGGCGTCGCCGACGACGACAGCGCGGCTCTTGCCGCCCTCCGAACCGGTAAACTCGGGTTCGAGGTTGGGATGGACGAGCAGGTGAGGTTGGCGGCCATGCCTTCGCAGCCATTCGACTGCGGCGCGCGCCGGCGTCAGCAATTCTTCATCCCTGACTTCGACGCCCAGCGCGGCGAGCTGCGCGATGATTTTATGGCGCGGCGAACGTGTCGTGTTGCTGACGAAGCGGAGCGGCAGTCCGGCCTTGCGCAAACGCTCGACCGCAGCCACAGCGCCTGCGATCGAGGTGTCGCCATCATAGACGACACCCGCGAGATCGAGCAGCACCGCGCGTATCATCGGTGCAGGATGGAGAAACAGTCTCCGTTCGTCAAACTGCCGAAAATACGCCCTCGGACACAGGGGCCGAAGAATCAGGCGGCGTCGCGGCCTTCGCGCACAATGCGCGAGCGCATGCTCTTGGCCAGCGCCGTTTCCAACCGCGCGGCGACCGCGCGATCCCATTCATTTGCTTCGCCGGCGCCATCCTTCGGATGCGGCAGCGCCATCAGCCGATCGATGATCGAACCAGCCTCGCCGGAAGAGAGCAGGGCGTCGATTTCGCGTTCGTGCTGCATACGTTTCGCCTCCTTCTTTCCTTCCCGCCGGATGTCGACAATATACGCGATTCGTGACGGCTGTTTGAAGGCAAGAGCGCGGCGATTGAGAGGCAGCGCGGGGCAAAACCTTGTCGTGTAGGTTCACCCCGCATGGAATGCAATTTCAGCTCTGCGGCGCTCGATTCGGGCGCCGCAGGAAAGCCTCAGACGTAGCGGTTGACGATGTTTTCAAGGAGCTCCTGCCGGCCGGAGCGCGGCTGCGGCTCGATGTTCTCCGTCACCACGCGTTCGGCGATCTCCTCCAGCGTACGCTTGCCGGAAAGCATCGCCTTGCCTTCGGCCGTGTTCCAGCCGGCATAGCGTTCGTTAAGCGGACCCGACAGCGCCTTGTCTTCGATCATCCTGGCCGCCGCCTTGAGCCCGCGCGCGCAGGCGTCCATGCCGCCGATATGGCCGATCAGCAGATCCTCCGGGTCGAGCGACTGGCGGCGCAGCTTGGCGTCGAAATTGGTGCCGCCGGTCTTGAAGCCGCCGCCCTGCAGGATCTGGTAATAGGCCAAAGCCATCTCCGGCACATTGTTGGGGAACTGGTCGGTGTCCCAGCCGGACTGATAGTCGTTGCGGTTCATGTCGATCGAACCGAAGATGCCGAGCGCGTTGGCCAAGGCCAGCTCATGCTCGAAGGAGTGGCCGGCAAGGATCGCATGGCCCTGCTCGATGTTGACCTTCACCTCCTTCTCCAGCCCGAACCGCTTCAGGAAGCCGTAGACGGTGGCGACATCGTAGTCGTATTGGTGCTTGGTCGGCTCCTGCGGTTTCGGCTCGATCAGGATCGTGCCCTCGAAACCTATTTTGTATTTGTAATCCACGACGAGGTTGAGGAAGCGGCCGGCCTGCTCTTGCTCTCGCGCGAGGTCGGTGTTGAGCAGCGTCTCATAGCCTTCGCGCCCGCCCCACAGCACATAGTTCTCGCCCTTCAGCTTCTTGGTCACGTCGATGCATTTCTTCACCGTCGCCGCCGCATAGGCGAACACGTCCGGATCGGGATTGGTGGCGGCGCCCGCCATGAAGCGCCGATGCGAGAAAAGATTCGCCGTGCCCCAGAGCAGCTTGACGCCGGTCTGGTTCATCTTGGCCGAAAAATAATCGGCGATCTCGTCGAGGCGCGCCGCGCTTTCGGAGAAATCCTTGCCTTCCGGGCGAACGTCGGCGTCGTGGAAGCAGAAATAGGGGACGCCGAGCAGCGAGAACAGCTCGAAGGCGACGTCGGCCTTCAGTTTCGCCAGTTCCATCGTGTCGATGCCCCCGGGCCTGGCGAACCAGGGGCGGTCGAAGGTTTGGCCGCCGAACGGGTCGCCGCCCTGCCAGGCGAAGGAATGCCAATAGGCGACGGCGAAGCGCAGATGGTCCTCCAGCCGCTTGCCACCCACCACTTCGTCCGGGTTGTAATATCGGTAGGCCAGTGGATTGGTCGAATCCGGCCCTTCATACTTGATGGTCTTGATATTGCCGAAAAATCCGCTGCTCATGGTTTCCTTCCTCTCCAACTGCTTTCGCCGATTACCTCAGGCGTAATTGGTTTGGCGCTTCCGTGGGTCCAAAAGGGTCATGTCGAAACGATCCAATGAAGGATGAAGACCATGACCGACCTCAACACAATCGCCCGCAACTACATCACCGCCTGGAACGAGAGCGATGCGGCGCGCCGCAAGGCCCTGCTCGAGGCCGTCTTCACCAGCGACGTCAGCTATCGCGACCCGATCATGCAAGGCGACGGCCACGACGGCCTCGCCGCGCTGATCGACGGCGTGCAGCAGCAATTCGCCGGCTTCCGCTTCTCCCTGAAGGGTGAGCCGGACGGTTTTGCCGACCGCATCCGCTTTTCGTGGAATCTGGGCCCCGAAGGCGCAGAATCCGTCATCGAAGGCACCGATATTTGCGTCGTCGAGAACGGCCGCCTGAAGAGCGTCACCGGCTTCCTCGACAAGGTGCCGGCGCAGCGAGGCTAACCGGGTAAGGGAGGCGCGAGGCACCCTCCTGTGGCCTGCCGGCCATCTCCCCCGCAAGGAGGGAGATTGACTGTCATGCGGACCTTCGCCAGTCGCCAGCATTGAAAGAAGCGCAGCGGCGCCGAAGCTGCTGATCTCCCCCCTTGAGGGGGAGATGCCCGGCAGGGCAGAGGGGGGTGCCTCGCGCCAACTCATGCGACTAGCTCGCGCCCGCTCGCGCGGTTGCGCTCCTGATCGCCGGATAGAGCGCACGATAGCGTTGATAAGCATCTGCATACGCCCCACCAAGCCCGGCATCCGGTTCGATCGTCGCATCGGTCGCCGGCGCGGTGCAAACGGCAAGCGGATCGGCGCCGGTCGCGGCGATCAGCCCGAGACGCGCCGCGCCGAAGGCGGCGCCGAAATCGCCGTCGGCCGGGATGTCGACCGGCAGCTGCAACGCGGTGGCGATCGCCTTCAGCCAGTAGCGCGAGCGAGAGCCGCCGCCGATCGCCGTCACCCTGGTCAGGGTCGTGCCCGCCGTTTCCAGCGCCTCGAGGCTGTCGCGGAAGGCAAACGCCACGCCTTCGAGCACGGCCTGGGTCAGCACGGCGCGGCTCGATTGATGCGCGAGGCCGGTGAAGGAACCACGAATGGCCGCATCATTATGCGGCGTGCGCTCGCCGGAGAGATAAGGCAGGAAAGCGATGCCTGTCGGCGCCTTGAGCTTGTCGCCGAGCTCGCCGGTCAGGTCGCCGGCGCCTTTGCCGGTGATCTTCGACAGCCAGTTGAGCGAATCGGTGGCCGACAGGATGACCCCCATCTGGTGCCAGGTGTTGGGCAGCGCGTGGCAGAAGGTGTGCACCGCGCTTTCCGGATTGGGCAGATAGGAGGCGTTGGCGGCAAACAGCACCCCCGACGTGCCGAGCGACACGAAGGCGTGGCCGGCGCCCACGGTGCCCATGCCGCAGGCCGAGGCCGCATTGTCGCCGGCGCCGCCGGCGACCGGAATGCCTGAAGCAATACCCCATTTCGAGGCAAGCTCGCCGCGCAAGCCGCCGGCCTTCGCCGTGCCTTCGACCAGCGACGGCATATGCTTCTCGTCGAGCGTTGTCGCGGCGAGCAGTTCGGAGGACCACTGCCGCTTGCCGACGTCGAGCCAGGATGTGCCCGCCGAATCCGACATCTCCGAAATATGCTCGCCGGTCAGCCAGAGCCGCAGATAGTCCTTGGGCAGGAGCACCTTGGCGACAGCGGCAAAAACACTGGGCTCGTTGTCCTTCACCCACACCAGCTTCGGCGCCGTGAAGCCCGGGAAGACGATGTTGCCGGTGAGCTTGCGGAAACGCGGGTCGGCGTCGAGCGCCGCTGCCTCGACATGGCTGCGGGTGTCGTTCCAAAGGATGCAGGGACGCAGCACCTTGTCCGAGGCGTCGAGCAGGGTCGCGCCATGCATCTGGCCGGAGAGGCCGATACCCTTGACCGCTGCAAGCTCCTTGGGATGGGAAGTCTTGAGCTCGGCAATCGCTGTCTGGCAGGCTTCGATCCAGTGCGCCGGATTCTGTTCGGACCAGCCGGCATGCGGCCGCGAGACGTCCAGCGAGCCGTGGCCGGACCCGACGACCGTCTGGCGATCATCGATCAGGAGCGCCTTGACGCCCGAGGTGCCCAGGTCGAGGCCGAGATACATGATTTCCTCCCGATGCCATTAATTTTTTCGGGTCTCGAAAAAATCTGGCTTGGCCAGTTCTTAAGCCAAGATCCGCCTCCGGTCAATTCTCTGACAAATCGGCCGCGCGGCGCGAGAACAGCGCCGACAGCGGGCTGTCCGGCCGCGCCAGCTGACGCTCGGCGGTCAGCGCCCGCGCCAGCGCGCTGTCACCGGCACGCAGCGCCGCCTCGATCAGCATCAGGTCGATCACGTCGCGTTGTGCATGGCTGCCACCGAAGCGGTGCGCGATCCAGCGGATTGGCCGGATCAGGCGCACCACTTCTCCGTAGTTGCCCTCGCCGAATGCTTTGATCGCCAAGGTTAGAGGGTGGCCGACGTCGCGCGTGAATGCGGCGTTATCGTCATCGCCGCGCATTGCTTCGCGCTGCGCTTCGAGCAGGGTCTGGGCCGGCGCGTGCAGCCCGGCGCCGACAAAGGCCATCATCGCATGCGCATCGTTGAAGGCGTAATTGCCGGCGGCCGCCTTTGGCGCCCAGTTCGCCGCAAGCGCCGCCCAGCGGTCGCCGACATCGACGCCGTGGAGATAAAGTCGCCACAGGATCGCCGAGGCGTCGACCATGTTGAGCGCCAGCGTCGAGCGGTCGCCGTAGATCGGCCCGTCATAGAGCTGGAGCACCTCGTTTGTCTCGCCGAGATCGTAGTGGAACAGCGCCAGATGCCACCAATTATGGATCTTGAGGAAGCTGTCCTTCGTCCACGCCTCCGGATTGGCGCGCATCCAGGCGATGCCCTCCCTTTGCCGGCTTTGCATTTCCATGACATGCGCGACCGCGTGCTGCGCCCAGCCGTCGCGCGGCTCGATCTCGATGGCCTGCCGGCCGAAGGCTTCGGCGCGCGCATAGTCGCCCATTTCCTCCAGCCCGAAAGCCTGCATGCCGAGAACGGCATGGTAGCCCGGCATGTCCTTCTCCCAAGCCGGCAACGCCCGACCGATGCGGTCGCGCAGCATGCGCGCATTGCCGATGAAGAAGTCGATCTGGTGGCCAACCTGCAGCGCCACCGCATCGAGCGGGTTGTCGATGGCGACGTCCTCGAGGATGCGGGCGGCGTCATGCCAGCGGCCGCTGGCAAGATGGCCGAGCGCCGCGACATGCGCGCGCTCGCGCGCGGTGCCGGCGAGCGGCAGCGCCGCCGCATGGCAGGTTTGCGCAATCGCCATCGCCTCCCGCTCGGTGGCGAGGCCGAACAGATAACCCTTGAACACATGCGCCATCACGAAGCTGGGCTCATCGGCGATCGCGCTATCGATGGAGCCGACCGGGTCGCCGATGAAGCACTGCAGCTCACGGACGGCTCTGGCGTAGGACGAAAGCCCGGCTTCGGTCGCGCCCGAGTGCGTCAGGCCGAATGCGTCCTTCAGCGCCATAGCCGCGTCCTTTGATGCCTATTCGTCCGGTCGGACCGATGCAATCCTAGAACATCGACCGTCGGACCGCCAACCGGCGAGGGCTTCGACTGTGTCGAACCGGACTTCTCCTCAATTCCCCGAACGCATCGCCACCGTGGCGATGCCGGCGCCGACAAGCAATGTCCCGCCGGTGCGGTTGAAGATACGGATCGCCCTTGGGTTGCGCACGATGGCGCGCGCTCGCGAAGCAATCAGCGCATAGCCGAAGGCATTGCTGAATGCGAGCGCCAGGAAGGTCGCTTCGAAGATCAGCATCTGCGTCCAGAAATCGGCATGCCGGTCGAGAAACTGCGGCAGGAAGGCGACGAAGAACGTGATGCTCTTCGGGTTGAGCGCCGTGACCAGCCAGGCATGCGCCATCATCCTTGCCGCCGACAGGGCGTCGGTGCGCGGTTCGGCCTTCAGCGCGCCGCCGGCGCGGAACAGTTTTATGCCGAGATAGATGAGGTAGCCGGCGCCGATCACCTTGAGCACGGTGAACACAGTGGCCGAAGCCGCAAGCAACGCGCCGATGCCGAGCATCGAAAGCGTCATGGCGGTGAAATCGCCGAGCGCGACGCCGACTGCCATCGGCAGCGCCGTACGCCAGCCCTGGCCGAGCGCATAGGAGACGACCAAGAGGATCGTCGGGCCCGGGATGACGAGGAGGATGGCGGAGGCAGCGGCAAAGGCAGCCCAGTTTTCGAAGGACATTTTCCCTACTCCTTGAGCGCAAAGAACAGGATAAATCCTGGGGTATGCGAGATTGTAAAGAGGCGTTGGAGAAAATCTTCGGCGCCGGCCTGCCCTGTCGCCTGGCCCGGATAACGCCCTGTCAGGGTTAAGTGCGGGCAAAGTTCTTTCACCCTTTTTCAACCATGACTGACGAAAATTGCAGCCATTCGGCCGGACCGTGCTTCCCGCCGACAGCGTAGGGTTTGGTGTATGCGCGAATTGCCGCAAAGTCTGACGCCGCCTTCGAGCGGCGAAACCGTCGAAACCGAAGTTCCGCTTTCCCGCCGCGCCATGCTTTCAGGCATGGGCGCCATGGCGCTGCTCGGCATGGCCGGCTGCAGCACCACCGACACGCTCGACCTGCCGCAATTGCAGATCGACGACACCACCACCGGATCGGTGCCGATCCGACCGGCGATCAGCGTCGACAAGAACATCACCGGTCCCGACGTGATGTATGCTGCCTTGACCGACAACGGCTTCCAGGTCCCGGCGGTGCCCTACCAGAAGGTCAAGCCAGAGTTCCGTCGCCAGATCGTCGTCGACAAGACCGGCGAAGCGCCCGGCACCATCGTCGTGCTTTTGCAGGAGCGCATGCTTTATCTCGTCCAGCCCGGCGGCGACGCCATCCGCTACGGCGTCGGCATCGGTAAGGACGGCTTCCGCTGGTCGGGCCGCGCCAACATCCAGTACGGCAAGGAATGGCCGGTCTGGACGCCGCCGCCGGAGATGGTCAAGCGCAAGCCGGAACTGGTGAAATGGCAGGGCGGCCAGCCCGGCGGCCTGACCAATCCGCTGGGCGCCCGCGCGCTTTACATCTACCAGAACGGCAAGGACACCGGTTACCGCATCCACGGCTCGCCCGAATGGTGGACCATCGGCCAAGCGATGTCGTCGGGCTGCGTGCGGCTGATCAACCAAGACATCATCGACCTCTACAACAGGGTATCGAAGAAGAACCCAGTCGTCGTCGTCTGATTTTTTCGGCGGTCAGCACGGTCGCTATTTTTTCGGGATCATGCGCCTCCTTTCTCCCGTTGCGTGATGCCGCAAGACAGGCGAAGGTGCTCTGAAAAGCTTCGCCTCGGGAGAGAACGATCATGGCCGGAACCTTTGTCATCGCGCAGGGCGGCGGCCCGACCGCCGTCATCAATCAGACGGTCGTCGGCGCCACGCTGGAGATCCGCAAGCGGCATCCCGGCGCCAAGGTGCTCGGCTCGATCCATGGCGTGCGCGGCATCCGCGACGGCAACTATGTCGACCTCTCAGCCATCCCCGAAGATCGGCTGCGGCTGATCGCCGGCACCCCGAGCGCCGCCCTTGGCTCGACCCGCGACAAGCCAGACGCGGCGTATTGCGAGGTCATCCTCAACGGCCTCAAGAAGGCCGGCGCCGATGCCTTCATCTATATCGGCGGCAACGACACTTCGGGCACCCAGCAGATCCTGACCGACGCCGCCGGCGGCGCAATGGCCTTCGTGCATGCGCCGAAAACCATCGACAACGATCTCGAGGAGAACGACCATACGCCGGGCTTCATCTCGGCGGCCGAATTCGTCGCCGGCGCTTTCCTGTCGGTCGATTTGGATTTCCGCGCGTTGCCCGGCATTTATGTCGGCATCGTCATGGGCCGGCACGCCGGCTTCCTGACTGCCGCGGCCGCCGCCTGGCAGCTTGATCCGGATAGCGGTCCGCATCTGGTCTATGTACCGGAGCGCGCCTTCTCCGCCGAGCGTTTCATCGATGATGTCCGCAAGACGCTCGACCGCCACAAGCGCTGCATCGTCGCCGTCTCGGAAGGCGTCAGCACCGCCGACGGCAAGGCGTTGGTCGAGAGCCTGGTGCCGCCGGAAAAGCTCGAGCGCGACCAGCACGGCAACGTCAAATTGTCGGGCAGCGATCTGCCGGCGGCGCTCGAACGCGCTTTGGCGGAAGGCCTGCCGGGCAAGCGGGCGCGCGTCGATGCCCTGGGCTATATGCCGCGCGGCTATGTCGGGGCGATCAGCCCCGTGGACGCCAAGGAAGCCTTCGAAGCCGGCGCGTTCGCGGTCGCCGTTGCCGAGGAGGGTGGCGGCTCGGTGGCGCTGCAATATGACGGCACCAAGACCGTGCTGAAGAAGGTGCCGCTCGAGGCGGTGGCCGGCAAGACCCGCCACATGCCGGACAATTTCATGAAGCCGGACGTCAACCAGTTGTCCGAGGCCGGCATGGCCTATCTGAAACGGCTGGTGCCGGAAAAATACAAGGTCGGAAAGCCGTTCGTCTGATGGGCGACCTTGTGGTGGGCGACTGGTTCGGCAAATCCGTTGTCGATGCCAGAACGACGATGCTGACCGAGCCATTCGTGCACGATTTCGTGCGCGCCAATATTTGGCATTTCAAGGGCCGGGACGCCGACCTGCTGGTCGACACCGGCATGGGCATCTGCCCGCTGGCGCCCGAGATCGACACCCCGGCCGGCAAGCCGCTGATCGTCGTCGCCACCCACATCCATCTCGACCATGTCGGCTCGCTGCACGAATTCCCGCTCAGGATGGGGCCGAAGGTCAGCGCGGGGGAGTTCGATGGCATGGATGATGCCGTCACCTACGCCAACATGTTCCACAATCTCGACGATGCGGTATCCAAATTGCCGGCGCCCGGCTGGAAGGCGGCTGACTATCGCATCCCTTCCGCACCGTTGACGCGAATGCTCGACGAGGGCGACATCGTCGACCTCGGCGACCGGAAATTCCGCGTGCTGCATCTGCCCGGACATTCGCCGGATTCGATCGCGCTGTTCAATGAGGCCGACGGCCTGTTCTTCGCCGGCGACGCCATCTATGACGGCATGCTGATCGACGACCTGCCGGATTCGGACCGCGCCGCCTATTGCCGCACCATGCAGCGGCTGCTCGAACTGCCGATACGTATCGGCCATGGCGGCCATGGCCCGAGTTTCGGCCGCGCGAGGATGGGAGAGATCGCGTCTTCCTACCTACGCCGCCGAGAGCGCTTCGTGAGCGCTGTCTGAATTAAATCTTTGTAAGGTCGCGCCAAAACCCTAATTCGGACCATTCCACGCCCTAAATGCGTGGCTGTCGATCCGGCCGGCTGCCATGCATGGCGAGACGGGCAATCCCGGCCGTCGACACGCCGACGGGCGCGTCCTTGGAGAGAGCCGTCCGCGGCGCCGGATCAACTCTCGCCCGGACAGAAACGACCATGTCACCATTTAGCATTCTTCGCAGACATCGCGTCGCGGCCCTGCTGGGCGCTGCGCTGATCATCTCCCCCGTCGTTGTTTCCTTTGCGCAAAATCCCGGCAATGCCGGCCTGAGCAACGTGGTCGCGACGACACAGACGCCGGTCGCCGGCATTACCGCCCCGAACGGCTCGTTCGCGCCGGTTGTCGCCACCACCAAGCCGGCAGTCGTGACCGTGATGACCGTGATGAAAGCCCAGCCCGGCGCGACGGATGACGGCTCGCCTTTCGACGGCAATTCGCCCTTCGACCAGTATTTCCAGCAGTTCTTCGGCGACCAGGGCATCCCGATGCCCAAGACGCCGCCGCAGCAGGCGCCGCGGCAGGAGGCTTTGGGCTCCGGCTTCATCGTCGGGTCCGATGGCACCATCGTCACCAACAACCATGTCATCGACGGCGCGACCTCGATCAAGGTGACGCTCGACGACGGCACCGAGCTTCCCGCCAAGCTCGTCGGCCACGACGCAAAGAACGATCTGGCGGTGCTCAAGGTCAAGGCGAGCAAGCCGCTGCCGACCGTCAAATGGGGCGATTCCGACAAGCTGATGACCGGCGACCAGGTGCTGGCGATCGGCAATCCGTTCGGCATCGGCACCACGGTCACCGCCGGCATCGTCTCGGCGCGCGGCCGCGACCTGCACAGCGGGCCGTTCGACGATTTCATCCAGATCGACGCGCCGATCAACCACGGCAATTCCGGCGGCCCGCTTGTCGACGTGAAGGGCAATGTGGTCGGCATCAACACGGCGATCTATTCGCCCAATGGCGGCAGCGTCGGCGTCGGCTTCGCCATTCCTTCGGACCAGGCACAAAAAGTGGTCGACAAGCTTATGAAGGGCGGTGACATCGAATACGGCTATCTTGGCGTGCAGATCCAGCCGGTCACGCAGGACGTCGCCAGCGCCATCGGCCTCGACCATCCGGGCGGCGCGCTGGTCGCGGCGGTCACCGACGGTTCGCCGGCGGCCAAGGCCGGCATCGAGACCGGCGACGTCATCACCGGCTTCGCCGGCCAGGAGATCAAGGATCCCAAGGATCTGTCGCGCGCCGTCGCCGACGTCTCCCCCGGCAGCAAGGAAACGCTGAGTGTCTGGCGCAACGGCAAGGCGATGCAGATCTCGGCCGATGTCGGCCGCAATGCCGAAGACCAGAAGACTGCCTCGAATGACGAAGGCGGCAAGCCATCTGCCGAACAGGGCCTGCGCGTGCCCTCGCTCGGCCTTGGCCTTACGGACCTCACGCCGGACATCCGGGAGCAGCTCAACCTGGCCGACAACCAGCGCGGCGCCGTGGTCGAGCGCGTCAACCCGGACAAGGCGGCCTCCGCGGCCGGCATTGAACCCGGCGATGTCATCGTCGCCGTCGACCGCACGCCGGTGAAAAACGCAAGGCAAGCGAACCAGGCGATCGCCGAGGCCGGCAAGTCCGGCAGGAAGTCGGTGCTGCTGCTGGTCGATCGCGGCGACGCGCAGATATTCGTCGCCGTGCCTTTCGCCGCCGGCTGAGAAAACTTCCAAGGAGCCTGCCGGCCTCTTCGGCAGGCTCCGCCGACAAGATTTCGGTTGCCCGCAAACGAGGTCGACTTCCGCGACGACGATCGTCTCGACGGCTTCGATCTGGTGCTGACGCTGACGCGCGAGCAGGCTCGGCGCCCGGCCGGCGCGATCCTTCCAGATCGGAGAGAAGGACGCTCAGACGAGGCTGCGCCCAGAGTTGCCGACGCCTTTGACCCGTGGGCGGCAACGCTCCCGAATCAAGCCGGTAGGTCCAAAATGGTTAAGCGGTATCGGAAAGTGACTATTAGGAGATTCTAAAATCGAACCGAACAGTTCGTTTCTGTTGACGGTGCGTGCAGGCGGGGTGAACATCGGCGCGCGTATACACTTGGTGAGCCAAATGGATAAATGCGATAACCAGCTGATTCAACAGTGTAAAAACCGATCGCGGCGGGCGATTGGTACAATTTCAAGATGGGGATTCATGGGCCAGCCGAAACAACTTCGTGATTGGAATCCGGCAGCCGGCTCACCCACATCGGGGCTGTCCGAACGACGCGATTTTCACTCCCAAGACACGCCGCTAGACGGACGAAAAAACATACTGGAGTACCAAAAATGAAAAAGATTGTTCTCACTGCCGCCGCCCTTCTGGCCATTTCCGGCAGCGCCTTCGCTGGTAGCGACAACTACGGTTCCAACGCCGCCAATCAGCCGGCCGCCGCGGTCGACACTTCTCGCACGGCCTCGACCCACAGGTCGGAAGCGGCCGCTCAGAAGCCCGTCACCCAGGGCGCGGACCACAACCTCTTCGGCAACAACTAAACTGCCGAACCTAGCAATGATCCATGAGGGGCCATGGCTGACAGGAGACAGACGCTGGGTTCACCCGCCGCGTCCCAAGGCATGTCGCCCAAAAGTGTACCCCAGTTTTGGAAACGACATCAGGTTAAGAATTCAGGAGTATTGAAATGAAGAAGATCGTTCTTGCCGCAACGGCCGTTCTGGCCCTCTCCGGCGCAGCTTTCGCAGGCAGCGACAATTACGGCTCGGCTGGCGCCAGCCAGCAGGCCCCTGCCGTCGACACGATCCGCACTTCGTCGGTGGGCACCGACTCGCCGGTCTATAAGCTGCTGAACTCGTCGAATGACGTGCACAAGTCGGCCCCGCAGGGCAGCGACCGCAATCTGTTCGGCCGCTAACAGCCGCAAGCAGTTGACGAAAAAGGAGCGGCGAGGCCAAACCTCGCCGCTCTTTCTTTATCCGGACCGACCCGTGCCTCATGGCCGAAACGGCAGCACCGAGCGTCAGGCCGCCTTCGCCTCGTCGCGATGCAGCGTGAAGGAATGCCCCTCCGCGTCGAAGATGTGCAGATCCCCGGCGCCGGCATTGAGCCGCAGCGTCTCGCCGCGCTTGACCTCGACATTTCCCGGCAGTTTGGCCACCAGCGGCAGATCGGCGCGGCCGATGTCGACATAGACGAGTTGAACCTCGCCGAGCTGCTCGATATAATCGACCTTGCCTTCGAACAGGTAATCCGTCCCGGTCGCGATCGCGAGATCCTCGGGCCGCACGCCGAAGCTCACCGCCGCGCCGTTCGCCGAAGCGGGCGTTGTGATCGGCACCGTCGCCTTGCGGTCGCCGACATGGCTGACCACGGTCGGATTGCCGGCCTTCTCGATCTTCGCCGGCAATATGTTCATGGCCGGCGATCCGATGAACTGCGCGACGAAGAGATTGCCCGGCCGCTTGTAGAGCTCCATCGGCGTGCCGACCTGCTCGACGACGCCTTCCTTCAGCACCACGATGCGGTCCGCCAGCGTCATCGCCTCGACCTGGTCGTGCGTGACGTAGATCATCGTCGTGTTCGGCATCGATTCTTTCAGCTTGGCGATCTCGATGCGGGTGGCGACGCGCAGTGCCGCATCGAGATTCGACAGCGGCTCGTCGAACAGGAACACCTTCGGATTGCGCACAATGGCACGGCCGATGGCGACGCGCTGGCGCTGGCCGCCCGACATCGCCTTGGGCAGGCGGTCGAGATACTTGGTGAGCTGCAGGATCTCGGCCGCCTGGCGCACGCGCTTGTCGATCTCGGCCTTGCTTTCCTTACCGATCTTCATCGAGAAGGCCATGTTGTCGTAAACGGTCATATGCGGATAGAGCGCATAGGACTGGAACACCATGGCGATGCCCCGCTTCGAAGGCGGCACGTCGTTCACAACTTCGCCGTCGATCTGGAGCACGCCGGAGGTGATTTCCTCGAGACCGGCGATCGACCTCAGCAAGGTCGACTTGCCGCAGCCCGACGGCCCGACGAACACGATGAACTCGCCCGATTTGATGTCGAGGTCGATGCCGTGGAGAATGTTGAGGTTGCCGTATGATTTCTTCACCTGGTTCAGCGTGACATCGGCCATGGTTTCCTCTCCCAGTGATTGTCTGTTCTCAACTCAGTCGATCCGCCCGAACCAAGCGCCATAGCCGCCAAGGCGGATGGGCCCGGTGCCACCTTGTCCCGAAAAGCCATGTCCCGGCAAGGGCTGCAGCGAGCCCTTGCCGAGATCGACTTCGGCCGGCTTGCTGGCGAGGTTGAAGACGCAGGCGATGCGCTCGTTGCCTTCGCGGCGCGTGAAGGCGACGGTGTCGCCATCGCTTTCGATAAAGTCGATTTCGCCCTTGCCCAGCGCCGAATGCTGGCGCCGGAAGGCGAGGAAGCGCCGGTAATGCTCGAGCAGCGAGCTCGGATCGCCCTGCTGCACATTCACGGCTTGCGCCAGATGCTTGCCGGGCACCGGCAGCCAGGGCTTGGCGGTCGAGAAGCCGCCATTCTTGGCCGCCGCATCCCACACCATCGGCGTGCGGCAGCCGTCGCGGCCCTTGAATTCCGGCCAGAAACGGATGCCGTAGGGGTCTTGCAGGTCCTCGAATTTGAGTTCCGCCTCGCCGAGGCCGAGCTCTTCGCCCTGATAGATGCAGACCGAGCCGCGCAGCGACATCAACAGCGCCGAGATCACCTTGAGATAAGCGCTCGGGTCCGCTTCGTTGGCGGCCCAGCGCGAGGCCACGCGCATCACGTCATGATTGGAGAACGCCCAGCAGGACCAGCCGTCCCTGGCGACCCGGCCGAAGGCCTCCAGTACCGCCCGCACCTTGGCGGCGCTGATCTTTTCCGGTGCCAGGAAGTCGAAGGAATAGCACATGTGAACGCGCTTGCCGTCGGCGGTGTAGGCGGCCACCACTTCCAGCCCGCGCTGCGAATCGCCGACCTCGCCGACGGCGGCTTGCGCCGGATATTCGTCGAGCAGCGCGCGGAAGCGCTCAAGGAAACCGAGATTCTCCGGCCGGCTCTTGTCGTAGATATGGTCCTGGTAATTGTAGGGGTTCACGGCCGGCGCCGTCTGGTCGTTGCGCTCTTCCGGCGGCAGCGGCGGGTTGTCCTCCAGCCCCAGGCTGTGGAAGTAGAAATTGATGGTGTCGAGCCGAAAGCCGTCGACGCCGCGCTCCAGCCAGAAGCGGGTGATGTTGAGCAGCGCGTCCTGAACCTCGGCGTTGTGGAAGTTGAGATCGGGCTGCTCGGCCAGGAAATTATGCATGTAATATTGCTGGCGGCTTGTATCCCATTGCCAGGCCGAGCCGCCGAAGATCGACAGCCAATTGTTGGGCGGCGTGCCGTCGGGCTTGGCGTCCGCCCACACATACCAGTCGGCTTTCGGATTGGTCCGGCTGGAGCGGCTTTCCTTGAACCAGGGGTGGATGTCGGCGGTGTGCGACAGCACCTCGTCGATCATCACCTTGAGGCCCAGCCGATGGGCTTCCGCCACCAGCGCGTCGAAGTCGGCCAGCGTGCCGAACATCGGATCGACGTCGCAATAGTCCGACACGTCGTAGCCGAAATCCTTCATCGGCGATTTGAAGAAGGGCGAGATCCAGATGGCGTCGACGCCGAGCGAGGCGATGTAGGGCAGCCGCCGGACAATGCCTTGCAGGTCGCCGATGCCGTCGCCGTTCGAGTCCTGATAAGAGCGCGGATAGATCTGGTAGATCACCGCGCCCCGCCACCAGTCGCGGTCTACGGCGGGGTCCGGTCTCGAACTCGTCTTCAAAGCCGATTGCATTGTCTCAACCTCCTTTCACCGAGCCGGCAAGCAGCCCGCGGACGAAATAGCGCTGCAGTGAGAAGAACACGATCAGCGGCACGATGATGGTGATGAAGGCCGATGTCGTGAGGATTTCCCAATTGCCGCCTCTCGAGCCGAGCAGCGCGTTGAGTTGCGCCGTCAGCACGATCTGGTCGGGCGCCGTGCCGAGGAAAACCATCGCCACCAACAGATCGTTCCACACCCACAGGAATTGAAAGATGGCGAAGGAGGCAAGCACCGGGAAGGACAGCGGCAGCACGATCTTGACGAAGATCTCGAAATCGCTGGCGCCGTCGATCCGTGCCGATTCCATGATCTCGCGCGGCAGGCCGGCGATATAGCTTCTGAGCAGGTAGATGGCGAAGGGCAGGCCGAAGCCGGTATGCGCCAGCCAGATGCCGAGATAGGTTTTCGACGGCACGCCGAAGAAGGTCCCGACGCCGTTGTAGAGCTTGAGCAGCGGGATCAGCGACATCTGCAGCGGCACCACCAGCAGGCCGATGATCACCGCAATCAGCAGCGCCCTTCCGGGAAAGCGCATCCAGGCCAACGCATAGGCGGCGAAGGCCGCGATCAGGATCGGGATCACCGTCGCCGGAATGGTCACGGTCAGCGAGTTCATGAAGGAGCGGCCGATACCTTGCGACAGAAGCACGTTCTCGTAGTTTTCCGTGGTGAATTTCGGCGGCGCCGAGGAGGCATAATAGACACGCTGGCCGCGATCGCCTTCGAAGGGCTTCGGCGAAGACAGCACGAAGGTGCCGTCGGCGTTGACCTGCAGCGACACCCCATCGCCGAGATCGGCAGCCGTGCCGGCCTTGTATTGTGTCGGCGCCGCCGCCTTGGTGCCGAAGGCGCTGATCGCACGCTTGGCGCCGTCGCCGAAGACGTTGCCTTCGATGACGTATTTGCCGTCCTTCTGGGTTTGTGCGGACGCAGCCGGCAGACGCCCAGCCTCGGTCTGGCTGGAGCTTGAGAAGGAGTTCCACCAACCCGACGCGATGATCTGGTCCTTGTCGCGCAGCGACGACACGAGGATGCCGAGTGTCGGGATGGTCCAGATGACGACGAAGACCAGCACGGCGAGATGAACGCCGAATCGGCCGACGAAGGACTTTCCGCGGGTCGCAGCCATCTCAGTGTCCTCCCGTCTCTTTGTTGGCCTGGCGAATGTTCCAGACCATGATCGGGATGACCGCGATCATGATGATGATCGCGATCGTGGCACCGCGGCCGAAATCGCCGCCGCCGCGAAACATCCAGTCGAACATCAGATTGGCGAGCACCTGGCTGTTCCATTGGCCGTTGGTCATGGTCAGCACGATGTCGAACACTTTCAGCACCAGGATGGTGATGGTGGTCCAGACAACTGCGATCGTCCCCCAGATCTGCGGCACCATGATCTTCCAGAAGATCTGGAACGGGTTGGCGCCGTCGATCACGGCCGCCTCCAGCGTCTCTTCCGGAATGCCGCGCAAGGCCGACGACAGGATCACCATGGCGAACCCTGTCTGGATCCAGATCAGGATCACCATCAGGAAGAAATTGTTCCAGAACGGCAGCGATATCCAGACCTGCGGCTGGCCGCCGAAATACTGGATGATGGCGTTGAGCAGGCCGATCTGCACCTGGCCCTCGCCGCGATACTCGTAGATGAATTTCCAGATCACGCTGGCGCCGACGAAAGAAATCGCCAGCGGCAGGAAGATAAGGCTCTTGGCGATCGTCCCCCACCAGATCTTGTCGGTGAGCACGGCGATGATCAGGCCGAGAAAGGTGCAGGCCGCCGGCACCACCGCCAGCCATAGGATGTTGTTGAAAATCGAGTTGCGGAAATCCTGGTCGCTGAACGCCCATTGGTAGTTGGCGAGGCCGACGAAGTGCTCGCCGCCGCGGTCGAGAAAAGAGAGCCGCAGCGTCTCGATCACCGGATAGATCAGATAGATGGTCAGGATGATCATCGCCGGCCCGACGAACAGCCATGGCCGCACCAGCCCTTGCCGGCGCAGATTGTCGACGGCGGCGCTGCCGGAGACGCCGCGCGACGGAAAGATGAGATCGAGCAGCTTGTTGGCGCCCCAGAAATACGCGACACAGCCGCCGACGCCGATGATGATGACGAATATGGCCGAGAAAATCTGAGCCGCCATGGGTCCCTCTCCCTGGGCATGACCGGCCGGCCAAGGCTGGCAGGCGCATGCGCCGACTTTCAGTTATTCGGAACGCGAAGGCTTCCGGCGTGCGTTGCCGGTCGGACCCGGGCCGTAGCCCGGATCCAGTAGGAGGATGAGGAAAGTCTCGGGTCGCGCGCGGCGGCCTCTCTGCTTACTTGATGGCATCCCAGCTCTTCTGGATATCGGCGGCGACGTCCTGGGCGGACTTGCCGCCGACCAGGTCGATCATGCCGGTCCAGAAGGAGCCTGCGCCGACCTTGCCGGGCATCAGGTCCGAGCCGTCGAAACGCACCGTGGTGGCCCCGACCAGGATCTCGCCCTGCTTCTTCAGCGCGTCGCTGCCATAGGCGTCCTTGTTGGCTCCTTTGAAGGGCGTGACGAAGCTCTTCTGCGCCATCCACAATTCGTGCGCGAGCGGCATCTCGAGGAACTTGATGAACTCACGCGAAGCCTTGGAATCCTTGGTGATCATCACCAGCGTTCCGGCCACTTCCAGCGGCGTGCCCAGTTCCGGCTTCGAGGCATAGGGCGGGTAGGGGAAGAAGTCCGCATCCTGGCCGAGCTTCACATTCTCCGGGAAGAACGAAGGAATGAACGATGCCTGATGGTGCATGTAGCACTTCGGCGGCACCGTAAAGAGGCCCTTCGGGCTGTCGCGGAAGTCGGTTGCGGCGACTGCCTTGGCACCGCCGTCGACCATCTTGTCGTCGGTTGCGATCTTGCCGAAGATGTCGAGGGCGTTGACCACGGCCGGATCGGTGAAGGGAATCTCGTTCTTCACCCATTTGTCGTAGACTTCCGGCGGCTGGGTGCGCAGCATGATGTCCTCGACCCAGTCGGTCGCCGGCCAGCCGGTGGCGCCGCCCGAACCCAGGCCGATGCACCAGGGCTTGCCGCCGTCGGCAATGATCTTCTTTTCGAGATCGGCCAGTTCCTCCTGAGTCTTCGGAACTTTGTAGCCTGCCTCCTCGAAATTATCTGGCGAGTACCAGACCAGACCTTTCACGTCGATCTTGTAGGGAAAGGCATAGAAGCCCGGCTTGCCGTCCTTGCCCGTATAGGTGCCGAGCTTGGCCCAGGAGTCGCCGGCGGCATAATTTTCCTTGATCCAGGCGGCGACGTCGTCGCCCAGCGGGGTCAGCACACCCTTGGAAGCGAGATCCTGGATCAGTCCCGGCTGTGGCAGGATGGCGATGTTGGGCGGGCTGCCGGCCTGTGTGTCGATGACGATCTGCTGCTCATAATTCTCGGACGAGGAGTATTTGACCTCCGCTCCCGTCGCCTCGGAGAAATAGTCGAGCACCGAACGCACGAGCGTCTCGTCCTCGCCGCGCCACGGACCGAAGATGGTCAGCGTTTCGCCCTTGAGGTCGACCTTTTTGAGATCGTCGTAATTCGCCCAATGAAACTTCGAATCCTCGCCCGGCTTGAATTTCAGTTCGGCATGTGCCGGCAGGCCAAGGGTGAGCGCAGCGAACGCAGCACCCAAGAGAAGCATTTTCTTCATGGCAGTCCTCCCAGTGTTGAGACAGTTCGGACGAAACCTCCATCTCGTCCGCCGACGCCCACGGAACTGTGACTCAGCGAGAAGGCAACCGCAACCTTTCGAAGAGTCTTCCAAAGCGCTTTGGCTAAAGCTGATCTCGCCATTGAATCATGCGGAAGTCAAGAGGTCGGCCGTGCTAATCGATTTAAACCCGCTTGCGAGTGAAGGAAAAAGTGCAATGCAGCAAGCTTTTTTGGCGCTGCAGCAGCAATTTCGGCTTCAAACTGCCTGTGGCGGCCCCTAAGGTCATGACGTTCCGACGACGGTGCCAGCGATCCTCGGATCGATTCAAATTGAAAGCGCTTTGAGGCTGGAGGCCTCGATGAACCTCAAGCAACTCTCGCACATGCTGTCGCTTTCGCAAACCACGGTAAGCCGGGCGCTGAACGGCTACCCGGAGGTCAGCGAGGAGACGCGGCGTCGCGTGATGGATGCCGCTAAGCGCCACGGCTACCGGCCGAACCCCAGCGCGAGGCGGCTGGCCACCGGCAAATCGGGAATGATCGGCTATGTGCTGCCGACCGGCAACGCCGTCGACATCGATCCGCATTTCGTCGAGTTTCTTTCGGGTCTCGGCGACTATGCCCGCTCGCACGAGCTCGATCTGGTGCTCTCGCCGGCCGACGCCGACGACCAGGAGACGACCTATCGGCGCATCGTCGCCAACCGGCAGGTCGACGCCGTCTACATTTCCTCGCCACGCCCGGCCGACCGGCGGCTGGCGCTGGTCAACACGCTGGGCATCCCCTTCATCGTCCATGGCCGCAGCGAGGGCTTTGAGTTCGACTATCCCTATCTCGATATCGACAACGAGGGCGCCTTCCACGAAGCGGCCAGGCTTCTCGTCCAGCTCGGCCACAAGCGGCTGGCGCTGATCAACGGCGATGACCGCGAGACCTTCGCCATCCATCGCGAGCGCGGCGTGCGCCGGGCGCTTGCCGCCAGCGGACTGACACTGGGCGAGCGCCACATCTGTTCCACGACCATGACCGAGGAAAATGGCTATCGCGCCGCCCGCCGCCTGCTCGAAGAAAGCGGAGCCCCGACGGCGATCGTCTGCTCCAGTCTCATCATGGCGCTCGGCGTCGTCCGCGCCGTGCGCGATCTCGGCCTGACCATTCCGGGCGATCTGTCGCTGGTCGCCCATGACGACGTCTTTCCCTGGCTGCGGCCGGAGAATTTCCCGGTGCCGCTGTCGACCACGCGCTCCTCGATCCGCCTTGCCGGCGCGCGCGTGGCCGAGCGGCTGGCGGCGCGCATATCAGGGCTGGAAGAGGGCGCGCGCGGCGAGGTCTGGCCGGTCGATCTGGTGGTGCGGGGGTCGGTGGCCGGCGCGCCGGTGTAGGGATCGTGTTCCGACAGACGAGACGCGTTGAGTTCCGTCGCACCCCCCTCTGTCCTGCCGGACATCTCCCCCGCAAGGGGGGAGATTGGACGTCGCAGCCGTATTCGCCAATACTCGACTTTGAGGAGCGGGGTCGGCGCTGAAACTGCTGATCTCCCCCCTTGCGGGGGAGATGGCCGGCAGGCCAGAGGGGGGTGCTGTCCCGCCGGCGCCACAGATTTTCGGGAGCCTATTTCTTCGCAGCCCCAGCTGCTTTTATATCCAACAGCCCATAGCCGAAGTCATTGTCCCGCCCCTTCGGGCCGAGATCCTTGGCCGTGGCCGCCAGCGCCTTCTCGATCTCATCGGCCGAGCGGTCGGGCGCGGCATGGATCAGGTTGGCGATCGCGCCTGAGACGATCGCGGCGGCGAAGGAGGTGCCGGTCACCACGTCCGAGCCGGTGCCGCTCGGCGCAACCATCTCAACGCCCGGCGCCGAGAGGAAGACATAGGCGCCGCGATTGGCTTGCGGCATCAGCCCGTCCTTGGCGTCGGTCGCGGTGACCGCGATGACGCCGTCGAAGGCTGCCGGATAGCCGTAAGGCGCCTTCGGCCCGTTGTTGCCGGCCGCTGCGACCAGCACCATGCCGAGCGCGCGCGCATTGCGGCAGGCGGTGCCGAGCAGGTCGTTCTTCGGCCCGACGAAGCTCATATTGATGATGCGCACGTCCTGTTCCGCCGCCCAGTCGAGCGCCGACAGGATGACGTCCATACTCGACTTGCCGCCTTCGAAGGCTCGTGCGTGATAGATCTTGGCGCCCGGCGCGATGCCTTCCAGCGCGCCGACGCCGGCGATCAGCCCGTCGACGGAGGTGCCGTGGTCGCGCTTCTTGATCGGCACGTTCGGCATGGCGTCGAACTGGCCGGCGATCACGCCTTTTAGCGCTGGGTTGGTATCGTCGATGCCGGTGTCGATGACGGCGACGCGCACGTTCTCGCCGCTCGCCTGTTTCGAATCGAGCGCGATGCGCTCGAAGGCATAGTTCACGATGCCGGCGGCCTGCTGCAGCGAATAGATGTGGTTGGGCTCACGCCGCTGCGTGCGCCCGTCGGCGGCAAGCTGCGCCAGCACGACGCCGACCGGCCGTCCGTCCGGAATGCCGTAGCGCACCAGCGTTGTGCCGAGCAGCCGCGACTGGCGCTGCGAGCGCACCTGAAGGCCGAAGGTGGTGGCGATCTGCTGCACCGCGCCGGCATCGCCGGCGACCGTCACCAGCACCTCGTCGGGCACGAACTCGCCACTGACCGCACGCGGCGGCGCGACGACATTGAGCCCGGTAGGCGATGTGATGGGGCCGCTTGGCGGCGGAGCGGGCGCCGCTGTGCTTGTTGGACTCTTTGGAGGCGCCGGCTGCGTTGGCGCAGGCGTCGGCCGTGCCGGCGGATTCGGGAACAGGTCGACGATCAGCGCCGGCAGGAACACAGCGCCAACGGCGGCATTGCCCGCGCCGGATTTCCCGCCGCCATTCCTGACGCCGTCCTCGTCGCAGTCAGCGCCGGCCGCCGTCGTCCGGTTGAGGCAGTCGATCTGCTTTTGCGAGAGGTTCGGATCGTTGGTCTGCGCCACGGCGGGAGCGCCTACAAATGTCGCCGCGAGGATTGCCGCATGAAGAACGACCGCCTTAGCCGCCATCGACCGGTTTCCTTCCCTGCACCACAGCTTCCGCGAAAGGCTGGGCGGCAATAAGGCCGACGAGCTTGTCGTAGTCGGCCGCCGTGCTGGCCGGGATTGTCACGTGAAACACATCGTCGGCGGTCGGCCCGCCGGCGATCTTCAGCCCGTTCTGCCCAAGGAAGGCGGCGATGTCCGACATCCTGGCATCCGGCTTGAACTTGACCAGGGCGAAGGGCAGGTTTGCCAGATCATCCTGAGCGCCGGCGATTTCAAAGTCGTTGCCCTTGCCGCCCGGCCGCTCGAAAGACTGCGCCACGACCAGCGCAAGCAGCGCCGCGGCCGCCGCCCAGGCGACGCCCGAGGGGATTGCCGTGACCCGGCCGAAGACCTTCGCCAGCCATGACTGGCCGGGGGGCGCTCGCGCCGGACCGGCCTCGGCGTCGAGCGCCCTTGCAAAGCGGGAGAGCGCGTCGGCCGGCGGTCGGATCGCTTCGTTGGCGGCGGCGGTGCCGGAGAATTCGGCTTCCGCCTCGCCGAGCGCGGCCATCGCCGCAGGATCGGAGGCCAGCCATTCCTCGACGGCTTCGAGTTCTGCGCCTTCCAGCGAACCGTTGAGGTAAAACGGCAGCAACGTCTCCATCTCGTCGCGGCGCGACATCTTTTCAGCGGCGCTCATGGCCACCCCCTGTCGTAACCGGCCGCCTTGAGGGCCTCGCCGAGTTTCTTGCGGGCGTAGAACATCCTGGTCTTGACAGTGGCAACCGGGATGTTGAGCACCTCGCCGATCTCGGTCACCGACTGGCCATGGTAATAGGCAAGGTCGATCACCGTGCGGTGTTCCTCCGGCAAGGCATCGACAAAGCGGCGCAAGGCGGCGGCCTTGTCTTCCTTCATGGTGACCACTTCCGGCGTGTCGGCGCTGTCGGGAACCTGCGCCGCGTCATCGTCGTCGATCCAGTCTTCCTTCTTCTTGCGCAGCAAGGACAGTGCCTTGAAGCGGGCGATGCCGAGCAGCCAGGTCGAGACTTCGGAGCGGCCTTCGAAGCTCGGCGCTTGGCGCCACAGCTCGAGAAAGACCTCGTTGGTGATATCGTCGGCCATCATTTCCGATCCCGTCTGGCGCGCCACGAAACGGTAGATCCGCGCGTGGTGACGCATGAACAGGAGCCGCACGGCGGCCCGGTCGCCCTTCGCGACCCGGTCTACAAGCGCGCGATCGGTTTCGGTCGCCGCGTTCATGGCCGGTCGAGCCGCCTGGCTCCTCGTGGCTCTGTCGCTGGTCGGTCCAAAAAGGTTCATCCTCCGCCAGGGAATTTTCGGAAGCTAACCGAAGAAGATGAGCGTTGCCAGAGGTGGCGCCCCCTTCTCCCCTTGGGGGAGAAGGTAGATCGGCGCGGAGCGCCGAGACGGGTTGAGGGGTGTTCCAGCGGAGTGAGACGTTGGCGTTCACTGAAACACCCCTCATTCGTCGCCTTTGGCGACACCTTCTCCCACAAGGGGAGAAGGGGAAGCTAAATCAAAAACACCTTCCCCTTCATCGTCGCCGGCACCTCCACGCCGAGCCGGCTCAGCACCGTCGGCGCGAGCTGCAGCTGGTCGAGCAGCGCGTCGGCTTCTGGACCCTTCGCCGGCCCGAAATAGTAGAGCGCGAAATCCTGCATCTCGTCGTCATGCCCGCCGTGATGGCCGCGGTCCGTCTGGCCGTGATCGGCGGTGACGATGACTTCATAGCCGGCTTCGCGCCAGCCGGGCAGGAAGGCGGCGAGCATACCGTCCATCGCGTAGCAGGCATGATCCATCTCGTGGCAGTCGTGGCCGAAGCGATGGCCCATCGAGTCCAGCGTGCAGCTGTGCAGGACGCCGTAGTCGATGCCGTGGCGGCGGGTGAGCATGGTCAATGTCGCGAACAGGTCGACATCGCTCGGCGTCATCTGGTTCTTGAGATTGTAGCCGGTCATGGTGTGGAAGCGGCCATGCGTGATCGGCCCGCCAGGCTCGTCGAATTCCATGTCCTCGACGAGATCGAATGGATAGGAGCGGAAGAATTCCGACCAGTAGGAATGCGTCACCGCCCCGGTCCTGCCGCCGGCCTTGCTGACCTCCGAGAAGATATCGGGCTGCCTGACCCGGAACCGGTTCTCGTTGGAGAGGATGCCATGAACCTGCGGCGTGACCCCGGTATGGATCGAGGCGTAGCAGCAGGCCGATGTTGACGGCAGCACGGAGCGCATTCTCCAAACTTGCGCCTCACCAGACTGTACCCAGCCTTCGAGATTGCCCATGAGCCGGCGCCAGTTCCGGTAGGGCACGCCGTCAAGGATGATGAGCAGCAATTTGGATTTAAGCGCCACGGGCAATTCCATGCGGTCTGGCGGGAGAGATCGGCGGGCTTGACCGGTCCGGCCAAGTCCGAGAAGTGCAGCGAAGAGCTAGCCAGCTTAGTTGCCGGCGCTTTCCATGCGCCGGCCGGCAATCGCCTTCTCCAGCCAGCCGATCTCCATTTCGGGGACGGAGGACAAGAGAAGGTCGGTATAGGCATCGAAGGGCGGCGCCAGCACCTTGCTCTTGGAGCCGTAGCGAACGACCTCGCCGCGATACATGACCGCGATCGAATCGGCGATCGACTTCACTGTCGCGAGATCGTGGGTGATGAAGAGATAGGCCACTTTCTCGATCTGCTGCAGGTTGAGCAGCAGCTTGAGGATGCCGTGGGCGACCAGCGGATCGAGCGCCGAGGTCACCTCGTCGCAGATGATCAGCTTCGGCTTGGCGGCGAGCGAACGGGCGATGCAGACGCGCTGCTTCTGGCCGCCGGAAAGCTCGGCCGGATAGCGGTCGATGAAGCCCTTGCCCATCTCGATCTGGTCGAGCAGCTCGGCGACGCGCTTGTCGCGCTCGCGGCCTCTTATGCCGAAATAGAACTCGAGCGGCCGGCCGATGATCGTTCCCACGGTCTGGCGCGGGTTCATCGCGACATCGGCCATCTGGTAGATCATCTGCAGCTGGCGCAGATCCTCCTTCGGCCGGTCGGCGAGCCTGTTGCCAAGCGTTCGGCCGTCGAAGAAGACGCTGCCCTGCTCGGGCGGCAGGAGGCCGGTGATGGCGCGCGCCAGCGTCGATTTGCCGGAACCGCTCTCGCCGACGACGGCTAGCGTCTGGCCCGGGTAGATGTCGACCGAGACGTTCTTCAGCACCTTGACGAGACCGCCGCCATAGGCGGCCGTCACGTTCTTCACCGACAGCATTGGTGTGGTGCCGGGCTGCTGTTCGTTGTGCTCGATCTCATGCACCGAGACCAGCGCGTTGGTGTATTCCTGGCGCGGCTCCTTGATGATCTGGCGGGTACCGCCCCATTCGACCAGCCGGCCATGGCGCAGCACCATGATCTCGTCCGCTACTTGCGCCACCACGGCGAGGTCGTGGGTGATGTATAAAGCCGCCACATGGGTATCGCGGATTGCGTCCTTGATCGCCGCCAGCACATCGATCTGCGTCGTCACGTCGAGCGCCGTGGTCGGCTCGTCGAAGACGATCAGGTCGGGCTCGGAGCAAAGCGCCATCGCCGTCATGACGCGCTGCAACTGGCCGCCGGAGACCTGGTGCGGGAAGCGCTCACCGATCGTTTCCGGATTGGGCAGGCTGAGCTTCTTGAACAGCGCGACGGCTCGCTTCTCGGCCTCGGCCCGGGTTGCCGTGCCGTGCAGAAGCGTCGCCTCCACCACCTGGTCCATCAGCCGGTGCGCCGGATTGAAGGCCGCCGCCGCCGACTGGGCAACATAGCACACTTCGCGGCCGCGCAGCTTGCGCAAGCCCTCCTTGCCGCCCTTCAGTATATCGCGGCCGTTGAGGATCACCTCGCCGCCGGTAATGCGCACGCCGCCTCGGCCATAGCCCATGGAGGACAGGCCGATCGTCGACTTGCCGGCGCCGGATTCGCCGATCAAGCCGAGCACCTTGCCCTTCTCCAGCGTCAGCGAGACATCATGGACAAGGGTGATGGTCTTCGGCGCCTCGCCGGGCGGGTAGACGGTCGCCTCGATGCGCAGATTGCGGATGTCGAGGAGTCGGCCGGAATTTGCTTTGCTGTCAGCCATCACCCGCGCCCTCCCTTCAGGCTGGTCGTGCGGTTGAGCACCCAGTCGGCGACAAGATTGACCGAGATCGCCAGAGCCGCGATCGCTGCCGCCGGGATGAGCGCCGCCGGGATGCCGAAGACGATGCCGTCCTTGTTCTCCTTCACCATGCCGCCCCAGTCGGCGTCCGGCGGCTGCACTCCGAGGCCGAGGAAGGAGAGCGTCGACAGGAAAAGCACCGCATAGATGAAGCGCAGGCCGAGTTCCGAGACCAGCGGCGACAGCGCGTTCGGCAGAATCTCGCGGAAAATGATCCAGCCGCTGCCTTCGCCGCGCAGTTTCGCGGCCTCGACATAGTCCATGACGTTGATGTCGACCGCCACCGCGCGCGACAAGCGGTAGACGCGGGTCGAATCGAGGATGCCCATCACCAGGATCAGCGTCACCAGGTTGGACGGCAGCACCGACAGGACGACCAGGCCCATGATCAGCGTCGGGATCGACATCAGCAGGTCGACGAGGCGCGACAGCATCGTGTCGAACCAGCCGCCGAACACCGCCGCCGAAAAGCCCAGAATGGCGCCGAGCGAAAAGGACAGCGCGGTGGCCAGCACGGCGATGAACAGCGTGATGCGGGCGCCATAGATCATGCGGGACAGGAGATCGCGGCCGAGATTGTCGGTGCCCAACAGGTGCACCGATGACATCGGTTCCCAAGGGACGTCGCTGACGATCTCGGCATTGCCGTGCGGGGCGATCCATGGCGCCAAGACCGCCGCCAGCACGAACAGCGTCGTCAGCACAATGCCGATCAGCGCCGCGACAGGAGTGCGTCTGATATCGAGCATACCGGCGCCCCCTACTTCGGATGCCTGAGCCGCGGATTGGCGACGATCGCCGCAATGTCCGCGATGATGTTGAGGGCGATATAGACGGCCGCAAAGATCAGGCCGACCGCCTGGACGACGGGAACGTCACGCTTGGTGACATGGTCGACGAGATATTGCCCCATGCCCGGATAGACGAAGATCACCTCGACCACGACGACGCCGACCACGAGATAGGCGAGGTTCAGCATGACGACATTGATGATCGGCGCGATCGCGTTCGGGAAGGCATGCTTGCGGATGACCGCGAAAGCCGAAAGCCCCTTGAGTTCCGCCGTCTCGACATAGGCCGATTGCATGACGTTGAGGATGGCCGCTCGCGTCATGCGCATCATGTGGGCCAGCACCACCAGCGTCAGCGCCGCCGCCGGCAGCGCGATCGCCTGCAAGCGCTCGCCTAACGACATTCCGTCATAGACGGTCGAGATGGCGGGAAACCATTGATGCTCGACCGCGAAGTAGAAGACCAGCAGGTAGCCGATGAAGAATTCCGGGAACGAGGTCGAGGCGAGCGCCACGCCGGAGATCATCTTGTCGACCCAGCCATTGCGGTAGCGCACCGCGATCAGGCCAAGCGTGATCGCCAGCGGAATGGCCACGATTGCCGCCCAGAAGGCCAGGAACAAGGTGTTCCACAGCCGTTCCTTGATCGATGTCGCGATGTCCTGCCCGCTCGACATCGCCGTGCCGAGATCGCCGGTGAGCACGCCGCCCAGCCAGTGGAAGTAGCGGATATAGGCAGGCTGATTGAGTCCGAGCTGTTCGCGCAGATTGGCGAGCGACTCCGGCGTCGCCGATTGTCCGAGGATGGCTTGGGCGACGTCGCCGGGCAGGATCTGCGTGCCGGCGAAGATCAGGACCGAAACGGCCAGCAGAAGGAGGATGCCCAGCGCAACGCGCTGGGCCACCAGTTTCACGACGGGTGAGGACATCTCCGCAAGGCCGGACCTTAGGCTTCCATCCAGCACTTCGCCAAGGCGTAGCCGTTCATCAGCTCCTGATGCGGATCGTCCACCCAGCCACCGACCTTGGGACCAGTTGCGTCGATGAACTGGTTGAACATCGGCAGGATCAAGCCGCCCTCGTCACGCACCATCACAGCCATGTCATGGTACATCTGCTTGCGCTTGGCCTCGTCGAGCTCGGCGCGCGCCGCCAGCACCATCTTGTCGAAGTCCGGCCGCTTGAACCGCGTGTCGTTCCAGTCGGCGCTCGACAGGTAGGCGGTCGAGTACATTTGGTCCTGCGTCGAGCGGCCGCCCCAATAGGAAGCGCAGAAGGGCTGCTTGTTCCAGACTTCGTTCCAGTAGCCGTCGCCGGGCTCGCGCTTGATTTCCAGCTTGATGCCGGCCTTGGCCGCGCTCTGCTGATAGAGCTGCGCGGCATCGACCGCGCCGGGGAAGGCGACGTCCGACGTCCTGAGCAGCACGGCGCCGTCGTGACCCGACTTCTTGTAGTGGAACTTGGCCTTGTCGGGATCGTATTTGCGCTGCTCGATCTCTGTGAACAGCGGGTAGGAGGCGTTGATCGGGAAGTCGTTGCCGAGCGAGCCGTAGCCGCGCAGCACCTTGTTCAGCATCTCTTCGCGGTTGATCGCCAGCTTCAGCGCCATCCTGAGGTCGTTGTTGTCGAACGGCGCCGTGTTGCAATGCATGATGAACACGTAGTGGCCGGGACCGGAGTGGTTGCGGATGGTGACGCCCCGCACGCGCTTGATCAGGTCGACGATCTTCGGCTCGACGCGGTTGATCATGTTGACCTGACCGCCCTGCAGGGCCGCCGTGCGCGCCGTCGCGTCGTTGATGACGACGACTTCGACCTGGTCGGCATGGCCCATCTTGTCGCCCTGCCAGTAGTTGGCGAAGCGTTCGCCGACATGGCGCACGCCGGGCTCGTTGACCTTGACCTTGTAAGGGCCGGCGCTGATGCCGGCGTCGGGTTTGTCCTTGCCGCCATTCGGCTGGACGATCAGGTGATAGTCGCTGAGCAGATAGGGAAGGTCGGCGTTGGCTTCCTTGAGGGTCAGCACCACTTCCTTGCCGTTGACCTTGATGGTCTCGATGCCCTTCATGTAGCCGAGCGCGCCGGACTTCGACTTCTCGTCCGAATGGCGCTCCAGCGTGGCGGCCACGTCCTGGGCGGTCACCGTCTTGCCGTTGTGGAATTCGATGCCGTCGCGGATCTTGAGCGTCCAGACCTTGGCGTCGTCGGAAGAGCCGATTTCCTCGGCGATGCGGTTCTCGAGCTTGCCGTCGGGCGACAGCTCGACGATCATTTCGCCCCAGCACTTGCCGAAGGCGAAGGGCACCTGGGTCATCATCAGGGCCGGGTCGAGGCTGTTGGTGGATTCACCGCCGACCAGGCCGGCCTTCAGCGTGCCGCCCTTGACGGGGCCGGCGGCCCGGGCAGCGCTCGAAAGCAGCGAGTTGGCGAAGGGCGCGGTGACGCCGAGCGCGGCGGCGCGGCCAAGGAAGTCGCGGCGGCTGAGCTTTCCGGCAGCGACGCGCCGGCTGAGATAGTCGAGTTCGTTTGTCATTATGGGTTCCTCACTCTGATGGTACGACCATGTGGTCGGTTCTTGTTCTTGTGAGGGATAATGAGCGCAACGGAAAGCTGTAAGCAAGACCGAATGCGACATGCCGTGGCGTAAATGGCGCGTCGCATTTGGACCAATCTTGTCAGCGCTCACACGAGAGCGCGGGGAATCGTCTGTTTGAAATCGCGCTCGAACACCAGTTTTTCGCCCTCATAGGCCTCGATTCTGGCGCTGAGGATGAAGTCTTGCGCGTCCGAGCGCATCTCGGCGAAGGTCTCGGTCCGCACCGACCATTCATTTCGCGACAATGTCTGCGTCCAATTCGTGCTGCCCGTCGCCGACAGCGGATCGTCGGGTTGGATCGCCCATGTCTCCCGGACCATGCTGCCGTGGACCAGCCCGTGCTCCAGGTCGCGCACCTCGCCGAAATCGTCCGTTACGGCAAGCGTGACGACGCCGGTCTTTTCGTTGCGGTGGATATGCCGCTCGGAATTGGTCGGCCTGATCGTCTCGGTCGCCCAGGGCGTAGCCCCTTCCGGTTCGAGGAACGACACCTCGTCGGCCGTCGCCGGCGGGCGCAGCGGCAGCTTGAGCGTCGCGGCCGACAGTTCGAGCGTCGCCGGCTCCGGCGAAGGCCAGATCATCGGCCAGTAGGCGGTCGAGACGGCGACCCGCAGCCGGTGGCCGGCCGGCACCCGGTAGGCGCACTGGTCGAGCACGACGCGTGCCGAGACCGTCTCGCCTGGCACCAGCGCTTCCGGGAACTCGTGCGAGTTGCGGTGGGTGAGGTTGAGCACGCCATAGGAGATCAGCTCCGAGGCGCCGTCCGGATGCACGTCGCAGAGACGCACCGCGAGGTTGGCCTGGCGGCGGTCCGAGGCAACCCGTACTTCGACTTCAGGCGCGCCGACGATGTCGATCGCCTCCTCGAGTTCGACCTGGTCGAAGCATACCGAAAGCGCGTCGTCGGAGCGCTGGTCGCCCGGCAGTTCCGGACCGAAGGTGAAGGGAAAATACTCGCCGCCGGCAAGCCCGCAACTTTGCGGCGAGGCGACGATTGCCGGCCCGGCGCCCTCGGGAATGAGCCCGGTTGCCTTGATCTTGATGTTGGGCGAGGGCCATTGCTGTTCCGCAATCCAGCGGCCTGGCCGTTCGGGATGCCAGCGGGCCGGACGCACGCTATCCATCACATAGGCGCGGTAGTCCGGGTCGGCCTCGACGCCGGTCGCCGCGCCCTTCAGCCAGCGGTCCCACCAGCGCAGCGCCTCCTGCAGGAAACCGATGGCCGGATTGGGTGCCGCGTAATGCGGATATTTGTGGATCCAGGGGCCGACGATGCCCTTCACCGGCGCCTGGATGTTGGTGACCAGATTGGAGATCGTGTTGCGGTAGCCGTCATGCCAACCGCCGATCGACAGCACTGCCGCCTTAACGGCCGAAAAGTCCTCGCAGATCGAGCCGCGTTTCCAGTAGGCATCGCGATGCTGGTGGCTGAGCCATAGCGGCGCGAGAAAAGGCTGGTTCTCCAGACGGCTCAGCCACAGATCGCGCCAGCGGTTGCCGCCGGCGATTTCCGGATCCGGCGGCCGCGACGAGTAGGAGAGCATCGTCGAGGCCCAGCCGAAATTCTCGAGCAGCAGGCAGCCGCCCTTGTAGTGAATGTCGTCGGCATAGCGGTCGACGGTCGAGCACAGGCTGATCACCGCCTTCAGCGCCGGCGGCTGCTTTGCCGCGACCTGCAGGCAGTTGAAGCCGCCCCAGGATATGCCCATCATGCCGACATTGCCGTTGCACCAGGGCTGCGCGGCCGCCCAGGCGATGACGTCGCAGGCGTCCTGCAATTCCTGCTCGGAATATTCGTCGTCCATCAGCCCTTCGGAATCGCCGTTGCCGCGCATGTCGACGCGGATCGAGGCATAGCCGTGTCCGGCGAAATAAGGATGCGTCAGCTGATCGCGGAAGATGGTGCCGTCGCGCTTGCGGTAGGGCAAATGCTCGAGGACCGCCGGCACCGGGTTGTCGCCGGCATCCTCAGGCATCCATATGCGCGCCGACAGCCGGCAGCCATCCGGCATGACGATGCCCATGTCGGGAAATTCGACGACCTTGCGGGGGAATTCTGCGACGGTTTTCATGCAAGGCACATGATGGAACCGTCTGGAAGGCGTCGTGGGCCAGCCGGCGAAATCGGCTGGTCAATAAGCGTCAGATCAAAGCGTCAGTTCAGCGGAATGTCGTTATCGGCCTTGCTCGCCTGGTATGTACCGGAGAGCTCGTCATAAAGGGCGGAGATTTGGCCGATGCGCGCCTCCAGCCGCCTGCGTTCCGACCCGGGCAAAGCGCGCACCAATCGGCGTATGGAAAAGCTCTTCCAGTAGGCGTTCTCGGCATTGTAGCCGCCGGGATCGAGTGTGAAGACCTCTTTGAGAATCTTCAGGTCATGCGGGATGGCGAAGCTGTCGCGCGAGTCCTCGTGGCTAAAGAGGTAGTAGAAATTGTCGAAGCCGGTCCAGGTGATCGCCGACAGGCACAGCGAGCAGGGCTCGTGCGTGGCCAGGAACAGTGCATCCCTGGTGTCGACGCGCTCGGCTTTTGGCATTTCGTAAAATCGCTTCAGGCAGTGCATTTCGCCATGCCAGAGCGGATTTTCGATCTCGTTGTTGGTTTCGGCAATCACCAGCGAGCGGTCGTCTTTCCGCAGGATGGCGGCGCCGAAGAGTTTGTTGCCATGGGCAACGCCTTCAGCGGTCTTCGGCACGATATCGTGCTCGATAACGTCGAGCAGGCGGTCGATCAGCGAAATGTCTGTCATCGGGGAAAACTGGCAGCTTTCAGGGAAGATGGATCTCGTAAGGGTGCGAGAAATGGCACTCTTCGAGGTTGGCGCCGTCGCCGCCGCGGTCGACGATGAGGAAGTCCTGTTCCTCGCCGATCGGCGTCAGCACGCCGTGCCAGAGGTTGCGCCGGTAGTTGATGCCCTGCCCGGGCGCGGTGATGAAGGCGTGCGGCTCGCCTGGGCCGTCCTGAGTGTCATGGCAGACGACAACCAGGAATGGCCGCGGCGACAACGGAATGAAGGCCTGGCTGCCGAGCGGATGGCGCTCGACCATGGTCAGTTTCAGAGGCATCTCGTAGGGGGTGCCGCGCACCATCGAGATCAGCACCTTGGCATTCGGCCCGGTGGCCTCGGCAGTGGCGAGATCGTGGTAGCGCATCGCCTTGCCGCCATTGATCGGGTAGCGGTTCTCGCCGCCCATATCGATCACGTCGCCAAACGGCGCGAAGTTTTCGCGTGTCAGCGGCTGGGCCACGATTTGGGTCACCGCGCGCGAGCCCCAAGGGCGCCGCCAAGCTTGGCGTGCCGGTTGACGTCCTTGTATAGCAGGTAGCGGAAATTCCCGGGACCGCCGGCGTAGCAGGCCTGCGGGCAAAAGGCGCGCAGCCACATGAAGTCGCCGGCCTCGACCTCGACCCAGTCCTGATTGAGGCGATAGACTGCCTTGCCTTCGAGCACATAGAGCCCATGCTCCATGACATGGGTCTCGGCGAAGGGGATGACCGCGCCGGGTTTGAGCGTGACGATGGTGACATGCATATCGTGGCGCATGTCGGCCGGGTCGACGAAGCGCGTCGTCGCCCAGTGGCCTCCCGTGCCGGGCATCGGGCTCGGCTCGACCTCCTTGTCGCTGCTGAAGAAGGCTTCCGGAACGTCGAGGCCGTCGACCGCCTCATAGGCCTTGCGGACCCAGTGGAAGCGGACCGCACCGCTGCTCTCATTGCGCACCGTCCAGCCGCTGCCCGGCGGCAGGAAGGCGAAGCCGCCTGGGCGAAGCACATGGTTCTTGCCGGCAAGCGAGACCGTAAGCTCGCCCTCGACCACGAACAGCACGCCCTCGGCTTCGGGGTCGAGCTCAGGCCGGTCGCTGCCGCCGCCGGGCAGGACCTCGACGATGTACTGCGAAAAGGTCTCGGCGAAGCCCGAAAGCGGTCTTGCGATGATCCAGGCCCTTGTCTTGTCCCAGAACGGCAGCGGGCTGGTGACGATGTCCTGCATCACGCCCTTGGGGATCACCGCATAGGCTTCGGTGAAGACGGCGCGGCCGGTCAACAGCTCGTGCTGACCGGGATGGCCGCCATGCGGCGCGTAATAGGTTCGCTCGGCCATGTTCATCCTGTCCATGTGTTGAAGCCTATTTTGGAAGCATGTCTTTCAGCCGAAGCAGCGCGATGCGCTCGACTTGTTTGCACGCGGTGTCGAATTCATTGCTGCGGCTGTTGCCGATGCGAGCCTCGAACTCCGCCAGGATCTGGTCCTTCGTCTTGCCCTTGACCGCGATGATGAAGGGAAAGCCGAAGGTCGTGACATAGGCGGCGTTGAGCTTCGAAAACAGCTCGCGCTCCTTGTCGGTCAGCGCGTCGAGCCCGGCGGAGGCCTGTTCTTTGGCTGATTCCGGCGTCAGCCGCTTGGCCGCCGCCAGCTTGCCGGCAAGGTCGGGATGGGCGTTGAGCACAGAAAGCCGCTCGGCCTCGGTCGCCGCGCGGAAGACGCGGCAGAGCGCGTTGTGCAGGCCGCCGGCGCTGTCATGGGCCGGGCCGAGCTCCAGTTCGTAGGCCCGCTCGGCGATCCACGGCGAATGCTCGAACACCCCGCCGAAAGCATGCACGAATTCCTCGAATTCCATCCGAGACGGGCGCAGCGCCGGCGCCTGGTAGGGGTGCGTCTCGCGCCAGTGTTTTGCGATATCGATGCGCCGGGTCAGCCACACCCTGTCATGCGACTTCACATAGTCGACGAAGCGCTTCAGCGCCGCCACGCGGCCCGGACGGCCGACCAGCCGGCAATGCAGGCCGATGTTCATCATGCGCGGCCGCCCCGCCTTGCCCTCCGCATAGAGCGTGTCGAAACTGTCCTTCAGATAGGCGAAGAACTGGTCGCCCGAATTGAAGCCCTGCGGCGTGGCAAAGCGCATGTCGTTGGCGTCGAGCGTGTAGGGGATGATGAGCTGCGGCTTCTCCAGACCACCCCGGTCGAACCAGTAGGGCAATTCGTCGTCATATGTGTCGGAGACGTAATCGAAGCCGCCTTCCTCGGCGACGAGTCGCACCGTGTTGACCGAAGTGCGGCCGGTGTACCAGCCGGTCGGCCGCGCGCCGGTCACTTCGTAATGCAGACGGATCGTCTCTTCGAGGTCGCGTCGCTCGTCCTCCGCGCTATGGTCGCGGTAGTCGATCCATTTCAGCCCGTGCGAGGCGATCTCCCAGCCGGCCTCCTGCATCGCCGCGACCTGATCGGGGGAGCGTGCCAGCGCCGTGGCGACGCCGTAGCAGGTCACCGGCACCTCAGCTTGCGTGAACAGCCGGTAGAGCCGCCAGAAGCCGGCGCGGGCGCCGTATTCATAGATCGATTCCATGTTCCAGTGGCGCTGGCCGAGCCAGGGGGCGGCGCCGACGATCTCGGACAGGAAGGCTTCGGAAGCCTTGTCGCCGTGCAGCACGCAGTTCTCGCCGCCTTCTTCGTAATTGACGACGAACTGCACCGCGACATAGGCGCCGCCGGGCCATTTCGGGTCTGGCGGATTGGCTCCGTAACCGCGCATGTCCCGTTCGTAACGCATGATCGCTCCTGCCCGACTGTTGAGATGAAGATATCGAAAGGAGTGCTCGTGCATTCCCCCGAAAATTTTTGAAAGTGCTTTTTGCCGCACTCCGCTCGACCGGGGCTTATGCATCGCCTTTAATTGGCGCACAATTGACCTGAAAACGTTCGACTACTTGGGATGGGAGGCGGCCAGTGGCAGAAACGTCGAAAGCCGATGGCGGGCGTCTGACGACCCATGTCCTCGATACCGCGACCGGCAGGCCGGCAAAGGGCCTTTCGATTGGGCTTTTCCGCCTCGAAGGCCAGGCCCGCACGCATTTGAAGACCGTCACCACCAATGATGACGGCCGCTGCGACGCCCCGTTGCTTGCCGGCGCCGACTTCCGCACCGGCGAGTACGAGCTGGTCTTCGCTGCCGGCGATTATCTGCGCGGGCAGGGCGCCAGCCTGCCGGAGCCGGCTTTCCTCGACATCGTGCCGATCCGCTTCGGCATGGCGGAGGAGCGGCATTATCATGTGCCGCTCTTGATCTCGCCCTACGGCTACTCGACCTATCGCGGGAGCTGAGACATGGCCGACAAGACCCGTAACCAGATACGCTTCATCCTGAACGGCGACGATGTCGCGCTGAACGACATCGCCCCCGACGCGACCCTGCTCGACTGGCTGCGGTTGAACCGCTCGCTGCGCGGCACCAAGGAAGGCTGCGCCGAGGGCGATTGCGGCGCCTGCACGGTGCTGGTCGGCAAGCTGTCGGTCGAGGGCCTGGTCTATGAAAGCGTCAATGCTTGCATCCGCTTCATGGGCTCGCTCGACGGCACGCATGTCGTCACCGTTGAGCACCTGCGCGGCAATGGCGAACAGCTTCACCCCGTGCAGCAGGCGATGGTCGATTTCCATGGCTCGCAATGCGGTTTCTGCACGCCCGGCTTCGTCATGTCGCTCTATGCGCTGTGGATGAAGACGCCCAACCCGGCCGACGCGGCGATCGAAAAGGCGCTGCAGGGCAATCTCTGCCGCTGTACCGGCTACGAGGCGATCATGCGCGCCGCGCGCGCCATATCAAGCTACGGCAAGGCGGCGAAGGACCCGCTGGCAGTGGAGCGCAAGGATATCACTGCACGGCTGGGAGCGCTGCGCGACGGCGCCAGGGTCGAGGTCGGTTCGGGTAAGGAGCGGCTGATCGTGCCGGCTGGCGTCGACGATTTCGCCATGGCGCTCGAGAAGGAGCCTGGCGCCACCATCGTTGCCGGCTCAACCGATGTCGGGCTGTGGGTCACCAAGCATATGCGCGACATCTCGCCGGCTATCTTCATCGGTGGCCTCGACGGCTTGCGCACGATCTCGGAGACCGATGGCGTGATTACGATCGGCGCCGGCGTGACTTACAGCGAAGCCTTCGCCACGCTTTCCAGGCGTATCCCGGCCTTGGGACCGCTGGTCGACCGCATCGGCGGCGAGCAGGTGCGCAACATGGGCACCATCGGCGGCAACATCGCCAACGGCTCTCCGATCGGCGACACGCCGCCGCCGCTGATCGCGCTCGGCGCGCAGCTCACGCTCCGCAAGGGCAAAGCCCGACGCACGATCCCGCTCGAAACCTTCTTCATTGCCTATGGCAAGCAGGATCGGCAGCCCGGCGAATTCGTCGAGGCCGTCCATGTGCCCGTGCCGGCAGAGGGCACGAAATTTGCCGTCTACAAGGTCACCAAGCGCCGCGACGAGGACATTACTGCTACCCTCGGCGCCTTTTATCTGACCGAGGCCAAGGACGGCACCGTGGCGGATATCCGTATCGCCTATGGCGGCATGGCGCCGACGCCGAAGCGGGCGACTGCGGTTGAAACCGCCCTTATCGGCAAAGTCTGGACCGAAGCGAGTGTCGAGTCCGCGATGGCCGAATACGCCAGCGACTTCACGCCAATTACCGATATGCGTGCAACGGCCGAGTATCGGGCGCTGGCGGCGAGAAATCTTTTGCTGCGTTTTTATATCGAAACCACCGGCACCGGGGCGCCGTTTCAAGTGACCCGCACCGAGGCGGCCTGATGAACAAGCACGCCACTCCCAACCTCAAGGCCGAAAAAATCGTCGGCGGCGTCGCCACCGAGCAGCGGCACGATTCCGCGCACAAGCATGTCAGCGGCGCCGCCGTCTATATCGACGACATGCCTGAGCCTGCCGGCACGCTGCATGTCGGCCTTGGCCTCGCCAATGTCGCGCACGGCATGCTGAAGAGCATCGATCTGTCGGCGGTGCGCGCAGCGCCAGGCGTCGTCGATGTGCTGACCTGTGCCGACGTGCCCGGCGAGAACGACGTCTCGCCGAGCAACATGCATGACGATCCGGTGCTCGCCGAGCACAAGGTGCACTTCTACGGCCAGCCGATCTTCGCCGTGGTAGCTGAGACACGCGAGGCGGCGCGCCGCGCGGCACGCCTGGCTAGGATCGAATATGACGAGCTTCCGGCTGTGATCGACATCTGGGACCTCGACCCGGTCAAGGACAAGCAGGTCACCACGCCGCTGATCCTGAAGCGCGGCGATGCGGCCGCGGCGATTGCGGCGGCACCCCGCCGCATCAAGAACCGCATGTGGCTTGGCGGCCAGGACCATTTCTACCTCGAGGGCCAGGTCTCGCTGACGATCCCCGGTGAGGACGACGAGGTGATCGTCTATTGCTCGACGCAGGGGCCGAGCGAGACGCAGCATCTGGTTGCGCATGCGCTCGGCGTGCCGAGCCATGCGGTGACGGTGGAAGTGCGCCGCATGGGCGGCGGCTTCGGCGGCAAGGAGACGCAGGCCAACCAATGCGCGGCCATAGCCGCCATCGCGGCCAAGAAGCTGGGGCGCGCGGTGAAGATCAGGCTCGACCGCGACGAGGACATGACCGCCACAGGCAAGCGGCATGATTTTGCCATCGACTACGAGGTCGGCTTCGACGACGAGGGCAACATCCTCGGCGTCGATTTCACCTATGCCCTGCGCTGCGGCTTCTCCGCCGACCTGTCCGGTCCGGTCGGCGACCGGGCGCTCTTCCATTGCGACAACGCTTACTTCTATCCGGCGGTGCACGCGAAATCGGCGCCGCTTTTCACCAACACGGTCTCGAACACCGCTTTCCGCGGCTTTGGCGGCCCGCAAGGCATGGTCGGCGCGGAGCGCGTCATCGACGAAGTGGCCTTCGCGGTCGGCAAGGATCCGCTCGAAATCCGCAAGCTCAATTTTTATGACCCGATGGATGCGATCGGCGAACGCTGCCTCACGCCCTATCACCAGAAGGTCGAGGACAACATCATCCACCGCATCGTCGCTGAGCTGGAGGAAAGCGCCAATTACGCGCGGCGGCGGCGCGAGATCAGCGCCTTCAACAACAACAGCCGCTTCATCAAGCGCGGCCTGGCGCTGACTCCGGTCAAGTTCGGCATTTCCTTCACAAAGACCGAGGCCAACCAGGCCGGCGCCCTGGTGCATGTCTATGCAGACGGCTCGGTGCATATGAACCATGGCGGCACCGAAATGGGCCAGGGCCTGCATCTCAAGGTGGCGCAGGTCGTCGCCGAGGAATTCCAGATCGATCTCGACCGGGTCAAGATCACCGCCACCACCACAGCCAAGGTGCCGAACACCTCGCCGACGGCGGCATCTTCCGGCGCCGACCTCAACGGCATGGCGGCGCAGGATGCCGCTCGGCAGATCCGCAAGCGGCTGACGGATTTCGCGGCCGAAAAATACCAGGTGCCGCTCGACCAAGTCGTGTTCCTACCCAACCGGGTGCGCATCGGCAACCAGGAAATCGCCTTCAACGATCTGGTCAAGCAAGCCTACATGAACCGCGTCCAGCTCTCGGCGGCTGGCTTCTACAAGACGCCGAAGATCCATTGGGACCGCAGCAAGGGCCGCGGCCATGCCTTCTACTACTACGCCTATGGCGCGGCCTGCTCGGAAGTCTCGGTCGATACGCTGACCGGCGAATATGTCGTCGAGCGCACCGACATCCTGCACGATGCCGGCCGCTCGCTGAACCGCGCGATCGACCTCGGCCAGGTCGAGGGCGGCTTCATCCAGGGCATGGGCTGGCTGACGACGGAAGAGCTTTGGTGGGACAACAGCGGCCGGCTGCGCACGCATGCGCCGTCGACCTACAAGATCCCGCTCGCTTCCGACCGGCCAAAAATCTTCAACGTCAAGTTGACCGACTGGTCATCGGCCTACGAGCCGACCATCCATCGCTCCAAGGCGGTCGGCGAGCCGCCGCTGCCGCACGGCATGTCGGTGCTGCATGCGCTCTCCGACGCGGTGGCGAGTGTCGCCGATCACAGGATCTGCCCGCGCCTCGATGCCCCGGCGACGCCGGAACGGGTGCTGATGGCGATCGAAAGGCTGAAGCGGGAAGCCGCAAAGCCGGCCTGAACCGGCCAAAACGTGCAATTCGAGGTGCGAAACGCTATATTTCCTGGGTGGAAATGCAGACGATGAACTCGAAAGTGCAAAGCCTGAAGGCGTTTCTCGGCCAGGCCGGCCGGGCCGCGCTCGTCGAGGTCGCGGCCACCAAGGGCTCGACCCCGCGCGAAGCCGGCGCCTTCATGCTCGTCTCACCATCGGCGATTTTTGGCACCATCGGCGGCGGCCAGCTTGAATTCATGGCGATCGACAAGGCGCGGCAGATGCTTTTCTCCTCCCTTGAGAGCGAGATGGCCGCGAAGCGGCCAGAGGGGGTGCTCTCAGAAGGCAAGCGAGCGCCGAGCACTGCCCCGGTGACCCAACCTGGCGGCTCCGCCGCCACCCTGCCCTGGAGGGGGAGGGAAGCCCGCATCGAGGTCGACGAAACCTGCGCGACCCTGGATGTTCCACTGGGTCCTGAAATCGGCCAATGCTGCGGCGGCCGAGTCGAGGTTCTGATCCGCTTGGTTGACGCTAAGATCGAACAGGAACTGGTAGCCAAGGCCGAGGCCGAGGAGGCGCATCTGCCGCATGTCTATGTCTTTGGCGGCGGCCATGTCGGCCAGGCGCTGGCCGCGTCGTTGGCGCTGCTGCCCATTCATGTGGAGGTCGTCGAGACGCGGGCCGATGCGCTGGAAGGCATGCCGGAAACGGTTGAGACGCGGCTGACGCCGATGCCCGAAGCGGTGGTGCGCGAAGCCCGTGCGGGATCGGCCTTCGCCATCCTCACCCATGACCATGCGCTGGATTTCCTGATCGTCGCCGAGGCGCTGAAGCGCGACGACGCCGCCTATGTCGGCATGATCGGCTCGAAGACCAAGAAGGCGACGTTCAAGAACTGGTTCCTGAAGTCCGACGAGGGCAGCGAGGCCCAGTTCAACCGTCTCGTCTCGCCGATCGGCGGCAATGCCGTGAAGGACAAGCGCCCGCCGGTGATCGCCGCGCTCGCCGCCGCCGAGATCATGACGGCGCTGGTGTCGCATGCGGTCCAGGCCTCGGCCGCGCCCGCAAAGGCGATGGCCGGCTGATTCAGCCGGGGAGGAGCCTAGCCGGCTATTCCTTTTCCTGCGTATGCGCTTCGAGGAACCACAGCAACTTGTCGAGCGAACGCGAGTAGGCGGTAAAAATGTCGGCGGTGTCGGCATCGCCGGCGTCGTCCGCCTCGTCGATCGCCTCACGCGCCAGCCTGGCAGCGGTGGCATAGCGGTCGATCAGCGCCGCCAGATGATCCTTGGTCTTGTGGATGTCGGTCGGATAGGGCTGGAGCTTCGTTGCCCTCGACACCTCCTGCGAGGTGCCGTGCGCGGTGCCGCCAAGCTGCACGGCGCGTTCTGCGATGATGTCGACATGGCCGTCGATCTCCTCGCGGAACTCGTCGAGCATCTCATGGATGGCGATGAACTGCGGGCCCTTGACGTTCCAGTGCGCCTGCTTGGTGACCAGCGCCAGGTCGATGGCATCGGCAAGCCTGGCATTGAGAAGATCGATCGATTCCTTCTTGGCGTCGGATTTGAGGTCGTTCTTGGTGACAATGGCGTCCATGGTCGGCTCCTGTGGCGCTGGGTCGCTGTGAAAGCTGGGGACTTGGTCTCGAAGGGCGGCCGTGCAGCCGCCAATCGCCAGAACGGCGACGGAGCGGGTTTCGTTCCGCGTCGGATCGAGGGGCGCACAGCTGGCGAAGGTATGACTGATGCTCACAGCTGCTCGTCGCTTTCTTCGTTTCCCAAACCGGATTGAACCGTGTTTTCTGCACGCCTGGCGAACACGAATGACGAACACGGGACGAGCGACATGGATGTCTTGCGCATAGCGGCATTTTCGGACGGCAACAGCGGCGGCAACCCGGCCGGCGTGGTGATTGGCGAGGTTCTGCCCGACGCCGCAGACATGCAGCGCGTCGCTGCAGAGGTCGGCTTTTCCGAGACCGCCTTTGCCGCACGTGAAGGCGACGGCTGGCGTGTCCGCTACTTTTCGCCCGAATCGGAAGTGCCGTTCTGCGGCCATGCCACCATCGCGCTGGGCGCGGCCCTCGTTAGAAAGTTCGGTGACGGAATTTTCAAGCTGCTCCTGAATCAGGCCGCCATCACCGTCGAAGGGTTTCGCGACGGCGCCAACTTTGCCGCCGCCCTGCAGTCGCCGCCGACGCGCAGCCGGCCGGCCCCGTCGGAGCTGGCCGGCGAGACCCTGGCCATGTTCGGTTACCAGCCGGGCGATCTCGATCCCGCCATTCCGCCGGCGCTGATTCATGGCGGCGCCGACCATCTGGTGCTGGCCTTGAAGTCGCGCAAGGCGCTCGCCGCCATGGCCTATGACCTGAAACAGGGCCGGGCCCTGATGCGGCGCGAGGGACTGGTAACGATCCTGCTCGCCTATGCCGAAACGCCGCGTCTCTTCCACACGCGCAATCCCTTCGCTTCCGGCGGCGTCTACGAGGATTCGGCGACCGGCGCTGCCGCCGCCGCCTTTGCCGGCTATCTGCGCGACATTGGCTGGGCGCATGGCGGCGCGATCGATATCGCTCAGGGCGAGGATATGGGCATGCGCTCGCGGCTGCATGCCGATATTCCGCCCACCCCGGGCAGCTCGATCCGGGTATCCGGCACAGCCCGCCTGATGGACGAAGACTGAGTGTGGTCACCCACGCGAAGGCGCGTGCCCGCCAGCCCTACCTACCGGCAAGAATGTCCTTGATCAGCCGCTGGCAGCGATCGGCCATGAAGTCGAGCAGCAGGCGCACCTTCGGATCCTGCAGCTTCTTGTGCGGATAGACGGCAGCGAACTGCACCGGCGTCGGCGGCGTCGTTGCCAGGATCACTCTCAGCCGCTGATCGCGGATGAACGGCTCGACCTCGAAGCGCGGCTTGTTGATGATGCCGCGCCCCGACAGCGCCCAGCCTGTCAGCACATCGCCATCGTCCGTATCGTAGGGTCCATGCACCTCGAATTTCTGCGGACCGTTCGGCGTCTGCAGCGTCCAGACATATTCGCGCGTGCCGGAATAGCGCAGCATCAGGCAATCATGTTTCTTGCCGATCAGTTCCTGCGGCTCGACCGGCTCGCCGCGCGCCTCGAGGTATTTCGGCGCCGCCACCAGCACGCGCTCGCATTCCATGATGCCGCGCATCCGAAGGCTGGAATCCTCGATGATGCCAAGCCGGAAGGCGACGTCGATGCCTTCCTTCATGATGTCGACATTGTGGTCGGAGAGTCTCAGCCGCACCTCGATATCGGGGTATTTGTCGTGGAAATCCGGAATGCCCGAGGCGATCAGCCGCCGGCCGAGGCCGAGCGGCGCCGTCACCTTGATCGTGCCGCGCGGCTGGCCGGAAAGTGCTGCGACCGCGGCCTCCGCCTCGGTGATCGCGTCCAGCACCTGCTTGGCGCCGGTGTAGAACACCGTGCCGTGCTCGGTCGGCATCAGCTGCCTCGTGGTGCGGTTGAACAGCCGCACGCCGAGGTGCTTCTCCAACTCCTTGATGCGATTGGAGGCGACCGCCGGCGAGATGCGCATGTCGCGCCCGGCCGCCGACAGATTGCCGAGCTCGACGACGCGGACGAAGACGGCGATATTGTCGAGATAGGCCATGCGACGGTCGTGGCTCTCAAATGGCTGCGTGGGACGACCCTAGTATTTTCCATTTTTTTTTGAAAGTCATCGCGCGCCCTGCCTCTTTTCGTTTGCGCTCCAGACCGTAAAGTCGCCTGATCGGCAGGGACGATTTCCCAGGGGCGACTCGATGATGGATTTTGCGATTTTCTGGGACTGGCTGAGCTTCGCCGTCCGCTGGCTGCATGTCATCACCGGCATCGCCTGGATCGGCTCGTCCTTCTATTTCGTCGCCCTCGATCTCGGGCTGCGCCAGCGTCCCGGCCTGCCCGCCGGCGCCTTCGGCGAGGAGTGGCAGGTGCATGGCGGCGGCTTCTACCACATCCAGAAATATCTGGTGGCGCCGGCGGAGATGCCGGAGCACCTGACCTGGTTCAAATGGGAATCCTACGCCACCTGGCTGTCGGGCTTCGCCATGCTTTGCGTGGTCTACTATGCCGGCGCCGACCTCTTCCTGATCGACCCCAACGTGCTCAACATCTCGGTGCCCGTCGGCATCCTCTTGTCGCTGGCAACGATCGGCGTCGGCTGGATCGTCTACGACCTGCTCTGCCGCTCGCCGCTCGGCAAAAGCGATACCGGCCTGATGCTGGTGCTCTACTGCGTGCTGGTCTTCATCGCGTGGGGGCTGACCCATCTCTTCACCGGCCGTGCCGCCTTCCTGCATCTCGGCGCCATCACCGCCACGATCATGTCGGCCAATGTCTTCATGGTCATCATCCCCAACCAGAAGATCGTCGTCGCCGACCTGATCGCCGGCCGCAAGCCGGACCCGAAATACGGCAAGATTGCCAAGCAGCGCTCGCTGCACAACAACTACCTGACCTTGCCGGTGCTGTTTCTGATGCTGTCGAACCACTACCCGCTGGCCTTCGGCACGCAGTTCAACTGGGTCATCGCCTCGCTGGTCTTCATCATCGGCGTGCTGATCCGGCACTATTTCAACACCGTGCACGCGAGGAAGGGCAACCCGACCTGGACCTGGCTGGGTGCCGCCGTGCTGTTCATGATCGTCATCTGGCTGTCGACCGTGCCCAAGGTGCTGACAGCGGAGCCCAAGACCTCCGCCGCATCCGCCGCTGCCCAGGTCTACATCGCCTCGGCGCATTTCCCGGCCGTGCGCGACACCGTGCTCGGCCGTTGCTCGATGTGCCATACCGAAGAGCCGGCCTATGAAGGAATCTACCATGCGCCGAAGGGCGTGTTGCTCGACACCGACGCGCGCATCGCCGATCATGCCCGGGAGATCTACCTCCAGGCCGGCCGCGCGCATGCCATGCCGCCCGCCAACGTCACTCAGATAACCGACCAGGAACGGGCCCTTTTGGTGGCCTGGTTCGAAGGCGCCGGAAAGTAAGCATGACCTCGAAACTCCTGCGCGGCCGCACGCTCTCCTTCCTGCGCTGGCCCGAAGCAATCGACGACCATTCCGCCTGGCGCTACGAGGAGGATGGCGGGCTGCTGATCGACGACGGCAAGATCATTGCCGCCGGTCCGTATGCCGAGATCGCCAAGCGCGCCGGCGCCGGCGTCGAGACGATCGATCATCGCCCGCATCTCATCCTGCCGGGCTTCATTGATGCGCATGTGCATGTTCCGCAGATGCAGATCATCGCGTCCTACGGCGCCGAGCTGCTCGACTGGCTGAACAAATACACCTTTCCGGAGGAGTCGAAATTCGCGAACGCGCAGCATGGCCGCCGCATCGCCAGGCTCTTCCTCGACGAGATGCTGCGCCAGGGCACGACGACGGTCGTCGCCTATTGCTCGGTGCACAAATCGTCGGCCGAAGCCTTCTTCGCCGAATCGCACGACCGCAATATGCTCAACATCGCCGGCAAGGTGATGATGGACCGCAATGCGCCGGAGGGCGTGCTCGACACGCCGCAGACCGGCTATGACGACAGCAAGGCGCTGATTGCTGAATGGCACGGCAAGGGACGCCAGCTCTATGCCACCACCCCGCGCTTCGCCATCACCTCCTCGCCCGAGCAGATGGAGATGGCCGGCGCGCTCTGCCGTGAGCATCCCGATCTGCACATGCAGACGCATCTGTCGGAAAACCACGCCGAGATCGCCTTCACCCAGGAGCTCTACCCCTGGTCGCGCGACTACACTGACGTCTACGAGCATTACGGCCTGCTGGGCAAAAAGAGCCTGTTCGGCCACTGCATTCATCTTTCCGAGCGCGAAGCCGATGCGCTGTCGCAATCGGGTTCGGTTGCGGTGTTCTGCCCGACCTCCAATCTCTTCCTCGGCTCCGGCCTGTTCGACTACCAGCGCTACCGCCGCCGCGAAAAGCCGCTCAGGATCGCTGCCGCCAGCGATGTCGGCGGCGGCACCAACTATTCGATGCTGCGGACCATGGAGGAGGGCTACAAAGTCATCGCGCTGAATGGCGAGAAGCTGAACCCCTTCCAGTCCTTCTGGCAGCTGACGCGCGGCAATGCCGAGGCGCTGTCTGTCGCCGAAAAAATCGGCACGCTGGAAGAAGGCACGGATGCCGACATTGTCGTGCTCGACGCCAACGCCACGCCGGCGATGCGGCTGAGGATGGAGACGGTGGAGACCCTTGCGGAAGAGCTCTTCCTGCTACAGACGCTGGGCGACGATCGCGCCGTGAGCGAGGTCTATGTGGCGGGCCGGCCGGCCAAGAGCGCGATTGTCGCATAGATTACATGTGCTCGTCGCTTGACCCCGCGTCAGCCATCGGCCAAAGCGTGCGTCGACATTGACAGGGGAAACGCCATGGCTGCCGCCGACGACATCGCTCTGATCAAGAAACAAGAAGCCACGCTGGTCTTTCCGGCCTTCGACGAAGCCGTGGCCTTCCAGATAGGCGCGGCGATCAGGGAGCGGGCGCTCAACGAAAACCTGCCGATTATCGTCGATATTAGGACCTTCGACCGTCCCCTATTCTATGCCGCTATGCCGGGCTCCAACGCCTCCAACCCCGACTGGGCGCGGCGCAAGATCAATGTCGTCAAGCGCTATCTCAGAAGCACCTATCGCATGGTGCTGGAGCAGCAGCGACCCGACCGCACCTTCAAGGTCGGCGAAGCACTCGACATTGCCGACTATGTGCTGGCCGGCGGCGGCTTTCCCGTCGCGGTGAAGGGCGCAGGCGTGATCGGCGTCATCGCCGTCTCCGGTCTGCCCGAACGAGAAGACCACGGTGTCGTTGTCGATGCGCTCTGCGCCCATCTCGGAGTCGATGCGAGCAAGCTGAAGTTGCCGCCGGAAGAGCAATGACCGATCCAAAAACTTTCCTTACGTCGATCTTCAACGCCGCCGTCGCCGCCGCCGATCCGGAGAAGACGATCCGCAATCATTTGCCGGCAAAGCCGAAGGGCCGCACCATCGTTATCGGCGCCGGCAAGGGCTCGGCGCAGATGGCGGCGGCCTTCGAGAAGGTCTGGGATGGTCCGATCGATGGGCTGGTCGTGACCCGCTACGGCTATGGCGCAAAATCCGAGCGCATCGAGATCATCGAGGCGGCGCACCCGGTGCCGGACGCCGCCGGCCTCGAAGCCTCGCGTCGGCTGTTGGAGAAGGTGCGGGGACTGAGCGCGGACGATCTGGTCGTGGCGCTGATTTCGGGCGGCGGCTCGGCGCTGCTGCCGTCGCCCGCTCCCGGCCTGACTCTTGCCGACGAGATCGCCGTCAACGAGGCGCTGCTCGCTTCCGGCGCGCCGATCGCGGCGATGAACACCATCCGCAAGCACGTCTCGACCATAAAGGGCGGCCGGCTGGCCGGCGCCGCTCATCCGGCCCGGGTCGTATCGCTGGTCGTCTCCGACATTCCCGGCGACAATCCGGCGCTGGTGGCCTCGGGGCCGACCGTCCCCGACACCGGCAGCCGCGCGGATGCGCTGGCGTCGATCGCCGCCTACGGCATGAGCCTGCCGGATGCGGTCATGGCGCATATCCAGTCTGCCGCAGCCGATGCGCCACGCTCCGACGATCCGCGCTTTGCCGGCAATCAAGTGCATCTCATCGCCTCGGCCGGCGTCTCGCTGGAAGCCGCGGCCGCCGCAGCGAAGCGGCAAGGCATCGAGGCCGTCATCCTGTCGGATTCGATCGAGGGCGAGGCGCGCGAGGTCGGCGGCGTGCATGCCGCGATTGCCCGCGAGGTGGCGACCCGTAACCGGCCTTTCGAGAAGCCGATGCTGATCCTCTCCGGCGGCGAGACGACGGTAACGCTGCGGGCGAAGGGCAAGGGCGGCCGGAATTCCGAATTCCTGCTTGCCTTCGCCATCGGTATCGATGGGGTCAGCGGCATCCATGCTTTAGCCGCTGACACCGACGGCATCGACGGCTCCGAGGACAATGCCGGCGCCTTCGCCGACGGCACGACCGTGGCGCGCATGCGTGCCGCAGGCGTCGATGCTAAGGCTATGCTTGCCGGCAACAATGCCTGGACCGCCTTCAACGCGGTCGGCGATCTGTTCGTGCCCGGTCCGACCGGGACCAACGTCAATGATCTAAGGGCGATAATCGTCCGGTAGCGCAATAAACTCTGAAGTCGTCATTCCAGGGCGAAGCAGGAGCGAAGCTCCGTCGCGGAGACCCTGGAATCCATTCCGTGACCTCGGGCATGGAATGCAGCGGAGCAGAATTGTGCATCGTTGCGACGCCTGCAGGTAACGGAATGATCCTCAGGTCTGCGCGCGTCGCTCCGCTCCTTGCTTCGCCCGTGGACGACGAGGCGACGGGCATCTCGCCCAATTCTCCCAAGTCGCACGACTCGTACAACAGCATCCGTCCGCGCAAGGTCCCGTTTAGGCGCGCAGATCGGTCAAGCAGCCATCAACTGCTTCACCTTCCTCATATCGGTGAGAAACCGCTCCCTCTCGGCCTCCTTGTCCTCATGCTCGCGGATGCGCAGGATGAAGGAGGGATGGATGGTGACAAAGACCCGCAAGCCGTCCTCGCGCTGGATGACGTCGCCGCGCATCCTGGTGATCGGCACCGCCTTGCCGAGCAGCGACTGCGCCGCTGTCGCGCCGAGCGCCACCGCAAGATTTGGCTTGATGAGGTCGAGTTCCTTGTCGAGCCACCAGCGGCAGGCACGAATTTCGCCGGCATTGGGCTTTGAATGGATCCGCCTCTTGCCGCGCGGCTCGAACTTGAAATGCTTCACCGCATTGGTCACATAGACCTTGCGGCGGTCGATCTCGGCCTGGTCCAAAATGCTGTCGAACACCTTGCCCGCGGGCCCGACGAACGGCTTGCCGGCAAGGTCCTCTTGGTCGCCGGGCTGCTCTCCGACAAACACCACGTCGGCATTCTCCGGTCCCTCGCCGAACACGGTTTGCGTGGCATCGCGCCAGAGCGGGCAACGCCGGCAACCGCTCGCCTCTTCGCGCAATGCCGGAATATCCGTACTTTCGGGCTCCACCACATCCGCCGGCTCCGGCGAAGGCCAGTGTTTTGCCTTCACTTTGGCGTGGCGCGGCGCTGGGGAGGTTGGCATCCGGGCGATCATGGCTGTCGCGGCTCTGTCCGCTCCTGCTATCAGGTCTGGAATGAGCGAGGCCTCGGGAAGGTTCCGCCAATATTTCTTCGGCATCTCCTTCTGCATCGCCTTCACCTTGAGGCGGGCCGGGTTGAAGATATTCTCGAAATAGGTCCGCCACAGCGTCTCGGCGTCGTCTTCCGCCGGCGCGTCGCGCTTGCTGGCGCCTGGGCCGATCGCCAGCCGCTTGCCGTCCCATTCGGCCGAGGCGTGCGGCGTGAGAATCGTCCAGCGCATGCCGGCGAAGCGGCGCACAAAGAAATCGGCATTGCGCTCGACGATGAAATGGTCGGGTTCGAACCAGGCGACATAACGTTCTTCCGCGCCGTCGCCGATCTTCCGGAAGCGCACGAAGGCGCGCATCTTGTGAATGTCGCGCCAAACCGCCTTTTCCATGGACTCGAGCTTACGGGTATCCGGGTCGGAAGCGATCGACAGCAGCTTCGGTTCGACGCGCAACCGCCAGAGCAACCGATAGAGGAAGTTGAAACGCTCGGGGTCCGAATGACAGATGACCGTCTCTGCACGTTCGATGAACTCGCGCGGGACGACAAGGCGCGCATCCTGTCGGCAAGCCGGCAAATCGTTGCCGCGATCATCATCGTCGTGGCCAACCTGCCAAGCCACCTCTTCCGGCGGAATATCATTCGTGGCCAGCCGGCGCGCCGCATCGCGCCAACCGTCGAAATCGGTCTCGCTCTCGAGACGGGCGAGATGAGATGCGAGGCTGAGCTGGGTCCGTGCCATGGTCAAAACAGCGAAAGCTGCTCGCAAGATCGGGTGATGATCTCGCGCAAGCCCGACTTGTCGGTGAGCGCGCCTGGTGACCAGCCTTCCGCAGTGATGAAGGGGCGTACCTTGGCGACCGAATGGCAGAGCCGTCCGACATCTTCGAGACGCAGCCGGCGATGGCGGCGCGTCTCCAGAATCCTGTCGACCACCTTGGTGCCCAACCCCGGCACACGTAGCAGCGCCTCCCGATCGGCGCGGTTGACGTCGACCGGGAACCGGCCGCGGTTGCGCAGCGCCCAGGCAAGTTTGGGATCGATGGCAAGGTCGAGCATGCCGTCATTGCTGCCGGCCAGAATTTCAGGCTGCGAGAAGCCGTAGAAGCGCATCAGCCAGTCCGCCTGGTAAAGCCGGTGCTCGCGCATCAAGGGCGGCTTCTGCAACGGCAGCGCCGCAGACGAATCCGGGATCGGACTGAAGGCGGAATAATAGACGCGGCGCAGATGATAGCTGCCATAAAGCCGGGCGCTGGCGCGCAGGATGCCGTCGTCGGACGTTTTGTCGGCGCCGACAATCATCTGCGTCGACTGGCCGCCCGGCGCAAAGCGCTCGCGTTTGCGGCTCTGCAACGTTGGTTCGGCCTTCTCTTCGATCTTGCAGCGCAGCTTGGCCATGGAAAGCCGGATCGTTTCCGGCTTCTTTTCCGGGGCCAGCTTCTTCACCCCTTCGTCGGTCGGCAGCTCGACATTGATCGACAGGCGATCGGCATAACGGCCTGCTTTTTCGATCAGTTCGGCTGACGCTTCGGGAATGGTCTTGAGGTGAATATAGCCGCCGAATTTCTCCTCGATCCTGAGCCGTCGCGCCACCTCGACCATCTCGCCCATCGTCTTGTACGGCGAGCGGATGACGCCGGAAGACAGGAACAGACCCTCGATGTAGTTGCGGCGATAAAAATCCATGGTGAGCCGCACCACCTCGTCGACGCTGAAGCGGGCTCGCCGCACATTGGAGGAGGAGCGGTTGATGCAATAGCTGCAGTCGTAAATGCAGAAATTGGTGAGCAGGATCTTCAGCAGCGAAATGCAGCGCCCGTCCGGCGCGTAGGAATGGCAGATGCCCGAGCCCTCGGTCGAACCGATGCCGCCCGATTTCAGCGAATCGCGTTTCGCCGAACCGGACGATGCGCAGGAGGCGTCGTATTTAGCGGCGTCGGACAGGATCGCCAGTTTCTCGCGGACGGAAAGCACAGCCATGCGTTCATGATATGTTCCAGAAAGTCGCCTGGCTATAACTTTTGAGTGTCGCGGCGAAACGTGATCACTCCGTCTGCGAGGCCAAGTCCTCAGACCTCGTGGAGGTAGAGGTGGTAGTCGAGTTCGCTGACGGTGCGTGCGACGCGCAGATATTCCGCCTGCTTGATCGCCACGAAGGTCCGGTGCAGGTCGGGACCGAGCGCCGATTTCAGGAATTCGGAGCCACGTGCCGCCTCGATCGCGGCGCGCCAATCGGTCGGCATGGTGGAGGCTTCCGTCGTCTGCTCGTAACCGTTGCCGGTCGTTTCCGGTCCGGGGTCAAGGGCCTCGTCGAGGCCCTTGACGATGCCCGCCAGCACCGTCGCCGCCACAAGATAAGGGTTGGCGTCGACGCCGGACGGCCGGTGCTCGATACGCCGGTTCATCGCATCGCCCGCCGGCACGCGCAACGCCACGGAGCGGTTGTTGACGCCCCAGGTCGGCGCCACCGGCGCATAGGATTGCGCCACGAAACGCCGCCATGAATTGGCATGCGGCGCAAACACCAGCATCGATTCCGCCATGGTGTGGATCAGGCCGCCAAGCGCGTTGAGCAGGCTTGGCGACCATTTCTCGCCGGCAGCTTCGGTGAAGACGTTGCGGCCGGCATCGTCCTGCAGCGAGACGTGGAAATGCATGCCCGAGCCGGCATAGGCCTCGATCGGCTTGGCCATGAAGCAGGCGGTGACGCCGTGCCGGCGCGCCTGCGCCCTCACCAGCCGCTTCAGCATGACCAGGTCGTCGGCCGCCCGCATCACGTCCTTGCGGTAGTTGAGCGTCAGCTCGTACTGTCCGGGCGCATATTCGGAAATCACCGTCTCGGCCGGAATGCCTTGCGCCCTGGCGGCGGCGTAGATGTCGGAAAACAGCGGCTCCATGCCGTGCAGGTGGTCGACTGAATAGACTTCCGTTTTGCCCGAGCGGCGCCCGTCGAGCACCGCGCGCGCCGCCTGCACTTTGCCGTCGGCATCGCGCTCATTGGCAAGCAGAAAAAATTCCAGTTCGAAGGCGGCGGCCGGATGCAGGCCGCGCGCCGCCAGGATCCCGACTTGCCTTGCCAGCACCAGCCGCGGATCGGAGGTCATCGGCTGGCCGTCGAGACGATACATCGCCATCAGCACCTGGCCGCGCGGCGGCTTGGTGCCGTGCAGCGGCACCAGCGTGCCTGGAACCGGCCATGCCCTGAGGTCGCCGTCGCCGGTGTCCCAGATCAGCCCGGTCTCGTGAACATCCTCACCGGTGATGTCGAGGCCGAGGATCGAGATCGGCATATGCCTTCCGCCCTCGAAAATGCTCATCAGCTCGTGCCGGCGCACGATCTTGCCGCGGCCGATGCCGTTGGCGTCGGTGAGCACGATGTCGAAGGCCTCGATGTCGGGATGGGCGGCGAGAAACGCTTTCGCCTCGGCCGGCGTCGAGCCCGAAGGGGAGGTCGCAACTGTGCTCGGATTGTCCATAGCCGCTTGTCTCATGCCGTAAGCCTGCGGCAACCGCGGCGAAAGCCGCGATCAGGCGGCTTACCTGCGCCGCGGTCGTCGCCGGCGAGATCAGCATCATATTGTGGAACGGCGCGATCAGCACGCCGCGATTGACCAGCGCGACATGGACGGCGGCTTCGAGTTCCGGCGCATGTGCCTTCTCCGCCTCGCCGCCGTTCTTGAGCGGCCCGGGCGCGCAGATGAACTCGACGCGGGCGCCGACGCGCGCGACATGCCAAGGCAGCTTGTTTCGCTCGATGACGGCGGAGAGCCCCGCGTCGAGGCGGCGCGCCAGCCGGTCCATATGCGCATAGGCTTCCTCGGTCATTACCTCTTCGGGCGTCGCCCGCATCGCCGCGAATTGCAGCGGGTTGGCCGACAGCGTGGTGCCCATGCCGGAATAGCCGGGCTCCTTGCTGCGATTGTAAGCGCCGTAGCGCGTCGCGACCTCCTCGCTCATGCCCCAGATGCTGGCCGGCACGCCTCCGGCCACCGGCTTGCCGAGCACGAACAGGTCCGGCTCCAGCCCGTGCGTTCGCGTGTAACCGCCGGGCCCGGTTGAAATGGTGTGCGTCTCGTCGATCAAAAGCAGCGTGCCGGCGGCGCGGGTGAGGCGCCGCAGCGCGTCGTGGAAGCCGGGTTCCGGCAGCACCATGCAGGAATTGGTCAGCACCGGTTCGGTGATCACGCAGGCGATATCGCGGTCGCCAAGTGCCGCTTCCAATGCTGCAATATCGTTGAATTCGATAACCTTGGTTGCCCGTGTGAGATCGCGGAACTCGCCTGCCAGCCCAGGCCGGTTGACCGGCTTGCCGTCGATCAGTCGCACCATCGTCTCGTCGACCGAGCCGTGATAGCAGCCGTTGAACACCAGGATCTTTTCGCGCCCCGTCACCGCGCGGGCGACCCGCAAGGCGAAGCGGTTGGCATCGGTGGCGGTGGTGGCGATCTGCCAGTGCGGCAGGCGGAAGCGCTGCTGCAAGAGCGGACCGATCGCCAGCGCATCCTCGCTGGGCAGCATATAGGTCAAGCCGCGTGCTGCTTGCCGGCGGATGGCGCGGGCGACCGCTGGCGGCGAATGGCCGAACATCGAGCCGGTGTCGCCCAGGCAGAAATCGTCGAGCTTGTTGCCGTCGACATCGGTAATCGTGGCACCCTTGGCGCTGTCGACCAGGATCGCAAATGGCGTCGGCCAGTCGGTCATCCAATGCATCGGCACGCCGCCGAGGAAGCCGGCCATGCCGTTGCCAACCTTGGCCTCGGACTTCGGCCGCGCCTTGCGGAAGGCGGCTGCCTCGGCCTCGCGCAGCTCGGCTATGCGGGCGGCGGCGATGCCGCCGATGGAAGTCCGGTCGATTGAATGCATGAAGCCCCTCTTTCTCGCGCGGCACTCTGCCAACCGGTCGGCAAAACCGCAATTGGCCGCGCAGGGGGCGGGCGTTGGCTCAGGCAGTAGGGATTAAGGGATTAAGGAAGTAGGGGAGTAGGGCATTGGGAAGACAGCGGAGGAAGGCTCTCCTTCCCTATTCCCTTGCCGCCCTATTCCCCTAATCCCTTACGCAGTAATGTCGATCACGCCGCAATCGCCGGCCGCGCTGCCGAAGACGATGCGGCGCTCTTCCTTGTCCCACATCATCGAGGTGATGGCGCCTTTGCCGGGACGACGCAGGAGCACTTCCTTGGCGTCGGCGAAGCGGGCCGCGATCACCATGCCGTCCTCATAGCCGATCGCGGTGACCTCCTGGCTGGGATGGCAGGCAACGCAGGTCACCATGGTGTTGCCGCGCGTGCCGAGCTCCAGCGGCGCCTTGCCCATCGGCCCGTCCTTGCTGGCGAAAGGCCACACGATCGCCGCCGGCGCGCCGGAGCTCGCCAGCCATTTGCCCTTCGCGCTCCAGGACAGGCTTTTGACCTTGCCCGGATAGCCGCTCATGCGCATGTGCTTGCCGTCCGCCAGCTTCCAGCCATGCAACGCGTTTTCCTGCATGGTGGTAATCAGGAAAGCGCTGTCCGGCGAAAAGCTGATCCCGGTATGGGCGCCGGCCCATTCCAGATCGACCGGCTTGCCCTCCGCCGCCGGGAAATGCAGCGTCGCGCCATTGTAGCGGGCAACGCCGAAGCGCATGCCCTTGGGCGAGAAGGCGAGCCCTTCCACCGAGCGCGGATGCGCGAATTCCTTGATCTTGCCGTCGGCGAAACGGACGAACGCCGTCTTGCCAGAGGCATAGGCGATTGCGCCCTGAGGGCCCGCCGCAACGCTGGTGATCCATTTTCTGCCGGCACTGGCAAGTTCGCTCGCCTCGCCGCCGGCCTTGACCGCAAACACCTTGCCGTCTTCGCCGCCGGTAACTAGCCGGTCGTTCGCCGCATCGTGGAAGGCGGCGAGCAGCCCGTCATTCGCCTGTACGGTCTTATGCCCATTGTCGAGCCGATGGATCGCGCCGTCGGCCAAAGCGAAATGCGGCACATCGTTGAGGAAGACTGCGGCGACGCAATGGCCTTCGAGATCAAGCGGGGCGACTGTCGGCATGGGGATGGTCCATTCGATTTCACCAGCCGGCGCGGCTAGGTGTGACTCCCCCTTCTCCCCTTGTGGGAGAAGGTGGATTGGCGCGTAGCGCCAAGACGGTTGAGGGGTGTTCGACGGAGTGCCGTCATCGCCAAGCTGGAACACCCCTCATCCGACCGAGCTTCGCTCGGCCACCTTCTCCCACAAGGGGAGAAGGAAAGTAGGGGCAGCGCTAACGCCTGAAAGTCCGGAAATCAAGCCGCCTGGCAAGCTTCAAAACTCTTCCTGAGGCGCTCGGCGTCGAGATCGCGGCCGATGAAGACCAGCCGGCTTTCATGCTTCTCGCCGTCCTTCCAGGCGCGCTGGTGGTCGCCTTCGAGGATCATGTGCACGCCTTGCAGGACATAGCGGTCCTCGTCGCCCTTCAGCGCGATGATGCCCTTAACCCTGAGGATGTTCGGCCCTTCCATCTGGGTCACCTTCTCGATCCAGGGGAAGAACTTCTTCGGATCCATCTCGCCGCCGCGCAGCGAGACCGACTTCACCGTGACATCGTGGATGGCGGAAGGATGGTCGTGATGATGGTGATCGTGCCCGTCGTGATGATGGTGGTGGTCGTGATCGCAATCCGGACCGCATTCATGGTCGTGATCGTGGTCGTGCGCCTCGAGGAAATGCGGATCGTTCTCCAGCGCGCGTGACAGGTCGAAGGCGCCGCGGTCGAGCACTTCGCCGAGCGCCACACCGGCGCGCTGGGTGCGATGGATCCTGGCCGCCGGGTTGATGGCGCGGATCGTCGCCTCGACCTTTTCGAGCTCTTCGGGAGTGACGAGATCGGTCTTGTTCAGCACCACCACATCGGCGAAGGCGATCTGGTCCTCGGCCTCCTTCGAGTCCTTCAGGCGCAGCGGCAGGTGCTTGGCGTCAACCAGCGCCACCACCGCGTCGAGCTTGGTTTTGGAGCGCACATCGTCGTCCATGAAGAAGGTCTGCGCCACCGGCACCGGGTCGGCCAGGCCAGTGGTCTCGACCACGATGGCATCGAAACGGCCGGGCCGCCGCATCAGGCCCTCGACGACGCGGATCAGGTCGCCGCGCACCGTGCAGCACACGCAGCCATTGTTCATCTCATAGATTTCCTCGTCGGATTCGACGATCAGATCGTTGTCGATGCCGATCTCGCCGAACTCGTTGACGATGACCGCGTAACGCTTGCCGTGGTTCTCCGACAGGATGCGGTTGAGCAGCGTTGTCTTGCCCGCGCCGAGATAGCCGGTGAGAACGGTTACGGGAATCTGCGTCTGTGCATCGCTCATGGCCTGCCTCGAAAATCTGTGCTCGAAGGATTTGTCGGCCCTCATATAGGATGTGAGCCGCGCTTTTGCACGCGCCAAACCGATGGGCCAGCCGGTCCCGATCGGGGCAGCCGCAGTGGGTTAAAGTAACAGGGCAGCCGCACGGCATCAGAGCCCCTCCGGGATGTTCCGCTGTGAATGCCGGCGGGCCAAAAGTCGTTTGTCATCTAACTGAAATAAACATCTGGCATCACCTGCGCGGGCAACGCAATGCTTGCCGGCAAAGTGTTTGCAGGCCGGACTCGTTAAATCGTCATTTGCCAGCCGCCGGACAGCCTCTATGCTGCCCGCGCCGGTTCGGCCGAAGAGGGAATGACCATGGCCAAGGCGGACAGAACGGCGACTATGAGCCGGCTGCATTCGGCAGCGCGGCTGGCGCGCACGGCGCTTGCTGCGCGCCTTCTGGCACATGGCTTCTACGCTGGCCAGGACCAGATCATGCTGGCGCTCGACCGCGAAGACGGCCAGACACCCGGCAATCTCGCCGACAAGCTCGGCGTACGTCCGCCGACGATCACAAAAACCATCAACAGGCTGCAGGCGCAGGGTTTTCTCGAAAAGCGCGCCTCCAACGCCGATGCCCGCCAGGCCCATATTTTCCTCACCGGCTCCGGCCGCGAAACCATCCGCGCCATCGAGAAATCGGTCAAGAAGACCGAGAAGCAGGCGCTAAGGGGTCTCGACAAGAAAGACCAGAAGGCGCTGTTCAAGCTGCTCGCCCGCATCGAGGCCAACCTGTCGAACGAGGACCTGATCCTCATCGACGACGACGCCGAGCTGGATGATTAACGAGCGACGCGCAGCGTCGTCTCGAGGACGCGTGAGCGCGATGCGCAGCATCGTCGCTTAGCCGCTGGGCGTTGGTGACCCACGAGCGGCGCGCAGCGTCGTCTCGAGCGACGCGTGAGCGCGATGCGCAGCATCGTCGCTTAGCCGCCGGCGTTGGTGACCCACGAGCGACGCGCAGCGTCGTCTCGAGCGACCCAAGCGCGATGCACAGCATCGTCGCCTCAGGCACCACCAAGCATCGGCGTGGCGGAAAGGGCGACGACGCTACGCGTCGCGCACCAGCGTCGCCCAGCGTCCCGGCGTCAGCCCGAACGCCCTCTTGAAATGCCGGTTGAAATGGCTTTGGTCGCTGAAGCCGGCCGCAACAGCTGTTTGGGCAAGCTGCTCTCCCGCTTCGATCATGCGTCGCGCCCGCTGCAGCCGGCGCATCAACAGGAAGCGATGCGGGCTTGTCGAATAGGTCGCGCGGAAATGGCGCGACAGCGCGTAGCGGTCGAGGCCGGTAACCGCCTCCAGCTCGTCGGAGCGCACCGGCCGTTCAGCGTTTTCTTCGAGATAGTCGCGGGCCAGCGCGGCAGCCCGCCACGCGATTTTTCCCGCTGATTTTGCCGGCTGTCCGGCATGGCGTTTCAATTGCTGCGCCAGCTGCGCGATGAAATCCGCCACGAACAGGTCGTCGAGTTCCTCGGTGAGCGGTGTTAGCGCCGACAGCAGCGTGCCGCGCAACTGAGGGTCGCTCACCACAGCATCCTTAACGAAAGGGAGCGGCGAACCGTGGAGGCAGTCAAGTAGCAGCGACGGCTCGAGATAGAGAATCCTGTAGCGTAAGCCGTCCTCGGTGCCGGCGCCGCCGTCATGCAGTTCGTCGGGATGCAGCACGATCACCTGGCCGGGCACGCTGTGCCGAAGCGCGCCGCGATAGTGGAAGCGCTGCACGCCGTCCAGCGTCACGCCGATGGCGTAGGTGTCGTGGCGGTGCAATTCGAAGGCATTGCCGTGGAAACGCGCCTCGATGCGCTCGAGGCCCGTGGCACCGGGCGCCGAAACGATCCGGTCGTCCTCAGCGCACGAACGTTCAAGACCTCCCAGCGCCTCATTGCCTAGATCGTGCGCCATGGTCCCTGATCCACATCTCGGAGAAACATTTTGGTGTTCGACACGAAATTTGCAATCGTGCTCAAGGAAGACCTCGCCGTCTGGCAGAAGCTCAACGTTACCGCTTTCCTGACCAGCGGCATCGTCGCGCAAGCTCCTCAAATCATCGGCGAGCCCTATCGCGACCGCGCCGGCAATCTCTTCAATCCGCTCTCGATCCAGCCCGTTATCGTGCTGTCGGCGGACGAGCCGACGCTTGCTGCGATCCACCGCCGGGCCCTGGAGCGCGGCGTGACGACATCGGCCTATGTCGAGGAGATGTTCTCCACCGGCCATGACCTGGCCAACCGCGCCGTTTTCGCCGAATTCGCGCCGGACGACGCCAAGATCGTCGGCATCGCGCTGCGCGCCGAAAAGAAGCTGGTCGACAAGATTACCAAGGGCGCCCGCATGCATGCTTGACCCTCGGGGAGGATGCTCTTGGTGGCTGATTGACCATTCGTCCGGACGACGTCGCGCACGTTCGAGATTGGCCGCAACCTCCCTGCTTCGTCAGCCTGGGGTCTGCGCGCGTCGCGTCGCTCCTTGCTCCGCCCGGGATGACGAACCAGGAACGTTCTGCTGATCGCCAAGGCACTGCGCTCTAAGCCTGTCGACACGTCTTGTTGGGCCAGTCGCTTTTGGCTTGCCGGCCGGCGGCGATTGCCGCAAAAGGGTGGCGTCTACCTCTCCTCCGGCCCGATTTTGAGCGTTCCCAAAAATCACGACGACAGCGCGACGCCGCCCGCGGCGATGCTGTTGATGATCTGCGTCTATGTCTGCTTCACCTTTCTCGACACCTCAAGCAAATATCTGGTGCTCGCCGGCGTCTCGGCGCTGATCGTCGCCTGGGCCCGCTTCATCGTGCATGTCCTGCTTGTCGGGGTTTTCCTTCGCGGCTGGCGCGAGCCGTCGCGCTTCCGCGCCAATAACCTGCCGGCGCACATTCTGCGCGGATGTCTGCTTTTCGGCTCGACCATGTTCAACATCCTGGCGCTCAGGACGCTGCAGCTCGCCGAGACCACCTCGATCTATTTCTTCGGCCCGATGGTGATCACCGCGTTGGCCGGCCCGCTGCTCGGCGAGTGGGCGGCTGGCGGCGCTGGCTGGCGATCCTCACCGGCTTCGTCGGCGTCCTCATCATCACCCGGCCCGGCGTCGGCGTGTTCGGCATGGGCCATCTCTTCGCGCTGGGCTCGATGCTGTCGAACTCTTTTTACGTCATCATGACCCGGCGCATGTCGTCGACGGAGACATCCGAGAGCCTGATCCTGTTCTCGGCGCTGGCGCCGACGGTGCTGCTCCTGCCCATGCTGCCCTTCTCATTGTCCTGCCGCAGGACGGCTGGCACTGGGTGATCCTTTTGATGCTCGGCGTCTTCGGCGCCGGCGGCCATTGGCTCCTGGTCCAGGCCTATCGCCTGGCGACGACGACGGCGCTCGCGCCTTACCCTTATTCGCAGATGATTTGGATGATCATCTCCGGCTGGCTGATCTTCCACCAGTTTCCCGACCGCTGGACCCTGCTCGGGGCGGCCATCATCGTCGCCAGCGGCCTCTACATCATCCACCGCGAGCACAGGCTTCGCCTGCGCAATTCCGGTTCCTTGGACACGGAAGCCGAGGGCTTGGCAAAAAAACTTTGATTTGCCCTCAATCGATGGCATAAGCCCATTTAAACAGTTTAAAGGCCTCGGGGACCAAGGCTGGCACAGAAGATCAAGCTTTCGACGATCGCGGATGCGCTTGGCGTATCCACGGCAACGGTGTCGCTGGCGCTGCGCGACAGCCCGCTGGTCGCGGGCTCGACGCGCGAGCGTATCAAGGAGCACGCGCGCGCCATCGGCTATATCTACAACCGACGGGCCGCGTCGCTCCGCACCTCGCGCTCCGGCATTGTCGGCGTCGTCGTGCACGACATCATGAACCCGTTCTTCGCCGAGATTCTGCGCTCGATAGAAAGCGAGCTCGACCGCAGCCGCCAGACCTTCATCCTGTCCAACCATTATGACCAGCTGGAAAAGCAGCGCACCTTCATCGACACGCTGCTGCAGCTCGGCGCCGACGGCGTCATCATGTCGCCGGCCATAGGCACGCCGGCCGAGGACATCATCATGGCCGAGGAAAACGGCCTCCCGGCGGTGCTGATCGCGCGCACCGTCACCGGCGCCGACGTGCCGGTCTTCCGCGGCGACGATGCCTATGGCACGGCACTCGCGACCAACCATCTCATCTCGCTCGGCCACAAACGCATCGCCATGATCGGCGGCACGGACCAGACCTCGACCGGCCGCGACCGCTACCAGGGCTACGTCAACGCCATGGAAGCGGCCGGGCTGGAGGTGAAGCCGTCCTGGCGCATTCCTGGACCGCGCACCAAGCAGGCCGGTTTCGAGGCTGCAGGACAGTTCTTGGCGCTGAAGGACAAGCCGACCGCCGCCTGCTGCTGGAATGATCTGGTTGCGATCGGACTGATGAACGGCATCGCGCGCGCCGGTCTGGTGCCGGGCGTCGATATCTCCGTCACTGGTTACGACGACCTGGAGGAGGCTGCGATAGCAACGCCGGCCTTGACCACGGTCTGGAATGGCCAGCGCGAGGTCGGCCGCCGCGCCGCCAGCGCGCTGCTCGACAAGCTGAACGGGCAGGCCGTGCGGCCGTCGCAGGAATTGATCAAGCCGGAGCTGCACGTACGCCAGTCCACCGGCAAGCCGGTGGAGCGTCAATGACACAGACAGAAGCGAAGTCGCCGGTCGCCGTCCTGGTGCCGGGCCGTTTCAACGACCATGCCATCGGCCGGATCGACCAGGCGTTCAAGCGCGTGCGGATCGAGCGCGCCGATCCGTCGCTCGTCACCGGCGAGATGCGCGAGAGCGTGCGCGGCATCGCCTCCTTCGGCGGCATCAGCGCGGCCATGATCGACGCGCTGCCGAATCTCGAGATCATCGCCAATTTCGGCGTCGGCTATGACTCCGTCGACGCTCGTCATGCCGCGACCCGCGGCGTCATGGTCACCAACACGCCCGACGTGCTGACCGAGGAGGTTGCCGACACCACCATCGGGCTGTTGATCAACACGGTGCGCGAAATGTACGCTGCGGAGAAATGGCTGCGCGACGGCGACTGGGTGAAGAAGGGTGACTATCGCCTGAGCCGGCTCACCTTGCGCGGCCGCCGCGTCGGCATCTTCGGCATGGGCCGCATCGGCCTCGCCGTCGCCCGTCGCCTCGAGGCTTTCGGCCTGCCGATCGCCTATCACAACCGCCGCCAGGTCGATGGCCTGTCCTACGAGTACCATGCGACGCTTAAGGGTCTGGCCGAAGCGGTCGACACGCTGATTTGTATCGCGCCGGGCGGGGCCGCGACGGAGAAAGCCATCAACGCGGCGGTCCTGGCGGCGCTTGGTCCCGACGGCGTCTTCGTCAATATCGGCCGCGGCAGCACGGTTGATGAGGCGGCTCTGGCTGGCGCACTCTCCAATGGCACCATCGCTGCTGCCGGGCTCGATGTCTTTGCCGACGAACCGAATGTGCCCAAAGCGCTGCTCGATGCGCCCAACACCTCCCTTCTGCCGCATGTCGGATCTGCGTCCGACCACACCCGCCGGGCCATGGCGGATCTGTGCGTCGACAATCTCATCTCCTGGTTCGGCGAGCACCGGCCGCTGACCCCGGTGCCGGAGACGATCAACGTCAAGCCACGCGCCTGAGCGGAAGGCCGGCCACATTTATTAACGCCTGCTTAACCATCATTCTGCATACTTCGTTATGCATGTTGTCCAAATCGGCGCGTGGTTTGGAGACCGGCATGGCACGGCAAGCCAGGATGTGGAGAGGCGGAGTGAAGCTGTTAGCCGGGTTGATTGCGTCAGTCGCCTTATACGGGGGCGTTCAGTCCCTGCACGACGGCAACGGCCAAAGCGCGGTCGAGCAAGCCGGCCTCTCCAACAGCTATCGGCTGACAGCCAATGGCGACGAAGCGGCCTGCGCAATCAAGCGCGGCGCCGAGGTTTCGGACGGCCTGTCGCTGCTGACAATTGCTCCGAACTGCAGCAAGCTGATGCCCGGCATCGAGCGTGTGAAATTCTGGCGCGAGCAGGCCGACGGCTCGGTCGCGTTCAGCGAGAAAGGCATCGATCCGATCGTCACCTTCGGTGTTGCTGATGGCGACGGCTACGAATCCTATGCACCGGCCGCCCCGCTTTTGGCGCTGAACGCGACGACCAGCGACTGAGTTCGGCTATTCCGCCGCCGCGCGTGCACCGGCCTTCGCCGCCGCATGCAGGCGCACGGCATCGCCGAAGGCGCGGAAGATCTTTGCCGAGTTGCTGTCCGACTTCACCCAATATTCGGGGTGCCACTGGACGCCGACGGCGAAGGCGCGGGCCTCCTTGACCGAGACGGCCTCGATCGTGCCGTCGGTCGCCAAAGCCTCGACCTGCAGTTTCGATCCGAGCCGGTCGATCGCTTGGCGATGCAGCGAGTTGACCTTGATGTCGCCGGCGCCGAACACGCCGGCGAGGCAGGTTCCAGGCTTGATCGAAATCGTCTGGTGGATGCCGAAGCGCTCGTCCTGATTGTCGCTCACCGGCGCGCGGTGATCGAGCGAGCCTTCGCGCTCCTGGATCTCGGTGCCGAGCGTCCCGCCCAGCGCCACGTTGAGCTCCTGGATGCCGCGGCAGATGGCGAGCAGCGGCACGCCGCGCTCGATCGCCTTGCGGATCAGCGGCAGCGTGGTGGAGTCGCGCGCCGGGTCGTAGGGGCCGTTGGCCTCGCTGGGATCGCCGCCATAGAGCGAGGGATGCACATTGGATTTCGAACCCGTCACCATGACGCCGTCGACCGAGGACAGCAGCTCGTCGAAATCGAGCCGGTCGCCGAAGGACGGCACCAGGAGCGGGAACACGCCGGCGCCGGCGATCGCCGCCTCGATATATTGCTGGGGCGCGGCATGCCATGTGTAGTTGTCGAACTGGCGGACATCGGTTGAGACGGCAACGAGCGGCTGCTGCATTTTGGATACGGGTTCCATCGAGGGCTAACGAATTATTCTGCCTACAAAATAGGCGATCAGTCGGCACTTTGCCATGGCAAGTTTCGGTTCTCCGAATGGGCCAGGACGGTCGGCGTTAGACTATAGTTGCACGTTGCCCGCGGTGCTGGACTCGACATCTTGCCCGTGTATTGTTTCGCGCAGCCGATCAGGGCACCGCGGATGTCCGAATATCGGTCTGTTGGTTCTAAACGGGAGGAAAATGCATGGATCGTCGTTCGTTCATCCGTAAGGCCGGTGCATCCGGTGTTGGTGTCGCGGCAGCGGCCGCCGCGCTTGCCACGCCGGCGATAGCCCAGTCCAATCCGAAAGTGACCTGGCGGCTGGCATCGTCCTTCCCGAAATCGCTCGACACGATCTATGGCGGTGCGGAAGTGTTCTCAAAAATGCTGTCGGAAGCGACCGACGGCAATTTCCAGGTTCAGGTCTTCGCCTCGGGCGAGCTCGTTCCCGGCCTGCAGGCGGCCGACGCCACCGCCGCAGGCACCGTCGAGGCATGCCACACGGTGGCATATTACTATTGGGGCAAGGACCCAACCTGGGCGCTGGGTGCCGCAGTGCCGTTCTCGCTTAACGCGCGCGGCATGAACGCTTGGCACTATCATGGCGGCGGCATTGACCTCTTCAACGAATTCCTTGCAACGCAAGGCCTATTCGGCCTGCCGGGCGGCAACACCGGCGTGCAGATGGGCGGCTGGTTCCGCAAGCAGATCAACACGGTCGCCGATCTTTCCGGCCTCAAGATGCGCATCGGCGGCTTTGCCGGCAAAGTGGTGCAGAAGCTCGGCGTCGTGCCGCAGCAGATCGCCGGCGGCGACATCTACCCGGCGCTGGAAAAGGGCACGATCGACGCCGCCGAATGGGTCGGCCCTTATGACGACGAGAAGCTCGGCTTCTACAAGGTCGCGCCCTACTACTACTATCCCGGCTGGTGGGAAGGCGGCCCGACCGTGCATCTGATGTTCAACAAGGCCAAATACGAGGAATTGTCGCCCGCCTACAAGTCGCTGGTGCACACGGCCGCGCAAGCCGCCGACGCCAACATGCTGCAGAAATACGACTACCTCAATCCGGCGGCGGTGAAGCGGCTGGTCGCCAGCGGCGCCAAGCTGGCCCCCTTCAGCCAGGAAATCATGGCTGCCTGCTTCGAAAAGGCCAACGAAGTCTATGCCGAAATGGAGGCCAACAACGCGCCGTTCAAGAAGATCTGGGAATCCATCAAAGGCTTCCGCAAGGAGCACTATCTCTGGGCCCAGGTCGCCGAATACAACTACGATACCTTCATGATGGTGCAGCAGCGTAACGGCAAGCTGTAGCCGGGGATTAGCCCTCTCCCCTATGGTGACGGGGAGAGGGCGCTGTCACCGCCGGTTTCGCCAATCGCCAACGTTGCAGGACTTCAGGTCCGGCCCGGCACGACCAGCACCTTGACCTCGCCGGGGGCGGCTGGGTTCGAGATCACCTGCGGCGCCTCTTCGAGTGGCACCTGCCTGGAAATCAGCTTGTCGATCTCGATCGCGCCGGACGCGATGAGGTCCGCGGCGCGTCGATGCGTGAAGGGATTGATGAAGGACCCGAGGACCTTCAACTCCCGGAACAGCACGTCGAAAGGCTCGAAAGCCACCTTCTGCCCCTGCGGCATCACGCCGACGATCACCACCGTGCCTCCGGCCTTGGCAATTCGCATCGACTGCTCGACCGTGTCGCGAACCCCGGCGCATTCCAGCACCACGTCGACGCCGCCCGGCACAAGCCCGGCTTTTCCGGCGATGGCCTCGATGGGATCGACGGCGCTTGGATCGACCGTAGCGGTCGCGCCGAGTTCTTCGGCCAGCGCGCGGCGCGAGGCCTGCCTGGTCGATAGGATGATGGTCGCGGCACCGGCAAGCTTCGCCAATTGCACGGTGAGCAGGCCGATGACGCCGCCGCCGAGCACCACCACCGAGTCGCCGGGCCTGATTCCGGCGAGGTCGATGCCGTGCAGGCAGCAGGCCAGCGGCTCGCAGAAGGCGCCATGCGTCGGCTGGAGGTTGCCGGGCAGGAGGAAGGCCTGGCCTTGCGGCATCACGACATAATCGGCGAAACCGCCGTCCCGGTGGATGCCGATGGCCCTGAGATTGCTGCACAAATTGACGCGGCCGGCCCGGCACTGGCTGCAGCGCCCGCAGGCGATGTTGGGGTCGCCCGTGACCCGATCGCCGACGGCGATGCCGGACACCGCGTCGCCGACCGCCTCGACGATGCCGCAGAATTCGTGGCCAAGCGTGACCGGCGGCGTGCACGGGAATTCGCCATGGAACAGGTGGCGGTCCGTGCCGCAGACGCCGCAGGCTTCGATCCGCACCAGAACATCCTCCGGCCCCGGCGCAGGTTTGTCGACCGCACGAAGGGCGATGCCGCCGATTGCTTCCAGCCGTACGGCTCTCATGACTTGGTCACCTCAGTTGAAACTCGGCGGCTTGGAAAGATCGGGTGCCGGCGTCGCCGGCTTGGCGGGGGCCGTATCGCCGAAATTCGGCGGCTGTGACAAGTCCGGGGTGCCAGGCGCGGCGGGCGCCGAGCCGCCACTGGCGGGCGCCGCGCCATTGTCGCCCGGCGGCGTGCCGAGCGGCGCAAGTCCCGGCATGTCCGGCAGCTTGAGGTCGATCGTGCTCGGCTCGACCGCGGTGCCCTTGTAGCGCATTACCATTTGCGGGAAGGCGATGGTAAGCCCGATCATGATCACCTGGATACAGACGAACGGCACCGCGCCCCAGTAGATCTGGCCGGTGGTGACCGGCGCGATCTGCTTGCCGGTGATGCGGTCGAGATAGGGCACGCGCGCCGCGACCGAACGCAGGTAGAACAGCGCGAAGCCGAACGGCGGATGCATGAAGCTGGTCTGCATGTTCACGCCAAGCAGCACGCCGAACCAGATCAGGTCGATGCCGAGCTTGTCGGCGGCGGGCGCCAGCAACGGCACGATGATGAAGGCGAGCTCGAAGAAGTCGAGGAAGAAGGCGAGCACGAAAACCAGCACGTTGACGCCGATCAGGAAGCCGGTCTCGCCGCCCGGCAGCGAGGTCAAGAGATGCTCGACCCAGATATGGCCGTTGACGCCGTAGAAGGTGAGCGAGAAGACGCGCGCGCCGATCAGGATGAACAGCACGAAGGCGGAGAGCCGCGTCGTCGAGGCCAGCGCCTGCTTGATGACATCCATCGTCAGCCGCCCCTTGAAGCCCGCCATGATCAGCGCGCCGACGGCGCCCATGGCGCCGCCCTCGGTCGGGGTGGCGATGCCGAGGAAGATGGTGCCCAGCACCAGGAAGATCAGCGCCAGCGGCGGGATCAGCACGATCACCACCTGCTGTGCCAGCTTGGACATCATGTTGATGTGGAGGCGCTGGTCGGCGATCGCCACGATGTAGATGACGATCACGCCGACGGTGGCGCCGAGGATGTCCGCATTGTCGCCATGCGTCGGCGCGAGATAACGATAGGCCGCATAGGAAATCGCGCCGGTCACCAGCAGCGCCACCATCAGCGAGATCACGCCGTGGCCGAGCGTGCGGGCCTCGAGCGGCAATGCCGGCATCGAGTTCGGCCGGACGATCGACATGATCAGGATGTAGAGCATGTAGATGCCGGTCAAAACGAGGCCGGGGATCAGTGCGCCCGCATACATGTCGCCCACCGAGCGTCCAAGCTGGTCGGCCAGCACGATCAGCACCAGCGAGGGGGGGATGATCTGGGCCAGTGTGCCGGAAGCCGCGATAACGCCCGAGGCGAGGCGCCGGTCGTAGCCATAGCGCAGCATGATCGGCAGCGAGATCAGCCCCATGGCGATGACGGAGGCCGCTACCACGCCGGTCGTTGCGGCAAGCAGTGCGCCGACGAAGATCACCGCATAGGCAAGCCCGCCGCGGATCGGGCCGAACAGCTGCCCGACCGTGTCGAGCAGGTCCTCGGCCATGCCGGATCGCTCCAGCACGATTCCCATGAAAGTGAAGAATGGAATGGCCAGCAGCGTGTCGTTCGACATCACCCTTGTGCCGTAGAAATTATCCGGCAGCGCATGCAGCAGAGGCCAGGCGAGGTTGATCGAGCCGCCGGAATAGGGCGACAAGAGCACGCCGATGAAGAAGAACAACAGGCCGTTCGCAGCGAGCGAGAAGGCGACGGGGTAGCCGATCAAAAGGAAGATGATCAGCGAGGCGAACATGATCGGCGCCATGTTCTGCGCGATGAACTCGATCATGAGCGCACCTCGTCGGACAGCGCCTTGGCTTCTTCGGCAAGCGCTTCGGCCTCGAGCTTGGCCTGGTCGTGGGCCGAGACATAGGGAGTGGGATCCTCCATGTCGCCGCGCATGATGGCGATCTTCTTGATGATCTCCGAGACACCCTGGATGGCCAGCAGCAAGAAGCCGACGAGCAGGATGGCCTTGGCCGGCCAGACGATCAGCCCGCCGGCATTGGTCGACATCTCGCCGCTGCGGAAGGACAGCGACACGTAAGGCACGAAGTAGATCACCATCAGCACCACGAACGGCATCAGGAAGAGGAGATGGCCGAGGAGGTCGATCCAGTGCTGCACGCGGCGGGGGAACATGCCGTAGACGATGTCGATGCGGATATGGTCGTTCTGTTTCAGCGTATAGGCGGCAGCCAGCATGAAGGCGGCGCCGAACAGATACCACTGCAGTTCGAGCCAGGCGTTGGAGGAGATGTCGAACACCTTGCGGATGACTGCGTTGCCGGCGCTCACCAGGATCGCAAGCAGGATCAGCCACGAGACCCAGCGGCCGATGAACTCGTTGATGCGGTCGATCGTCGTGGATAGAGCGAGCAGCCCTGCCATGCATTTCCTCCCTCGCGCACCGGCCCCGAGAATCGCGTTCGATTTCGGAAAGCACGATGCCTAACTCAAAGTGCTGGCGCCGCGCCCGAGTCCCCCTCCGGTGTCGCGCCGCTTGGCCCAACGGTATGCAGTGCGTGGCCCGGATGGTCAACATGGCAAAGCACGTGCCGGCGATCCACGCGGCGAGCAACGGTAAAAACCGGTCACCTCACGGCGCGTCATGCAACCAAAGTCTGATGGATTTCAGGCGACCTTGGCCTGGTCGCGGCCGGCGCCGATCAGCACCAGCATGGCGACGAGGAAGAGGTATATCCAGCCGTCGCGCCATTCGAGCGGGAAATAACCGGCCCACAGCGATTCGGCCATGCCGAAGGCCGCGGCACCGAGAGCAGCCTTGAGCGGCGACATGTAGCCGCCGACCGCCGTCACGAACAGGATCTTGAGGCCGTAGACGAGGCCCGTGCCGAAGCTGATGTTGCCGTAGTAGATGCCGGCGAGCATGCCGGCAAAAGCCGCGCAGAAGCCGCCATAGAGCACCGCGCGGCGGAACACCGCGGTGACGTCGATGCCGCACATCGCGGCCGCCTTCGGGTCGTCGGACACGGCCCGCCAGGCGCGTCCGAAGCGCGAATGCGAAAACAGCCACGCGGCCACCGCCACCATCGCCATCACCGCCGCGCAATCCAAGAGTTGGATAACGGTCAGCGTCACCTTGAAGCCGGCACCCTGCGCGAAGAGGACGGGCTGGGCGAGCATCGGCGGCAGCCAGAGATCATGGGTGTCGGCGGCGATGCGGCTTGCTTCCGACAGGAACAGCAAGATGCCGAGCGTCGTCACCACGATCGCATTAGGCGACCGGTCCGCCAGCCTCTCGAACACGCTGCGCGACAGCACCTGGCTGATCAGCACCGAATAGAGCAGGGCAGCAACGATACCTAGCGCGACCGAGGCAAACAGCGTCAGCCACAGCGCCTGATAGCCGAAGGCGGCGGTCAGGATCATGGTGTGGCCGCAAAAGGCAAACAGCGCGCCATAGGCAAGGTTGGTGCGGTGCAGGATGCCGTTGGTCAGCACGTAGCCGAAGGCGAGCAGCGCATAGAGCGCGCCCGAATGCAGCCCGTTCAGCACCTGCTGATAGAAATAGAGCATGGAGCATCCCTAGGGCCGCGCGAACTGGCCCCTGTTTGGAGCGTTGCATCCGAAATCTAACTTGTCAAATACGTTTTATCGGTTAGATTTCCGGCATGACGGTATCCTGGACCCCGCACCGCTTCACCGGCGGCATCCTCGCGCTCGACACGGCGAACACGGTCGTCCTGCGCAACGATCCGGAAAAGACCTTCGACCGTTTCGCTGATCCGGCCGAGATCGCCCGCTTCGCCGAGGCGGCGAGCGGCTTTCGCGCCGCCGAGCTTGGCGGCCGGCGGCTGGAGGCGCCTGAACCGGGCGGCATCGCCGCGGTCGTGCTGTCGATACGCGAGGCGACGGACCGCCTGTTCCGCCATGCCATAGCGAAAGGCGCGATCGCCGCCGGCCATCTGCCGGATTTCCTGACCGCCTGCGCCAACGGCCTCTCCGGCAGCAGCATCGAGATCGGCGCACCGGGCAGGCCCTTTGGCGATCCGGCGACGCCGATAGCGTTCGAGGCGGCTTTGGCCGTCTCGGCGCTTTCGCTGCTGCGCGACGACACCGTTGCCAGGCTCAGGATCTGTCCGAACTGCAGCTGGCTCTTCGTCGACCGCAGCCGCAACTCAAGCCGCCTCTGGTGCGACATGGCCGTCTGCGGCAACCGCCAGAAAGCGAACCGCTATTATCGCCGCCGCACGGCGGCCAGGGAGGCCACCAATGCTTAGAAAATTCCGTTCGATCGCTCTCGGCGCGGCCCTGATCGCCGCGACGGCGCTCGGCGCCTGCCGCGACACCGGCAAGGAGCAGCTCTTCGCCATTTCCGGCAAGCTGTTCGAGTTCAACTACCGGCTTGGCATCGCCACCTATGTCATCACGCTGAGACCGCTGCGGCCGATGGGCGAGGGACAGATTGCGGTGGTGAATTTCCAGAATCCGGCCGGCGGCGACCCGCTCATCGTCAACCAGAAGATCTGGCCGAAGCTCCCGCATATCACCTTGACCAGCCCGCCGCTCACCTGCGTGGTCAAGGACAAGCCCTATTCCGTCACGATCCGCATCGAGGATTCGAGCGGCACGTTGCTTCAAAGCCTCGAGACGACGATGACCTCCTCGGCGGACCAGACCATGCTGCCGGACCGGCCGCTGGTAATCGGGCCGAAATACGAGCTCAACCCGGACCTTGCCGGGCACCCCGACGGCAAGCTGCCGGATGCGCCCAAGCCGGATTGCTCGAAAGCGGCGTGAGGCCCGCTGGACTGGTTGAAATTTTCGTGCGCTGCAAAGCGTTTAGCGTGCGATTGAATGCGGCGGCCGCTTCCAGCGGGACCGTTTGTTGCGTGCGCTCTGGCCGCTGCGATTTCGTTTGACCTGTCCCGCAAGGGAAGAAAGACTGCGGCCTCTCACTCCGACGTTGGCCGCCGATCCGCGGCGCGCCTCCGCAGAGGACATGCCTGATGACGCTGCATGACGTCGCGCTCGACGACAAGTTCGACCTTGGCAAGGAGCGCGTTTTCCTGTCCGGGGCGCAAGCCGTCGTGCGCATGCTTTTGATGCAGCGCGAGCGCGACCGCCGCGCCGGCCTCAACACCGCAGGCTTCGTCTCCGGCTATCGCGGCTCGCCGCTCGGCGGCCTCGACATGCAGCTGTGGAAGGCGAAGCGGCAGCTTGCGCAAGCCGACATCGTCTTTCAGCCGGGTCTCAACGAAGAGCTCGCCGCCACCGCCTGCTGGGGCTCGCAGCAGACCGAGCTACTCGGCGAAGGCACCCATGACGGCGTCTTTGCCGTCTGGTACGGCAAGGGGCCGGGCGTCGACCGCTCCGGTGACGTTTTCCGCCACGCCAATCTCGCCGGATCGTCGAAAAATGGCGGCGTTCTCGCCCTGATGGGCGACGACCATATGGCCGAATCCTCGACCAACGCGCACGCGACCGAATTCCTGTTCGTCGACACCATGGTGCCGATCCTCAACCCCGCCGGCGTCCAGGAGATCATAGACTACGGTCTCTTTGGCTTCGCCATGTCGCGTTTCGCCGGCACCTGGGCGGCGATCAAATGCGTCAAGGACAACATCGAATCGACCGCTTCGGTCGACGCCTCGATCGCGCGGCTGAACATCGTCATTCCCGACTTCGACATGCCGCCGGGCGGTCTGAACATCCGCCACGAGATCGACATGCTCGGCCAGGAGGAGCGCCTGCATGAGCACAAGCGCGCCGCCGCCTCCGCCTTCATCCAGGCCAACGGGCTCAATCAGATCGTCTATTCGGGCGGCCGCCACCCGAAGCTCGGCATCATCACCATAGGCAAGAGCTATCTCGACGTCCGCCAGGCGCTGGAGGATATCGGCATCGACGAAAAGGCGGCCAATCGCATCGGCATCCGCCTGTTCAAGGTCGGCTGCCCCTGGCCGCTCGATTATCAGCATATCGCCGATTTCGCCCGCGGCCTCGATACCATCGTCGTCGTCGAGGAAAAGCGCTCGCTGATCGAGGTGCAGTTGCGCGAGAACCTCTACGGCTCCGCTATTCAGCCTGCCATCGTCGGCAAGAAGGACGAGCGCGGGGACTGGCTGTTTCCGGCCAAGGGCGCGCTCGACCCGAACGAGATCGCGATCGCGCTCGGCGAGCGTATCCTGCGCACCATCGGCCCCTCGGAGGAGATCGCGGCGCGGGTGGCGAAGCTGCGCCAGTTCCAGGCGATGCTCGCCGATACCGCGGACATCGGTTCGCGCACGCCGTTCTTCTGCTCGGGCTGCCCGCACAATTCCTCGACCAAGGTGCCGGAGGGCTCGCTTGCCGCCGCCGGCATCGGCTGCCACTTCATGGCGCTGTGGATGGACCGGAACACGGTCGGCTTCACCGCCATGGGCGGCGAGGGCGCGCAATGGGTCGGCCAGGCGCCGTTCTCCAAGCGCGGCCATATCTTCCAGAATCTCGGCGACGGCACCTACAACCACTCCGGCGCGCTGGCGATCCGCTTTGCGCTCTCCTCAGGCGCCAACATCACCTACAAGATCCTCTACAATGACGCAGTCGCCATGACCGGCGGCCAGCCGCACGAAGGTGGCCTCACCGTCGATATGATCGCCAAACAGGTGCGCGCCGAGGGCGTCGAGCGCATCGCCGTCGTCACCGACGAGCCGGCTAAATATGCCGGCAAGGCCGATTTCCCGCCCGGCGCCACGATCCATCACCGCGACGAGCTCGACCTCGTCCAGCGCGAGCTGCGCGAGGTCAAGGGCGTGTCGGTGCTTCTCTATGACCAGACCTGCGCCGCGGAAAAGCGCCGGCGCCGCAAGCGCGGCACCTTCCCCGATCCCGACAAGCGCGTCTTCATCAACGAACTGGTCTGCGAAGGCTGCGGCGATTGCGGTGTGCAGTCGAACTGCGTCTCGATCCAACCGGTCGAGACCGAATTCGGCCGCAAGCGCCGGATCGACCAGTCGAGCTGCAACAAGGATTTTTCCTGCCTCAACGGCTTCTGCCCCTCTTTCGTGACGGTGCATGGCGGCAAGATCAGGAAGGCCGAGGGGATTGCCGGCAAGAGCGATCCGCTCGAAGGCGTGTCGTCACCCGCCGAATTTCCACTCGGATCTCAGGGCTGGGCGGCGATCATCGACGGTGTCGGCGGCACCGGCGTCGTCACCATCGGCGCGGTGCTGGGCATGGCTGCCCATATCGAGGGCAAGGGCTGCGGCATGATCGACATGGCGGGCCTTGCCCAGAAGGGCGGCTCGGTCTTCACCCATGTCCGCATCGCCCCGACGCCCGAGGGCATCCACGCCATCCGCGTTTCCGCTGGCAAGGCCGATCTTGTGCTTGGCTGCGACCTCGTCGTCTCCGGCGCCAAAAAGGTGCTCGCCGCGGTGCGCGAGGGCCATACCATGTTCCTCGCCAACACCGCCGAGATCATGCCCGGCGAATTCACCCGTTCCGCCGATTTTTCGCTGCCGGTCGAGCGGCTGAAGAAGGCGATCCGTGCCGCCGCCGGCGACGACAAGGCCCACTTCTTCGATGCCACCCGCACGGCGACCGCGCTGTTCGGCAATTCGCTCGGCGCCAACATGTTCATGCTCGGCTTCGCCTTCCAGCATGGCGGGCTGCCGCTCTCGGCCGAAGCCGTTGAAAAAGCGATAGAATTGAACGGCGAAGCGGTGGTGATGAACATCGCCGCCTTTCGCTGGGGCCGTCGTGCCGCGCACCAGCCGGATTTCGTGCGCGGCCTGGTCGATCATACCGGCAAGCCGGCATCGGCACCCGCCGAAACGCTCGACGACATTGTCGCCCGGCGGGTGGCTTTCCTCACCGCCTACCAGAACGCCGCCTATGGCAAGCGCTATGCCAACAGGGTCGCGGCGCTGCGCGCAGCCGAGGCGACAGCGGTTCCCGGCTCGACGGTCGTCACCGAGGCGGCCGCGAAAAACCTGTTCAAGCTGATGGCGATCAAGGACGAGTATGAGGTGGCCCGGCTTTACACCGACGGCAGCTTCGCCGCCGATCTCGCAAGGCAGTTCCAAAGCTACGAAAAGCTGGAATTTCACCTCGCGCCGCCGATCCTCGGGCGGCGCGGCAATGACGGCAAGCCGAGGAAATCGAGTTTCGGCCCGTGGATGATGAAGGCATTTCGCCTGCTTGTTGTCATGAGAGGCCTGCGCGGCACCGCGTTCGACCTGTTCGGCCATACCGCCGAACGGCGCGCCGAGCGGCAACTGCTTGCGCAATACGAGGCCGATCTCGATCTGATCGCCGCAGCACTTGCGCCGGGCAAGGTCGAGGCCGCCGCCGCTCTGGCCTCCGTTCCGGCGCTCATCCGCGGCTATGGCCATGTCCGGCAGGCCAGCGCCGCCAAGGCGTCCGAAGAGCGCTCCAGGCTGCTGCAGCGGCTGACCGAGGCCGCTCCGGTGCCCGTTCTCAGCGCTGCCGAGTGATTGCGCCAGACCAATCCCGAAGTTTTCGTCGGTCGGCCTAAAGTGCCTCGCGTGGAAATGGATCCAGGAGAGGCGCTTTAGGCCTTTGTTCGATGCAGGTCGTTCTCCCAAAACCGCTGCGCACTTGTGGGTGACATGCGTTAGGTCCTTTGCGGCCCTTGGCCGGCAGACCGAAGCCGCTGCTCAAGGCGGTTCTGTTCTAAGCCTTTCTTAAGGCGGTTGTGTCATGACGAGGCTTAGCGTTGGGCCGACCCTATGGGCAAAACAAAGACCGAAAGCATCCCAGCGGATGTTTATATCCAATTTGTGCGGTCGTTGTTCGACAACGCGCACATGTTGTTGATCGGTGGCGCGTGCTACTGGATCCTCGGATTCATGATCTATCTGCGCACCCACAATCCCCTGTTCCTGGCGTTTTCTTTTGCCCTGCTTTCCGTCAGCCTTATCCGTTACTTCGGCATTCGCGGCTTCCTGAGGACAGGCGGCGCAATTGCCGATGTCGAACACGCGCAGCGGTTGGAGCGCAGCTACATCCTGAAGGGCTGCCTTCAGGGTCTCGGATTGGGCGCGCTGTGTTTCGTGTCGATCTACATATATCCCGAACCGTTCGCCGAGCTCGCGGCAATGTCGCTCACGCTGGCGACCCTGGTCACCGTTGTCGCCCGCAACTATGGGTCGCCGCGCATGGTGCGGATCTTTTCCGTGACCTTCATCGGTCCGGCGGCTCTCGCGCTCCTGCTGCGCATGGACGCGCCCTCCGTCGTCCTCGGCCTGATGATCATCCCGATGACGTTCATCACCATCACCGGCGCCGATCATGTCCGCAACGTGCTGTTCTCGGCGGTCATCGGCCACAAGCAGGCGAGAAACCTGACGCGCAGGTTCGACCGCGCGCTCAACACGATGTCGCACGGCCTGGTCATGCTCGGCCCCGACGGGCGCGTCGCCGTCGCCAATGCCGAGGCCGCCCATCTGATGTCGCTGAAATCGGCCGACGCGCTGCTCGGGCGCTCGATCCACGGCCTTCTGATGCGCGGCGTCGCCGGCGGCATGCTGGCACCGAAGGATTGCCGCTACATCGAGGCGCAGCTGACGCGCGCCTTGCGCGAGGGCCGGGACCGCAAGGTGCTCGTGTCGCTCGCCAATGGCCAGCACTACGAGTTCTCCGCGCGCGAAGGCAGCCAGGAACTCGGCGTCATCACCTTCGAGGACGTCACGGCCCGGGTCGAGGCGGAGGAAAAGATCCGCTTCATGGCGCGCTACGACAACCTCACCGGCCTGCCGAACCGTGCCTACTTCCACGAGCTGGTCGGCGAAGCCATGGCGTCCGGCGACCGCGACCGGCTCTGCGGCTTGGCGGTGCTCGACCTCGATGATTTCAAGAGCGTCAACGACACGCTCGGCCACCCGGTCGGCGACGGTCTGATCTACGCCGTAGCCGAGCGCCTGGCAGCGGTCGCCGGGCCGGGCATCAATGTCAGCCGCTTCGGCGGCGACGAATTCATGATCTATTTCGACCGCATCGAGGATGAGAGCCATCTCAGCAGCCTGCTCGACGAGATCTTCGCCGGCCTGCAGGGCGAAGTCGACGTCGCCGGTCACGGCCTGCGCATCCAGACCAGTGGCGGCGCGGTGTTGTCCGTGGTCAAGGACACCGACGTCGACGGCATGATCGTCAAGGCGGACCTCGCGCTCTACAAAGCCAAGGAGCTCGGCAAGAACAGCTGGCGGCTGTTCGAGGCATCGATGGACGCCGCCTTCCGCAATCGCCAGCTGATGAAGGCCGATCTGCGCAGCGCCGTGCAAGCCAAGGAGTTGCGCGTCGTCTACCAGCCGATCGTGTCGATGAGCACCATGCGCATCGCCAGCTGCGAGGCGCTCTGCCGCTGGGATCATCCCGATCTCGGCCCGATTTCGCCGGGCGTCTTCATTCCGCTGGCCGAGGAGATGGGCATCATCTCCGAGATCAGCTCTTTCGTGCTGCAGGCGGCCTGCGCCGAATGCGCCAAATGGCCGGCCCAGACCAGCGTTTCGATCAACCTGTCGGCCAAGGACTTCCGCAACCGCGACGTCGTGCAGAAGGTGCGTGATGCGCTGGCGGCGTCGGGCCTTGCGCCGCACCGGCTCGAGATCGAGGTGACGGAGACTGCCCTGCTCGACGACAAATCACTGACCCGCGAGCTGATCGAAGAGCTGAAAGCGCTGGGCGTCCGCATCGCGCTCGACGACTTCGGCACCGGCTATTCCAGCCTCAGCTACCTGCACAAGCTGCCGCTCGACAAGATCAAGATTGATCGCTCCTTCCTGATCGACGTGACCCAGAGCCCCCAGTCGCTCGATCTTCTGAAGGGTATCGTCGGCTTGACCCGGACGCTGGGCCTGGTCGTCACGATCGAAGGGGTGGAGACTTTCGAGCAGCTGAAGATATTGGTGCGTTCGGTCAAGCCAGACCTCGTGCAAGGCTTCCTGTTCGGCGCCGCGCTCAGCGCGTCCGGCATCGAGACGATGTCGAACGTCACCTGGCCATTCGCCGCGGACCTGCGCCTCGCCCCCAGACGGTCGGCCAGATAGGGAATTTCATCATTCAGGATTAAGAATGCGCGTTGCGTTGGCTACGCAGCAATTTTCGTCCAATCGGAAGGTTTTGACCCGATTGTTCAGGATCAAAAGCTCACATTTGTTTTATCTAAGCAATTCAATACGGCAAAGTATTTTGGCTTGATGCCCTATATTACCGGTAGCTGCGGCAGCCAAGTCCTTTCAGCTCTGGCATCTGTGAACTCCTTGACATCGGATGCGTGCCAAGGTCCGAGTGTGCGGTCGACTTTTCCGCGCAACCCTTTCCGGCGCATTGTTAAGGTTAACGGAAGGTAAACCAGCAGTATCGAATTTTCGGCTTGTGTCTCATTTTGACTCGAATAGCCTGTTTACAGGCGGATACGAGGACTTGAGGATGGATACTGCAAGAAACGATGCGCAGGCTGACGCCGGCGCAAATGCTGGCTCGGCGCTGAATCGTTCGATCATGCAATTGCTGGAGCATGTCGATTATCGTTTGATCACGGGGGGCGAGGATCTGGAGGCGATCTACCGCCTTCGCTATCAGTCCTACCTGCGCTCAGGCATGTGCGGCCCGATCGCCAGCGGGATGTTCGAGGATCGCTGGGACAACCTGCCGAATTCCTACCGGTTCGGCGTCTATTTCGATGGCCACTTGGTCAGCACGCTGCGGCTCCATTACATTTCCCGCGAGCACCCCTATTCGCCCTCTGTCGACGCCTATCCGGAAATCTTGGCAGAGCGGCTTGCCCGCGGAGAAACCTTCATAGACGGAACCCGGTTCGCAACCGACGCGGATAGCGCGCCCGCGCCCGGAGTCCTGCCTTTCCTGACGCTGAGGCTCGGCATGGTGGCTTCCAGCTATTTTGGCCAGACGGCCGTGCTGACGCCGGTCAAGGTCGAACATTCCGCTTACTACGCCCGCATCTTCCATGCCGTGCAGCGGACAGAAGGCAAGGTGTTTCCGGGTGTCCTTGCGCCGATCGCCTTGTTCGAGATCCCCTGCGGTGAAAACTTGCGCCAGACGCTCGACCGCTTCCCGTTCTTCAAGTCGACGCCGGTGGAGCAGCGGATGATGTTCGCCAATCCGGCCATCAACCGGCTCACCCCTCTGTCGATCGTACCGACGGCCAAATACTATCGCGATGCCGCCTGAACGGGCGTCCTTCCGCGCCTCGTGAACCTTCCCCGCGGCTCCCGCGTTACGAGTACCGGCGTCACTAATCATCGACGGCGCCGCATTCTTGCCCCAGGCTTGTCGCCGGCTCAAATCGGGTTTCACGGGAAGGAGTACGATTATGACCATCCACTCGCTTGCGCTCACGCCCCTGATCTCGCTGATCGCCGGCATATTGATCCTGGTGATGCCGCGCCTGCTCAATTACATCGTCGCGCTCTATCTGATCGTGGTCGGCCTGCTCGGCCTGTTTCCGCACCTCGCCGCCTAATGCATCTCGCCCGGAACCGTGCGGCGGTTCTGGGCAACGGCACCCATCAAAAAGAGCTTTGAAGCCTCTCGCCTGAATCCGATTCAGCGCGACGCGCTTTAAAGGCCTACGACGCCCCTCGCCACGGCGAGGGCCTCCCATCGCAATTTTAGCTTCCGCCCATTTCAACTTTCGTTTGAGGCTGTTGTCGCCGGCCGTGCGGCAATAGCGCCATTGCTCTTGGTCGGGCTTTTCGCTATGTGCCTCGAAGGCATTTTCGAAGGGGTATTCCTATGGCTGATCACACGCCGACCGGTCCTGTCGAACTGGGCGCGCAGATGGACTATGCCGAGCATGATCGCACCTACAACGCATTTCTCACGCTCGCCAAATACGGCTCGCTCGTCTGCGCCGCCATTCTGCTGGCCATGGCCTTCGGCTTCTTCGCGGGCGGCTTCTTCTCGGCGACCATCCTGTTCATCGTGATCATGGCCGTCGGCTATTTCATTCTGCGGTAGACTCTCCAAGCCATTGCGTTCGACGTTCCGCCGGAGGTCCCGGCCGACGCCTTGCGCAGCAAGGTTCCAGCCGAAAGGATCATGCGGTGGGGCAGACGGTATTCATCCCTCGTGAGCTTGACGCGAACGAGCCGCGAGTCGCGGCCTCGCCCGAGACGGTGAAACGGCTGGCGGGCCTGGGCTTCGAGGTGGTCGTCGAGAAGGGCGCCGGCCTCGGCTCGCGCATTACCGATCAGGAATTTGCCGCCGCCGGCGGCACGATTGGAACTGCCGGGGACGCCAAGAACGCCGATGTGGTGCTGAAGGTGCGCCGGCCGACCGATGCCGAGCTCAAGGGCTACAAATCGGGCGCGGCCGTCATCGCCATCATGGATCCTTACGGCAACGATGCGGCGCTGGCCGCGATGGCCAAGGCCGGCATCACCGCCTTCTCGATGGAGTTCATGCCGCGCATCACCCGCGCGCAGGTGATGGACGTGCTTTCCTCGCAGGCCAATCTTGCCGGCTACCAGGCGGTGGTCGATGCGGCGGCCGAATATGACCGCGCGCTGCCGATGATGATGACGGCGGCGGGCACGGTGCCGGCGGCAAAAACCTTCATCATGGGCGTCGGCGTCTCCGGTCTGCAGGCGATCGCCACCGCGCGCCGTCTCGGCGCCGTCGTCACCGCCACCGACGTGCGTCCGGCGGTGAAGGAGCAGGTGCAGTCGCTCGGCGCAAAGTTCCTGGCGGTCGAGGACGAGGAGTTCAAGGCGGCGGAGACCGCCGGCGGCTACGCCAAGGAAATGTCGAAGGAATATCAGGCCAAGCAGGCGGCCCTGACCGCAGAGCACATCGCCAAGCAGGATATCGTCATCACCACGGCGCTGATCCCTGGACGTCCGGCGCCGAAGCTGGTGTCGGCCGCCATGGTCGCCTCGATGAAGCCGGGCTCGGTGATCGTCGACCTCGCCGTCGAACGCGGCGGCAATGTCGAAGGCGCGGTGCCCGGCACGGTCGTGACGACGGAAAACGGCGTCAAGATCGTCGGCCATCTCAATGTGCCCGGGCGTGTCGCTGCATCCGCTTCGCTGCTCTACGCCAAGAACCTCTACGCCTTCCTCGAGACGATGGTCGACAAGGCGACGAAGACCCTTGCCATCAAGCGCGATGACGAGTTGGTCAAGGCGACGATGCTGACCGATGCCGGCCAAGTCGTGCACCCCAGTTTCGCCAAGGCCGCCGGGCAGCCGCGCACCGAGCCGGCTGCGATCCCGGCCACGGTCCTGGTCGTGGATGCCGCCGACAAGAAACCGGCGCCCAGGAGGAGGGCCGCAGCCAAGTCACCCTCGCCTAAGCCAGAAGGGACCGCGTGATGGAACAGCTGCAGAAAGCCCTCGACCAGCTCGATCAGGCGACGGCTGCCGTACGCCTCGCGGTGCAGGATCTCGCCAATGCGCCCGCCGGCGCCGAGGCTGCCGGCAACGCGGCGCACGCGCTCTCGGGCGGCGCCATCGATCCCTTTGTCTTCCGCTTCGCCATCTTCGTGCTGGCGATCTTCGTCGGCTATTATGTCGTCTGGTCGGTGACGCCGGCGCTGCACACGCCGCTGATGGCCGTCACCAACGCCATCTCCTCGGTCATCGTCGTCGGCGCGCTGCTCGCCGTCGGCATCGCGGCCTCCGGCCTTGCCGCGGGCTTCGGCTTCATCGCCCTGGTGCTGGTGTCGGTCAACATCTTCGGCGGCTTCCTCGTCACCCAGCGCATGCTCGCCATGTACAAGAAGAAGGAAAAGTGACGTGACCGTCAATCTCGCTTCCTTCCTCTATCTGGTCTCCGGCATCCTCTTCATCCTGGCGCTGCGCGGCCTGTCGCATCCGACCACCAGCCGGCAGGGCAATCTCTACGGCATGATCGGCATGGGCATTGCCATCGCCACCACGCTGGCGCTGGCGCTGCCCTCGGCTGGCCGCTTCGGCCTGATCGTGCTCGGGCTTGCCATCGGCGGCGGCGTTGGCGCCTATGTGGCGCGCCGCATCGCCATGACCTCGATGCCGCAGCTGGTCGCCGCCTTCCACTCGCTCGTCGGTTTCGCCGCCGTCATGGTGGCGGCGGCAGCAATCTACGCGCCGGAAAGCTTCGGCATCGGCACGGCCGGCGACATCCATGCCCAGGCGCTCATCGAGATGAGCCTCGGCGTCGCGATCGGTGCCATCACCTTCACCGGCTCGGTTATCGCCTTCCTCAAGCTCGACGGCCGCATGTCCGGCAAGCCGATCATGATCGGCGGCCGCCACCTGATCAACATCGCGCTCGGCGTAGCCCTCGTGGTGCTGATCGTGCTGCTCGTCACCACCGAATCCAAGCTAATCTTCTGGCTGATCGTCGCCGCTTCGCTGGTGCTCGGCGTGCTTCTGATCATCCCGATCGGCGGCGCCGACATGCCGGTCGTGGTGTCGATGCTGAATTCCTATTCCGGTTGGGCGGCAGCGGCGCTCGGCTTCACGCTCGGCAATCTGGCGCTGATCATCACCGGTGCGCTGGTCGGTTCTTCCGGTGCGATCCTGTCCTACATCATGTGCAAGGGCATGAACCGCTCCTTCATCTCCGTCATTCTCGGCGGCTTCGGCGGCGAGACGGCTGCGGCTGCCGACGACGGCATCGAGCGCACCGTCAAGCAGGGCTCGGCCGACGACGCCGCCTATCTGATGATGAACGCGCAGAAGGTCATCATCGTGCCGGGCTATGGCATGGCGGTGGCCCAGGCCCAGCACGCGCTGCGCGAGATGGCCGACAAGCTCAAGGCCAATGGCGTCGAGGTAAAATACGCCATCCATCCGGTTGCCGGCCGCATGCCTGGCCACATGAACGTGCTGCTCGCCGAGGCCAATGTGCCCTATGACGAGGTGTTCGAGTTGGAGGATATCAACTCCGAATTCGCCCAGGCCGATGTCGCCTATGTCATCGGCGCCAACGACGTCACCAACCCGTCCGCGCGAGATGACAAGAGCAGCCCGATCTACGGCATGCCGATCCTCGACGTCGACAAGGCCCGCACCTGCCTGTTCGTCAAGCGCTCGCTGGGTTCGGGCTATGCCGGCATCGACAACACGCTGTTCTATAAGGACGGCACCATGATGCTGCTCGGCGACGCCAAGAAGATGACCGAGGAAATCGTCAAGGCCTTCGATCACTGATCCGGCTTGCCATCTCAAAGACCGAAAAGCCCGGCCGTGAGCCGGGCTTTGTCTTCCAATCACCGGATGGTTCAGTCTAGCCTTTGGAAAGGAAAAGCGCCTCGTCTTCGTCGCGCTGCTTGCCGCCGAGAGCTGCGGCAGCGCTGGCGATGAATGCGCCGATGACCAACGCCAAAGCGCCGATCAGGGCAAATGAGGCCGTTGCCTTCCTGGCCGTGTCTGCCGCCTGCTTGGCCTTGGTCTTAGCCTCCTCCACCTTTGCAAGCACCGCATCGACACGGGCCTTTGCGTCGGCTTCCGGAAGGCCTGTGCGGGCAGTCACAAGCTGCGCCAGGTAGGTCTTGTCGTCGGCCGACACCTCACCGGCGGCGGCACTCGCGACCAGGATGCGAGACGCTTGCGCCGTGGTCGCCGCGTCGTTCTGCGGATTGGCGGCTGCAAGCTTGCTCGCATCCGCCGGACGGAACAGCGTGTCGACGAAATACGATGTCGCATTGTCGACCGAGGCGCCGTCGGCGTTTGCCGACGCGCCTGCCGAGGCACCCATCGCGGCGCCCGACGCGACAGTGGATGCCGCCTGCACGCCCGTCCCAACTGCAGCCGACAGGACCGAGCCGAGAACACCGGCGACAAGCAACGTGGCCAGCGCCCAGGCAAGGAAGCCGTGGGTGGTGTCACGGAAATAGACCTCGTCAGTGTGGACGCCAACCCATTTGGTCCGCAACCGCCCGGCAAGATAACCGCCTAGGCCCGCCGACAGCCATTGCACGACGATCAACCAGGCGCCGGTGGTAGCCGCGAAGGTGGTGACCGAAGGATTCGACGCGGACCAGGGCGAAACCATCGTCAGCCCGAGTCCGGAGCCGAGCAAGGTAAGGATGAGAGTCAAAGCCGAGGCTGCGAAAGCGCCAGCGATGATCGGCCCCCAACTGACGGCGGTGGCGGAGGATTCTAGCGTACCGGGAGCATCGGTTGCCGATAGGGTGGGCTGCATCGAAGCCTCCTAGCGGGCAAAAAGCATGATGAGAATGATGATCGGAATCGGAACCCCGAGCAACCAGAGCAAGATACCGCGGCCCATCGAAACCTCCTGAAACAAGTTGTGATCGATCTGTCACAATGTTTCAGGAGACCTTCTGTTCCGGTCGGATCACCCCATCCGCCACGGACGGCGGACCGACGGCAGGCTGAGAGGCCCGATGGCACGGTCCTCAAATATCCAGATTGGCCACCGACAGCGCATTGTCCTGGATGAACTCGCGCCGCGGCTCCACCTCGTCGCCCATCAGCCGTGAGAACAGGCTGTCGGCGTCGGTCGCGTCGGCCACCTTGACCTGAAGCAGCGAGCGCACATTCGGATCCAGCGTGGTTTCCCAGAGCTGTTCGGCGTTCATCTCGCCAAGGCCCTTGTAGCGCTGCATGGTCAGTCCCTTGCGGCCAGCCGCGAACACCGCGTTGAGCAGCGCCAGCGGCCCGGAAAGGAGCTCGGAAGTCTCCTTGCGGCGCAGCGCCGGCTGCTCGCCATAGACTTCCGCCAGGCGCGCTGCATAGCGGTCCAGCTGGCGCGCATCGGCCGAATTGATCAGCCCGGCATCGAGCTGGACCGCGTCCTTGACGCCGCGCACGGTGCGTTCGAAGACATAGCCGCCCGACCCGTCATTGGAGGTCGACAGCCGTCCGCTCCAGCCGCGCTCGGTCTCCTCGGCGATCATGTCGAGCCGCCTGGCGACGTGTTCGGCCATGGCGGTGGCGCGGCCGAGATCGGCGAGCACGTCGGCATTGAGCGCGCCGGCGATCGCCGCCTGCTCGACGACACTGCGGTTGTAGCGCGTGTGCAGCCCGTTGATCAGGTGCCGCACCGCCAACGCGTCGTCGACCGCGCCGCGCAGGTCCTGTCCGGTCCGCACCTCGCCGGAAGCGAGCGTCAGTGAAGCCTCTTCCAGCCCGGACTCGATCAGATATTCCTCATAGGCGCTTTCGTCCTTGAGATATTGCGAGCTCTTGCCCCGCGTCACTTTGTAGAGCGGCGGCTGGGCGATGTAGAGATGGCCGCGCTCGATCAGCTCCGGCATCTGCCGGAAGAAGAAGGTGAGCAGCAGCGTGCGGATGTGGGCGCCGTCGACGTCGGCGTCCGTCATCAGGATGATCTTGTGGTAGCGCAGCTTGTCGGCGTTGAACTCGTCCTTGCCGATCGAGGTGCCGAGCGCCGTGATCAGCGTGCCGATCATGTCGGAGCTGAGCATACGGTCGAAGCGCGCCCGCTCGACATTCAGGATCTTGCCCCGCAGCGGCAGGATCGCCTGGTTCTGGCGCGAGCGCCCGCCCTTGGCCGAGCCGCCGGCCGAGTCGCCCTCAACGATGAAGATTTCCGATTTCGCGGGATCGCGCTCTTGGCAGTCGGCAAGCTTGCCGGGCAGCGAGGTGACGCCGAGCGTGCTCTTGCGGGTTATGTCGCGCGCCTTGCGCGCGGCTTCGCGCGCGGCGGCCGCCTGGATCACCTTCTCCACCACCACCTTGCCTTCGCTTGGATGCTCTTCCAGCCAGGTGCCCAGCGCCTCGTTGACCAGGCTTTCCACCACCGGCCGGACTTCCGAGGAGACCAGCTTGTCCTTGGTCTGCGAGGAGAATTTCGGATCCGGAACCTTGACCGACAGAACGGCCGTCAGGCCTTCGCGGCAGTCGTCGCCGGTGAGCGAAACCTTTTCCTTCTTGGTCTGGCCGGAGGACTCGCCATAGCCGGTGATCTGCCTGGTCAGCGCGGCGCGGAATCCGGCCAGATGCGTGCCGCCGTCGCGCTGCGGGATGTTGTTGGTGAAGGCCAGCACGTTCTCGTGGTAACTGTCGTTCCACCACATCGCCACCTCGACGGTGATGCCGTCGCGCTCGGCGCGAATGGCGATCGGCTTCTCGATCAGCGGCTTCTTCACCCGGTCGAGATACTTGACGAATTCCTCTAGGCCGCCGTCATAATGCAATTCGTGGCGCACGAGGTCGGCATGGCGCGCGTCGGTCAGCACGATGCGCACGCCGGAATTGAGGAAGGCGAGCTCGCGCAGCCGGTGCTCGAGCGTGTTGTAGTCGAATTCGACCATGGTGAAGGTTTCGGCTGACGGGAAGAAGGTGATCTCGCTGCCGCTGCGGCCTTCATAGGTCCCCGGTCGCTTGTCCTGCTCGTAGGTGCCGGTCACCTTCAGCGGAGCGTCGGCATTGCCGTGCGTGAAGCTCATCTCGAAGATTTCGCCGTTGCGACGGATCTTGAGCTTGAGCCATGCCGAAAGAGCGTTGACCACCGAGACGCCGACGCCGTGCAGGCCGCCCGAAACCTTGTAGGAGTTCTGGTCGAATTTGCCGCCGGCATGCAGCTGGGTCATGATCACTTCGGCCGCCGAGACGCCCTCGCTGGGATGGATATCGGTCGGAATCCCGCGGCCATTGTCGATGACGGTCACCGAGCCGTCGGGGTTGAGCGTCACCGAGACGAGGTCGGCATGCCCGGCCAGCGCCTCGTCGATGGCGTTGTCCACCACCTCATAGACCATGTGATGCAGGCCCGAGCCGTCGTCGGTGTCGCCGATATACATGCCCGGCCGCTTGCGGACAGCGTCCAACCCCTTCAAAACCTTGATGGAATCGGCGCCATACTCGGCTTCCGCGCCAATGGCGCTTTCGGTCTGATCGCTCATAAATACCTGTCTGATTGATGTCGCTGATCCGGCGCGGAAAAATGGTCCCGAATCGCGCCGTTTTGATGTCCTAGATATAGGCGCAAATGGCCGTTTTTCCAAGGTTTGCAGGCGTTTTGCCGGCTTGGCGAGCGGCCGTTGGCAGGCCGGGCGCGATACACCGGGAAGCGCGGTGCGGGCAGCGGGCTATGCCGGCGCGAAAGCCTCGCCCGAGCGCGGCGTTGCAGCAGTCATATCGGGACGTCTGCTATTCCGCCCGGAGGCCGGCGCGCAGCGCCTTCAGCGCCTCGCTCCAGCGGAACAACTCGTCCAGCATGGTCTTGGCGCCGCCCAGCACCTGCTCGCCCGGATGATACGCGCCCTCCTTGTCGAGCAAGGTCCTGTAGGAAGGCAGCGCCACGCCTTCCGGGATCGGCATGACGCCGACCGAGGTCAGCAGCGGCTTCAGCGCCTGTGCCGCGCGCAGGCCACCGGACACCCCGCCATAGCTGAAGATGGCGGCGGGCTTGTAGCGCCACTCCTTGAGCAGATAGTCGACGGCGTTAACAATCGCCGGAGCGGCGAAATAATTGTATTCCGGCGCCACGAAGACGAAGGCGTCGGCGGCGTCGATCGCCTTCGACCAGGCCTTGGTGTGGTCGTTCTCGTATTTGCGCAGGCGCGGATGATGCGGCTCGTCGAGCAGCGGCAGCTTGAAGGCGGCAATGTCGGCGAGCGCCGGCTCGAACTTGCCGTGCTCGCGCGCGAACCCCTCCAGCCACTCGGCGAAGATCGGTCCGGCGCGTCCCGGTCGCGTGCTGCCGATGATGATGCTCAACTGGTGCTTCACGGGTGGCTCCTCGATTGACGGTATCCGTTGGCGACTAAAGGAACCGGTCACCGTCAACAAGCAGCCATCGAAGGGCGCCGTTCACATTCAGGCGAGGCGGTCTCTCCATGGGCTTTCCGTTCGGTCACATGGACGCCCGCTTTGCCGCGCATTACATTTGCCGCCGTAGCGGAGCATCCGATGGACACAAAGCCCGCCCCCTTCGTGCCGCCTGCGCCGAAGCCGCGCACCCAGCCGCCCTCGACGCTGGAGATGATGCGCATCGTCTACCGCAACCCGCTCGAGCTGTGGGGCGAGCATACCTACAACGAGCCCTGGATCTCGGTGACCGGTATCGGCGGGCCGCTGGTCATCGCCAACGATCCCGGCCTCATCCGCCACGTGCTGATCGACAACGCCAGGAACTACAAGATGGCGACGGTGCGCCAGCTGATCCTGCGCCCGATCCTGCGAGACGGCTTGCTCACCGCCGAGGGCGAGGTGTGGAAGCGCTCGCGCAAGGCGATGGCGCCGGTGTTCACGCCGCGCCACATCTTCGGTTTCGCCGAGCCGATGCTGAAGCGCACGCTGGAATTCGCCACCCGCTACGAGGCCGGCGGTACGACCGACGTCGCCCGCGACATGACGATGCTCACCTATGATATCCTGGCCGAGACGCTGTTTTCCGGCGAGATCGCCGGCGAGCCCGGCAGCTTCGCCAAGGAGATCGACCGCCTGTTCGAGACCATGGGCCGGGTCGATCCGCTCGACCTGTTGCGCGCCCCGGAATGGCTGCCGCGGCTGACCCGCATCCGCGGCCGCAAGACCATGGCCTATTTCCGCAACATCGTTGCCAACACGGTGAAAATGCGCGAGGAGCGGCTGAAGCGCGATCCCGACGGCGTGCCGCAGGATTTCCTGACGCTACTCCTGAAAGCCGAGGGGCCGGACGGCCTGACCCGCGCCGAAGTCGAGGACAACATCATCACCTTCATCGGCGCCGGGCACGAGACCACGGCGCGCGCGCTCGGCTGGACGATCTACTGTCTCGCCGAAGCGCCTTGGGAGCGCGACAAGGTCGAGCAGGAGATCGATGCGGTGTTGGCGCGCGAGCCCGATCCGACAAGGTGGCTGGACGCCATGCCGCTCACCCGCGCCGCCTTCGAGGAAGCGCTGAGGCTTTATCCGCCGGCGCCCTCGATCAATCGCGAGCCGATCGAGCCGGAGACCTGGAACGGCCTCTATATCCCGAGATACGCCGCCGTGCTGGTGATGCCCTGGGTGGTGCATCGTCATCGCAAGCTATGGGACAGGCCGGACGCCTTCATGCCGGAGCGCTTCCATCCGGAGAACCGCGAACGGATCGACCGCTTCCAGTATCTGCCTTTCGGCGCCGGGCCGCGCGTCTGCATCGGCGCCAGCTTCGCCATGCAGGAGGCGATCATTGCTTTGGCCATCCTGTTGTCGCGCTTCCGTTTCGACGTAACGTCACAAACTCGGCCATGGCCGGTGCAGAAGCTGACCACGCAGCCGCAGGGCGGCCTGCCGATGCAGATTTCCCGCCGCGCCTGATTGGAACGGGTCCCGATCGGGAACAGTCTACCGGTCGGCGATCGGCCGGCGCTGCTGGAACTGGCCGGCGGCGCGGAAGCGCCAGAGATAGCTCGGCAGGATCGCGGCGATCGCCTGCGGCTGGATGCCGAGGCCATTGATCGTTCTGTTCGCCTTGGCGGCGGCTTCGGAGACGACGTTGTGCTCGCGCAGCTGCAGCACCTGGTCCTTGGTCAGCAGCGGATTGGGCAACAGCTGCAGGATCGAGGCTTGGATATTGGCCACCCACCACGGCACCGGCACCAGGAGGCGTCTGCGGTCGATAACGGCGAGCAGCTCCTGCATGCATTCCTTGAAGGTCAACACCTGCGGGCCGCCGAGCTCATAGGTCTGGCCACGCTCGACCTTGCCGTCGACCGAGCGTGCCACCGCCTCGGCAACGTCGCCGACATAGATCGGCTGGAATTTCGTCTCCCCGCCGCCGATCAGCGGCAGCACGGGCGAGAAGCGCGCCATGTTGGCGAAGCGGTTGAAGAAGGCGTCCTCGGGTCCGAAATTGATCGAGGGCCGCAAGACGACGGCGTCGGGCACCGTCTCGAACACTGCTTTCTCGCCGAGAGCCTTGGTGCGGGCATATCCCGACGGCGAGTTGAGGTCGGCGCCGAGCGCCGATATATGGGCGAGGCCGGCGCCGACCGATCGCGCGGCCTCGGCGACGGCGCGCGCGCCGAACTCGTGCACGGAGCCGAATTTCTGCCGGCCGCTCTCATGCAGTATGGCGACGAGATTGACGACGTGGTCGGCGCCCTGAACGGCGCGGTCGACCGACCAGCGCACGCGCACATTGGCCTGCACCGGCTGGATCTGGCCGACATTGCCGAGCGGCTGCACATGGCCGGCAAGGTCGGGCCGCCGGCAGGCGACCCGGATGCGATAGCCGCGCTTGGCGAGCGCGCGAACGACATGACGGCCGACGAATCCCGAGCCGCCGAACACGACGACGAGCTTGGGGGTCTGCAGGATTTCGGTCATGGCTGGCTCCGCGCGCAAAAGCTTGGCTGAGCCGCTTCTTAATCCGTTTCGCGTCAAAGGCAAAGAGCGACCGGAGGTCGCCGCCGCCTTGTTTTTTAGTAATTCCAGGAAAGTGTGGAGCGGTTTTCCGTGCCGAATTGCGTCAGGGTAAAAGCCGCTCAGAACGCCCGGCCGATGCGCGCGTCGACCGAATGCCGGTTGCCGCCTCGGATGACGAAGAAGGCGAGGATTGCCGCCCAGAGCAGCGACTTTTCCGCGCCCGAAAAGCCCTGGCCCATGGTGACCCAGTGGAACCATACTGTGACCAGAAGCACGATCAGGCCGGCGAAAGCGGCCGGGCGGGTGACGAGGCCGATGGCAATCAAAATGCCGCCGAAGAATTCGGTGCAGGCGAGCAGCGGCGACCAGAAGACGCCAGGATAGAAGCCCAGACCTTCGACCATTTCCGTGGCGCCAAACGGATTGACGATCTTCTGCGAGCCATGAATGGCGAGGAACGCCCCGGCAACGGCGCGCAGCAGCGTTTCGGCCGCATTGTTCAGCGTCGCATAGAGTCCGCCTAGGGCCGGAACGATAAGCCTTGGTCTGGACGTGTCGGTGCTGGCGAACATGCGGTCTCCTTTTTGCTGATTTGACGGACGCAAAGGCGTCCACTCCGTCAAATAGAATAAACCTGACGAACTTTCGCATGTTTTATTGCCGCAGTGAGAAACAGAAAACCCCGCCGAGGCGGGGTTTTCCGGGCAGTGAGCGCATCGAAACAGGGTCCAACGAGGCGGCCTGACTGAGACGGTATCAAGGCGGCGTGAAGCAAGCACGCCCGCCCCGGCCCTGGACGCCCGGCGCGACGGCCGCCAATCGCAAGCCGCGACCCAAGCCACCCTTTTGCGGCTTGCGATGTGGGGTGCCGCTGATGGGTCGCTGCCGGGCTAAGAAAGGTTCAAAGCGGCGCGAAACAAATGCGCGCCTTGTTGCCGGGCGATGCCTCGATCAGGCCGAGTAGCGTTCAGCGAATTCGGAAATGCGCTGCACGACCGCCTTCGGGATATCGACACCGCGCGCCGTCGCCTTTTCAGCGGCCTCTGCCCGGGCGCGGCCGGGGATGTGCACGCCGTAGCGCCGCCGCAGCCGGTCAAGCTGGTCCTTCATGCGCTGTTCAAAATCCGGGTCGACCAATTTGGGCTCGATAGCGAGCACGAAGAGCCCGGTTCCGGGGCTGTCCGGCCCGCCTGAGAACCAGGGTGCGTCGAGCGACCAGTTGGCGCCGGAAATCCCCGCCGCCAGCACCTCGACCATAAGCGCGATGTTAGCGCCGCGCTGGCCGCCGAAGGCGAGCATCGCGCCCTTCATCGCCGCCGCTGGATCGGTGGTCGGATTGCCGCTGGCATCCAGTGCCCAGCCCTCGGGGATCTTCCTGCCGTCTTCCGCCGCCTTGCGGATGTTGACGAAGGCGGTGGCGCTCGACGATTGGTCGATCACCAACGGCGGCCCGTCCGCGGCAGGCGCGGCAAAGGACATCGGGTTGGTGCAGTAGACCGGCTTGACCGAGCCCGAGCCTGCAAGCACCGCCGGCCCGTTGGTGGCGGCGAACGAGACCAGCCCCTGCGCTGCCAGCCGTCCGGTGAAATAGCCGAGCGCGCCGCAGGTATAGGCGTTCCTTTGCGAGAAGATGGCGACGCCGAACAGCCTCGCCGCCTTGACGAGGTCATCGATAGTGCGGTCGAAGCCGGTATGGGCAAGCCCGCCGCGCGCGTCGGAGAGGTAGACGGCCAGCGCCGGCCGGGTGACGACCGGATCGGCATCGCCGTCGATGCGGCCGTCCTCGATGGCTTCCAGATAGTCGATGAAATGCGACAGGCCGACCGCCGACAGGCCTTCTGCTTGCGCGGCGATGATCGAGGCAACCAGCGACTGCGTCACTTCTTCATTGGCGCCGGCGCCGAGCGCCGCCATGCGGCACAGCCCTGTTGCCTGGTCGAGAGTGAGTTGCATCGGAGCCGTCCTGAGGAAGTAGGGGAGTAAGGGAATAAGGGAATAAGGGAATAAGGGAGTAGGGGGAGATTGTGGAGCAAATAGCGAATGGGGATGGAAATGTGAACGCGGATCGTGGCTGAACACTCCCCTATTCCCCTATTCCCCTACTAACCGATCTTGACCGGAATCCGGGCCTCGATGCGGCTGAAGATGAGAACCAGGATGCCGGTGATTGTCATGTAGATCAGCGCCAGCAGCAGCAAGGGCTCGTAGGTGAGATAAGTGTCCTGCCGCACCTTGGACGAGACGGCGAAGATATCGATGACGCTGATCGTCGCCACCAGCGGCGTCGACTTGAGCTGCAGCACGGTTTCGCCGGTCAGTGTCGGCAGCGCACGGAAGAAGGCCTGCGGCAGCCAGATGCGGCGGAAGATCTTGAAGCGGCTCATGCCGAAGGCGCGCGCGGCTTCCAGCTGCCCTTTCGGCACGCCGGCGAAGGCGCCGCGCATCACCTCGCCTTCATAGCCGGCAAATGACAAGGTCAACGCCAACACGCCGTAGGGCCAGGCTTGCCTGAGATAGGGCCACATCCAGGACTCGCGAATCCATGGATATTGCGGAAAAAGCGATCCAAGCCCGTAGTAGAGCAGCCAGAGCTGCAGCAGCAGCGGCGTGCCGCGAATGATGGTGCAGAAGATCTTGGCCGGTGCGGCGAGCCAGAACGGCCCACCGGCCTGCGCCAGCCCAAGCGGTACGGCCAGTATAAAGCCCAGCGCGCAGGTCACGACGAGGATCCACAGCGACCGCCAGATGCCGAGCAGCCCCATCTGCCAATATTGCGGCAGCCAGTCCCAGCGCATGAAGAAGGCCGCGCAGAGGACCAATCCCAGCGCGATTAGGATCAGCACGATGCGGTGCGGCTTCAGCCAGAGCGAGGCACGCGCCGCCATGTTGATCGCGGTCGCTTCGGCCGACATCAGCGCGCCTCCTTGACGGAAGGCATGCCGCGCCGCGACCAGGCCTCGACGCGGCCGATGATCACGTTGGAAAACAGCGTCAGCGCCAGATAAAGCGCGCCGGCAGCAAGATAGAAGACCAGATAGGCCTTGGTGACGCCGGCCGCCTGACGCGTCGCCAGCGTCAGTTCGAAGAAGCCAACGACGGCAAGCAACGCGGTGTCCTTGGTGGCGATCAGCCAGAGATTGGCAAGGCCGGGAATGGCGAAAGGCAGCATTGCCGGCAATGTTATGCGCCTCAACATCAGGCCGGGCGGCATGCCATAGGCGCGGGCGGCCTCGATCTGGCCTTGTGGGATGGACAGGATGGCGCCGCGGATGACTTCCGTCGAATAGGCGCCCTGCACGACCCCAAGGACAAAAATGCCGGCGGCCAGCCCGCTGATGTCGACGCGCTGGTAACCGATCGCGGTCAGCAGCTGATTGATGAGATCGGTGCCGGCGTAATAGAGCAGCAGGATCAGCACCAGTTCCGGCACGGCGCGCACCACCGTGGTGTAGACGGCGAGCAGATCGCGCGTCACCGGTCCGCCGTAAAGCTTGCCCCAGGCGCCGCCGGTGCCGATCAAAAGGCCAAGGCAGGTGGCGCCGATGGCGATCTCGATCGAATGCAGCAATCCGACCAGCAGGGTGCCGCCCCAGCCGGGCGGCACGGGCGACAGGAGTTCGATGATGCCGGCCGCCGAGGCCGGAAGAAAGGCATTGATCAGCTTCGCCCCCGAATTGCTGGCAGCCGCCGACCGCAGCGTTCAGCGGCGGGCATGCGTGGCAAGGTTTGGGCCAAGGGGCATGGCGCTGGCCATGCCCCCAACATCAAAAGGAGGCGTCAGTTCGACTGCGTGGCGCCGCCATAGATGTCGAAGTCGAAGTATTTCTTGGAGATCTCATCGTACTTGCCGTTGGCGCGGATGGCCTTGATGCCGGCGTTGATCTTTTCCTTGAGCGCGGTGTCTTCCTTGCGCACGCCGGCGCCGACGCCCGGTCCCAGCACCTCGTCGTCCGGCGCGACCATACCCTTAAGATCGCAGCAGGCCTTGCCCTGGTCCGTCTTGAGGAATTCGCCCAGCGCGATGGAGTCGGCCTGCACCGCATCGAGGCGGCCGGCGGCGAGATCATTGTTCGCCTCGTCCTGCGTCTGGTATTCCTTGATCTCCTGCGCGCCGGTGAAGTGCTTCTTGGCGTAGACGGCATGCACGGTCGACACCTGAACGCCGATCACCTTGCCTTTGAGATCGTCCGGCGTGGCGCCGAACTTCTGATCCTTCGGCCCGATGATTGCTGTCGGCGTGTTGTAATACTTATCCGAGAAGTCGATCGTCTTCTTGCGCTCGTCGGTGATCGACATCGAGGAGACGATGAGGTCGATCTTCTTGGTGGTGAGCGCCGGAATGATGCCGTCCCAGGCAACGGGCGTGATTACGCAGTCGAGCTTCTCCTCGGCGCAGACGGCGTCGATGAAATCGATCTCCCAGCCGACCCACTTGCCCGTCGCGTCCGGCGAGGTGAACGGCGGATAGGGCTCGGCGGCGACGCCGATCTTGACCTGATCGGCCTTGGCCACGCCCATCGCGGCGACGCCGAACAGCAGCGCCGCGGCGAAGGTCTTGAGAACAGTCTTCATTTCAGGACTCCCAGTTTGTTGTCGTTCCCGGTTTTCGCTCCGCTTGACGCCGGCCCTAGCCGACATTGCGGAGGAATTGCTTGAGCCTTTCGGATTTCGGCGCGCCGAACAGCTGTTCCGGCGGGCCTTCTTCCTCGACCAGCCCGTTGTAGAGGTAGACGACATGGGTCGCGACCTCGCGGGCGAATTTCATTTCATGCGTCACCAGCACCATGGTGCGCCCCTCGCGCGCCAGGTCGCCGATCACCTTCAGCACCTCGCCGACCAGTTCCGGATCGAGCGCGGAGGTCGGCTCGTCGAACAGCATGACGCGCGGATTGATCGCCAGCGCCCTGGCGATCGCGGCGCGCTGCTGCTGGCCGCCCGACAGGAATGCCGGGTAGACGTCGCGCTTCTCCGCCAGCCCGACCCGGGCGAGCAGCTTCTCGGCCTGGGCGATCGCCTCGTCGCGCTTGACGCCGAGCACGTGCACCGGAACCTCGATGACGTTCTCGATCAGCGTCATGTGGCTCCACAGGTTGAAGTTTTGGAACACCATGCCGAGTCTCGAGCGGATGCGCTCGATCTGCTTGCGGTCGGCAGGAACCGTATGGCCGTGGCTGTCGGCCTTCAGCTTGATCTCCTCGCCATTGACACGGATGATGCCGCTGGTCGGGTTTTCCAGGCAGTTGATGCAGCGCAGCAGCGTCGACTTGCCGGAGCCCGAGCCGCCGATGATGGCGATCACCTCGCCGTCGCGCGCCGACAGCGAAACGCCCTTCAGCACATGCAACTGGCCGAACTTCTTGTGCAGGTTCTCGACATGGATGGCTTCGGCGGCGCCGCTCTGCGCTTGGCCGGCTGGGACTGCGGCGGCTTCCACCGCGCTCACCGGGTAACCTCAATAGGGGCGACGGCAGTTCGTCGAACGTCCATCCGGCTCATCAACATACGCTGTACTGTCCCGCTCCTCACTTCAGCATGGACCCGGCAGCGCGAGCCCGTCAATCCCGTTCATTACGGCACTTGCGACCTTGTTGCGCAAGTGTATAAATAGCCTTTCATGAAATTTTTTCGGTTTTTTTCATCTTAAAAGGGCATTGATGAGCGCTTTCGGATCACAATCCATGGCGGCGCCGCTGCGGCGCGTGCTCATGCGGTCGGCGGCGAACGCCATGCGCGACGCCGACAGAGCTCAATGGCACTATGGCCCGGGGTTCAACCCGGCGAAGGCAGCGTCACAGCACGCGGCCCTTGCTGAACTGGTAGCCGCTTCCGGCGCCGAAATCGAATGGATCGAGGACAAGGCGGACGGCCTTTCGGATTCGGTGTTCACGCACGACCCATCGCTGATGACCGAGCACGGTGCGCTGATCCTCTCGATGGGCAAGCCATTGCGCGCCAGGGAGCCCTCCCTGCATGAGGAAACCTATAGAGGGCTGGGTATTCCGATCCTCGGCCGCGTCGAGGCTCCTGGCCAGGTCGAAGGCGGTGATTGCGTATGGGTGGATGCCCGCACGCTGGCGATCGGGCGCGGGGTCCGCTCCAACCAGGAAGGCATCCAGCAGGTTTCGAACCTGCTGACGCCGCTGGGTATTTCCGTCTACGGTTTTGATCTGCCGCTGTGGCAGGGTGAAGAGGCGTGCCTGCATCTGATGTCGGTGATCAGCCCGCTGGCCGACGATCTCGCGCTGGTCTATTCGCCGCTTTTGCCGGCCCCGTTCTATCAGATGCTGAAGGCGCGCGGCATCAGGCTGGTCGAAGGCGACGCCGGAGAATTCGCCGCTTCCAACGGCCTCAGCCTGAACGTGCTGCCGACCAGCCCGCACAAGGTCATTGCCGTTGCGGGCTTTCCCAAGACCAAAGCCGCGATGGAGGCCGCCGGCTGCACGGTTGAGATTTTCGAGGCGGACGCGCTCTGTATCGCCTGTGAAGGCGGGCCGACATGCCTGACACGGCCGATCCTGCGCCGATGACTGCGCGCCGCAAGTTCCGTCGCGAGGGCGAGGAGCGGCGGCGGCAGGATCTGATCGAAGCGACTCTGGACTGCGTGGCGGAATATGGCCTGCAGGGCGCCACTTTGCGCACCATCGCATTGCGTGCCGGCGTCACCGCCGGCCTGATCCGGCACTATTTCCCCGGCAAGGAAGAATTGCTGCAGGGGGCCTATACGGCGCTGGTCGGCCGCATGACCGAGCAGGCGAAAGCGGCATTGGTCATGGAAGAGGCGTCGCCTCGCCAACGCCTTGCAGCTTTCGTCACCGCCAATCTCAGCGCGCCGATCATCGACCAACGGGTGTTTTCGCTCTGGGCGACGTTCATCGGCCGTGCGAGCGCGGATCCGACGCTCGCCCGCGCTCACCGCGAAGGCTATCTTGGCTTTCGCAACGAGGTGGAAGCGGTCGTGGCCGAGGTGCTCGCCGCCGAACAGCGCGAACCGGACGCAAGTCAGCTGCGCCGTCATGCCATCGCCATCAATGCGATCATCGACGGGCTTTGGATCGAAGGCTGCCTGGCCAGTGAGATGTTCTCGCCCGGCGAATTGGCGGCGATTGGCATCAAGGCTGTCGAGGCCGAACTCGGCCTCGCGCCGCTGAAGCATGATTCCGAAAAGTAGGAACGAGTTTTCGGAGAAAGATCATGCTCAACAAAGGTTAGATCGGTATGGCAATTCAACGAAACGCCATCACGGTCTAGAGCAATTCCAGGAAAAGGTGAGAAGCGGTTTCCCGTCCGGAATTGCGTAACAAACAAAGAGATAGAGCAAATCACTGTTTCCGTTAAACGGTGATCCGCTCCAAAGGGAGAAAACCAATGACCACGCTCGGCGAAGCGCTCATCACCTTGCTCGAGGCGCATGGGGTCGACACCGTATTCGGCATTCCGGGCGTGCATACGGTCGAGCTTTATCGCGGCCTGGCGCGTTCGAAGATCCGCCACATCACGCCGCGCCACGAGCAGGGCGCCGGCTTCATGGCCGACGGCTACGCCCGCGCCGGCGGCCGGCCGGGCGTGGCTTTCGTCATCACCGGACCCGGCCTCACCAACACCATCACCGCGATGGGCCAGGCGCGCGCCGATTCGGTGCCGATGCTGGTGATCTCCGGTGTCAATGCCACCGATACGCTCGGCAAGGGTTTGGGCTTCCTGCACGAACTGCCGGACCAGCGCGGCATGATGGAGAAGGTGGCGCTGTCTTCCGAGCGTGTCACCGAGGCCGAGGAACTGCCGGGTGCGCTCGCCCGCGCCTTCGCCGTCTTCTCCTCGTCGCGGCCGGGTCCGGTTCACATCGAGATCCCGACAAACGTCATGGTGAAGCCCGCCGAGGGGCTCGCGCCGGTGCTCGGCAACGCCGCGCCGCCCGCTCCGGACGCGGCGGCTGTTGCCGAGGCTGCGAGGTTGATCAAGGCGGCTCGCCGTCCGCTGATTCTTGCCGGTGGCGGTGCCAAGAAAGCGGACGCGGCGCTGACACGCTTCGCCGAAGCGCTCGGCGCGCCGGTGGTCGAGACCGCCAATGCGCGCGGCCTGCTGCATGGCCACCCGCTCTTGGTGCCCGCAAGCCCAAGCCTCAAGGCGGTGCGCGCGATGATGGCGGACGCCGATCTGGTGATCGCCGCCGGCACCGAATTCGGCCCCACCGACTATGACGGCTACGGCGATGGCGGCTTCGTGCTGCCGCCGAGCCTCATCCGCATCGATATCGGCGCCGACCAGCTCGCGCGCCGTCCGGTGACGGTTGGCATCCACGCCGATTGTGCCGAGGCGCTTTCTGCCCTGCTGGCTGCACTCGGCGCCGCTCATGTCGCCGCGAAAGACGGCGAAGCCCGCGCTGCCGCAGGGCGAGAGGCCGCTCTGGCGGAGCTGCGGCCGGACTACCTGGCGCAGCTGCGCGCGGTGGAGACGATCCGTGACGCGCTGCCCGGCGCCATCATCGTCGGCGACTCGACGCAACCGATCTACGCCGCCAACCTCTACTACGACCACGACCGTCCGGCCGGCTGGTTCAATGCCGCGACCGGTTTCGGCGCGCTGGGCTACGGTCCGCCGGCGGCGATCGGTGCCGCCCTTGCCGTGCCCGAAGCGCCGGTCGTGTGCCTCACCGGCGACGGCGGCTTCCAGTTCACCTTGCCGGAGCTCGGCGCGGCGCTCGACGCCGAGGCGCCGGTGATCTTCGTCGTCTGGAACAATCGCGGTTATCGCGAGATCGAGACCTCGATGCTTGATGTCGGCGTCGAGCCGGTCGGCGTGTCGCCGGCGCCGCCGGATTTCTGCAAGCTCGCCGAGGCCTACGGCATCGAAGCCGAGCGGCTGACAGGGGTCGGTGACCTGGCCGGTGCGCTGAAGCGCGCGCGAACTGCCGGCAAGCCGCGGGTTATAGAAATCATCGTCGATTGAAGGTCCTGGCGACCGTCCCATCCGGCCGAGACGCAGCCGCGTCACGTTGCGCGGCTTTGTCTCGACGCATGCAAAGACGGGACGCCTGCCATGTCGATATTTCAATTGAGTGACAACGCGAAAGGCGCGACGTTCGAGGCTGGGGCGGCATAACCATAAGAATACGACAGGAGCAGTCGAAATATGACGGAAACGCTTAACGGCAGGCATGTCGTGGTGACGGGCGGCACCGGGGCGCTCGGCGGCGCGGTTGTCGGCAGGTTGCTGGAGCAGGGCGCGATTTGCCACGTGCCCAATGCGCATGCCGCGGCTCCGCCTCATTTTCCCTACGCGGCTCACGCCAGCGTCCATCTGGCGCACAATGTCGACCTGTCGGACTCCGCCAAGGTCGAGGCCTTCTACCATCAGGTTCCGGAGCTTTGGGCTTCGATCCATCTTGCCGGCGGTTTCACCATGGCGCCGGTCGAAAAGATCGAGACGGCATCCTTTGCCGAGATGATGGACACCAATGCCCGGACCACCTTCCTTTGCAGCCGCGCCGCGGTGCGCTCGATGCTGACGTCGGGCACCGCGGGGCGCATCGTCAACGTCAGCGCGCGTGCCGGGCTTGATCCCAGGCGCGGCGCCGGAATGGTCGCCTATGCCGCGAGCAAGGCGGCGGTCGCCGCGATGACCCAGGCGATGGCCGAGGAGCTGAAGCACAAGGGCATCCTGGTCAATGCGGTCGCGCCCTCGACGCTCGACACGCCCGCCACCCGCGCCGACATGCCCGACGCCGATTTCACCAAATGGGTCAGCCTCGAGGCCGCCGCCGAGGCGATCGCCTATCTCGCCTCGCCCGCCAATCAGGCGATGAGCGGCACGCTGGTGCCGCTCTACGGGCGAGCCTGACCTCATAGATCAAAGTGCAATGAAAGACCCCGCCGGATCGCTCCGGCGGGGTTTTTGCTTTCGGTAGAGGAAGGAGCTTAGTTGCCCTGCTTCTTCAGCGCCGCGCCCAGGATGTCTCCCAGCGAGGCGCCGGAGTCGGTCGAGCCGTACTGGGCGACCGCTTCCTTCTCCTCGGCGATTTCCAGCGCCTTGATCGAGACCTGCAGCTTGCGGGTCTTCTTGTCGAAGGCGATGACGCGGGCGTCGACCTTCTGGCCGACGGTGAAGCGCTCGGGGCGCTGCTCGTCGCGGTCACGGGAAAGGTCCGAACGCTTGATGAAGGTATCGAGGCCGCTGTCGACCAGCCGCACTTCCAGGCCGCCATCCTTCACCGCGGTGACCTCGCAGGTGACGACGGCGTTCTTGCGCAGCTCGCCGCTGCTCGCCGCCTCGCCGACCGTGTCGCGGGCCAACTGCTTGATGCCGAGCGAGATGCGCTCCTTCTCGATGTCGACGTCGAGCACCTGCGCCTTGACCATGTCGCCGCGATTGTACTCTTCGATCACCTGCTCGCCCGGACGGGTCCAGTCGAGGTCGGAGAGGTGCACCATGCCGTCCACGTCGCCTTCCAGGCCGATGAACAGGCCGAACTCGGTCTTGTTCTTGACCTCGCCCTCGACCTGGCTGCCGACCGGATGGTTGCGCGCGAAGGCTTCCCACGGGTTCTCCAGCGTTTGCTTGAGACCGAGCGAGATGCGGCGCTTGGCCGGATCGACCTCGAGCACCACCACGTCGACTTCCTGCGTCGTCGACAGGATCTTGCCGGGATGCACGTTCTTCTTCGTCCACGACATTTCCGAAACGTGGATGAGGCCCTCGATGCCCGGCTCCAGCTCGACGAACGCGCCGTAGTCGGTGATGTTGGTGACGGTGCCCTTGATCTTCTTGCCGATCGGGAACTTGGTGCCGATATCCGACCACGGATCGCTCTCGAGCTGCTTCATGCCGAGCGAGATGCGGTGGGTTTCCTGGTTGATGCGGATGATCTGCACCTTGACCGTCTGGCCGATGTTGAGGATCTCGGTCGGATGGTTGACGCGGCGCCATGCCATGTCGGTGACATGCAGCAGGCCGTCGATGCCGCCGAGGTCGACGAAAGCACCGTAGTCGGTGATGTTCTTGACCACGCCCTCGACCACCTGGCCTTCCTCGAGGTTCTGCACGATTTCCGAACGCTGTTCGGCGCGGCTCTCCTCGAGCACGGTGCGGCGCGACACCACGATGTTGCCGCGGCGGCGATCCATCTTGAGGATCTCGAAGGGCTGCGGGTTGTGCATCAGCGGCGAGACGTCGCGGATCGGACGGATGTCGACCTGGCTGCGCGGCAGGAACGCCACGGCGCCGTCGAGATCGACGGTGAAGCCGCCCTTGACCTGGTTGAAGATGACGCCTTCGACGCGCTCACCCTTGGTGAACTTCTCTTCGAGGCGCACCCAGCTCTCCTCGCGGCGGGCCTTCTCGCGCGACAGCATGGCCTCGCCAAGCGCGTTCTCGATGCGCTCGACATAGACCTCGACGGTGTCGCCGACCTTGAGGGAGGAATCCTTGCCCTTGGCGCCGAATTCCTTCAGCGGCACGCGGCCTTCGACCTTGAGGCCGACATCGATGATGGCCATGTCCTTTTCGATCGCGGTAATCGTGCCCCGGACAACCTGGCCCTCGCCGGAATGGCCGGCGGTGAATGATTCTTCGAGCATGCTCGCGAAATCATCGCGAGTGGGATTTGCAGCTGACATTGTTTCTCCTGGAATGCTTCGCACAACAAGCGAAGCGGGCGCCGTGGGTTAGCGTTGCGTGAGCCTGCCGGCGTTCCGGGCTGAAGAGCCCTCGGCCGCTTAAGCGGCAAGTCCGGCGCATAGAGAATGCTGGCAGGCTGGTTCGTGCCCGATATGGGTATTTTCATCGCCTCCGGCAACGGAAAACACGAGGAAAACCCGGATCAGGCCTTGTTTCTCTTGGCCAGCAGTCTTTGATGGTTAGCCATGGCCGCCAGAAACGCGGTCTCTATAGACACTTCGCCGGTGTCAGGCAAGTGCGCGTCGCGGCGGTGCGCGTGCTCCGCCCGAATGTTTTTGCGATTACGCGTTCGCGGCTGCAGTTCTTTTTTGCCGACATGGATTGTCACGGGGAGCATCACCATGCAGTCAAGCGCCACTTTCAACATCTTCCTGCCGGTTGCCCTCGTCATCATCATGCTGGGGCTTGGCCTGTCCCTCAAGCTCCAGGATTTCTTGCAGGTGGTGCTGCGACCGAAGGCCCTCCTGGTGGCTCTTATCGTGCAGATACTGGTTCTTCCCGTCCTTTGCTTCGGCATCGTGTCGGTTTCGGCTTTGCCGCCTGCCATGGCGGTCGGCATGATGCTGCTCGCGGCCAGTCCCGGCGCCCCGTCCGCGGTTCTCTTCACCCACCTTGCCAAGGGCGATACGGCGCTCAGCCTGACGCTGACGGCGATCAGCTCAATGGTGGCGCTGGTGTCGGTGCCATTGATCACCAATTTTTCGCTGCTGCATTTCTATGGCGCCGGGCACGTCATCCCGCTGCCGATCGAGAAATTCCTGCAGTTCTTTGCCGTTGTGCTTGTCCCGGTTTCGATCGGAGTTGCCGTCCGGCACCGCTACACGGCCTTGGCCGAGCGCCTGGAGGGGCCCGTCAAGCTACTGGCGACGCTTTTTCTTGCGGCGGTCGTTATTTTTGCCGTCGTCGATCAGCGGCAGGTCATCGTGACCTGGGGGCCCATTGTCGGCTTTGCCGCCTTTGCCTTCAACGTGGTGAGCATGGCGCTCGGCTACGCCGTTCCGTCGCTGCTGCGCCTGGAAAGGCGGCAGGCGGTCGCCATCACCATGGCAACGGCCATCCACAACGCCGCGTTCGTCATAGCCTTGGCGCTTAGCGAATATCTCCTCAACAACGCCGAAATGGCGATCCCGCCAGCGCTTTACGCCTTGATTGCCTATGTCACCGCGGCGGTTTTCGTAGCCGTCGTGAGCAGGTCAGGCAGACATGCGATCGAAGGCACGATCCGGTCGTGATAGCCAAGCTCAGGCGAGGTCTTTCGCGGCCATGGCTCGGTCAACGATTGCCATGGCCGCCAGAAACGCGGCCTCGATTGCCATGTCGCTGGTGTCGAGCAAGTGCGCGTCCGCCGCCGCCTTGAGCGGGGAGTCGGCACGGCCCATATCGCGCTCGTCGCGGCGCTCGATGTCGGCGAGAATCGCGGCAAAATCGGCGCTGCCGCCCATGCTCTCGATCTCGGCCAGCCGGCGCCTTGCCCGCACTTCCGCGCTCGCTGTGACATAGAGCTTGATGTCGGCGTCGGGACACACGACCGTGCCGATGTCGCGTCCGTCGAGCACCGCGCCTGGCGGCGCCTTGGCGAACTCGCGCTGCTTATCGACCAGGATGCGCCGGACCGACGGAATGACGGCGACCTTTGAGGCGGCCTCGCCCACCGCATGCGCCGAAAGCACCGTGCGGTCGAGGTTCGAAAGATCGACTTGGCGAGCCGCGGTTTCCGCCGCCGAGACATTGTCGAGCGGCAGACCGAGCTCGAGCAGCTTATGGGCGACGGCGCGATAGGTGAGGCCGGTATCGAGCAGGTTCAGCCGGTAATGATCGGCGAGCCGGCGAGCGAGTGTGCCCTTGCCGGCGCCCGCGGGGCCGTCGATTGCGATGGTAAAGGGGTGGGTCATGGGTCGGCCGACGTAGTCGAAGAGCGCGATGAATATGACAAGCGCCGCGATCCTTCACACCCCCCTCTGTCCTGCCGGACATCTCCCCCGCAAGGGGGGAGATTGGCAGTTCCGATACCGGCGCATTCCGTCCGGCGTCGGAGATTGGCGAAAGCCTGCGCGACATCTGATCTCCCCCCTTGCGGGGGAGATGTCCGGCAGGAAAAAGCGGGGTGCTGTTCCACCTGCATCTCGGTTCGGCTCCAACCCATCGCCCGTCACTCGATCTCGGCGCCGAGCCCCTTCATCAGCCCCATGAATTCCGGAAAGCTCGTCGCGATCATGTTGGCGTCGTCGATGGTCACCGGCTTTTCCGTCGCCAGCCCCATCACCAGGAAACTCATGGCGATGCGATGATCGAGATGCGTTTTCACCGCCGTGTCCTGACCGTTGGGGTGAGCGCCCAGGCCCTTGCCGCCGGGCTTGCCGCGCACGGCGAGCGAGGCTTCGCCCTCGCTGCAGTCGACGCCGTTGAGCTTCAGCCCGTTGGCCACCGCCGACAGCCGGTCGGATTCCTTGATGCGCAATTCCTCCAGACCCTGCATCAGCGTTTCGCCCTCGGCGAAAACAGCGGCGACTGCCAGCACCGGATATTCGTCGATCATCGACGGCGCCCGCTCCGGCGGCACCACGACACCTTTGAGGTCGGAGGAGCGCACGCGCAGGTCCGCCACGTCCTCGCCGCCGGCATTGCGGGGGTTGAGAATGTCGATGCGGCCGCCCATCTCCTGCAATGTGAGGAGCAGCCCGGTGCGGGTCGGGTTCATCAGCACGTTCTCGATCACGATATCCGAGCCCGGCACGATGAGCGCCGCCACCAGCGGGAAGCCGGCCGAGGACGGGTCGCCGGGCACGGCGATGGTCTGCCCCGTCAGCTTGCCCTGGCCTTCGATGAAGATGTGGCGCACGCCGCGCTCGTCGGTCTCGACGGTGAGGTTGGCGCCGAAGCCTTTCAGCATCTTTTCGGTGTGATCGCGCGTCATCACCGGCTCGATCACGGTCGTGATGCCGGGCGTGTTGAGCCCGGCAAGCAGCACCGCCGACTTCACCTGTGCCGAGGCCATCGGCACGCGATAGGTGATGGGCGCGGCGTGTTTCGGGCCGCGCAGCGTGATCGGCATGCGGTCGCCGGGCGCCGCCTTCAGCACCTGCACGCCCATCTGGCGCAGCGGCTCCAGCACCCGGCCCATCGGCCGGCCGGAGAGCGAGGCGTCGCCGATAAAAGTCGTCTCCATGTCATAGGTGCCAACCAGGCCCATGGTGAGCCGCGAGCCGGTGCCGGCATTGCCGAAATCGAGCGGGCCTTCCGGCTCGAGCAGCGCGCCGTTGCCGGTGCCGCGGATCACCCATTCGGCCCCCTTCTTTTCGATATGCGCGCCCATCGCCTTCATGGCGGCGCCCGTGCGCATCACATCCTCGCCTTCCAGCAGGCCGGTGATGCGCGTCTCGCCGGAAGCCAGGCCGCCGAACATGAAGGAGCGGTGCGAGATCGACTTGTCGCCCGGCACCCGCGCCGCGCCGGCAAGGGCAGGGGATTTGCGGGCCGTAGCCGGCTTCGGGGCGGCAGCGTGAGACATTGTCTTTTCCAAATGCGGGTGCCGGCGGGCCGGCTCAATTCGTCGTGTTGCGGCGGTCTCGTATCACGGCGCGCCGCAATGGTCATCCCCTCACGCGGGCCTTCGAATGCAAGGTTTTGCGATGCCGGCTTTTGGCTTTGACAGCGCGGAAAACTGCGGTTAAGGGGACCATTCTTTTTTTGACGAGGCTTGCTGTGGCAAAACCTGAACTTGGCACAAAACGTGTCGACCCCGAAACGGGGCGGAAATTCTACGATCTGAACAAGGACCCGATCGTCTCGCCCTACACCGGCAAGAGCTATCCGCGGTCCTATTTCGAGGAAGGCAAGATTTCCGCGATCGAGGACGATGAGGACGTCGCCGACAAGGAAGTCGACTCCGAGGAGGAAGAAGGCGCCGAAATCGTCTCGCTCGAAGATGCGGACGAGGAGACCAAGGGCGGCGGCGACGATCTGCCCGATCTCGGCGACGACGAGGATGATGTCGATCTCGGTGACGATGACGATGACACCTTCCTTGCCGACGAGGAAGAAGAGGACGACGACGTTTCCGATATGATCGGCGTCGGCGACGACGAGGACGAGGTCTGATTTCGGCCCCGGCGCGATTGTTTGCCGGCCATTTTGACCTGTGACGAAAAAGCGGCTTTTCAAGGCTTGATCTTGACCGAAGGCGGCGCTAGAAGCCGCCAGCACTAAACGACGGCGCGGTGCCCAACCGCGCCGGATCTCTTCGCCGGAAACGGCGCCGGCTGACTGCCGGGAGTGGGGCCATAGCTCAGTTGGGAGAGCGCTTGAATGGCATTCAAGAGGTCGTCGGTTCGATTCCGATTGGCTCCACCAAACAGTCTTTCTGTGATGCTCGGTTTCGCGGCATTGGCGCTTGTCGCTTGTGAATCGGTATCCGAGGCCCCGCCTCCTCCTCAACCTGCCCCGGCTGCTGTCGCGGCTCCCGCTGTCCCGGACACTGCGGTGCTCGACCAAACCGTGGCGATCACGCCTCCGGGCAAGAGTGCCCCGCTCGATATGCGGCGTTTTCAGGCATTTGGGCGGGACGGCTGGATGGCACCTTTGAAGGCAAGCTGGCCGTGCTGACCGTTTCACCGGGCGGGCAGGTGACGGTCAGCTACGCGTGGGGCGATATGGCCGACAACAAGCCGGGGATCGCCGACGGCGCCGGCAGGATCGCCGGGAACACATTAAAGCTTGGACGCCTGCCGAACGGCGCAGACATCACGTTTACGATGCAGCCTGACGAAACGCTGGCCGGCACCTACACGCTTGCCGGCCAGACCTATAGGGGCCAGTTCGCCAAGCAATAGCGGCGGGCGGTCGCGTCGCCTTCTGCCGTGTCGGCCGGGCTCGAATCGGCTATGCCTCTCCCATGCAGGAAACGTCCCTCTATGCACCGGTGAAGCGGTTCCTCGAGAGCCTCGACTTCACCGTCAAAGGCGAGGTCGGCGGCTGCGACATCGTCGGGTTGCGCGAAGGCGAGCCGCCCGTGGTCGTCATCTGCGAGCTGAAGCTGCAGTTCAATCTCGAGCTCGTTCTGCAAGGCGTCGATCGGGCGGCGGCCTGCGACGAGGTCTGGCTCGCCGCGCGGATGTCGGCGCGCGGCAAGGGCCGCGAGCACGATCGACGTTTTCGCGCGCTCTGCCGCCGGCTCGGCTTCGGCCTGCTCGCGGTCGACGGGAAAGGCAAGGTCGAGTTGCTGCTCAGCCCGGCCGCCGTGCCGCCGCGGCGCGACCCGAGGCGGCGCTCGCGGCTGGTCGAGGAGCATCACCGCCGCAAGGGCGATCCGTCCATCGGCGGCAGCACGCGGCAAAAGCCGATCATGACCGCATACCGCCAGGAAGCAATTGCCTGCGCCGCCGCCATGGCCGACGGCCCGAAGCGGCCGCGCGATTTGAAACTCGTTGCCCCCCGCGCGGCCAGCATCCTGCTGCACAACTATTATGGCTGGTTCGCCAGGGCCGAGCGCGGCATCTACGCTCTGACCGAACTCGGGCAGGCTGCCTTGCAGTCGCAAGGGGTCCTCGACGGTCCGCCGCAGGTCGCTCCGTTTCAAGTCGAGCAACTTGGAGCGAAGCTCGGCGCGTGAGCGGCTGACGCCGCTCGCGCAGTGTCGGCTACCGATCGAAATCGTCGAATCGCACCATGCGTGGTTGACTCACCTCTTCGTTCATGCAGAAATTGGTTGGACCATTGAACCACTTTCGGAATTCACCAGCGTGACCGACCCTCTCCCGCCGATCCAGACGACGGCCCGCGATGATGCGGTTCTGAAGGCGTTGGCCGGCTTCGTGCGGCAGGAGGCGTTGGGTCCCGGTGAAAAACTGCCGACCGAGCGCATCCTGGCCGAGCGCCTTAAGGTCAGCCGCAACACGGTTCGCGAGGCACTCACCCGCTGGGAGGGGCTGGGCCTCGTCGAGCGGCGCCAGGGCAGCGGCACTTACCTCAAGGCGGCGGTTTCGCCCGACATGCTGCACATGCCGCTGACCCTTGCCGGCGGCAACGACTTTGCCGGCCTGATGCGCACCCTGGAGATCCGCCGCGCGCTGGAGGCCGAGGCCGCCGCTCTTTGCGCCGTCCGCGCCGGCAAGGCTGAGGTCGCCGAGATCGAGCGCAAGCTCGACATCATGGAAGAAGCCTTCCACAGCCGCGCCGGCATGTCGTCGGAGGAAGACTGGGAGTTCCACCAGTCGGTCTACCGCGCCTCCGGCAATCCGCTGTTCGAGCAGATCATCAGCGCCATGCACGAGCTGTTCCACCGCTTCTGGGAACATCCGCTCGGCGTGCGCGATTTCGGCCATGCCAGCTTTCCCTATCACCGCACCATCTTCGACCGCATCGCCGCGCACGACCCGGAGGGAGCCCGGGCCGAAGCGCTGAAGCTCATCGCTACTGTCGAAAACGACCTCAAGCGCGGCGCCGCCAACCTCAAGCTTTTGGACCGCAAATGAACGAGCATCCCACAGGGTTCGACCCGGCTTCTTTGGCCAGCGACTATCTCGGCGAGGCGGCGACTCTTCTCGCGCATGACGATCCGTTCCCCGGCGGCGCTGTGGTGCCGCCGATCTACCAGACATCGCTCTTCACCTTCGACAATTACGCCGACATGGCCGACACCTTTGCCGGCAGGAGAAGGCAGCCGATCTATTCGCGCGGCGACAACCCGACGGTGATGGAATTCGAGGCGCGTGTTGCGGCCTTGGAAGGCGCGGAAGCCGCGCGGGGCTTCTCCAGCGGCATGGCGGCTATCAGCGCCACCGTGCTTGCCTTCGTCGGCGCCGGCGAGCGGATCGTTGCCGTACGCAACTGCTATGGCGACGCCTACCGCCTGTTCGAGCGCCTGTTCCCGCGCTTGCAAATCAAGGTCGACTATGTCGACGGCTCGGACCCCGATGCGGTGGCGGCGGCGCTTCCGGGCGCCAAGCTGCTCTACCTCGAAAGCCCGACCTCGATGATGTTCGAGCTGCAGGACATTGAGCACCTGACCCGGCTGGCGAAAAGTGAGGGCATCGTCACCACCATCGACAATTCCTGGGCGACGCCCGTCTTCCAGAAGCCGATTTCGCATGGTGTCGATCTGGTGCTGCACTCGGCTTCGAAATATCTCGGCGGCCACAGCGACACCGTCGCTGGCGTGGTGGCGGGCTCGGCCGCGCATATCAAGCACATCAACGAGCAGACCTATTCATCGCTTGGCGGCAAGCTGTCGCCTTTCGAGGGCTGGCTTCTGCTGCGCGGCCTGCGCACGCTGCCGCTGCGGTTGCCGCATCATATGAAGAGCGGTCTCACGCTCGCCGAGCGGCTGAAGGCGCATGGCAAGGTCGAGCGGGTCAACCATCCCGCCTACTCCAATGATCCCGGCAAGAAGACGCTTGCCGGCTATGCCGGGCTGTTCTCTTTCGAGGTCGCGGAAGATGTCGACATTCCGGCTTTCGTCGATGCGCTGAAGCTGTTCCGCATCGGCGTCAGCTGGGGCGGCCATGAAAGCCTGGTCGTGCCCGCCAAGGCCTCGCTCGAGCAGACGCCGGGTCTCAATTCGATGGCGCGCTTCGGCGTCAGCCCCCGAACCATCCGCTTCAATGTCGGATTGGAGAACGTCGAGGACCTCTGGGCCGACATCGCCCAGGCCTTCGACAAGGCAAAAAAATAAGGTGTTCAAAATGGGAGTTCCGAACATGAAAAGACTGACAATCCTGCTTGCCGCCGCTGCCGGCCTGGCGATTTCCGCCGGGGCCGCGCTGGCCGACACCACCATCAAGATGGTCGAGGTCATCACCAGCCCGCCGCGCACCGAATTCCTGAAGAAGCAGATCGCCGAATTCGAGCAGGCCAATCCCGGCATCAAGGTCGAGCTCGTCTCGCTGCCTTGGGGTCAGGCGTTCGAGAAGTTTCTCACCATGGTTCAGGCCGGCGACACGCCCGACGTGGTTGAGATGCCGGAACGCTGGATGGGCCTCTATGCCAACAACGGCCAGCTCGAGGATCTCGGCCCCTACATGGCCAAATGGGACGACGCCAAGACGCTCGGCGACCGCGCCAAGCAGTTCGGCTCGACTGTCAACAACACGCAGTTCATGATCCCTTACGGCTATTATGTGAACGCGCTGTTCTGGAACAAGAAGCTTTTCAAGGAAGCGGGTCTTGACCGTCCGCCGGAAAACCTCGACGAGTTCGTCGAGTTCTCCAAGAAGATCTCCGCCATTCCCGGCAAATACGGCTATTGCCTGCGCGGCGGTCCGGGCGCCTTCAACGGCATGCACATGTTCATGAACATCGCCGCCGGCAAGGGCGGCTACTTCACCGAGGACGGCACCTCGACCATCAATGACGAGGGCTCGGTCAAGGGGCTGCAGATGCTGGCCGACATGTACAAGAACGGCCTGGCGCCGAAGGATTCCGTGAGCTGGGGCTTCAACGAGACGGTGACCGGCTTCTATTCCGGCACCTGCGCCATGCTCAACCAGGATCCGGACGCGCTGCTCGGCATCGCCGACAAGATGAGCGCCGACGACTTTGCGGTCGCGCCGCTGCCGGTCGGCCCGAGCGGCAAATCCTATCCGACGCTGGGCTATGCCGGCTGGGCGATGTTCGCCAATTCGCAGCACAAGGACGAAGCCTGGAAGCTGATGGCGACGCTGCTGTCGCCCAAGGACAATCTGGAATGGGCCAAGGAAGTCGGCGTCGTCCCGATCCACAACGGCGCCGATCAGGACGCCCACTTCAAGACCGAGCAGTTCAAAGGCTGGTTCACCGAGCTCAACGACAGCTCGAAGTATGAAATGGTGACGCCGCCGACGCATCTGGAAAACCTCGGCAACTTCGTCGACCAAGTGGCGATCAAGAACTTCCAGGAAGTGCTGCTTGGCCAGAAGCCGGCCAAGCAGGTGGCCGACGAGTGGGCGGCGTTCCTGACCAAGGAGCAGCAGGCCTGGCTGGCCAAGAACAAGAAGTGACCTTTCTTCCTTCTCCCCACTTGCGGGGAGAAGGTGTCACCCGATGAATGTCGCCCAAAAGTGCGAAGCGGTTTTGGGAGAACGACATTCACGGACAAGTGACGGATGAGGGGCAGCGCCGAATCCTGAAAGTCGGCTCCGCTCCTCATCTGCCTGCCCTCCTCCGCAGCAGCTGCGCTGCAGCTACGGAGGGTGAACCGGCGTCTTCTCTCCGTAGAATGGGGAGAAGGACGCTGTCGCCACGCTGGCCTCACCATCACCCGTAGAGCCAAATCGATGACCTACGCAGTGTCCGAAATCCGATCGACGGGCCGGCCGCGCAAGAAGCGGCTGAGCAAGGCCGCGATCGAGCCCTGGCTCTATCTTTCGCCGGCTATCGTCCTGCTGGTCGTCGTGCTCCTGGTGCCGCTGATCATCGGCATCAGCTATTCCTTCCGCAAATTCTCCGCCTTCAAATCGGAATATGTCGGGCTCGGCCAGTACCAAGCGATGCTCTCCGACGCGGTGCTCGGCCAGGCGCTGGTCAACACGCTTTGGTGGACGGCCGCCAGCCTGTTCTTCCAGTTCTTCCTCGGGCTTGGTCTGGCGCTGCTGCTCGACAAGCCCTTTTATGGCCGCAAGGTCGTGCAGGCCGTGGTGTTCCTGCCCTGGGCGGTGCCGTCCTTTCTTTCCGGCCTTACCTGGGCCTGGCTGTTCAACCCGATCATCGGCCCGCTGCCGCACTGGCTTTTCGCGCTCGGCCTGAAGGCCGAGCCGACCAACGTGCTTTCCGATCCGGCCACAGCTATGTGGGGGCCGATCGTCGCCAACATCTGGTTCGGCATTCCCTTCTTCGCCATCACTCTGCTTGCGGCGTTGAAGTCGATCCCGTCGGAACTGCATGAGGCGGCAGCCATCGACGGCGCCTCGCCCTGGCAGCGCTTCACCAAGGTGACGCTGCCGTTCCTGGCGCCGACCATCGTCATCACCGTCATGCTGCGCACCATCTGGATCGCGACCTTCGCCGACCTGATCTTCGTCATGACCGAGGGCGGACCGGCAGGCTCGACCAGCACGGTGCCGGTCTACATCTATGTCAGCGCCTTCAAGTCGCTGGACAAAGGCTATGCGTCCGCAGTCGCGGTTCTGCTGCTGGTGCTGCTCATTGCCTATGCGGTTGGCCTGATCGCCGTCCGCCGCACGCTTGTGAGGCATGTCTGATGATCGCCGGCCGCTCCACCTCCTCGCGCATCGCCGGCGGCATCGGCCTCTACGCCGCGATCGCCGCCTATGTCGTCTTCGCGCTGTTCCCGATCTTCTGGACGCTGAAGATCTCTGTGACGCCGGAGCGGCTGCTCTATTCCGAAGGCATAACGTTCTGGCCATCGGAAATGACGCTCAAGAACTTCGACACCGTGCTGGAGGCTTCCGACTTCCCGCGCTACTTTCTGAACAGCGTCATCGTCTCGGTGTCGACGGCCGCACTGGTCACCGTCATCGCCACGCTTGCCGGCTATGCGATGTCGCGCTTTACCTTCCGCGGCAAAGCGACTTTAGCGATCCTGCTTCTGCTGACCCAGACTTTCCCGCTGGTCATGGTCATCCCGCCGATCTACCGCATCATGGGCGATCTCGGCCTGACCAACAGCCTGACCGGGCTGATCATCATCTACACCGCCTTCAACACCGCCTTCGCCACCTTCCTCATGCAGTCCTTCTTCGACAGCATTCCGAAGGATCTGGAGGAGGCGGCGATGATCGACGGCTGCACGCGCGCCCAGGCCATGCGCCGGGTGATCGTGCCGCTCACCTTGCCCGGCATGGGGGCGACGCTCGGCTTCGTCTTCACCGCCGCTTGGAGCGAATTGCTGTTCGCGCTGATGCTGATCTCCAGCGACGAGCAGAAGACCTTTGCCGTCGGCCTGCTCACCTTCATCGGCAAGTTCGCCGTCGACTGGGGGCAGATGATGGCGGCCTCCATCCTGGCGCTGATCCCGGTCTGCATCTTCTTCGCCTTCCTGCAACGCTATCTCGTCACCGGCCTTACCGCCGGCGCTGTCAAAGGATAATCGATGGCTTCCGTCACCCTGCAACATGTCGAGAAGGACTATGGAGCGCTGCGCATCCTGCACGGCGTCGATCTCGAGATCGCCGACGGCGAGTTCGTCGTGCTGGTCGGCCCGTCCGGCTGTGGCAAGTCAACGCTGCTGCGCATGATCGCCGGCCTGGAGGAGGTCACCGGCGGCGAGATCCGAATCGGCGAGCGGCTGGTCAACGATGTGGCGCCGAAGGACCGCGACATCGCTATGGTGTTTCAGTCCTATGCGCTCTACCCGCATATGGACGTCTCTTCGAACATGGGCTTCAGCCTGATGCTGAAGAAGGCCGAGAAGACGACGATCGACGGCAGGGTGGGCGCCGCCGCCAAGCGCCTCGGTCTGGAGACCTTTCTCGGCCGCCTGCCGCGCCAGCTCTCCGGCGGTCAGCGCCAGCGCGTCGCCATGGGCCGCGCCATCGTGCGCGATCCGAAAGTCTTCCTGTTCGACGAGCCGCTGTCGAACCTCGACGCCAAGCTGCGCGTCCACATGCGCGCCGAGATCAAGGCGCTGCACCAGCAGCTCAAGACGACCTCGGTCTATGTCACGCACGACCAGGTCGAGGCGATGACCATGGCCGACCGCATCGTCGTCATGCATGACGGCTATGTGCAGCAGGTCGGCCATCCGCTGGAGCTCTACGATCGTCCCGCCAACACTTTCGTCGCCGGGTTCATCGGCTCGCCCGGCATGAATTTTTTGCCGGCAAAGGTCGCCAAGGGCGGCAAGGTCGATGCCGTGCTGGCCGACGGCCAGAAGCTGAGGCTGCCGGACGGATTGCCGCTGAAGGATGGCGATGCGCTGACCGTCGGGCTGCGGCCGGAACACATCCGGCTGGCCGACGACGGCCCGCTGAAAGGTCAGGTCGAGGTCGTCGAGCCGCTCGGCCTGTCGACGCAATTCTATGTCAGGCTGGCCAACCAGCAGATCTGCGTCTTCGTCATGGGCCGCAGCAATGTCAAACCGGGCGACGCGGTCCGCCTCGCCGCCGACCCAGCGGCGCTGCATCTGTTCGATCCGGCAAGCGGCGCTCGCATCGGATAGGTCAGCGCCGGCGGAAGGCGTCCAATGTGTAATCGGGCCGGTCAGGTCGCCTAGATCGGCCAATATCCCGGACAAGACCAGCGTCGTCGCCACGCCTGCACCGGCCCCGCCTGCGCTGTCGTGCTCGACGCGAATCCTTCTCCTCCGAGATCGTCGGCGAGAACCTCTTGAGGAAGACGGCGATCTGGCGCAATTGTGGACCGACAACATGGAATTGGCCCGCCATGCGCGCCGCTTCATCGACGTCGGCCTGGAGACCGCCCGGCGCAAGGCCGAACTCCACTCGGCCTCGCAAGAGCCCTGACGCTTCGATACTGCCGCGAGGTGAATTGCGGTTTTCGGCAGCCGCGCTCTGCTAGACTCCCGTGATTCGTCTCGACAGGGAACGGCATGAGCAAGGCTCTCGGCACATTCGCATTGGTCACGGTTCTGAGCGCCTTGCTGATGGCGCTGTCGCTGGCGGTCGCCAAGCACGGCTACCCTCAAGGCGCCTTCGTCGTTAAGCGCCTCGACGGCATTGCCGACGCGGGTTCGTTCCTGGCCATCGCCGCCATTTATTCCTTCAGCGCGCTGTTGATGTTGATCCTGCCCATCCGCGCCGCCGGGGTTGTGCTTACGCATGCCGCCGACGCGATCTTCTGGGCAACGATCGTGCTGTTCGCCGCCATTGTCGGTTCGCTTCTCGCTCGATGGGCGCTCGGCCAGCGTGAGGTGCCTTGGACCCTTCTCAACTGGCGCTTCCTGTTCGTCCCGGCGATCGTCGGCGCGCATCTCGCCATGAATGAGCTTCGCCGCAACATCTTGCTCAGAAGCCTGTTCTTCGTCATCTTCGCCGCGGCAACGCTCGCCTGCCTGTTCTGGTCGTTTTCCGTCTGAAGGAGGCCGTCAGGGCTTTGTCGTGACAGGGGGCGCGGACGAAGCCGGTGGACTTCCACCGCCGCGCGCCTACCTTTATCGAAAGCTTCTCGGGTAGACGTTTCCGCAGACCATGGCTATATCATTTGTCTGACAAATGACCGGCGCTTTGCCACGCCAGCCAATCTCGAAGAAGCAAGCCAATCTCGAAGGAATGAAGATGACCGTGCTCCGCAAGAACCTGATCGACGGCGAGTGGCTGGGCGAGGCCGGCTCGCGCAACATCAACCCGTCGAACACCAACGATGTGGTCGGCGAATACGCCTCGGCCGGGCCGGAGGAGGCCAAGCAGGCCATCGCGGCCGCCAAGGCGGCCTTCCCGGCCTGGTCGCGCTCCGGCCCGCTGGCGCGCCATGCCGTGCTGAAGAAGACTTCCGACGAGATCATGGCGCGCAAGGACGAGATCGGCCGGTCTCTCGCTCGCGAAGAAGGCAAGACCCTGGCCGAAGGCGTCGGCGAAACCATCCGCGCCGCGCAGATCTTCGACTTCTTCGCCGGCGAGACGCTGCGGCTGTCTGGTGAGCTTGTGCCGAGCGTGCGCCCCGGCGTCGGTGTCGAGATGACCCGCGAAGGCGTCGGCGTGGTTGGCATCATCACGCCGTGGAACTTCCCGATCGCCATTCCCGCCTGGAAGATTGCGCCTGCGCTGGCCTACGGCAACACCATCGTCTTCAAGCCGGCGGAACTGGTCCCCGAAAGTGCCTGGACCATCGTCGACATCCTGCATCGTGCCGGGCTGCCGAAGGGCGTTCTCAACCTCGTCATGGGCAAGGGCTCTGTCGTCGGCCAGGCCATGCTCGACAGCCCGGACGTCAACGCCATCTCCTTCACCGGCTCTGTCGGCACAGGCAAGCGTGTCGCCGCGGCGAGTGTCGAGCATATGCGCAAGTTCCAGCTCGAGATGGGCGGCAAGAACCCGCTGGTCGTGCTCGACGATGCGGACCTTGCGGTGGCCGTCGATTGTGCCGTCAACGGCGCCTATTTCTCGACCGGCCAGCGTTGCACCGCGTCCTCGCGCCTCATCGTCACCGAAGGGATCCACGACCGCTTCGTCGACGCCATGAAGGAACGCCTGGACAAGCTGGTCATCGGCGACGCGCTGGACGCCAAGACCCAGATCGGCCCGGTCGTCGACCAGACCCAGCTCAAACAGGATGAGGACTATATCGCCATCGGCCGCCAGGAAGGCGCTGAACTCGCCTTCGGCGGCGAGCGGCTGGAGCGCGAAACTCCCGGCTTCTATCTCAGGCCGGCGCTGTTTACCGGCGCCACCAACGCCATGCGCATCTCGCGCGAAGAAATCTTCGGCCCGGTCGCCAATGTCATCCGCGTCAAGGATTATGATGAGGCGCTGACTGTGGCCAACGACACGCCGTTCGGCTTGACCTCCGGCATCTGCACGACAAGCCTGAAGCACGCGACGCATTTCAAGCGCAACTCCGAAGCCGGCATGGTAATGGTCAACCTGCCGACGGCGGGCGTCGACTTCCATGTGCCGTTCGGCGGCCGCAAGGGCTCGAGCTACGGCCCGCGCGAGCAGGGCCGCTACGCCATGGAGTTCTACACCACCGTCAAGACGGCCTATACGTTCGCCGGCTGACGGGCAGGCGTCATGACGTCCGACTTCGCCGGAATGGCCTGGCTCAACCCGCCGCCGCGCCATGTGTTTGGCGACGGGACGCTTCATGTCCGCACCGGCAAGGAGACGGATTTTTGGCGCGAGACCTTCTACGGCTTCCGCCGCGACAATGGCCATTTCCTCTATCGTCCCGTGGCGGGCGACTTCAGCGCCGAGGTCACCGTCAAGGGCGAATACAAGGCGCTCTACGATCAGGCCGGCCTGATGCTGCGGCTCAGCGAAACGCACTGGATCAAGGCCGGTATCGAATACACGGACGGCCTCGCCTATTTTTCCGTTGTCGTCACCAACGACGCCTCCGACTGGTCGCTGGTCAGCATTCCGACCGACCCCGACGGCGTACGGATTCGTCTGACCCGACACGCCGAAGCCATTCGCGTTCAGTACCTCGAAGCCGCGGACGGCCGCTGGAAACCGGTGCGGCTGGCCCATTTCCCGGTCTCGCGGAGCGTCAACGTCGGCATGATGTGCTGCTCGCCGCAGCGCGAAGGCTTCGAGGTGATGTTCTCGGGCTTCAGCGTTGGCCCGCCAATCGCGAGAGAGTTGCACGATTGATGGTGGCGCGGCGCTGCCCGCGCGCACCTGCGACGCTGCCCTCCGCGGCCGGCCGTTTCTGGAAGGAAACTGGGAAAGACGGGCCTCACCAAGGGACGTGCTGTATCTCCAGCCGCGGCAGTCCGATCGGCCTGATGCCGAGATCGTTCGCCAGGGCACCGAAACCCTCGGTCTCGATCAGGTCGCGATAGGGGATCTCCGGAAAGCGAAGGCCGCCGCGATGCAAGGCGGCATCGACCAAGAGCATGGTGCCGCCGACACCGTCCAGGCCGATGCTGTCGAGGTGGCGGACATCGCTCATATGCAGCCTTGCATGGGTGTGCCGCGGAGGCTGATAGAGACCGTCGTGAACATGGCGGAAGTAGTTATGATCTCTGTTGTGCCGCACCGTGACGAAACTGTTGAGGTCGAAGCTGTCGCCGCCTGGGACTTTCACGCAGTGCGGCGCGACGATGCGGTGCCCCCTTGCAATCAGCCGGGTCACGACATCCGCTGGAAAACGCCAGACATCGATGTCGATCCACAGCGCCCAGTCGTCCTCTTCGGTCAGCCCCTTATCGATCAGATGGTTACGCACTTTGGCGATGCCGCTGCGCCTGACGCGTTGCAGCTGCCGGTTCGCTCGCTTGTCGCGGTCAAGCTCGGTGCCGAGTTGTTTCCGCAGCAGCACGACCTCCCGATAGTCCTTGCCCAGGGCCGCAGTGGCACCTTGCAGCCGCTCCCAGCTGCCATCTGAACTGTCGCCTTCGCAAAAGACGAGCTTCATCCTATTTTTTGGGTAGTCGAGCTGCCGCAACGCGGCGAGGAATGGCTCTATGTGTTGGGCCGCATCGCGCAGCGGCACCAGCACGGCGAGGTTGGATCCCGATGGTGGCCGCGCTGCGACGGCCGCTTGGCTGACGCTTTGCCGGGCGGCTTGCTCATCGGAAATAGTCCCGCGCGTCAGGCGGTGCCGGGCCTGGTAGATCAACTTGCGCAGCCTATGCCGCAACCGGGCGGGCTTCTCCGGCGTCCACCATGTGCCCGCCCAGTGGTGGATCGACAACGTCATGCCGCCGCTGCCCGCCCGCTTTCCCGACGAATCGAGAGGCGAGTACAACTCGGCCGGATGGATCGCAAACGCCGTCTGGTCTGGATAGCCGAGTTGCGCGGAGGTAAGCACGCAAGGCCCGGTGGCGTCGATCGCCTGTTTTGCGCGGACGAGCCCGGGCAGGAACGACAGCAAATGAAGCCAGAATGGGTGCCCCGGCGGGCTGGCCATGGTCCCGTTGAACAGAAGGTAAGGCAATCCGCGAAAGTCCGCCTGCACGCGTGCGTGGGCGTCCGGCTCCGTGCAGAACACGATCCGATCCTCGCCCAGGATCGGATCGAACGGCGCCACGCATTCGCAATCGATATCGGCATAGACGCCGCCGAAATGGTGGAGAAGCAGATAGCGGCCCGCGTCGGCGCGCAGGATACCATACTCGTAGCTGCAAAAGGTCGGCAGGAAGCTGGGATAGTGTGCGGCCACGAACTCGAGCAAAGTCCGATCGTTCCAGAACATCATCGTCCAGTCCGGATGATGCCGCTTCCAGCTGTCGACATAGCCTTGGAAACGGGGTGGGACGATGTCGGTCTTCCACGTCTGGTGCAGGATTTTCGGGATCATCCGCGGCTCACGGCTTGAACTTGGTCACAGTCGGCGGCGAAGGGCGTGCCCAGGCCCTGACCGACGGCATCGCGGATCGCCTGCGGCCCGAACCGCGACCACGCGGCCTCGTGGGCCCGGGCGCGAACGCTGGCCATGCGCGCATGGTCGGAACAAAGTCTGACCGCTATGTCGGCCAATCCCTCGTCGGTGTCCGACAGAAGCACCTCGTCGCCCTCGATCAGGTTGAGACCCTCGGCTGCCAGCGGCGTTGCAATGACCGGGACCCCCCAGGCCATTGCTTCGAGGATCTTGATGCGCGTGCCGCCGCCCATGGCAAGCGGGACGATGCCGAGATGGGCAACGGACAACAGAGGTCTGATATCGTCCGGATCTTCGACCAGACTGACCCCATCCAGTCTTGCCAGGGCGCGAACGCGCGACTCGGGCGAACGGCCGGCAAGAACGAGCTTCGCGGTCGGCAGCGTCTGGCGAATGCGGGGCAAGATGGTGTGCCCCAGCCGCTCGGCGGCGTCGACGTTCGGCTGATAGCCCAGATGGCCAACATAAAGGATGAGCGGAAACGCATCCGAGACGGCTCGTTGCAGCGGCAGTAGCCGCGGCAGCTCGTCCGCTCGCGGGATGCCGTTTGGCACGATGTGGACGGGGACTTGCGGCCGGACAAACGCCTCCAGCCGCTGACGATCCCGTTGCGAGCACACCCAGATACGGTCGACGATGGCTGCCGCCTTTCTCTCGAGCGCCCTGAGGTCTGAGGAAAACGGCCGCCAACGCTTCTTGCGCGGCAACTGACCGGCGAGATCCGATTCGACATTGTGCATGTCCAGAACGAGTTGCCGGACCATCGGCCGCAACGGAGCGAGAAATCTGAACAGACCAACGCCTTCGACGACAATAGTATCCGGGCGAAAATCCGCCACGAGCGCCTTGAGCCGCGCCAGCGCCGGGAGCGGTATCCGGCTCTCGCCCTTGGCCCTCCAGCGGGCGAGCGAAGGCGCTCGCGGTTCGGGCTTGTTGATAAGCTCGGTCACGCGAATGTCTGGCCCGGCAGGTTGGACGTCGCTGCTTCGCGGCAGGAGCGAGGCCAGGCAGACCGGGCCGAACGCGGCTGCCGCCGTCGCGTTGCCGAAATTCCTGAGATCGGCGCCGGACCTCGGCGGAAACGGCGGGTCGTGGCATATGATCAGCGTGCGGCGCGACGTCGCTGAATTGGGCATTGGCGACATCCTAGCCTCAGTCTCGGTCAGTCGCCCGATTCGGATCCTGGCCAGATATCGCATCGCCTTCCAACTGCGCCCCAGCTCCTTATGCGCTCGGACCGCGCGCATCATGCCGCCAGCATCGGCGAACTTGCGGTGCCTGATCAGCTGTCGGGCGATCCGCTGAGCTATCCAGGCCTTGCGCCACTGCACCGCCTCCCGTTCGACGCCGGCGGCAGCCAGCCCGTTCAGTTCCAGCGCTATGGCAAGGAAGGTCCTGCGCGGTGCCGTGATGAAGCGGCGCGCCATACGTTCCTCGTCATGGTGGTAGAGCAGCACCGGGGTCTCGACGGTAACCACGTCGGCACGGGCCAGCACGGCGGTCCAGTAGCAGGTGTCCTCATCGAGGCCGATCGTTTCCGGAAAGCGGAGGTTTGCGGTCGCCCAGTCGGCGACCAACGCGCTTCCCATCGCGATTGGCCACACTTCGTTGCGAAGGTAGCGTCGCACATTCTCTCGCCGGTCCGCGCCGTAGCCTTGCGGTGCCTTGAGCTTGTCCGGCCGGCTTTTTGTCCGCCGTATGCTGGCCCCGACGGCAAGGCCGGCGCAAGGCCGGCCTGCCAGCGCCGCGCTCAGCCGCGACAGGCTGCCGGGCATCACCTCGTCGTCGGCATCGAGAAAGAATATGGATGTGCCGCTTGCCCGCTCGAGTCCGACATTGCGCGCGGCGCCCGCTCTGCCCAGTTGAACGCCCACCACGTCCAGCGGCAAGCCGTGACGGTGCGCGCTTTGCCTCGCCATCGCAGCCGTCTGGTCGTCCGATCCGTCGTCGACCAAGAGAATCTCGCGGATGACCGCTCTGTCGGAGGCCAGACTGCCGAGTGCCGCTTCGATGGTTGCAGCCGCATTTCTTGCCGGGATAACGACGGTAATGTCAGCCGCCATAGGTGAGCCGCTCATTGCTGTTCGAAGAAGCCACGCTTGAGCAGGCGGTCATAGCAATGCTTGAGCACCGACACGGGGCGCAGCGAAAGACTGTCAAGATTGCCCACCACCTGAGGTTCGATGTCGAATGGCGACTGGCCTTCGATCCAGCTGTAGGAGGAGCCGTCCTTCAGCACCGACGGGCAGCCCACGACATAACCGCCCAGCGCCTTCGCGTGACCCACCCGGCGCAAGCCGAAATGGAGGCTGGAAGAGATCACCGGTTCCCGCGTTCTTAGATAGACATGAAATCCGCTCGGCGATTTTGCTATCGGCGTGCCGTTCGCAATCGCCTTGTGACCGGACCGCCAGGCACGGTAGCCGGCGTCGTCATCGAAATCGAGGATCATCAGGTTCCCAAATCCGCCCAATATGCCGACATTGCCGGCAAAGTCGCCAAACCAGCGCGCGACGTCGCTGCGGCCCGGCGGCTTCTGCGCCAGTTGGAAGGTGATGGAGGTGAACGCCAGTTCCTTCAGGTCCTTGCGCAGCGTCCGCAGGTGCAACGGATCATACTCCATGGCCGCGAGGTCGAGATGCTTGCCGCCGGCACGAAGCGGCAGGCAGATATAGCCGCGCTCGAACAGCCTTATGGTATAGTCGGTCAGTGCCCCAGCCTGCATCCGCCAATGTTCCGGGATCGAGACGTTCCCGACAATCTGTTGGGCCGAACGGTGCGTTCGTCAAGCGCCGGCGCCTTCGCCGCGATCGCCCGCACTGTCGTCAGACATTCTTGATCGACTTCCAGTGACTTAGCCGTTCTGCGATCAACTCCACGCGCCGCTGATTGTCGTTCCCGTCCAGGATGGTTAAGTCCTGCGGATCGGCGCGCAGATAGACGCCGGACGTTCGCGCATTCACCTCCGGATTCGTGTCCGAACGTGTGGTGAAATATCCGGACGCGCGCTCGGCGGATTCCAGCCGGATTTCGCCTGTCCCGTGCAGCTGCGGCGCGTTCGCGTCCAACGGCCGTTCCCCGTTCCAATAGTAGAAGATGCCCGAAGACTCTCCTTTCTCCTTCGACGCCTCGCTCCAGTATCTGGCCGACAGGCTGCCATTCTCTTGCCATGAGCGGCCGTTCAGCTCCAGCGCGCCGTTGCGGTCCCGCGAGATCCTGAGCAGACTGACCGCGGAAGGCTCCCTTGCTGTGCGCTCTGACAGGGAGAACTGCCACCAAAACCCCTCTATGCGGGCGACTCGCCCCTCATTTTCGATGGCATTTCGCAGTTTTTGATTGATCGCTCTGGTCTCCGCGGCGGTCGCTGCCTCGCCGTAGCGTACCGACGTCAGGCCGAGCAGATCGCTGGGAAGCTTGGCACCATTCGCATGCAGGATGAAGGTCCGGCGCATGCCGAGAACCCCGCCGAACAGGCCGGCCTCGAAAACCACATTGTCTCGCGGAGAAGCCTGGGCGGGAACAGTGGTGGTCGATTCCGGCTGGCTCGCGCTCGTCCAGTCGTCCTGGGCGAACACGAAAGCGGCGAAGTCGACCTCGCGCGTCAGCTCGAGGAGACGCCCCAGTGTTGTCGTCCCGGGATTGAAGGATGTCGTCCAAGGTTCGACATTGGCAATATCTTCAAGGCCACGCTGCAGCGCCTGCAACAGCTTCTTCTGTTTTCCTGACGAGCCCAGGAAGATTCGCGGTTTGGCCATTCGTCTCTCTCCGGCGCAATAGACTCCTCACAGCGTAGGCGGTTGTCCTATCTCATTGCAACGACCGCATTACCATGGCACGCCTCCAGCTACACCTCCGCGCGGTGCTGGAAGAACTGCAGGAAGAGCTCGCGCTCGGTGGTGATGCTCGGGGACCTGTTCTCGCATGAGCCATAATCGAAATCGATTTTCGGGAAGGATCATCCGCCAACGAGCAACAGGCCGCCCCATTCCGGCCTTTTCGCTATGCAATATGCCTGTGATAACGCCTCTTTGCCCGTGGCAACATTTCCGGTTGAGCCACCGGCGATAGGGCGATAGATTATGCTGCAGTGCACAATGAACCCGGTAGGGCCGAACGTCGGCTCGTGCCGGCTATCAGACACTGAACCGCGCTAACTGTTGTTTACGCAATTCCCGACGAAAGACAGTCACACACTTTTCCTGGAATTGCTCCAAGGCTGAACGGACGAAAAATCCGGCATGAAGATTCCAAAATCCATTCTGCTCGATCCGGAGGCAAACAAGGCCTATGGCGCCTTTGCCGTCGCGGTTTCCGTTCTTGCCTTTGCCTATTCCAGCAATGTCGGTCAGGTCCTGATCCTCGCCTATTACGCGGTCTGGCTGCCGCTGTTCTTCGTCGACTACCGGCGTTTCACCTGGAAGCTCTCAAACGCTTGGCTGCCGATACTCTTCGCGACCTATGTCTGCCTGTCGGTCTTCTGGTCGCAGGCCGCCGGCATCAGCGCGCGTGCGGCGGTGCAATATTCCTCGCATATCGTCTCTGCCTATATCGCGGCCCGCACCATCAGCGTGCGGACGCTGGTCCTGGGATCGCTGATCGGGATATTCGTCGTCCTGCTCTACTCGCTGAAAGTCAACGCTTACGCGCTGGACATAATGGACGGCACTTTCAATTTCGTCGGCGCCTTCGCCTCCAAGAACCAGGTCGGGTTCTTCTCGTCGTTCGGCATCTTTTTGTCTTTCGTCTTCCTGATGTTTTACCGGCGCAACTGGCTGAGCTTCTTCTGGACCGCGCCGATCATCCTGATGTCGGCATACATGCTGGCAATCTCCCACTCGGCGACATCCGTCGCCTCGCTGCCGGCGGTGCTCGGCATCGTCATCTTGCTCACCATGAGCAGGGTCCTGTCGCGGCGCTACCGCCGCGTGCTGTTCGTGGTCGGCGGCGGCGCGTTGGTAGCCGGCGTGGTGGCCGCGCTGAACCTCGGCCTGCTGGACGTCGTGCTCGGCATCTTCGGCAAGGATTCGACGCTGACCGGCCGCACCTATCTCTGGCAGCAGGGCTGGGAGGCGGCGCAGCTGCACCCGCTGCTCGGCTACGGCTATGCCGCCTACTGGGTGCAAGGGTTCGCCGATCCGGAACGGTTGTGGGCGGAGTTCTACATCACGACCCGCACCGGCTTCCATTTCCACAACACCTATATCGAGACCCTGGTCGAGATCGGCTTCGTCGGCGTCACCATGCTGGCGCTGATCATCCTGCGCGCCTTCTACGGCCATATCTCGAAGGTGGTGTTCGGGGTCTGGAGCGCCGATTCGGTGGTGCTCGCCGGCGCCGTCGGGCTGATGCTGATCCGCTCCTTCTTCGAGGTCGAGATCCTCGGCCCTTATTTCATGGCCTCCTTCATCGTCTATTATGGCCTGTTCAAGCTGACCCCGCTGCCGGTTGCCCGGCGACGGCGGGTTGCCATTCCTGTCCAGGATGAAAAATCTGCCAACGGCCACATGCCGGCGCCGGTCTGATCGCGGTTTTCGCCTAGTCCCCCGAAAGCGAGAACCGGTTTCGGGTCAAGGACATGCGTAAGACCAAAAGCCTAAAAGAGCACGGAGCAAATCTGAAGGATTGCGACGCGATTTAGGCCACGGCTCGCGAGCGCTGCATTTGCCGTTGCAGGAAGCGGCGCACCGGCTCGTCATAGACGCGGGTGGCAATGTCGGCGATGACGATGACTACAACGGCCATCACGATTCCGAACCAGGGATGATGCGCGAACGGGTCGACCGACGCCGCCTTGCCGGCCCCCGCGATGATCATCAGCATCGGCGTGTGGATGATGTAGATCGGGTAGGAGACCCGCCCCAGCCAGCCATAGAAGCTAGCCAGTCGCGGCGCCGTGGGTGCCACCGCGCCGGTCACCACCATCAGCGGGAACACGACGGCGATAGAGGCGAGGTCGTAGGCGACACGCCCGGCAGCACCCGCAGGCGCGATGGCGAAGACGATCAGCGTAAGCAGGATCGCGGCCTCGACCCACCAGCCGCGCCGCAGAAAGCCGAGGCCATCCTGGTAGCGCGCCATCGACCGGCAGAGCAGCACGCCGAGGAAGAAGGAGAACGACACGCGCGGGAGCCCGCTAATGATGGTCTTGCCGGTCATGCCGAAATCGAGCGTGCCGGCAAGTGCCGAGGCGACGATCAGCAGCACCAGGCTGACGGCTACCAGCACCGTCAGCACACGTTTCGACAGCAGGAAGAAGACGGCGGCATAGGCGATGTTGACGATCAGCTCGAAGAACAGCGACCACGAAGCGGGATTGAGCGGAAAGATCGTATGGTAGGCATCGCCGACCAGCGGAATGAAGAGCATGCCTGTCGTGAGCTGCGTGCCGATCTCCGACAACGGCATGTATTCCGTCGCAATCAGCCTGTTCTTGACCAGCAGATAGAAGCAGCCGAGCAACGTGCCGGCGAGGTAGAGCGGGTAGAGGCGTATCAAGCGGATGGCCAGGAAGGTGCCGAAGCCCATGCCGTTCTCGATCTTGCGGTCGTAAGCGTGGGCGATGACGAAGCCGCTGAGCAGGAAGAACAGGTCTACCGCAAGATAGCTCGACGGCAGCACTTTGCCGTCGGCCAGAAAGGGCGAGAAGTGATAGAGCATCACGCTGATCGCCGCCACGCCGCGGATGGCGTCGAGGTTCAGGTAGACGTGACGCGGAGCGGCAGGCTGCATTCTATGCCTTCAAGCGGTCCAAACAGATTGCTCGCCCGCACCTTGGCGCGAACGAGCCTGACTTGTTCCTCCCGCGGACCGCGCTGAGCGAGGCCCGGGCGCCCGGCTACTGGCTGGCCATGGGTGGGCCGCCGGCACTCGGCGCCAGCTTCACCTTGATGACGTCGCCCGGCAGCACCGGCGTGTCTTCCTTGGCGTCGATCTCGCTGGTCTTGCCGTCGGCAACACGCACCAGCGAATACAGCAGGGCCGGTTCCTGGCCGCCTGTTATGGCAGCCGCCATTGCGGGATCCGAGGCCGCGGCGATCAGGCCCTTCTGCATGGCAGTCCTCAGCGTCGCCTCGTTCAGGTCGGCCTCGGCCTGCTGCCGGCTCGCGGCCAGGTTGGAATTGAGCGTGTTGCGGGCATCGATGGCGTCCTGATCAGCTTTGCTGATCGATTGCTTGGCGGTGAGGATGGCCGTCTCATAGTCCAGGATCTTGCCCTGCAGGTCCGCCACCGACTGTTTCGAATCGAGCAGTCGCGCATTGGCGACAAGGCCCTTCTGGGCCAGCGGACCGATGCTGGTGAGCTGCTGCTGCGCCAGATCCACCTGCTGCTGCTGGTTGGCGATTTTCTTCTGCAGCGATTCGATCTCGCCTTCGAGCACGCCTTTCAGGTCATCAAGCGCGTCCAGCTTCAGGTTCAGCGCCTTCTGGTCGGCCGTGAGGATCTGCATTTCGTCGGCAACGATGGCCTGCGTTCTCGGGTCGTCCACGGCCTCCTTCGGAATCTCGAAGCTCGTCTTGCCGGCAAGGTCTGCGTCGATGCGCGCACGCTTTATGATCAACCGCAGCCGCTGGTCGTCATAGATATCGAAACTGCCCTTGGCGGTGACCAGGTCCTTGCCGAGCTGAGGGCCGTAATCGGCGTTGCGCCGGATGCCGCCGGCGATGCTCACCGCCTTCAGTACCGTAAGGTCCGGCACGTAGGGGAACTGGCCAGGGTTCTGCACTTCGCCCGAAATGTAGAATGGCCGGAACTGCGCCATCTCGACCGAGGCTTCAGGCTTGTCGGGCAGTGCCAGCTTGCGCTGCAGCGCGAGACCGATCGCCGCAGCGATCTCCGAGGTCGTCTTGCCGGCCGCCTGCATCTCGCCGACGAACGGTACCGAGAGCGTGCCGGCGGGGCCGACCGAATAGTCGCCGTTGATGGAGGACCAGTCGCGGAACGTGCCGTCGACCGTCTGCCACTCGGCGATGCGGATGTTGAGCTTGTCCTGCGGCCCGAGACGATAGTCTCCAGCCACCGCCATAGTGGGAATCGCAAGAGACAGGGCAAGCGCCACGGCCGCAAACCGGCTGGGCGCCTTGGAAAGGAGTCCGAGGGGGTGGTTTTTCAATGAACGTTTCCGATCCGCGTTAGCCCCATCCGCCCGATGAGATTACTGCCGGACGCCTGTCCCGAGATTGGCGGGACAGGCTGGCGGTCAATAGCTGCCGCGCGCCATCCACACGGCAGGCACGGTTTTGACGATGATGCGAATGTCCTCGACCATCGACCAGTTCTCGACATAGTGGCGATCGAAGGCGACGCGCGTGTCGTAGGACACGTCGTTGCGCCCGCTCACCTGCCACAGCCCGGTGAGGCCCGGGCGCGACTTCAGATAATAGACTGCGGCGCTGCCGTAGATCTCGAGCTCGTCGCGTACGACAGGGCGGGGCCCGACCAGGCTCATGTCGCCCTGCAGGATGTTGATGATTTGCGGCAGCTCGTCGAGGCTGAGCTTCCGCAGCACCGCGCCGACACGCGTCACTCGCGGATCGTCCTTCAGCTTGCGCGTCGCCGCCCATTCGGCGGCGGCATCCGGATTGGCCGCCAGATGCGCGGCGAGCACCTTCTCGCCATCCTGCACCATGGTGCGGAATTTGAGGCAGGCGAAAATCCTTCCGCCGCGACCGATCCGCTTGTGGCCGTAGAAGATCGGGCCGCGGTCGGAAAGCTTGACCAGCAGGGCGACCATCAGAAAGAGCGGGCTGAGCAGGACCAGACCCGCCAGGGAACCGACGATATCGAAACTGCGTTTGAGCAGACCGCCGATGGGGGGTGGAAAATCAATGCCGGCCTGCGAAAAACCCGCATTAGCCGGCTTGGCGACGTCCCTCATGCAAAAGCTCCATACGTTGAACGGATGGTTTACGGCACGATACCAAAAAAATGCTGCAGCGCAACACACAATTTCCCATTCGCGTGAAATGTTCGCGTCATGAATTGACCAAATAATAAACCTGCCGTGCCCAAATTTTGGCGTTTGTGGCATGTTTATGACAAGGTGAGAGGTTTTTTGGGAAATGTAGTACAGCTTTCGGGCTGATTTTGGGCGATGCATTCTTTGCTGCAGACGAACGGCGGTTGCAGGTCGTAAGAAGCACTCGTTCAGGTAAGTTCATCGCATTAAATACTGCTTAATGTTTCGGATTCTACTATCGAGGATTTCGCTATAGTGAATAGGTGGCGATGCAGGGGTGTGCGCCGCAGCATGGCAGAGTCGATGCCGCGAAACCATTGGCTTCATGTGCATTTGGCCTTGCCGCAAAGGTCTCGCCTTAATAGAGTGGCAAACTGTTGCTGTCATAGTCTGGATGGGTCGGAAAGGCCGGAAGCAACCGGTCGGATTGGGCAGCCAGAAATAGCTCTCTGGCGAAACGGGGAGTTACGCGGGTGGGTAAGCCACAGCCTCTGCATGCGCGTGCCGGTTGACGGGCCGACGAGCATGTCTTTGCCAAAGTTCATCGTCGGGATGATATTCACGCTCGCTGTTGTAGTCGGCTGGTCCTGGCTCGACGGCGAATCGCTTGGCACCATCATCATGCGCGCCGTGATTTGCGCTGTCGTCATTCAGGTGGGGTACTTCGTTCTGGTGTTCGCCATGATCGCCAGGAGCGGGCCGATACCCGCCGACAAGGCGCGGCAGGCCGACCGTGGCATCAAGGTGCCCGATGGCGAAAAGCTAACCGCCCGGCGCGGCAGCCTCCGCTGATCTTTCAGCCGGCGCCGGGGGCGGCGTATTGTCGGCCAATGTTGCGGTTTCCCGTTCGGCCCGTTCGCCGTAGAGCATCCTGGCCAGCCGGCTGCCCGACTTTGCTTTCAGCCGCTGATATTGCCCGACCTCGACGATGCGGCCGCCCTCGATGGCCACGACCCAGTCGGCAAAGGCGATCATCGACGGCCGATGCGCGATGGTGAGGATAGTCATCTTGCCGCGCAGTTCCTCGATCGATTGAGCGATCAGCGACTGATTCTGCCAGTCGAGCGCGCTCGTCGCCTCGTCGAGGATGAGCAGCGAGGGTTCGCGCAGCAGCGCCCGTGCCAGCGCGATGCGCTGACGTTCGCCGCCGGAAAGCCTGACGCCGCGATCGCCCACCACCGTTTCGAGCCTCCCGTCGAGCCGCTCGACGAAGTCGGCCGCATGAGCCTTGCGCAGCGCCGCCCACAGCTCCTCGTCGCCGGCCTGCGGCGCCGCCAGGCGCAGATTGGCGCCAATGGTGTCGTGCAACAGAAACACGTCCTGCGGCACATAGGCCACCTGGCCGCGCCAGGCCCTGCGGTTTTGCGCGGTGATCTCGACACCGTCCGCCAGGATCTTGCCCTGGCTCGGCTCGAGCAGCCCAAGCAGCATGTCGGCGATCGTGCTCTTGCCCGAACCGGACGGGCCGATCAGCGCCGTCACCTCGCCGGCGGGAAGGCCGAAGCTAATGCCGCTCACCACCGGCCTTCCATCGCCGGCGCCATAGGCGAACGAGACGTCGCGGATATCGAGGCCCCTGTCGAGCGACAGCCTTGCGTTCTGCGCGGCATCGCCGGACTCCATCTCGCGCGCGGCATCGAAACGCGCCTGCAGGGCCTGCATGGCGGTGTAGGCCGGCAGGTTGATCAGCATCTGCTGCGCCTGCACCTGCATGTCCATGAAGCGGGGCGCGACCCGCATGAAGACCAGGAGCAACACGACGATTTCCGCAAGGGAGAGATGGAAGCGGACCAGCGCGATATAGATGAACAGGCTGAGCCCGATCACGCTCGCGACCTGGAACAGCGCGGTGCCGATGGTGCTGTTGCGGACATAGGCGACATTGTCCGCCTTCATCTTGTCCAGCGTCGCGCGGAGTTGCGCGAAATAGCTCGCCTCGACATTCAGGCTCTTGGCCACCTTGATGCCGCCGAGGAACTCCGAGACCGTGCGGTATTGGTCCTGGCGGCTGCCGGTCAGCACGCGACCGTAGGCGGTGGCGCGCGCGCGAAAGGGCTGCAGCGCGATGAACAAGAGCACGCCGATCAGGATCGCGAAGCACGTCATCACCGGCGAGATGAACACCGACACCACGAGGTAGCCGGCAAGCAGCAGCGCCGTCTGGGCGAGCATCAGCAGCGAGAAGGCTGCCGCCTGAACGCGGTCGATGTCGCCGGTCAGCGCGTGGTCGAGATCGGAGCTGCGCATGCGGGTGAAGACACCCCAGCGCGCCTTGCCGATGCTCTCGAACAGGTTCATGCGCACCCGGTTGACGAAGTCGTAGAGCAGCCGCGCCATGTAGAGCGACTTGAAGCGGTTGAACATAGCCTGCAGCGCCACCAGAGCGACGAGCAGGCAGAGCACCGTCGCCAGCGAGAGCGTCCCGCCCGGCACCAGCCAGCGCAAGGCGCCCGGTACGCGCACGGCGAAATCCTGGTCGGCACTGCCGATCAGATGCAAGAGCGGGATCAAAAGCAGGATCGAAAGGCCCTCGGTCAGACTCCCGAGCACCAGGAAAGCAAGCGCCGTCAGCGTGCGCTGTCCGCCGATATGCGCCATGACACCACCGAAGCCGGCCACGTCCCGCAAAAGTGTCAGGCGAAGTTTCGAGGACCACGCCATGCTGCTGCTCACTTTGCCCGCGCGCCGACGGCTAGATCGCGCTCGATCACGGCGACGGCCTCGTCGATCCGCTCCAGGCCTGCCGGCACTTCGAGCCGGCTGACGCCGATCCGGCCGGCCAGCTGCGCGCTTTGTTCGAGATGCGTGGACGCGAAATCGCCGACCAGCGCCTGCCGGCCGAACCGAGTGACATAGGAGAACTTGATGATCGCCGGCAGGGCGGCGGTGCCCTTTAGCGGCGTGATCGCCGCCTGCCCGTCGCGCTCCAGCACATAGATCCGGGCCGCCGGCACGGCTTCGCCGGAGAATCCATCTCGCAGCCGATGCTGCGCCTTCTCGATCTGCGGATGCACCTGCGGCCGCACCTCCGCTCGGCCGATCCTGATGGCGTTCGCGGCATCCGCTGCAAGCTTGAGCTGCGGAAAGCCGGGCAGGATCATCGGCCGTGAAGGATCGGACAGGTCCAGCGCCACGACATCGTCGGTAAGCAGCAGATGACCGGCGCGGATCATCGCGCCCGCCGTGGTCGACTTGCCGGCACCCTTGTCGCCCATGAAGATCACGCTTTGCCCGCCAACGGCGATCGCGCTGGCGTGGAGGACGAGCAGGCCACGCTGATGCAGCGTGAGCGCCAGCACCGGACCCAAAAGTGGGAAGGCAAGCAGCGGATCATCGACGCCCGGCGCCGGATCGACATCGATCCGGGAGGCATCGCTGATCAGGAAAGTGCCGACGGCTTGCCAGGACAGGTACTGGCGTGTCGGCTCGAAGCGAAAGACCGCGGCGTTCGCCAATGCAGCCTCCGGAAAATCGATCGGCCCAACAGCGATCTCGATGTCCGGTGTTGCCGGCGCGGTCGGTTCCAGTTCCGGCAAAGCCACCTCCGACCCGATCGTCAGGCCGTACGCCTTGTAGAACCGACGGGCACGCCCGTTTCGAGGGGCCGCTTCGATGGCGGAGCCGGGCCTCGCGGCAAGAGAAGCGGCTGGAGAGTTCATGCAGGGCTTCCATGCTGTTGGACCTGCCGCAGCCATAGCGACAGTGAGGCCGAACGCCAGATATGCTGGACGTCGGGCAGCGTCGCCTGCTCGGGCCGCTGCAGCATGCGCGCATAGACCGCGTTCACCTCGGGCAGATTGACATAAGGCGCGATCAAGTCGTTGTCCGACACCAGCAGCCGGTCCAGGAGATCGCGATGGTTGACGATCATGCCTTTGACCAGGTTGGCGGTGAAATCGATCTTGTCGCGCCGCCACTGCACCGCCGGCGGCAGCACGCCTTCCATCGCCCGGCGCAGCACATGGCGGCCGAAGCCGTTGCGCAGCTTTTCCTCGCCCGGCAGTGCCAGGCAGAATTCGACCAGCGGCTTGTCCCAGAACGGATAGCGCGGTTCGATGGCGAAGTTGGCGGCGGCCTTGTCGAGAACCTCGAAAGCATGGGGCACCAGCCCGGTGGACAGAAGCCAGCGATGGGTGAGCGCTTCGCTGGTGCTGACATAGGCGGGCATATAGGCCGCGCAATGGAAACGTTCGGCGAGATCGGTACGCCTGGCAAGCTCCGGATTGACCAGTCCTGCCCACGCCGCGCGCGGTGCATCGAAGCGTCTGCGCCGCAGTTTTCCGAGAAGGCGCCTGGCCTTCGCCCTCATCCTGGCAATCCGCCAGGCCGGCCCGTAGGCGGCGAGGAACTTGAAGTAAAGAGGCAGCATCCCGTCGCCATAGGTGTTGGCGGCACTGTGCAGCTCGCGCCACAGCTCCAGCCACCTGCCGCGATGGGCGAGCTCATGCAGATGCCCATGACCTTGCGATACGACCTCGTCACCGCCGTGGCCGTCGAGAAGCACTGTGACGCCCTTGGCGCTCGCGGTGCGATAGACGCTGCGGGTCAAGGACAGACCGGGCGCCAGGAAGGTCCCTTCCTGTTCCTCCAGAATGCGATCAAACTCGGCGAAGGGCGCATAGTCGCCGACCGCGATCAGCGTGCCGTCGAGCCCATATTGCTCCAGCACTGCATCGATGAAGGGCCGCTCGTCCATCGAAGACCCCCTCTCGAACACCAGCGAGAAAGTTTTGAGCTTCGGCTTCTGCGTCGCCGCAGCTTGAAGTCCGGCCATGCAGGCGATCGAGGACGAATCGAGCCCACCACTCAGCATGGCACCGACGGACGGAGTGCCCCGCATCCGGTTTTCAACCGATCGCGCGAAAAGATGCAGGAACTCGTCCGCCGCATCCGAACGCGGCGGCCTTTGTGACGGCTCAATCTCCCAGTAGCGGCTCAGCACGACCTGATTGTTGGTCACCGTCATGCTGTGCCGAGCGGGCAAGCGAAAGATCTCGGCATAGAGCGTGGATTGTGGATCGTCCGGCAGGCCGGCGAGAAAGCCGGAAATCTGATGCTCGCTGAGAGCCCTGCCGACACCATCCAGCGCCAGAAGTGGGCCGATCTCCGAGGCGAGGGCAAAGCGCCTGTCGGCGCAGTGGTAGTAGAAAGGTTTGACGCCGAAATGGTCGCGCGCGCAAAACAGCGCCCGGCGCTCGGCGTCCCAGACCGCGAAGGCGAAATCGCCTTGCAGGTAGGTCGGACAGGCCTCGCCCCATTTGAGATAGGCCTGCATCAGCAGCATGGCGTCGGCGGCCGATCGGTCGCACACGCCAAGTTGCGCCAGAAGCTCCTCGCGGTTGTCCAGCCGGCAATCGGCCGTAATGGCGAGCTTGCCGCCGGCCACTGTCAGCGGCCCAGGGCCCTGCTCGCCGGTCGTGTTGAGCCAGGCATGGCCTAGTGCTGCGTGTCTGTCCGTCCACCATGAGCTGCCGTCGCGCGCCCGGTGGCGCATGCGCGCCAGCATCTGCTGGATGTCGGCCGCCGCCGCTGGGCTGCCATCCTGTCTGAGCAGAATTCCGGCGACGCCGCTCATCGCCTAGTGTCCGTGATCGACAAGATGGGCAAAGCCGTTGATGGAGCCGCCAAGCACGATGTGGTCGCCGCTGATCAGCCAGGCATGCGCCTTGAGATCGGCGCCGGGGTCGCGCGCGATGCCGATGCTGATCGTGGAGGCCTTGCCCTGGCGGGCAAGCAGATACTGTCCGGCGAGCGCCTGGGTAAGGCAGCTGGCGCCCGGCACGTATCGCGCAGCAGCGGCAACGCCCCATGCGACGCGCCGCAGATCGGCGATGGCAGCGTCATTCCTCGCTTCCAGTCGAGTCACCAGAGCGCGCATGCGATTATAGGACGAAAGCGTAAGCCCCAGCCGCACGAGGCTGACCACTGCCAGGCAGCGCGCCAGAAACAGCGCCTCCAGCCCGCTAAGCGAGAGGACCCTAGGCCAGTTCCTCATGGTGGAACCTCGCAAGCCCGGCTTCGATCAGTCCCTTGAGCAAGCCCTCGACATCGGCCTTGCAGCGTTCTGTATCGACATCATAGCGGGCGAGCACCGCGCTTGTTATGTCGGGGATCGGTCGTGGCTCCTGGATCAGCTCCCAAATGTAGGCGCCGACGCCGTTCAGGCTGTAGTAGATGTTGGATTTAAGATGGAGCAGCGCCAGTCCGTTGCCGAATTCACAAGCCACGGCATCGCCGCTCGCGACCACGCGGTCATGGTTCGATGGGTTCCAGTGCATCCTAAAACCTCATTGTTGAACGCTTGCGTGACCTCGACCGGGATCGGTTGCCTGCGATCCTCAGGGAGCCCAGGACAGGGCCCCCGGTTCACCGTTTGAAGAAAGAGAACGCCCGGAGCCCCAACTGCGACAACTCCGGGCGCTGCAAGCTCAGGAGAAGGTGAGCTCACCGACCGGTGTGTGCGCGGGAAATGCCGCGTCAAGCGCCGTGGTCCCGGAGGCACCCTGCGTGATCGTTTCGATCGAACCGTGAACCGTCAGGCTTGGGGTCTCGTACTCTTGCTTTTCAACATTCTGTTCCATTCTATTCTCCAATTAAGACTGGAAGCGGCGTCGGAATGCCGCCAGCATATTGCTATGCTGCATTGCAATTGCTGCACGGCAACATTTATGAGTCAAGCCTGATTTACCAGGCAGTAATCAATTCTTGGTTGCGCATGCCTGCGTCGGTGATGACACCGTCGGCTTTTTGCATCTCGGGCGAACACCACTCGAACGTTCAACATCGCCTTTTTGCCGTCTAAGTAAGCATCTGATTTGATTGAGGTAAGTTCGTGAGCTTAAGTGGCTATGTGGGAATTGCGATGAAAACACTTCAGAAAATAGCAGATTGCCGGCTCACTTCGCCGCCGCCGGATTTGTCTTCAAAAGTGATCGGCGATGAGCGGATATGAACGCTAAGGTTGCAGGCGCGAGGCGGCTTGGGAAGGCGCTGGATGGCGCTCCTGATTTTTTGGCGATGCTTTTCTTCGCAGTTGCGGTATAAACGCCGCCGCGGGCGGTTTTGCGGAGAGACGACAACGGGCATGGCCGTGCAGGACGCTTCTTACGACAGGCTGCGTGCGGCCGGCAGTGCCGACGAAGTCGCCTATGTGCAGGCCTGTCTGCGGCTGTTCTTCAATCCAACAGCGCGAGCAGTCGACCATGGCGGTATGCCGGCTCCGGCAATCTGCGTGGCCGACGTTACCGACATTGCGAGGTTGAACAAGGTCGCGGTCTTTTTGCTCAAGGCTCTCTCGCATGGGGCCACCGGCCCGACGCCTCCCGAATTGCTCGCATGGCTCGATGGTTATCGCCGGCGTACCATGTCGATGAATGCCGCCTCCATCGGCGATTCGATCGCCATCCATCAGGTGTTGCAGGACAGGCAGATCGACTTCGTCTTCCTGAAGGGACCGCTCCAGCAGCAACTGCTCTACGGCGACCATTTCATGAAGCCGTCCGGCGACGTCGATATTCTGGTTTGCCCGTCCGGCTTCGCTGCCGCCCGCGAAGCCCTTCGCTCGGCCGGCTACGAGGTCGCCGGCAAGTCCCGGTCGGTCTGGTGGGTGCGTTTCCTCGGCGAGCAGCACATGGTCCGCGACGATGGCGTGCGGGCCGCAACGGTCGATCTCCATTATCGGCTGCAGCAGCCGGGCTCGCCGAGCCCGCGCGACATCGACGGCTTCCTGCGCCGCAAGCGCGAGGTCAAGGTTGCGGGCGCCTCCATGCCCCTGATATCGGCGTCCGACACGTTGCTCTTGTCCTGCATCAGCGTCGCCAAAGCCTTCTTCAACCGCGAGCCCTGCGCCGGCTATGTCTGCGACGTCAGAGCCGCGGCCGGCCGGCTGAACGAAGCCGAGCAGCAGAAACTGCTCGACCATGCCGCTGAGCAGGGCCTCGCCGACACGCTGCTGCTTGCTTTGCGCGCGGCCGATGTTCTGCTTGGCGGTACCGCCACGCTGCTTTCGGACCGCGCCACCCGGATCCTGGCGCGCATCGACAATGCCGACCTCTTTCACATGGTGATCGCGCCCTGGCTTTCTTCGTTGCGCTGGCCGCAACGGCGGACGGTGCTGTGGGAGCTCTGCGGTCGCGAGCCGGTGCGCTATCTGGCGGAGGCCGGCTGGGCGGCTTCCGCCGATCTCAGCCGGCGGATCTTCGAGCGGCCGGCCGCGGCCGCGCCGGTGCGGGGCAACGCATGAAGATCGGTTTTGCATTCATAGGCGGGCTGTCACTCACGCAATCGAAAGGTGAATCATGGCCGTGACGACCCCAAGGGTCTGCGTCATCATCGCTGCCCGCAACGCGGCGCGGACCATACCGGTCGCCATCGCTTCGGCTCTGCGCGAGCCGGAGGTGGCGGAAGTCGTCGTGGTCGACGACGCCTCCACCGACGACACACAGAATGTGGCGCGCGCCGCCGATGACGGCAGCGGCCGGCTCAAGGTGATGCGTCTCGACGTCAACCGGGGGCCGTCCTTTGCGCGCAACGCCGCCATCAAAGCCTCCGTTTCGCCTTTCATCAGCATCCTCGACGCCGACGATTTCTTCCTCGAAGGCCGTTTCCGCCGGCTGTTTGCCAGCCCCGACTGGGATTTCGCGGCGGACAACATCATGCTGATCAGGGACGATGCCGCGACCGACCCCACCAAGGTCGCGGCTCCCTCCTTCGCGCCAGAACCGCAATTCCTCGACTTCGAGCATTTCATCGAAGGCAACATTTCCCGTCGCCGCGTGCTGCGCGGCGAACTGGGCTTCCTCAAGCCGGTGATCAGCCGGGCGTTCCTCGATCGTCACGGGCTGAGCTACGATGAAAACCTGCGGCTCGGTGAGGACTACGAGCTCTATGCGCGCGCGGTCGCCCGCGGCGCGCGTTTCAAGATCATCAAGACCTGCGGCTATGGTGCGATCGTTCGCGCCGATTCGCTGAGCGGCCGCCACAGGACGCAGGATCTGAAGCGGCTTGCCGATGCCGACCTGGCCTTGCTGGCGCTGGGCAACCTGCCGGAGGGCTCGAAGGCCGCGTTGCGGCGCCACGAGCGCCATGTGCGCGACAAATACCGGCTGCGGAATTTCCTTGACGTGAAGGCGGAGCGCGGCCTGGCATCGGCCGCCGCCTATGCCTTGGCCAGCCAGTCCAATCTGATCCCGATCGTTCGCGGCGTGGCGGCCGACAAGCTGGACGCCTTGCTCCGCCGCGCCGGCATTGCTGCGAAGCAGCAGGTGCCGCCGATGCGCATCCTGTTGCCGGCAACAAGTGCCGCGACGGAATGATCCGACAAAGGCGGTCAGCGCGGGCGCCGTTCCCAAAAAAATCCGCTTTCCGAAACTACGAGGTTGCCTACTTGCCCCGAGAATGGCAAGCTATGCTGCGGTGCAGCAATTTCGAAAGGCCGATCGAATGGCTTCGATTTTTGGCTTCAGATCCAGGGATCCGGCTCGTGACCGGCAGACCGATCTCCAGCGGCTCGACCGTCTGGCGAAGCTGTTCGACCAGATCTCTGCCGAGATCGAAGCGGAAAAGACCGGGCTGGAGAACCGCTATCGGTCGACGGCGACCAACGCCGCTTTCCTGGTCGAGGCAATGGAGAACGGCTCCGCGTCGACAGACAAGTCGTCGGATGTCAACACGATGACCGGCGCGATCCTGAATTACGAGCGGCGCATCGCCGAACTCACGCGTCAGAAAGGTCTGATGAAGGAACTGCGTCACTCGATCGACGCGATTGTCGAAGATGGTGTCGGGCAACCCGGTTCGCAGGCCGCACAGGCAAGGTCTGCGGGCAGAGGCTGACAGCGCTTCCAGGCGCTGTCATAGCTGCAAAACATTTGAGGAGTAAGAGGCGGAGGATCAGAAGCGGCTCTCTGGAGGCGGGCCAGGAATGACTTTGGGTTGGGGCGGACAGCACAAAGGTAAGTTTGTCATGAACGCATATCCGAACGACACCTCCACCGCGGCTGCTTGCAGCATGCCGCGCGCGAATTCGAACAGGTCGAAGACGCTTAAGCTCTGGCTCGCCGGCGCGTTGCTTGCGGCCGCAGCCGCCATTGTGGCACCACCCCATTCGGTGCATGCCGAGGAGATGCAGAGCGCGCCGTCCTTCGTCGACAATTTTTCGAATTTCGACCGTTCGCGCTGGTTCGTCTCCGACGGCTGGAGCAACGGCAATCATCAGAACTGCACATGGTCGAAGGACCTTGTCCGGCTTTCGGACGGCGTGCTGTCGCTGAGCTTCGAAAAGCGCAAGCTGAAGGATCGCGAGTTCGCCTGCGCCGAGGTCCAGACCAAGCAGCGCTATGGCTACGGCGTCTATGAGGCGCGGATGAAGACCGATACCGGATCCGGCCTCAACGCCGCCTTTTTCACCTATATCGGACCGCAGGACAAAAAGCCCTGGGACGAGATCGACTTCGAGGTCCTCACCAAGGATCCGACCAAAGTCCAGGTGAACAGCTACATCCAAGGCAAGCCGAAGAACGGCAAGCTGGTCGACGTCGAAGGCGGCGCCGATAAAGGCTTCAACGACTATGGCTTCGTCTGGGAGAAGGACCGGCTGCGCTGGTATGTCAACGGCAAGCTGGTCAACGAGGTGACCAACCCGGACGAATTGCCGACCAATCCGCAAAAAATATTCTTCAGCTTGTGGGGCAGCGACAAACTGACCAACTGGATGGGCGCCTTCGCCGATCCCGGCCGCAAGGTGACCATGCAGGTCAAGCGCATCGCTTTCACAGCGCTCGGCCAGCCGTGCCAGTTCCCGGAGTCGCTGGCATGCACCATAACCAACAGCAACTAGGCATGTCCCCCAAAGTAGGAACTGGTTTTGGGATGCGGATCATGCCGAATATCTAGGCCTCATGGGCCTGGGGGACATCTTAACTGGCCGGGCCGTTTTTGCGGCCCGGCCTTAAACAGGAATAGAACCAAATGAATTTGACGGTGTTTGGAATTGGCTATGTCGGTCTCGTCCAGGCCGCGGTGCTTGCGGAAGTCGGGCACGAGGTGGTGTGCGTCGACATCGACGAAGCGAAGGTGGAGCGGCTCAACCAGGGTTTCATCCCGATTTTCGAGCCCGGACTGGAAGCTCTCGTCAAGGAGAACCACGCCGCCGGCCGCATCCGCTTCACCACCGACGCGGCCGCGGCGGTCAAGCATGGCCAGATCCAGATGATCGCGGTCGGCACGCCCCCTGGCGAGGATGGCTCGGCCGACCTGAAATACGTGCTTGCCGTCGCCGAGGCCATCGGCCGCGAGATGGACGCGCCCAAGATTGTCGTCGGCAAGTCCACCGTGCCGGTCGGCACCTGCGAGAAGATCAAGGAAAGGGTCGCCCAGACGCTGAAGGCGCGCGGCCGCGAGGACCTGACCTTCGACGTTGCTTCGAATCCGGAATTCCTCAAGGAAGGCTCGGCGGTCGCCGACTGCATGAAGCCGGACCGCATCATCGTCGGGACGTCGAGCGAGGCCACCGAGGCGGTGATGCGCGAGCTTTACGCGCCGTTCAATCGCAACCACGAGAAGATGATCGTGATGGATGTCCGCAGCGCCGAGTTCACAAAGTATGCGGCCAACTGCATGCTGGCGACCAAGATCAGCTTCATGAACGAGATGGCGAACCTCGCCGAGCAATTGGGCGCCGACATAGAGGAGGTGCGCAAGGGCATCGGCAGCGATCCGCGCATCGGCTACCATTTCATCTATCCCGGCCTGGGCTATGGCGGCTCCTGCTTCCCCAAGGATGTACGCGCGCTGATCAAGACCGCCGAGGGCGTCAAGTTCGACGCCAAGCTGCTGCGCGCCGTCGAAGAGCGCAACAACGCGCAGAAATCGGTGCTGTTCGACAAGGTCAACCGCTATTTCCAGGGCGCCCTCAAGGGCAAGATATTTGCGCTGTGGGGCCTGGCCTTCAAGCCGAACACCGACGACATGCGCGAGGCTCCGTCGCGCACGCTGATGGAGGCGCTTTGGGCCGCCGGCGCCAAGGTGCAGGCTTACGATCCGGAGGCCATGCAGGAGTGCCAGGCCATCTACGGCCAGCGCGAGGACCTTCTCTTGTGCGGCACCAAGGAAGCGGCCCTGCGCGGCGCCGACGCGCTTCTCATCTGTACCGAATGGAAGAGCTTCAGGGCTCCCTCCTTCGACGCGCTCAAGGACGCGCTGACGACACCGGTCATCTTCGACGGCCGCAACCTCTACGACCCGAAGGTCATCGCCCGCTACGGCATCGAATACCACTCGATCGGCAGGATGGCGGCATGACAGTGTCCGCCGCCAGCTTCCCGCCGCATGGCTCCGGCGAACGACAGTGGGACCGACAATGATGGAGGGTCGATAATGATCGTGCGCGTTTCGGGAGATTCGATCTGATGGTGATGGACGTTCAGCCCGAACAAATCGCCAACGAGCATTTCGACCTCGTCGTCATCGGTTCCGGGTTCGGTTCAGCCTTTTTCCTGCATGAGTTCCTGAAGCGGCGCAAAGCCCGGGTCTTGGTGCTGGAATGGGGCCGCCACAACACGCATGAATGGCAGCTTGACCAGAACGCCAACACCGACATAGACGACGAGAGCACTTATAAGACCGACAATGCCGACAAGCCGTGGAACTACACGATCGGCCTCGGCGGTGGCACCAACTGCTGGTTCGCGCAGACGCCGCGTTTCCATCCCAACGACTTCAGGCTGAAGAGCACATACGGCGTCGGCAACGACTGGCCGATCAGCTATGACGAGCTGGAGCCGTTCTACTGCGACGCCGAGGAGGTCATGTCGATCTCCGGCGACCCCGACATGGCCCGGATGCTGCCGCGTTCGCGGCCGTTTCCGCAGCCGCCGCACCGCATGTCGACGCCGGACCGGATGATGAAGGCGGCGCAGCCGGAGCAGCATTTCGTCATGCCGACCGCCCGCGCCCGCGTCGCGACGGCGCAGCGCAACTCATGCTGCGCCAACCTCAGATGCTGGCTGTGTCCGGCCGACGCCAAGTTCACCGCCAACAATGGTTTGATGCACGTCTTCCAGCACGCGGACGTGTCGGTTTGCTTGGGCGCCGAAGTGCGGCGGCTCGACCATTCAGCCGGCTCGGTGCGTTCGGTTGACTTCCTGCGCGACGGCAAGGAATATTCGGTCAGCGGCGAACTCGTCATCCTTGGCGCCAACGCCATCCAGAGCCCTGCAATCATGTTGCGCTCGGGGCTCGGCGGCGAATTCGTCGGGCTCGGCCTGCACGAATCCTATGGCTGGAACTACGAGGTCTATCTCGACGGCGTCGACAATTTCGACGGCAGCACCATCACCACCGGCTTGAATTTCGGCCTCTATGACGGCCCGCATCGCGCCGAGCACGCGGCGGCGCTGGTCTATTTCGAGAACCGCTGGCAGCACGGCATGCGAGCCGAGAAGGGGCGGCTGCGGCAGGCGCTGCCGCTGGTCATTGTCACCGAAAACCTGCTCGACCCGGAAAACCGGGTGATCCTCGACAAGAACGAGAACGTCTTCGTCAGCTTCAAGGGTGCCTCCGACTATGCAACCAAGGGCATGGCCAAGGCGCTCGAGAGGCTGCCGGAGCTGCTCAAGCCGCTTCCGGTCGAGCAGATATTCGATCGCGGCATAAGGCCGACCGAGTCGCATGTGCAGGGCACCTTGCGGATGGGCACCGGCCCGGCCGACTCGGTGGTCGACCGCGACATGATCCACCACCAGCTCCGGAACCTCGTCGTCGTCGGCACCAGCACCTATCCGAGCTGTTCCTGCGCCAACCCAAGCCTGACCGCCGCGGCGCTTTCGCTGCGGGCGGCGAGCCGGCTGGCATGAAGGAGGGGTCGATGAAGATCACGCGACGCACCGCATTGGCCGTTGTTGCCGGCGGCATTGCTTCGACCGGCATCGCCGCTGCGGCCGTATCGTCCTTCTCGGATGAGGATCTGGTCCGCCTCACGCTCGAGAAATACTTCGGCCCGCTCAACATGCGCATCGAGCACCTGCAGCAATTCGTGCTCGAATTCCGCAACCGCAACCCGTGGATATTCCCGAGCGAAAAGCTGGCGGACGCGGTGACGCTTTTGGAGACCGTGAGGCTCGACAGGGCGCGCGAATTGCTACCCAGGCGCAAGCAGCAGGATGTCGGCAATTTCGAGCGCTGGGTCATCGCCGAGTTCCACATGCTGACCGATTATGCCTGGCGCAGCTCGCCCCATGATCCGATCCGCTTCACCGGCTGGCATCCATGCACCAATCCGTTCGCCAATCTCGAGCAGCAGACTGCCTGACACTGCCCGCCGGCATGTTTGCCGGCAAGCCAGGAAAACTGGCCAAGAAAATGTGACAAGGAGCCGAACCATGAAAGTTCTCTTCGCAGGCGGAAACGGCTATCCGCCGCAATTCAGCGGCGGGGTCCAGTCGAGCACCCATCATCTGGCGGAGCAATTGATCGAACACGGTCATGAGGCATCGGTGCTTGCGGCCTTGTTCGGCCAGGGCATGTTCGGATACAAGGCGCGCGCCAAGATGAAGCTCCTCGGTCAGCGCGCCGTCATCGACAATTTCCCCGGCTATCCGGTGGTGCGCGCCTGGTTCCCCTGGGAAGCGGCCGCCTTTGCCGTAAAGAAGCTGCAGCCGGACGTAGCGGTGGTGCAGTGTCACAAATCGGTTCCGCTCGGCAAGGCGCTGGAGGCCGAGGGCGTGCCGCTGGTGGTCTATCTCAGGAATGTTGAATTCCATGAACTCGGGGGCGATCTGCGCGAGCTGAACTCGGCGTCTTACATCGCCAATTCCGAGTTCACGGCGCGCACTTACAAGCGCGAGTTTGGCATCGATTCCACGGTAATCCCGCCGACGATCAATCCGGCCTCTTACAGCACGCCGACGACGGGCGAGTACGTCACTTTTATCAATCCCTACGAGGAAAAGGGTTTCGAGCTGGCGGTGCGGATCGCGGCCGCCTGCAGGGAGATCCCTTTCCTGTTCGTCGAGAGCTGGAAGCTGGATGACGATCACCGCGCCCGCATCGCGGAAACGATCGCGCCGTTCTCCAATATCAAGCTCGAAAACCGCACCGACGACATGAAGACTCTCTACGGCCGCACCAGGATCCTGCTGGCGCCGAGCAAATGGGAAGAGGCGTGGGGTCGCGTTGCCTCGGAGGCCCATTGCAGCGGTATTCCCGTCGTCGGCTCGCGGCGCGGCGGACTGCCCGAAGCGATCGGCTCCGGCGGCGTCGTGCTGGACTATGACGCGCCGCTCGAGGACTGGGTCACGGCGCTCAGGCGGCTGTGGAACGATCGCGAGGAATATGAGCGAGTCTCGGAAGCCGCGCTCACGTTCTCGCAGCGCCCGGAACTCGATCCCGAGCGCCAGTTCGCCACCTTCTTCGCCTTGCTGGACAGGGCTGCCAGGCAGCGCGCCCGGCGCGCTGCTTAATGCATGTCGCCCAGAAATCTGCAGCGGTTCTGGGGCGCGACAGGCATCAAAACGACGACTCAAACGTCGACTGAATGCGATTCGGCGCGAGGCACCTTAAATCCGCGTTAGGTTTTGCTTACGCTGGTCTTTTGACCCGGCTCTTCAGCATTTCATAGGCGCGTTCGCCGAGCAGGGCGCGCGCGGCGGTCTTGATGACCTTCTTGCGCCCCTCGGGCGAATTGATCTGCCTGAGCCGTGCCGGCAGGTTGCGGGCCGCCTGCTCCAGCGCCGGCAAGGAAAACGCGTCGGGAAAGCTCACGATGTTGGTTTCGACGCACAGCACCGGCTTGCCCGATAGCTTGGCGATCTTGAGCGCCTGCTCGTGCTCGCTCTCGATGAACAGGATGGCGTCCGACTTGCGATAGAACTCGGCCTTGAAGCTGCCATGCGCGCCAAGCCGCTGCCGCTCGGCCTTGCTCGGCAGGTCGAGCATGACGAGATGGTCATATTTGATCTCGTGCTTGGCCAGCCAGGCTTCAGTCAGCTTGCGATACTTTTCCAGCCGGCTGGTCACCAGCCAGCCGATCTTGCGCGTCGGCCCGAGAAGCGGCCGCGCCTCGGTGAGGAATTTTTCGTAGGCCGGCCCGTCGTCATTCTCGTCCGCGGTCGGATCGAGGCAAAGCACGCCGTCTATGTCGACGCAGCATTGCTCGAGGAAGACGTGATGCATGAAGTTCCACTGGAACATCCTGGGATGCGGCACGACCTCGAAGACGATATCGGTTTCCTTGTGCTGCGAAAGCAGGCCGAACACGGCCGCGTAGACGAAATCGCCCGGGATGCCGGCAGCCGCGATTTTGCTGCGCGCATCGCGCATGGCGTTGCCGCCGCTGACGCTGTCGTCGATCACCAGGATCTTGCGCATTTCGGAATGCTGCCGATCGAGCGCCGCACGCCGCTTGGTGATCCCCGAGGTGTAGATCTTGCCGGCGAGAAAGCTGTCGAGATCGGTCATCGGAATATTCGCCGTCAGGCTGACCAGCGTCGCGGCGAGGATGCCGCTTCGCGGCACGCCAACCACCAGGTCGATGTCGCGCGGCAGCCGGTGCAGGTTCCGCGCGATCGCGTCGTTCATGTCTGAGATCGATCGGTAATTCATGCTGTTGCCTAACCCTCAAAAGTCAGCAGTTTTGGGCTGTCCGGCCGCGGCCGGAATGCCTGGCGGTTTGCGCCGGCAAGGTCATTTCGCCTCGCTGGGCGCGGGCGAAAACCCGCGCGCCGGGATCAGCCGCAGGGCCTCCCGAAGCGCCTCGCGGCCGGCGCCGAAGGCGAGCGCGACGATGATGGTGACGACATAGGACAGCACCGCGCCGCCTGCGAGAGCGATGATGGGCTGCGCCGGCAGCATCGGCTTGGCGACCCAGACCAGGGCCAGCGCCAGATGCGCGCCGAGCACGAAGGGGGCGGCTGCGTGCAGCACATGGCTCGCCCGCAGCGGCCCGGCCTTGCCGACATAGAGCCAGAGGAAAGGCGTCCGCAAATATTCGCTGACCGCATAGGCGACCGCGACGCCGAGCGCGCCATAAGGAAGGCCGATGGCGAAGGCCAGCACCGAGGTGACGGCGGTGATGATGCCCCAGCGCATGAAATCGCCCGAACGGCCCTGGCTGACGAACAGCCATCCGGCCGGATTGTTGAGCGGCTGCAGCAGGCCGGCGAAGCCCAGCGCGAGGAAAATGTTGGCGCTCTCCCGCCATTGCGGGCCGAGCACGAAAGGAATGAGCGTATCCGACATGGCGGTGGCAAAGGCCACGCCCGGCAACGCCACCAGGAGGATCAGCGGCATGACGCGCAGATAGGCGCTGCGATAACGGTCCGGCTCGTCCTTCAGCAGCGAAAGTGCCGGCACCATCACCTTCGACAGCGGGTTGGTGATCTGGCTGAGCGGGAAAAGCAGCAGCTTGTAGGCGCGGTCGTAGAGGCCGAGCTGCGCCTCGCCCCAATATTTGCCGATCAGCACATTGTCGAGATTGCGGGCGAAGAAATTGGCGAAGTTGAAGCCGGTGATGCCGGCGCCGAAATTGATCAGCTGGCTGATGCCTTCGACCTTGCGCGGCAGCCCCGGACGCCAGCGCGATGACACCCAGTAGCAAAGCGTCGGCAACACGGCGCCGGTCAGCGTGCCGGCAAAAAGCGCCCAATAGGAGCGGTCGATGAAGGTCCAGGCGATCGAGACCACAAGGCCCGTAACGGCGCTGGCGACGTCGATGACGGCGAGCCGGCTGAATTCCATGCGGCGCGTCAGCAACGCCAGATGCTGGGCGCCGAGACCATAGGCCATGATCTGCAGGCCGAAGGCGGCAACCAGCCCGGTGACGCGCGGCTCGCCGTAGAAGGCGGCCACCAGGGGAGCCGCCGCAGCAAGCACGCAGGCCAGGATCGCGCTCACCGCCGTGTTGATCCAGAAGAGGTAGTTGATCTCCTCGTGCCGGATGCCGGTTTTCTGGATCGTCGCCTGGGTCAGGCCGAAATCCTGGAACAGCGCGATGAAGGCGAGCACCGGCGCGCACATCGCCACGACGCCGAAATCCTGCGGCGACAAAAGCCGCGACAGCACGATGACCGACACGATTTGGGTGGCGACCCGCACGCCCTGCGCCATCGCGGTGACGACGGCGCCGCGCCCGACCGATCTGCGCAGGGAGCCCTCGGGCGGATCGAATGCACTGGTTTCCAAATTCTGGATTCCTGATTTTGCGCCAGTCATCGTCGCGACCGGCGCCCGCCGCCATGCACAAACTACCGCAAGAAGTTTTTGCAGCGCAACAAAAAATGTGCGCCGATTGCTACGCTGCACCAAAAATGTTGCGATGCAGCAAAAGCTGTACTAGCATCCCCTCTTGGGTGGCGGGCCCAAAAGCGGTCGAGTTTCATGCTGCATGTCTTGTACCTTGTGCATGACATATCCGACCCGGCGGTGCGCCGGAGGATAAAAATGCTCAGGGCAGGCGGCGCCGGGATAACCCTGGCGGGCTTCCGTCGCACCTCCAATCCGATCGCCGAGATCGAAGGCATCAGGCCCGTCGACCTCGGACCGACGCGCGATGGCCGATTCGCCCAGCGCATCGGCGCAGTTGCCAAGGCCGCCATGTCGATCGGCGCCAAATTCGCGGGCCTGGCGCGACCCGACCTGATCATCGCGCGCAATCTCGAGATGCTGGCGCTTGCCAGCCGCGCCAGGCGCGCTTTCGGCGCCGGCGTGCCGATCGTCTACGAGTGCCTCGACATCCATCGGCTGGTGTTGCGCAACGACCTGATCGGCAAGACGTTGCGCGGCGCCGAACGCCATCTGGCCCGCGACGTCAAGCTTCTGGTGACCAGCTCTCCCGCCTTCGTCGCCAATTATTTCAAGCCGTTCGGGCAAATCGCGGCGCCGGTCGAGCTGATCGAGAACAAATATTTCGACACCATGCCCGTGCCGGCGGATCATCGCCGCGAGGACGACAGTCCGGCGGCGCCGCCTTGGCGCATCGGCTGGTTCGGCGCGCTGCGCTGCCGGCGCTCGCTGGAACTCCTGGCCGAGTTCACCCGCCGGCAAGACGGACGCTTTGAAGTGGTGCTCAGGGGGCGTCCCGCGCTCTCCGAATTCCCGGATTTTCATGCCTTTGTCGAAGCCGAGCCCTGGCTTTCCTTCCGCGGTTCCTATCGCAATCCGGAGGACATGCCGGCGATCTACCGCGAGGTGCATTTCTCCTGGGCGATCGATTTCTTCGAGCAGGGCCAGAATTCCGAATGGCTGCTTCCCAACCGCCTCTACGAAGGCTGCCGCTTCGGCGCCGTGCCGATCTCGATGGCGAGCACCGAAACCGGCCGGTTCCTCAAGCAGCAGGACATCGGTGTGCTTTTGTCCGAGGCGACGTCCGAAGGACTCGACACCGCGCTCGGCCGAATGGGTCAGGAACACTACGGCAAGCTGAAGTCGCGGGTGCTGGCACGCAATCCGCGGACCTGGAGCTACGACCGCAGCGATTGCCTGGCTTTTGTCGACAAGCTGCGCGGCCTGACCGCCGGTCGCGGGAGCTTTGCGACCGAGGCGCTGGCATAGGATGGCTAAGAATGGACAAAACCCGATGACGCGCACGACGAGATCGAGCCTGATCGTCATCCCGTGCCTCAACGAGGCCGCTCATATCGGCGGGCTGCTCCAGCGGCTGCGGCCGGCCGCGGCGCGGCTCGGCGCGCGCATCGTCGTGGCCGACGGCGGCAGCACCGATGGCACACAAGGCATCGTCGAAGAACTCGCTGCGGAGGATCCACGCGTCATCCTGATCGCCAATCCGAAGCGCATCCAAAGCGCGGCGATCAACCTTGCGGTGGCGACCTTCGGCGACGACGCCGACTATCTCATCCGCATCGATGCGCATGGCGGGTATCCGGCCGATTATTGCGACAGGCTGGTCGAGGAAGCGCAAGCCACGGGTGCGGATTCGGTCGTCGTCTCGATGCTGACCAGCGGCACGGGCGCGGTGCAGAGGGCCGTGGCGGCGGCGCAGAATTCCAGGCTCGGCACCGGCGGCTCCAAGCACCGCCACATGTCGGCCGGCGAATGGGTCGACCACGGCCACCATGCGCTGATGCGCATTGCCGCGTTCCGCGCGGTCGGCGGCTATGACGAGAGCTTCAGCCACAACGAGGACGCCGAGCTCGATCACCGCCTCCGTCTGGCCGGCTACCGCATCTGGATGAGCGGCAAGACGCAGATGGTTTATTATCCGCGCTCCACCTTGAAGAGCCTGTTTTTCCAATATCTCGGCTATGGCCGCGGCCGCGCCAGGAACGTGCTCAAGCATCGCATGATGCCGAAGCTGCGGCAAATGATCCCGCTGCTGGTGTTTCCGGTGGTCCTGATGGCGCTCTTGTCTCCGATCTTTGTGCTGGCGGCCGTGCCGTTTCTGGTGTGGGCGGGTGTCTGCCTCGGTTACGGCATCCGGACCGCGATCAGCCAGCGCAACCCCGCCATAGCGCTGGCCGGCGTGTCGGTGATGGTCATGCATCTGGGCTGGTCCATGGGCTTTTGGCTGCAGCTCCTTGGCCCGCAGCCGTCGCGCGAGGCGGCGTGATGGCTGCGGAGAAGAGCGGCAGCATCGACATCTGCATCTGCACTTTCCGCAGGCCGGCGCTTGCCGACACGCTGCGCTCCATCGCCGCGCTGGAGAACCCCGCCGGTTTCGAGATCGGCATCGTCGTTGCCGACAATGACGACGAGCCGAGCGCGCAGCCGCTGGTGAAGGCGCTGGCGCAGGAACTGAAGCTGCCGATCCGCTATCGCCACGCGCCGGCGCGCAACATCTCGATCGCTCGCAACGCCTGCCTCGATGCCAGCGTCTCGGGCCTCGTCGCCTTCATCGACGACGACGAGACGGCTTCGCCGGGCTGGCTCGTCGAACTCGTGGCGACCGCGGAGGCGACCGGCGCGACGGCCGTGCTCGGGCCGGTCCGCGCGACATATCGCCAGGACGCGCCGGACTGGATGCGCAAGGGCGATTTCCACTCGACCCTGCCCGTCTGGGTGCGCGGCGAGATCCGCACCGGCTACACCTGCAATGTCCTGCTCAGGATGACCGACGAAAGCCTGCGCAACCGGCGCTTCAGCCTGGCGCGTGGCCAGACCGGCGGCGAGGACACCGAATTCTTCGATTCAGTGGTCAAGTCCGGCGGGCGCATCGCCTTTGCCCCGCAGGCCTTTGTCGACGAGGTGGTGCCGAGCTCGAGGGCCGCCTTCGACTGGCTGCGCCGCCGCCGCTTCCGCTTCGGGCAGACGCACGGCCATCTCATCGGGCGCAACACCGGCGGCCTGCGCCGCGTCTGCCAGGTCGGTCTTGCCTCGGCGAAGGCGGGCTACTGCTTCGGTATGGCGCTTTTGGCCGCAGTCAGCCCGGTGCGACGGAACCGCAGCATGCTGCGCGGCATTATGCATCTCGGCGTCGTCAGCGGTTTGGTCGGAGTCCGCGAAATCCGCCAGTACGGCATCACTCAGCAGGAAGGGGAAAAGCGTGCAGCCTGACGTCAGCTTCGTCATCGCCGCTTACAACGCCGAGGCAACTCTCGACCGGGCGATCGCCAGCGCGATGGCGCAGCGCGATGTCGCGATCGAAGTCATCGTCGTCGACGACCGGTCGGACGACCGCACGCGCGATGTCGCGCGCGCTTATCCTCAGGACATCGTCACGGTGGTCGCTCTTCCCGCCAACCGCGGCCCTGGCGGCGCCAGGAATGCCGGGCTCGATCTGGCCCGCGGCCGCTGGGTCGCCGTGCTCGATTCCGACGATGCCGTCCTGCCCGGCAGACTGGCGGCCATGATCGCGCGGGCGGAGAAGGCGGGTGCCGAGATCGCGGTCGACAATGTCCAGGTCGTGCGCGAAGACGGCACGCCCGAAGACATGATGTTCCCGACCGGGTACCTCGAAGGGCTCGGCGAAATCTCGCTGACCGACTATATCGCCGGCAACATCGTTTTCGAGTCGCGCTTCAACCTCGGCTATCTGAAGCCGATCTTCCAGCGCCATTTCCTGGACGAAAATCAGCTCCGCTACGACGAGAAGCTGCGCATCGGCGAAGACTACATTCTTCTGGCGAGCGCGCTAGCCAAAGGCGGCCGCTGCGTGGTCGAGCCGACCGTCGGCTATGTCTACCATATCCGCAGCGGCTCGATCTCGCGCGTGCTCGAGTTGCATCATGTCGAGGCGATGGCCGAGGCCGATGCCGCCTTCGCGGCCGCGCATTTCATGGACGACGGCGCCAAGGCGGCTTTCGCCAGACGCGGCCGCAGCTTGCGCAAGGCGGCCTCGTTCCTGTCATTGGTGCAGCACATCAAGGCGCGTGCGCCGCTGAAGGCGATACGCACGGCGCTCAGCGATCCGGCCGCGGTCCGGCATATGTCGATGCCGATCGCGGTTCGGCTGAGAAGGGTTGCGGCACAGTTTGCCGTGGGCACGGGGAGGTGAAGCATGCAGGCGCATGGAATGCGGTTTCATAGCCAGCGATAGGTAAAAAAGCGATATCCTCAGAAGGAATAAGCGATGCAGAAAGTCAGGAAGGCAGTCATACCGGTGGCGGGGCTCGGAACGCGGTTCCTGCCGGCGACCAAGTCGATGCCGAAGGAAATGCTGCCCGTCGTCGACAAGCCTGTCGTGCAATATGCCGTGGACGAGGCCTTCGAGGCCGGCATCGAGCACATCGTCTTCGTCACCGGGCGCAACAAGGCGGTCATCGAAGACTATTTCGACCTGCACCCTGAACTGATCGGGACGCTCGAGCAGACCGGCAAGAAGGCGCAGCTCCAATCGCTGGAAAGCTTGCTGCCGGTGGCCGGCGCCACCTCCTTCATCCGCCAGCAGTCGCCGCACGGTCTCGGCCATGCCGTATGGTGCGCACGCGACGTGATCGGCAACGAGCCCTTCGCGCTGCTGCTCCCCGACATGGTGTCCTTCGGCGCGCCGGGCTGCCTGGCGGAAACCGTCGACCTCTATCAGCGGACCGGCGGCAACGTCATCGCCGTCGAGCGCTGCGATCCTTCGGAAACCAGCAAATACGGCATCGTCGGCCGCGGCGCCGAGGTGGCCTCGGGCTTCGAAGTGACCGCCATGGTCGAGAAGCCGGCCCCCGCCAACGCGCCGTCGAACTTCTACATCAACGGCCGCTATATCCTGCAGCCGGAGATCTTCGCCCTGCTCGGCACCCAGCAACGCGGCGCCGGCAACGAGATCCAACTCACCGACGCCATGGTTCGACTGGCTGAAAGCCAGCCTTTCTTTGCCCAGCCCTTCAACGGCCGCATGTTCGACTGCGGCTCCAAGGAGGGCTTCATCGAGGCCACCATCGCCTTTGCTCTGGCGCGCGACGACATGAAAGGACCTGTCTTCGAAATGCTGCAGCAATTCGTCCGGTCGCACGAGCGCCGGGAAGTAGCCGCATAATGCCCAAATTTTGGGTGCATATGCGAAATCGCGATGGCGCGACAGCCGCGCAAGCGCTTGGCCTTCTTGGCCGGGCGCTCCGTGGCACGAATGTTGCGTGGCCTTTTCTGGTGACGACGACACTCTTCGAAGGCCGGTAGCGCCTGCAACCTGGAATTGGACCGACGATGAATTATGCCAACTTTCCTCTCGACAAGAGGATTCCATTGCCCACCACCGAACCGGAAAAGGGTGAAGACTTCATCGACATCGAGCGTCTGCTTGGCATGGCCGCCCGGCAGGCCAAGGTGGTGGCGGTCTGCGCCGTCATCGGTCTGTTCCTGGGTGTGATTTATCTCCAGACGACGCCCAAGCAATACACCTCCCTTGCGAGCGTGCTGATCGACGACGGCCTGAACAAGGTCGTGGACGACATTTCGGCTGTCAGTGCCACGCAGCAGACGGACGCGACGATCCTCAGCCAGATCGAGATACTCAACTCGGCGCGGCTGGCATCGGAGGTGGTCGACAAGCTGAAGCTGGACCAGAACCAGGAATTCATGAACCCGCCGCAATCGGCTTTGGCCCAGGGAATCGGATTCTTGCGCGGCATCGTCGGCTATTTCCGCAGCGGCGGCGGCAACCAAATCCCCGGGATCGAGAATGTCGATGCCGCAACGCGCGAAGCCATGATGAAGGCGGCAACCCATGACTACGCGGTCCTCGTGCTGCAAACCGGATTGATGGCGGATCGCAACGGCCGCAGCAATGTCATCAGCATCGGCTATCAGTCGACCAATCCGGCTTTGGCCACGGCCATCACCAAGGCCTATGCGGACGCCTACCTTGCCGACCAGCTCAACGCCAGCTTCGACGCCACCGAGCGCGCGGCCGTTTGGCTGCAAGGCCGGCTGACCGAACTGCGCGAAAGCTCGCAGGCAGCTGCGCTGGCGGTCGAGAAGTTCAGGGCCGAGCACGGGCTTTCCGCAAACAGCGACGGCCAGTTGCTCAGCGACAAGCAACTCGCCGACCTGAACGCCCAGCTTATTGTCGCGCAGGCCGATACAGCCCGCGCCAGCGCCCGCTACCAGCAGTACAAGGCGATCGTCGACAGCGGCTCCGAAAGCGCCTTCAACGATTCGGCGATAGCGGCCGATCAGCCGAGCAGCTCGGTCATCATCGCGCTGAAAACCCGCTATCTCGCGATCGCCAAACGGTTGCAGGACGTGGAGAACAACTTCGGCAAGGATCACCCGCAGGCGGTTGCGCTGGCCAAGGAGAAGGCCGACGTCTCGGCGCAGATCTTCGGACAGTTGAAACAGATCACCGAAAGCTATCGAAACGACTATCAGGTGGCGCAGGCGCGCGAGACCGCGCTTAGGGAGAAAATCGCCACCCAGGCAGGCAAGAGCTCGATCGACAACCAGTCGCAGGTCAGGCTGAAGGAGCTCGATCAGCAGGCGCAGGCGCTGACCACGCTCTATCAGACCTTCCTTAGCCGTTACGAGGAAGCGTCGCAGCAGCAGTCATTCCCGGTCGGTAAGGTCCGCATCATCTCCGACGCGTCGATGCCTCTCACCGCCTCGGCTCCGCGCACCTTGCGCGTGCTGGCGCTCTCGCTGGTGCTTGGCCTCATGCTCGGCGCCGGCTGCGGAGGCCTGAACGAATTCAACGAGCGCTTCTTCCGGACAGGCGAGGACATTCGCGACCGTGTCGGCCTGAAGTTCCTCGGCTATCTGCCGACGATCGGTGGCGGCAAGCCCAAGGAGTCGAAGCCGGACGACTTGCCGGCCGACGGCAAGGTCACCAGCCTGTCGGCCGCCGAGAAACGGGCGCGCATGCGGGTGAGCCTCGATGCGCCGGCCTCGATGTTCGCCGAAACGCTCCGCAATGCCAAGATCGCTTTCGACGTGGTGATGGAAGACAAGGGCAGTCGGGTGATCGGCGTCATCTCCGTCCTGCCCGGGGAAGGCAAGTCGACGGTTGCGGCGAACCTCGCCGGTCTGCTCGCCGCCAACGGCGCCAAGACTTTGCTGATCGATGGCGACCTGCGCAATCCGGGCCTCAGCCGCAGCCTCGGCATGGAGTCGGAGCACGGGCTGATGGAAGCGGTGGTCAATGGACAGACCTGGCAGTCGGTCGGCAAGGTCGACCGCCAGACCAAGCTGGCGATCATCCCGGCCGTGGTGCGCGGCCAGTTCTCGCACACCAGCGAGCTTCTCGGCTCCGCCGGCATGCGGCGTTTCATCGAGAACGCCAAGGAGACGTTCGAATACATCATCGTCGACCTGCCGCCGCTCGGCCCGGTGGTCGACGCCAAGGCCTTCGCGCCGTTGGTCGACGGCTTCGTGCTCGTCACCGAGTGGGGACGCACGCCACGCGCCATGGTGCGCTCGATGCTGGAGTCGGAACCCTACATCGCCGAAAAGATCACCGGCGCGGTGCTCAACAAGGTCGAGCTGAAGAAGCTGGCGAAATACGGCTCTCTCGGCGGTTCGGAAAAGTTCTTCGACCGCTATTCGAGTTACTACCTCGAGAAGTCGGAATCGCGCGCCAAGCAGGCCGCCTAAAGCAGTTCATCCGACGAAAAGCCGCGGCGGTTATTCTCCGGTCGACAGCAGCCGCCCATATTTGCCGACGATCCTGAGGGCGGTCAGCCGGCCGCTCTGGAAGGCGCCGGTGTCGATGCCGAGCCGGCGCCCGTCGAGCGTCGGAACGTCCACGATCGTATGTCCGTGCACGACCCAGCGATCGAGGCGGTGAGCCGCCGCCAGGAACTCGGATCGTATGTTGAGCAGGTCGGCCTCGTCCTGCGCTTCGAGCGCGATGCCGGGCCGGATGCCGGCATGGACGAAAAGGAACCGCTCCGAACAGATCATCACCGGCAGCGTGCGCATGAAGGCGACGTGGGTGGCCGGAATGGCCTCCCGGATACGCTCGACTACCTCTTCGCTCGATCCGTACAAATCGGCCAGGCGGTCGGGATCGATACCGTAGGAGAACAGCGTTTCCCGTCCGCCGACGCGGAGCCACGGCTCCAGTGACAGATGGCCGTCGAGATAGGCGAGCATCGCCACTTCGTGGTTCCCGGCAAGGCACACGCGCATGAAACCTTCTGGCGGCGGTGCCATCAAATGCTCGACCACGCGCCGCGAATTGGGCCCGCGGTCGACATAGTCGCCCAGCATGATGATGATCTTGCGGCCGCGGAACTGCAGCGCGTCGGCCTCGATCTTCTGCTCCAGCGTGCGCAGCTCGTCGTAGCAGCCATGCACGTCGCCGATCGCGTAGACCACCGTGTCGCGCATATCCATCATCAGCCGTTCGCGCGGCAAGGGCCGGGGTCGTCTCGATCGTTGGAACAGGCTCACGGATTGAGGCTCGGTACTCAAACTAGGGTCATGCCACGGAGCGTGGACCAAGCCTCGATATCATGTCGAATGCAAACATTTCCACACCGGGCTGCTCGATGCACATCGCCAAAAAGGCGCAGCGGTCTTGGCAAAACGACGTGCGTCAATACCCCGAAAAGCGTCGCCTGAACCGTTTCGGCGCGATGCGCTTTAGGCCGCTTTGAGCCGATAGCGGAAAAGCGTGCGGTCGAGCAGCATGCGGACGCGCGGCTCGGCCTCGGCCGCCACCAGCCAGCTTGCCGCGATCATGGCCATGCCGACGATCGGGATCGAAACCAGATATGGCACGCCGGCGCGGATCAGGACGCCGAGCAGCGCCGCGCCGACGACATCGTGGATGAGGTAGAGCGGATAGGTCATCAGCCCGATCCGGCGCCAGCCGCCCCAGGAAAGGTTGAGGCGCAGCGACCAAGCCATCAGCGCTACCGCGGCCAGGAAGATGATGATCGGCGGCGCATAGGGCATCGCCGCTTCCACCTTGATGCTGTGCACGTCGACCGAGCTTACGATCTGCAGCGCCCCGCCGGCGAGAAACAGCGCCGAGAAGCAGAGCCGTGCCGCTGTCACCGCCTTGAAGCGCATCAGCCAGATCAGCACGCCGACCGCGAAGAACGCGCCGTGATGCACCAGGGTGAGCTGCAGCCAGCGCGCCTCCGCGAGATCGGTCCAGCCGAAGGCGAAATAGAGACACCAGAACACCGTGCTGAGCAGGCCGATGATGACGGCGACAGCTTCCATCAGGTCGAATCGGCCGAACCGCAGCAGGGTCCAGACGATGGCGTAGAAGGCGATCTCGATGCCGAGCGTCCAGTAGACACTGTCGACCCATGGCTCGAACGGCACGAACAGCGCCGTGCGGGCAAGTCGCACCACGGCATCGGTCGGCCAGGAAAGACCGACCATCAGCAGCACGATCGCGGAGATGGGCGCGCAGACCCAGACCGCCGGCGCCAGCCGTCTGACACGAGCTTCGAAGAACTTCAGCGGGGTCGAATTCTCGGCGCTGAATGCGATGACGAAGCCGCTGATGACGAAGAACACCTGAACGCCGACCCAGCCGGAGCCGACAAACGCCATTTCGGGATGGGCAGGGATGCCGCCGGTCGAGCGCGCCGACACGCCGTCGGGAAACGCCCATACCCAGAAGCCGTAGTGATAGAACATCACCATGACGGCGGCGAAGAAACGCAAAATGTCGACGCCGCCGAATGTGGTCTTGTGCTGAGCCATGCCGTGCCTTCGGAACGGCCCCCCGGGTAGACTTCTAGGGGGTGCTGCTGCATTGCACAACAGTCGATTGCAGCGCAGGATGCATTCGTGAGGCTGCCTCGCGTTGCGATCCCGCGAGCGGCTAGATCCCGATGCCGCGCCCCTTGAGCGCCGCCGTGATCTCGTCGAGGATCGCGGGATCGTCGATGGTCGCCGGCATCGTCCATTCCTCCTTGTCGGCGATCTTCTGCATCGTGCCGCGCAGGATCTTGCCGGAGCGCGTCTTCGGCAGCCGCTTGATCGTCACCACCGTCTTGAAGGCTGCGACCGGGCCGATCCGCTCGCGCACCAGGCCCACCACCTCGCTTTCGATGGCGCCGGTGTCGCGCGCCACACCGGCGTTGAGCACGACGAAGCCGAGCGGCACCTGACCTTTCATCGCGTCGGCGATGCCGATCACGGCGCATTCGGCGACGTCCGGATGCGCGGCCAGCACCTCCTCCATCGCGCCGGTCGAGAGGCGGTGCCCGGCGACGTTGATGATGTCGTCGGTGCGGGCCATGACGTAGAGATAGCCGTCCTCGTCCATCATGCCGGCGTCGGCCGTCTTGTAGAAACCGGGGAACTCCTCGAGATAGGCTTGGCGGAAGCGGGCGTCGGCGTTCCAGAGCGTCGGCAGGCAGCCTGCCGGCAGCGGCAGCTTGACCACGACATTGCCGAGCGTGCCGCGCGGCACCTCGTGGCCGGCATCGTCGAGAATACGAATATCGTAGCCCGGCATCGGCACGCCCGGCGAGCCGTATTTCACCGGCAAAAGCCCGAGCCCGGCCGGGTTGATGGTCATTGGCGAGCCGGTCTCGGTCTGCCACCAATGGTCGATCACCGGACGGTTGAGCTTCTGCTCTGCCCATTTGATGGTCTCGGGGTCGGCGCGCTCGCCGGCGAGGAACAGCGTGCGGAATTTCGACAGATCGTATTTCGGCACGAACTCGCCGCGCGGATCCTGCCCCTTGATGGCGCGGAAGGCGGTCGGCGCCGTGAACAGCGCCACCACACCGTGTTCCGAGATCACCCGCCAGTAGGTGCCGGCGTCCGGCGTGCCGATCGGCTTGCCTTCGAAGAGCACGCTGGTGCAGCCATGCAGAAGCGGCCCGTAGACGATGTAGGAATGGCCGACCACCCAGCCGACGTCGGAGGCCGCCCAGAACACCTCGCCGGGGTTGACGCCGAACTCGTTGTCCATCGTCCATTTCAGCGCGACCATGTGACCGCCATTGTCGCGCACGATGCCCTTCGGCTGCCCGGTCGTGCCGGAGGTGTAGATGATGTAGAGCGGGTCGGTGGCCAAGACCGGCACGCAGTCGACATTGGCGCCGGCGGCGCGCTCGCGGGCGACCGCATCGGCATAGTCGATGTCGTAATTGTCCTTCATCTCGCAGCGCAATTGCTCGCGCTGAAGGATCAGGCAGGCATCGGGCTTGTGCTTCGACATCTCGATCGCCTTGTCGAGCAGCGGCTTGTAGGCGACGACGCGTCCCGGCTCCAGGCCGCAGGAGGCGGTGATGATCAGCTTCGGCCTGGCGTCGTCGATGCGGGTCGCGAGCTCATGCGAGGCGAAGCCGCCGAACACCACTGAATGCACGGCGCCGATGCGGGCCGAGGCTAGCATGGCGATCGCCGCTTCCGCCACCATCGGCATGTAGATAATCACCCGATCGCCCTTGCCGATGCCACGGTTCTTGAGGACAGAGGCGAGCGCGACCACCTCGCGCTTCAGTTCGGCATAGGTGAATTTCCGGATCGTGCCGGTGATCGCGCTGTCATGGATCAGCGCCAGCTGGTCGGCGCGCCCCCCCGCCACGTGGCGGTCGATGGCATTGAAGCAGGTGTTGCAGGTGGCGCCTGTGAACCAGCGGCCATAGACGCCCGCCGCCGGATCGAAGACCTTTTCGGCTGGCGAATACCAGTCGATCGCTTTGGCCGCTTCGGCCCAGAACGCTATGGGGTCGCGTTTCCAGCCCTCATAGACTTCGTGGTAGCGTGAGGCCATCGACTTTTCCTCCCCAGGAACATTCCGTCGTATGGCAATAGCCTAAGCCGCTTTGGCCGGCCATGTCTCCTCGCATTTTGGTCGGCGTTGCCGGCAAACGGATCCAGCCGCTCCCGGATCGGAGCGCGCTATGACGTCAGCAAGTGAATTCGGCTTAGAGCGGCAGTGCTGCCAGCATCAGCCCGACACCGCCGGCTATTAGAATGGCGGCGGCCAATGCCTTCCGATGGCGTTCGAATGCCGTCGGAGCGCGATCCCAGTTGTAACGCATACTGTCCACTCCCCAAAAAGCCGGCAGACTCTTAGCTTACTTATGGGAAAGATGGCAACCCTGGCGCGAACGGCGGCTTGATAGTGGTTCCAGCCCACCATCATTCTCGCGCGAGTTGGATAGTCTTTCCGGGGAAGTTTTGATGGAAAGAACTTACGAAAAACCGGTTCCGGTCAGGCGCGGGAAGCTGTCGAGCATCGTTGCGGGCCCGAGTGGCCCGATAGGCCCGGCCGTCTGACACGCAGCGTTGCCCGCTTGGCAATGGACAGCGACGGCATGCCGCGCTAATTGCAGTTCGGCATAGGGAGCGGGCGTATGGCTGAAATCGCCTTTGAAACGGTTCTGCGGATGGCGGACGACGCCTCCGTGCAGCATGTCGGCGACGGCGCCGTGGTGCTTCTGGCGCGCAGCGGCCAGCTTTACACCTGCAACGGCACCACCGAAGCGTTCCTCGACAAGGTCGACGGCGCCCGCAGCCTCGACCACATCGTCGATCTGCTGTCGGAAGAATTCGAGGTCGACAAGGCGACGCTCGGCGACGACATGACGGCGCTGGCCGCCGAGCTGGTGGCCGAAGGCATCCTTGCCGACCCGGGCGCGTGATGGCCGGCGGACCGTTCCTGCGCGCCCTGTTCCGCACTCATCTGTGGCTCAGCGCCCGGCTGATACCGGTACTGGTCGTCCGGCGCGACTTCGAAAGCGTGCTGAAATTGGCGCCGCTGCAATTGCGCACACCCTATCGTGGCCTGCCATGGAGCTACGTCGTCAGCCGCGTCAACCGCACGGTTCGGCATCCCTGGGTGATGCGTGATCGCAGATGCCTGAGGGAAGGGCTGCTCGGTTTCCGCTTCCTGCGGATGGCGGGTTTCAACCCCGACCTCCATTTCGGTGTCGATGCCAAATCGATGCATGAGCCGCGCCTTTCGGCGCATTGCTGGGTTTGCCTCGACGGCAAGCCGGTGGTCAGCGACAGCCTTCCCGACATGGTTGAAATCTATCGCCACCCCGGCGGCAGCGTGAAGGCGCGCGCCGCTTGACCGGCGCCGCAGCCACCGTTTGCTATGACCTGAACGGCCAGGTCATCGGCATATCGGCAGAGCGCGCCGAGCTCTGGCCGAGCTTCGATCTGATGCTCGGCACATTGCGCGTCAATGAAGCGGTCGAACCCGGCTTTCGCATCGATATCCTCGAAACGTCGGCGCTGCCCGAAAACCCGGAGGGGAAGCTCGCCTTCGACGGCGAAGTGCCGCTGGACGGCCATTGCCGCATCATCGACGCCGACGACGTCGTCCATCTGGTCTTTCCCGGCCTCCAGACGGCCTCGATCCGTGCCGACGAGGGCTCGGCCGAAATCCGCGTTCATCCCGACAGCAAGGTCAAATGGACGCTGCTGATGATGGTGCTGGATGCCGCGCTCGATTCCGGCGGGCAGTACATGCTCCATACCGCCGGTCTGACGCTGCCCGATAGCGGGGCGCTCGTGCTAATCCATGCGCCGAGCGGCACTGGCAAGTCGACAACTTCAATGGCGCTGGCATCGCAGGGCTTCGGCCTATGCTCGGACGATGTGATGATCCTCGGTGCAACATCTGAAGGCACCCTAGCCTGGGGCATGCCGCGTAAGGTGAAGATCCATCGCAACACCGCGGCGATGCTGCCATTCCTCTCGCCCTGCCTTGGCGACAGATGGGACGCCGAGGGCGAGCAGGCCGTCTCGCTGGAGCGTCTCGCCGAGATCATTCGCATCGAGGACGTCCGTCCCAGGCCGGTCTCGGCGCTGCTGCATCTGGCGCGCTCGACCGACGGCCACACCCGGCTCACGCGCTTGGCCAGGACCGATGCGATGGTCGCGCTTGCCACCGACAATGTCAGGACCGGCCTGACCGGCCTGTTGCCGATGCAGCAACGACGGATGGCGTCGATCGCGGCACTGGTCAGGGCCGTCCCCACTTTCACCCTGGAAGTCGGCTCAAGCCCGGCCGATGCAGCGGGGCTGATCCGCGGCGCGGTGGAGGAGTAGATCTCCAAACGGGCTTTCAGGCCGGATAGGGCCTTGGCCGGGCAAGCCGCTGGACCCAGCGGAAGGCGTCGCGGCTAAGGCGCGAGCGCATCTTGTCCCGCGAATTGACCCTGAGCAGCACGTTGCCGGTGATCAGCCATTTGGCGAGCCGTATCGACAGATCGGGCTTGATGCGGTTGGCAAGGGCGATCGCGCGCGGCTCGTCGAACAGCCGCCCGGTCACATTGAGCACGGTCGCCAGCTCGAGCTCGATGCCGGTCATACGCGCGGCATCGAGAAGGCGCGCTTCGGCTTCCGGCGATTGCAGCGCGCGCACACCTTGCAGCACGTCGATACAGAGCTGCAGCCGGTGGAATTTGTGGCCTCCGGCGGCATGAACGATGGCGATGGTGAGCAGCGACGCCGGCGTGTCGGCCTGGCCGCCGTCAATGATCTGCAACTCGCGGAAGCCGAGCGACAGGCGCCGCCGCATGCCGGTGTCATGCACCAGATTGCCATGCAGCTCGATCAGCAGGCTGGAGTTCTCCTTCTCCAGCCACTTGAACTCCTGCAACTCATGCGATTCGGCCTCGCCACTGGCAAGCGTGAAGCCGCATTCGGCGATCACGTTGTTGGCCTCGCCGATGCTGGCCGGATCGACAAGTATGTCGATGTCGGTGAACGGCCGATCGGCAGCATGGCGATAAAGCTTGCGCGCGAACACCGGGCCCTTGACGATGCGAGCCGCAACGCCTTTCGCGGCCAAGGCCTTCATGATGCGGTCGCCGTGATATTGCAGCAGCATCGACTGCCCGGTCGCCAGTGTAGCCTGATCGCGAAGCCCGGAGAGTTTTTGCCGCAGGGCGGCATCGTTCGGCAGATCGGCCTCGCCGATTTCCCGAAGCTTGCGCAGCATGATCGGCAGCACGCCGTGGAACTCGGCATTGGCGAGCAGCGCCATGAGGCTGCTTGCCGAGAGGGCCCCGCCCCGCTCGGACGGCGCCTCCGGATCGGCAAATTCGAGCAGCAGCTTTTCTTCGGCAGGTGAAAGCGGGAGCAGCATCAACCGGGCAATATCGCGAACAACAGGCGACCATGGTCGCAGAAAAGCCCGCGCGACGCTACATCCCCCAGCGCAGCGCCGCCGTGTGCACCGGAGCGTCCCAAAGCGCCGTCGTCTCATCCTCGAGCACCGTCAGCGTGATCGAGCAGCCTGCCATGTCGAGCGAGGTGACATAGGAGCCGACCAGCGAGCGGGTCACCGTCACGCCTCTCTTCTCGAAGATTTTTCGCGCGCTGTTGTACATCAAATAAAGCTCCATCGACGGCGTGCCGCCGAAGCCGTTGACGAAAAGAAGCGCCGGTCCCCTGGCGCGGTCACCAAGATCGCCGAGGATTGCCGTGCAGATCTCCTCGGCGATGGCGTCGGCACTCTTCAGATCATCGCGCCGCCGGCCGGGCTCGCCATGGATGCCGACGCCGAATTCCATCTCGTTGTCGCCAATGTCGAAGGTCGGCCTGCCCGCAGCCGGCACCGTGCAACTGGTCAGCGCCACGCCCATCGAGCGCGTCGAGGCGTTGACGCGGTCGCCCAGCGCCTTGAGCTCGGGCAGTGGCATGCCTTGCTCGGCCGCGGCGCCGACGATCTTCTCCACCACCAGCGTGCCGGCCACGCCGCGCCGACCGGTGGTGTAGGACGAATTCTCGACCGCGACGTCGTCATTGGTCACCACCTGCAGAACGCCGTCCGATATTTCGGCGGCCATGTCGAAATTCATCACGTCGCCTTCATAGTTTTTGACGATGAACAGGCAGCCGGCGCCGGTGTCGACGGCTTGCGCGGCCGCGAGCATCTGGTCGGGCGTCGGCGAGGTGAAGACCTGGCCGGGGCAGGCGGCGTCGAGCATGCCGTGGCCAACCAGCCCGCCATGCAGCGGCTCGTGGCCGGAGCCGCCACCCGAGATCAGCGCTACCTTGCCCGGTTTCAGCGTCTTGCGGCGAACGAATTTGTGCTCGTCGCCGAGCGCGAGGATGTCGGAATGCGCGCCGACGAAGCCATCAAGGCTTTCGGTGAGGACCGTGTCCACCGAATTCAGAAACTTCTTCATGGCAGTCCTCCCGAATAGGTCCTCGCTCAGCCGCTGCCCCTGCCGGCGATGCTGGTGATCTTCTGGATGAATTCGTTGATCGCTCGGTCGAGCGCTGCGTTCTGCTTGTCGTCGCCGAAATCCGGCACGATGAGCGAGACGTGGCGCGTCTTGCGCGGACCCGAAGCCGCCGGCAGCTTGCCCGGATGCGCCTGGTGGTAGGCGGCCAGGAACTGGTCGCGCTCGGCCGGGCTGAAATGGCAGACGGAAAAGATAGCCGGCAAATGCTTCGACGGGATGGGGATCGAATAGGCCGGGCTGGAGATTTGCGTGACGAAACTGCGATGCTTGCCGAGCGCATCGGCAAGTCGCTGGCGCATGCCGGAAGGCCGCTGGTCGATGACTTGCGACAGGATGGTCTTATACGCGCGGATCGCGTCTTCCGCGCCGGCTTCTTGTATCTTGGCTGGCCTGGCCATGCTGTGCTTACACCGGGACGTCCGCTATGGCCGCCTTGGCCATGGCGAGTTGCGCCGGAGACACCGATAGGTCGCGCAGGCCGGCCTCAATCAGCGCCGGAATGGCGGCCGGATCGCCGCCCGCATCGCCACAGAGGCTGACCGGAATTCCTTTCTCGCGCCCGAAGGCCGCGACCGAAGCGATCAGCCGCATCACAGCCGGATGGCGGACAGCGTTGAGATGTGCAACGGCGGCGTTGTCACGCGCGGCTGCCATCACATATTGCGTCAGGTCGTTGGAGCCGATCGAGAAGAAGGCAACGTCGGCAAAAGCCTCCGGCGCGATGGCCACCGAAGGGACCTCGACCATGATGCCCAGCGGCGGCAGCTTGTGCGCAACACCGCGCGACGCGAGAGCGGCCTCCTCCTCCGCAAACAACGCGGCGGCCTGCCTGTGCTCTTCGGCCCTGGCGATCATCGGAAACATCACCTTCAGATTGCCGTGGACGGCGGCGCGCAGCAATGCCCGGATTTGCACCCGGAAGATGTCGCTCCGCGCCAGCGACAGCCTGATACCGCGCAGGCCGAGAAACGGGTTGGTCTCCTCGACGGTGAAGTCGGGGATCGGTTTGTCGCCGCCGGCATCGATGGTGCGGATGGTCACCGGTTTTTCTCCGGCCCATTCCAGCACCTTGCGGTAGGCTTGGTACTGTGTCTCCTCGTCCGGCAGGGCCTTGCCGAACAGGAATTCGGTGCGCATGAGCCCGACGCCATCACAGGTCGCAATGTCGATGCCGTCGACATCGGAAGGGTAGGCAATGTTTACCTGCACCCGCACCGACGTGCCGGCCTTGGTCGCCGCCGGCTGGGCGAGAAAAGTCTGCGCCTGGCCTTGTCGCGCCGCGAAGGAGGAGGATGATTGCCGGAACGCCTCGATCTCCTTCGGCGAGGGCGAGAGCACGATGCCGCCATGCTCGGCGTCGAGGAGCGCGTTTCCGGTGGGCTCGTCCGCAAAGGCACCAATCCCCACCACCATCGGCACGCCGCGCGAGCGTGCCAGCATGGCGACATGGCTGGCGGTGCTGCCGGCCTCGAGCGCAATGCCGCCGCCTCTGCTCCAGTCGGTTTCGAGGAAACGCGTCGGCGCGATGTCCAGGCCATAGAGGATGGCGCCGAGGGGCGCCGCGGTCTCGCTATCCTCGCTCAGCGCTCGCAGCACCTGGTCGCGGATGTCGCGCAAGTCCGAGGCGCGTGCCCGGAAATAGTCCTGGTCGGACGCCTCATAGCCGGCGATCTCGGCATCCAGTGCTTGCCGCCAGGCAGCGTCGGCCGGCTCTCCGGAGCCGAGCGCCGCGAAGGCGGGCGCGCTCAGCGCGACGTCCTCCAGCATGGCGATGTGGAATTCGAGGATGCCGGCGGCATCGCCATCGGCCGTCTCGACAAGCGAGGTCAGCCGGCTCACCGCCCTGCCGATGGCCGCCTTCAGCGCTGCTTTCTCCTCCGCCTCGCTCGCCTTGGCCACATAAGCAGCCGGTGGACGGTCGAGGTTGAACAGCGGCCCTTCGGCGTAGCCGGGAGAGGCAGGGATGCCCTCAATCCGCATGGCCCGCATTCCTTGCGGATTGAGAGGGCGGCAGACCCGGCTCAAGCGGAGCGGGCATGATCCGCATCCTCGTCGAAATCGCGCTGCACCAGGCCGACCAGCGCTTCGACCGCGTTGCTTGCGCCGTCGCCTCGCGCCCTTATGTGCAGCACGGTTCCTTTCGGCGCCTTGGCCGCCATGACCTTGACGATGCTCTTGGCATCGAACCAGGGGCCGTTGGCGGCGACTGCCACCTCCACCTCGGCCGTGAACGACTTGGCGAGCTTGGTGAACTTCACCGAAGGGCGCGCGTGCAGGCCCACCTCGTGGGTGATCAGAACCGTGGCTTCGGCGGATGCGGACATTCAGTCGATTCCCGTTCACTCACGACGGCGACAATTCATGCGCCGTCGCCACCACTTCCTTGAGCGATGCGCCGCCGGACGATTCCGTCGCCGCCATCACCGCACCCTCGACGATCGGCGCATTGCAGACGACTATTCTGCGGGATCGCGGCTCGCCGATCATTTCGACCGCCATCTCGCTGTTGGTCTCGGCGCCGCCGAGATCGACCAGGATGGCGACGCCCGCTTCCGACCAGGCCTTGTCGATCGCGCCCATGATCGCCTCGACGCTGGTGCCCAGCCCGCCATGGCCGTTTCCGCCGCACCATGCAAGCGGCACTTCGTCGCCCACCATCTGGCGCACCATGTCGGCCGTGCCTTCGGCGACAAGCGGCGAATGCGAGACGATGACGATACCGACATTGCTCATCAAGAACCCTCGATCGCTTCAGCGACTGCGCGCACCAAGAGCGCGGTCGAGCGCGCCCCGGCGTCCATATGCCCGATCGAGCGCTCCCCCAGGAAAGAGGCGCGCCCACGCAAGGCCTTCATCGGCACGGTGGCTTCGGCCGCCTTGTCGGCAGCGTCTGCGATTGCGGCAGCCGTCTTGCCCTGCGCCAGTGCCTCATACACCGGCTGCAGCACGTCGAGCATCGTTTTTTGCCCCGGCTGCGATTTGCCGCGCGCCGAAACCGCCTCGATCGCCTTACCCAGCGCCGCTGTCAGCGCGGCGCGGTCGGGCGTGCCGGACAGTTCCTTGCCGAGCGCCATGAACAGAGTACCGAACAAGGGCCCGGAGGCTCCACCGACGGTCATCACCAGCTTGGTGCCGACCGCGGTCAGCGCGTCCGGCAGCGGTTTTGCCGCGATTGCGGCCTTTTCGGCGCGCACCGCATCGAAGCCGCGCTTCATGTTCAGACCATGGTCGCCGTCGCCGATCGCCTGGTCGAGCGCGGTCAGCTCGTGGGCATGCGCCGCGATCGTATCCGCAGTCGCCGCGATCAATTGTGAGAAATCGGATGCGGCCATCGCCTGTCCTTCATGCCGGGGCGAACATGGCCACCACGGCCGCGAACGCCTCGGCAACTGCAAACGCGCCCGGATCCGCTATGTCAAGCTGGCGGCCGATATAGGCCGAGCGACCGGCCTTCGCCTTCTGCATCGCCACCGTCGCCTGCGCGCCGCTCCGCGCGGCCGAAGCAGCCGCCTCCAGCCCGTTCGTGTCGAGCGCCTTCAGAGCCGGCTCCAGCGCGTCGACCATTGTGCGGTCGCCGAGCTTCGCGCCGCCGTAGAAGGTCATGCGGTCAAGGCCGGCGAGCAGCGCCTTGCTGAGCGGCGCGCCGCCGTTGAGCGACTGTGCGGCAGCCGTGAAGAAGATCGACAAAAGCACGCCGCTGGAACCGCCCATGGAAGTTCCCAATGTATCGCCGATTGTGGCGAGAGTTGCGGCCTTGTCCGCAAGCGGCAGCGTGTCGACGCGGTCGAGCACGCTGCGTGCGCCGGTCGCCACCGTCGATCCGGTGTCGCCGTCGCCGGCTTTGGCGTCGAGGCCATTCAGAGCCTCCTCGAGCGAGATCAGCTTCTCGCAGACCGCAGCAATCAGCCGCTCGGCGCCGGCGTCACGGCTGGCCGCCTTGGCGATGTCGCGACCTGCCGGCTGGGCTGTGGCCACCACGACCGGCGGGCGAACCGGCCTGGCCGGCAGCCAGGCATGCGGGCCGACCGGCGCCAGCAGCGCCGCCTCGCGCTCCGCCTCGAGCCTGATCAGCGACAGCGAAAACCCGTTCATGTTGAGCGCGGTCATCAGATGTCCGGGACCGATCGTCAGCGTCACCGCTTTTGCCAGCGGCGAGGCCAGCACGGCATTGGCGATCAACGACATTTCGAGCGGCGGTACCGATCCGAGATTGTTGATCAGCAAGGCATAGCGGCTGCCGGCATCGAGCCGGGCCGCGAGGCGGTCGGCCATGATGGCGACGAGCGCACTGGCGCTCTGCAGGGTTATGCGCTCCACGCCCGGCTCGCCATGGATGCCGAGACCGAGTTCGCCATCGCCGGCGCCGAAGCGGTCCTCGTGGGTCTGGCCGGGGATCGAGCAGGAGGAGAGCGAGATGCCGAGCGAAACGATGTCCTTCGCCGCCGCCCGCGCTGCCGCCGCGACCGAGGCTAGGTCATGGCCGGATTCGGAAAGATGTCCGGCGATCTTGTGCACGAACAGCGTGCCGGCGATGCCGCGCGGCTGTGCGATGTCGGGCAGCGCGATGTCGTCGCCGACGATCACCATGTCGACCGCGAAGCCCTCGGCGCGGGCCTTTTCTGCGGCGAGGCCGAAGTTGAGGCGGTCGCCGGTGTAGTTCTTGACGATCAGCAGGCAGCCGGCCGGCCCGGTCGTCGCGCGGATCGCCGCCAGCACCGCCTCGACACTCGGCGAAGCAAAGATCTCGCCGGAGACTGCCGCCGTCAGCATGCCAGCGCCGACGAAGCCCGCATGCGACGGCTCATGCCCCGCGCCACCGCCGGAAACGACGCTCACCTTCGCCTTGTCCCAGTCGGCGCGCAGCACGACCTTGATCTCGGGATAGCCGTCGAGCCGCGCCAGCGTGCCGGAGCCGGCAGTGGCCAGAAAACCGTCCAGCGCTTCGGTAACGATCGAGTCCTTGCGGTTGAAAAAGTGCTTCATGGATTCGTCGAGTCCGTATCTGCGGGTCGTCAAAAAGTGCGGGTGCGCCGGCTACATCAATCTTTGACCGTCCGAACCAAAATAAAGCGGCGAGCGATAGCGGATCGTCACTCTGTCCCCCTTTGCGAGCGGCGTGTCGGGATCGGTCAGCGTCACCAGCTTCTTGGCGCCCACCGTGACATGCAGGTGGTTCTGGTCGCCGAGATGCTCGACCCAGTCGACGACGCCGTCGGCATGGCCGTTCGCCGCCTTTTCGATCGCGAGATGTTCGGTGCGCGCGCCGATCGTCGTCGTGCCGGTTGGCGCGCCGCCGTCGGGCAGCAGCCCTGCCGGCAGAAGGTTGATCGCCGGCTGGCCAAGGCGAGCCGCGACATGAAGGTTTGCCGGCTCGGAATAGATCGCGCGCGGCGTGCCGATCTGCACCAGCACGCCCTCGGAAAGGATGCCGATGCGGTCGGCCATGGTCATCGCCTCGATCTGGTCGTGCGTGACATAGAGCATGGTGGCGCCGAGCTCGGACTGGATGCGCTTCAGCTCGAGCCTGAGATCGGCGCGCAGCTTGGCGTCGAGCGAGGACAGCGGCTCGTCCATCAAATAGATCGAGGGCTTTCGCACCAGCGCGCGGCCGATGGCGACGCGTTGCATCTCGCCGCCCGAAAGCCTGGTCGAGCGGTTGTTGAGCTTGTGGTCGATGCGCACCATCCGCGCGACTTCCTCGACGCGGCGGCGGATTGCTTCCTCCGGAAAACGCCGCGCCGGCGAGCGCAGCGGGAAGGCGAGGTTGTCGAAGACCGAAAGATGCGGGTAGAGCGAATATTGCTGGAAGACGAAGGCCGTGTCGCGCTCGGCCGGCGACAGCCCCGTCGCATCGTGGCCGCCGATCTGGATCGTGCCGCTGTCCGGCCGCTCGAGCCCTGCGATCAGCCTGAGCGTCGTCGTCTTCCCGGCGCCGGTCGGGCCGAGCAGCACGACGAACTCGCCGTCCTTGATCTGCAGGTCGAGATCGCTGACCGCGACTGTCTCGCCGAAGCTTTTGGTCACACCCTGAATCTGCACGTCAGCCATGGCGCGCCTCCACTGCCTGATCGTACATGACGGTTTTCACCGCGCGTCCAGTGCCTTTCTCGAACAGCGACAGCCGCGCGCTGCTCAATGCCAGCCCTACCTGTTCGCCCGTATTTAGATGGATTCCGGCCGGCACCCGGGCCTTGATGATGCCGTCAGCCGTCTCCACCGCGACGATCTGCGTGGTGCCGAGATATTCGGTGCCGTAGATCGCGCCGCGCAGCTTCGAGGCATCGTCGAAGCGGATGTGCTCGGGGCGGATGCCAAGCGCCATGTCGGCCGGCGCAATATCCTCGCGCACTTCCGGGACCGTCACCCTGGCGCCCTGCACGACGATCTCCTTCGCACCCTTCGCGAGCCCACCGCCGAAGCGCAAGAAGTTCATCGGCGGCGAGCCGATGAAATCGGCGACGAACATCGTGGCCGGCCGGTCGTAAATCTCGCGCGGGCTGCCGAACTGCTCGATGACGCCGTGGTTCATCACCGCTATCTTGTCGGCCATCGACATCGCTTCCATCTGGTCGTGCGTGACATAGACGGTGGTGGCGTGGATGCGGTTGTGCAGCTCGCGCAGCTCATGCACCATCAAATCGCGGAACTCGGTGTCGAGGGTTCCAAGCGGCTCATCCATCAGGAAACATTTCGGTCGCCTGACGATGGCGCGGCCGAGCGCGACGCGTTGACGGTCGCCGCCGGCAAGACCGGAGACCGACTTGTCGAGCAGGTGGTCGATGCGCAGCAGCTTCGCGGTCTCCTGGACGCGGGCGCGGATCTCGGCCGACGCCATGCCTTGCGCCAGCAGCGGGAAGTCGATGTTCTTGCGCACATTCATATGCGGATAGAGCGCGAAGAGCTGGAAGACGAAGGCGATGTCACGCTCGCGCGCCCGGCGCATGGTGACGTCCTCGCCGCCGAGCAGGATCTTGCCGCCGGTGGGCAGTTCGAGGCCGGCGATCATGCGGAGCGTCGTCGTCTTGCCGCAGCCCGACGGCCCGAGCATGACGAAGAACTCGCCATCCTCGACGACGAAATTGGAATCCTGCACGGCGACGAACTCGCCGAAGGCCTTCCTCAGATTCTGAACACGGATCTCGGCCATTTTTATTCCGGGAATTTCGAGACGACGATGAACATGGCGGTGCCGGCGAGCATGGTGACGAAGGAATAGCTGTAGAGCGACAGCGCCAAAGGCTGGAACAGCATCAAAAAGCCGATGGCGATGATCGCGGTGGCGATGTTTTCCATCAGGCCGCGTCTTGCCCAGACGGGCCAACGCGATTTGCGTTTTGCAGGCTGGATTGTGCTCATTTGCGCACCGCGCCGAAGGTGATGCCGCGCAGCAATTGCTTGCGGAGCAGGATGGTGAAGACCAGGATCGGCACCAGGAATATCGTCGTGCCGGCGGCGACTGCCGGCCAGTCCTGGCCGCCTTCGCCGATGATGGTCGGGATGAAGGGCGGCGCCGTCTGCGCCGTGCCGGAGGTCAGAAGCGCGGCGAACGCATATTCGTTCCAGGCAAAGATCAGGCAGAAGATGGCGGTCGCGGCAATGCCGGTGGTCGCCTGCGGCAGCACCGTGCGCCAGAAGGCCTGCAGCCGCGTATAGCCGTCGATCATCGCCGCTTCTTCGTATTCGCGCGGGATCTCGTCGATGAAGCCCTTGAGCAGCCAGACCGCCAGCGAGACATTGACCGCGGTGTAGAGCAGGATCATGCCGAGCGCGGTGTCGGAGAGGCCGAGCTCGCGGTACATCAGATAGATCGGGATCGCGACGGCGATCGGCGGCATCATGCGCGTCGACAGGATGAAGAACAGGAGGTCGTCTGCCAAAGGCACCTTGAAGCGCGAGAAGCCGTAGGCCGAGAGCGTGCCGAGGAACACCGCGCAGAAGGTCGAGCCGAAGGCGATGATCAGCGAGTTGACGAAGCGCGGCAGGAAGTTCGACGGGCCGGCGATCACCATGTTGCGCTTGCGCACCGTCTCGTCGCAGAAGCCGGTCGCCGGTCCGAGCGCGTTGATGTATTCTGGCGTCTGCCTGGTGCGGGTCGTGAACAGGTTGCAGTAGCCTTCGATGCTAGGCTGGAAGACGATCTTCGGCGGATAGGCAATCGAATCCGGCGGCGTCTTGAAGCTGGTGGCGAAGATCCACAAGAGCGGCACGATCGAGATCAGCGCGTAGCCGACGACGAGCACGCCGGCGATCCGCTTCGAGTTCGTCGAAGGTGCGACGACGGAATGGGCGGTGGTCAGGCTCATCTCTGCTTCACCTTGTTGAGTGCCTTGACGTAGATGTTGGCAAGGCCGAACACCGCGACGAACAGGATGATGGCGAAGGCCGAGGAATAGCCGGTGCGCCAGCTTTCGAAGGCCTGCCGCTTCAGCGTGATCGAGGCGACCTCGGTGGTCGAGCCCGGTCCGCCGCCGGTGAGCAGGTTGACCATGTCGAACATCTTGAAGTTCTCGATGCCGCGGAACAGCACGGCCAGCATGATGAAGGGCAGCGCCATCGGCAGGGTGATCGACCAGAACTGCCGCCAGTTGGAGGCGCGGTCGACCTCGGCCGCTTCATAAATGTATTCTGGGATGGAGCGCAGACCCGCGAGGCAAATCAGCATCACGTAAGGCGTCCACATCCAGGAGTCGACGATGATGATCGCCCATGGCGCCAGCTCGACATTGGACAGCATCTGGACATTCGTCGGCGGGATGCCGGTGAGGAATGAGATGGCGTAGGCGAACAGTCCGATCTGCGGCTCGTAGAGGAAGCGCCAGAAATTGCCGACCACCGCCGGCGACAGCATCATCGGCACCAGGATGATCGTGGTCCAGAAGGCGTGGCCGCGGAATTTCCGGTCGATCAGCCAGGCGAGCGTGAAGCCGAGCACCGTCTGCAGCAGGATGGTCCAGAAGACGAAATGCGCCGTCGTCTGCATTGCGATCCAGATATCCTGGTCGCCGAGGATGCGCCTGTAGTTGGAAAGCCCGAGATTCTTGACCACTTCGTTCGGGCGGTTGGCGCGGTAATTGGTGAAGGAGAGGTAAATCGCCCAGAACAGCGGGAAGATGTTGATGGCTAAAAGCAGAAGGATCGTCGGCGAAATGAACAGCCAGGCGAGGCCCTTGTCGCTGATGCCCCGGATCTTCCTGGCCAACGGCTCGGGTGTGGCCCGCGCAGCGTTGTCCGCAGTCCGATTGAGCATGGTTAGTCCTGCATCGGTCACTGGTCAGCCTCGGCGATGAAATTTATCTGAACTGCGTCCCGTGCCAAGGCGGCACGGGACGCACCTGCTCGGGAGGAGCCTTACATCTTGCCGTCGTCCTGGAAGATCTGCGTCCAGTCCTTGACGAGGCCGTCGAGCGCATCCTTGGCCGAGCCCTGGCCGGCGACGACATAGTCGTGGAAGCGCTTCTGCGAGGCCTGCAGCAGCGGCGCGTAGCTCGGCTCTGCCCAGAAGTCCTTCACGATCGCCATGGAGTCGAGGAAGGCCTGCGCATAGGGCTGGCTGGACGGGAACTTCGGATCCTTGACGACGGAATTCAGGCAGGAATAGCCGCCGAGCGACCACCACTTGGCCTGCACGTCCTTGTTGGCGAACCACTTGATGTACTTCAGCGCCGATTCCTGCTTGTCGGAGTAGGAAACCACCGAAATGCCCTGGCCGCCGAGCTGCGCGAACTGGTCGCCGTCGGGACCTTTCGGATTGGCGAAGTAACCGATCTTGTCGCCGCCGACATTCTCGTCCTTCTGCAGGCCGGGCCAGGTGAAGGCGAAGTTCATGTGCATTGCCACCTGGCCGGATTTGAAGGCATCGACGCCTTCGCCCATGTAGCTGTTGGAGGCGCCGGGCGGCGTGCAGCAATCATAGAGCGCCTTGTAGAATTCCAGCCCCTTCACCGATTTCTCGGAATTGACGAAGCCGTCCATCTCATAGGGCTTCTTCGGGTTCTCATACTGGAAGCCGTAGCTGTAAAGCACGTCCATGGCGCCCATGGTGATGCCTTCCGAGCCTCGCTCGGTGTAGATCGAGGCGCCATAGACGGTCTTGCCGTCGATCTGCCGCTTCTGGAAGAACTCGGCGATCTGCTTCAGCTGGTCGAAGGTCGTCGGCGGGGCGAGGTCCCAGCCATATTTCTCCTTGAACTCCTTCTGCAGTTCCGGCCGCGAGAACCAGTCCTTGCGATAGGTCCAGCCGACCACGTCGCCCATGGCCGGCAGCGCCCAGTAGCTCGGCGTGTTCTTCGGCCATTCGGAATAGCCGACGACGGTCGCCGGCACGAAGTCGTCCATGCTGATCTTCTCCTTGTCGAAGAAGTCGTTCAGCTTGACGTAATGACCGTTCTCGGCCGCGCCGCCGATCCACTGGCTGTCGCCGATGATCAGGTCGCAGAGCTTGCCGTGTGAGTTGAGCTCGTTAAGGAAGCGGTCGGCATAGTTGGTCCACGGCACGAATTCGAACTTCATGCCGATGCCGGTTTCCTTGGTGAAGTCCTTGGACAGTTCCACGAGCGCGTTGGCCGGATCCCAGGCCGCCCAGCAAAGCGTCAGGTCTTCCGCATGCGCCGCGTTCGAGACGGCGGTCGACGCGAGTGCCGCCGAGGCCAGTCCCAACGCCAGTTTCAAGGTCGATTTCATGCCTTACCTCCCATTTGCGAAACGCGTCCGGATGACGGTTTCAAAAGCCTCAACCTCGCTCCTCCGAGGGCCTGAACATGGCGCGCGCCGCGTCGCCGATGTTTAGTAATTTGTTTAGTGATGCTCTTTTTACTAAACAACGCAAGCGAATTCGTTGCTGCGCCGCAGCATGACGAAAGCGGTGCTTGAAATCGTTGGGAAATAACTGTTGGTGCTTGGCGGCTCGTGCTTCAGCCGGCTACCTGACGGTCTTCGGGCCCACCGTGACCGGCCGGATCCGCGGCGCCGGAGGCAGCAGCTCGCGGATGTCGGCAAAGGGGAAGAGGGGCTCGAACCGGAACGCCTCGGCCAGCGCGCCGGGCGCGCCGTTGCATTGGCCGGCGCGGAACGCGTTCTGCATGCGTGCACCGTTGAGATAATGCTCGGGCCCCTGTGAGCGATGCGCGAGAATGGCCTGCGCCTTGAGGTCCCAGTGGCTGGAAATGTCGACGTAATGCGACGGCGAGAAACCTGTGCCGCCCAGTGTGTCGGCATGCAGCACCGGTACCTCGAAGGACGCCGCGATGCGCACGCCATCCGACAGCGCGCGGTGGTCGCCGTGATAGTCGTTCGGCGCATGCGTGATCGCGAGGTCGGGTTGCACCTCGCCGATCAGCGCCTTGAGTGTGCCGATCAATGCGGCATCCGCAACCAGCGCCCCGTCGGGGAAATCGAGGAAACGCGGTGTGACGCCGAGCAGGGTGGCCGCCTCGGTCGCTTCCTCGCGCCGCGCTTTGACAAGCGCCTTCGGATCGCCCGTGCCGCCCTTGGCTCCGTCCGTGGCTATCGCAAAAGTCAGCTCTGCGCCTAGCGCGGCATAGGCGGCCAGCGTACCGAACATGAATATCTCGATATCGTCGGGATGAGCCCCCAGCGCCAGTATCTTCACTTCTTTTCTCCCGGAATTGGAACGTGCCGAACGGAATCCTGCTCGCCCTCATCGCCTATGCAAGCTATTCGTGGAGCGATGCCGTCATCAAGAGCCTGGGCGGGCAGTTCACCGTCTTCGAGATCGGCTTCTTCGTAACCTTGTTTGCCGGCTGTTTCCTGTTCTTCACAAGGCCTGCCGATGAGCGCTGGCGCGACTTCTGGCGCACCAGCCGGCCCTGGGCCGTGCAGGCCCGCGCCTGGGCAGGCATCGCATCGGGCGTGCTCAGCGTCTATGCCTTCACCACCATTCCGCTGGCGGAAGTCTACGCGTTGATTTTCCTGGCGCCGTTGTTCGTCACCATCCTCTCCACTCTCATCCTGAAGGAGAAGGTTGGGCCGTGGCGATGGCTCGCCGTGGTCGCCGGCTTTGCCGGCGTCATGCTGGTTGTCAGGCCGGGTTTCCGCGAACTTCATCTCGGCCACCTCGCGGCCTTTGCCATCGCCTTTCTTGCCGCCACCAGCGTCATCCTGATGCGGTCGCTGGCGCAGCAGGAGAAGCGCACGACGATGCTCGGCGTGCTTGTCGGCTATGGCCTGCTCTTCAATGGCCTCGGTGTGGCGGCAACGTCGTTCACCTTGCCGGATGGCAATCAGCTGATCTGGCTGGTCATGGCCGGCGCCTTCACCGCCGGCGGTCAGCTGTTGCAGCTTCTCGCGGCCAAATACGCGCCCGCCAACCGGATCGCGCCGACGCATTATTCACAGATCGTCTGGGCGGTGGTGCTGGGCTCGTTGTTCTTCCGGGAAGATCCCGACCTGCTGACGCTGGCCGGCCTTGCGGTGCTCGGCGCCTCGGGCCTGCTGACCATGGTTCGCGAGGAGGTACGGCTGGGCACCGTGCGCTGGAACCCGTTCACGCGCACCAGGCTTTAGGCAATTCCGGGACAGGTTGCGCGCTCACCGTGGCCGCTGATATGCGGACGCCATGAACAGAGGAATTTTGCCGGAACTCCCGGTATCCGCCGTGCTGCCGGTGCTCGGCGAGGCGCTCGCCGGGCGCAACAGCGCCGTGCTGGTGGCGCCGCCCGGCGCCGGCAAGACGACGCTGGTGCCGCTGGCGCTGCTCGACGCGCCCTGGCTCGGCGAAAGCAGGATCGTGCTGCTGGAGCCGCGCCGGCTGGCGGCCCGCGCCGCCGCCCGCCGCATGGCCGAGCTTGTCGGTGAGGAGCCGGGCGGTACAGTCGGCTATGCGATGCGCATGGAGAACCGCACTTCGCCGCGGACAAAGATCCTCGTCGTCACCGAAGGCGTGCTGTCGCGCATGATCCTCGACGATCCCGAACTGCCCGGCGTTGCGGCGGTAATCTTCGATGAATTCCACGAGCGTTCGCTCGACGGCGATTTCGGCCTCGCGCTGGCGCTCGATGTTCAGGGCGCGTTGCGGCCGGATCTGCGCCTGCTGGTGATGTCGGCGACGCTCGACGGCGCGCGCGTCGCAAAACTACTGGCCGGGGCGCCGGTGGTCGAAAGCGAGGGCCGCGCCTTCCCGGTCGACATCCGCTATGACGAGCGGCCGGCCGGCATGGCGGTCGAGGACGCGATGGCCAAGGCGGTTCGCTCGGCTTTAGCCGCCGAGCAGGGCAGCGTGCTCGCTTTCCTGCCCGGACAGCGCGAGATCGAGCACACCGCAGAGCGGCTAGAAGATCGCCTCGGTGCCGATACCGACATCGTTCCGCTCTATGGCCAGTTGGACAACAGGGCGCAGGATGCCGCGATCAAACCGGCGTCGCCTGGCCGCCGTAAAGTGGTGCTGGCGACCTCGATCGCCGAGACCTCGATCACCATCGACGGCGTGCGCGTCGTCATCGATTGCGGCCTGTCGCGCCTGCCGCGCTACGAGCCGGCAAGCGGCCTGACCCGGCTGGAAACGGTGCGCGTCAGCAAGGCTTCCGCCGATCAGCGGGCCGGCCGCGCCGGACGAACGCAGCCGGGCGTCGCCATCCGATTGTGGCGTGCCGAGCAGACGGCGGCGCTGCCCGCCTTCACACCGCCGGAAATCCTCGAGGCTGACCTTTCCGGCATGTTGCTCGACTGCGCCGCTTTCGGCATCGCCGATCCGTCGAGCCTGTCCTTCCTCGACCCGCCGCCGGCGCCGGCGCTTAACGAAGCGAGGGTGTTGCTCAAAGCGCTGCATGCAATCGATGACGCCGGCCGCTTGACGGAGGCGGGCGCGGCGATGCGCAAGCTCGCTCTGCCCGTGCGGCTCGCGCACATGGTGGCCGAAGCGGCTGAGATCGGGCAGGCGCAGGAAGCGGCGATCCTTGCCGTGCTTTTGACGGAGCGCGGGCTTGGCGGCGACAGCACAGATTTGGAACGGCGGCTGATCCGCTTCCGCGCAGAAAAATCGCCGCGCGCCGGTGCCGCCCGGCAACTTGCCGCACGCCTGGCCAAGCAGGCAGGCGGGGCAAGGGCAGACTCGCCAGGCGCGCCCGGCGCCTTGCTGATCCATGCCTGGCCGGATCGTGTCGCCAGAGCCCGCGGCGAGCGCGGCCGCTTCGTGCTCGCCAACGGTTCCGGCGCGATGGTCGATGCTGCCGATCCGCTTGCCGGCGAGAGCTGGCTGGTCGTCGCCGATCTGCAGGGCAAGGCGCAGAATGCCCGTATCACCGCCGCCGCGCCCGTCGACGAGGCCCTTATCCGCACCGCGCTTGCCGACCGCATCGAGACGAAGCGCGAGACGAGTTTCGACCGCGAGCGCCGCGCCGTGCGCGTGCGCGAGACCGCTCGCCTTGGCGCCATCACCCTTTCCGAGCGCATGCTGCCCGCACCTTCCGGTGCCGAGGCCGATCGGGCCATGCTGGACGCCCTGCGCGAGCACGGCCTGTCGCTGCTCGACTGGGGCAAGGAGGCGGAAACGCTGCGCCAGCGGCTCGGCTGGCTCTATCGCGGCCTCGGTTCTCCCTGGCCCGACGTCTCGGACCAGGCGCTTCTCGGCCGTCTCGACGACTGGTTGCTGCCTTTCCTTGCCGGCGAGGCCTCCTTCGCGGCGATCAGGCCGGCGGCGCTTGCGGCAGGCCTGATGTCCCTGGTCCCACACGATCTGCAGCGCAAAGTCGACGCGCTGGCGCCGACCCATTTCGACGCGCCCTCGGGCAGCCATGTGCCGATCCGCTATGATGGCGAATGGCCGGTGCTGGCGATCCGCGTGCAGGAGCTGTTCGGCCTCGATCGCCATCCTTCGGTCGCGGGCGGTACGGTGCCGCTGACTCTGGAGCTGTTGTCGCCGGCGCATCGCCCGATCCAGACGACGCGCGATCTGCCCGGCTTCTGGCGCGGCTCGTGGGCGGATGTGCGCACCGATATGCGCGGTCGCTATCCTAAGCATGTCTGGCCGGAAAACCCGCTGCTGGCGGCCGCCACCAGCCGCGCCAAGCCGCGCGGGACATAGGTTCGTGCCGCTTTCGGCGGGCCATTCGCGTTAGTGGGCAACGTGCGTTGGCGATTGGCGCAAACGCCCATCACTTCGTCATCCTCGGGTCTGCGCTCCGCTTCGCGTCGCTCCGCCCGTGGATGACGAAATCGCGAGGGGCCTCGGCCAATCATCAAGCGCTCATGATGGTGAACCGAAACAACGGCCGCTGACCGGTCAAGTCGCCGTCACAGCGCTACTAGCGCTCACCCTCCTGCGGCTATAATCGTAAGTCGATGATCAATATTCTGCGCGCGCCCGATTCCCAGCAGAGCCAGCGGCTGCGGCTCAACACGCTGATCCGCCTGCGCTGGCTGGCCATTGTCGGCCAGAGCATCGCGGTGCTCGTCGTCGGCTACGGGCTGAAATTCCCGCTTCCGGTCTCGCTGTGCTTCGCGCTCATCGCCTGCTCGGCCTGGATGAACCTCTGGCTCACCTTCCGCTATCCCGCGGCGCATCGGCTGACCCCGCTCTCGGCCTTCGTCATCCTCACCATCGACAGCCTGCAGCTCGCCGGCCTGCTCTATATGACCGGCGGCCTGACCAACCCGTTTTCGGTCCTGCTCTCGGTGCCCGTCGTCATTTCCGCCGCGTCGCTGCCGCTGCGCCTCACGGCGGTGCTCGGCGCGCTGGTCATCGCGGCGGCCACGCTGCTTGTGTTCTTCCATCTGCCGCTGCCCTGGTACGAGGGCGCGCCGCTGTCGATGCCCTTCATCTATGTCGCCGGCATGTGGATGGCGGTGTTCGCCTCGATCGCCTTCACCGCGATTTACGCCTTCCGCGTCGCGGCCGAGGCACGCCTGCTCGCCAACGCGCTCGCCGCCACCGAGCTGGTGCTGCAGCGCGAGCAGCATCTTTCGGCGCTCGACGGCCTCGCGGCGGCCGCCGCGCATGAGCTCGGCACGCCTTTGGCCACCATCACCGTCGTCGCCAAGGAAATGGAAAAGGCGCTGGGCAAAGATCCGAAATTCAGCGAGGACGTGAAGCTGCTGCGCTCGCAGAGCGAGCGTTGCCGCGAGATCCTGAAGCGGCTGACCAGCCTGTCTTCGGAAGGCGAGGCGCATCTTTCGCGTCTGCCGCTGACCTCGCTGGTCGAGGAAGTGACGGCGCCGCACCGCGATTTCGGCATCTCGATCCGGCTGCGCCCCGGCGAGCGCATCGGCCCGGAGCCGGTTGGGCAGCGCAGCCCGGGCGTCATCTACGGGCTCGGCAATCTGGTCGAGAACGCCGTCGACTTCGCCAAGAACACGGTCACCGTCAGCTGGAACTGGGACGGTGAGGAGGTCTCCTTCTCGATCATCGACGACGGGCCGGGTTTCCCGCCGGAAATCATCGACCGCATCGGCGAGCCCTATATGTCGACGCGCCAGGGAACAGAGGCCGGCGGCGGCCTCGGGCTCGGGCTGTTCATCGCCAAGACGTTGCTGGAGCGCTCGGGCGCGACGATCGATTTTCGCAATTCGAGCGGGCTCGGCGAAGGGGCGGTGGTGCAGATCACCTGGCCCCGCGGCGTCTTCCTCAATCCTGAGCATGCCCCGGGCACCGCATTCGACAATGCGTGAGCCTATGCATTTGCCGCATGGCAGCTTTGTTGCCGGCGGTAAAAATTGGACATTGCTGTTGCAGAATTGTATCTGCGTAAAAGTAAGGCAGTAGGATGCTGACGCAAATGAGCGCAGAAGAACCCACCGGCGCAATGGTAGAAGGCGAGGACACCTCGCTGCTGATCGTCGACGACGACAAGCCATTTCTCACCCGGCTTGCCCGCGCCATGGAAACCAGGGGCTTCGCGGTCGAGACGGCGGAAAGCGTGGAAGAGGCCGTCGCCAAGGCGCGCGCCCGCCCGCCGGCCTATGCGGTGGTCGACATGCGGCTCGGCGACGGCAACGGCCTCGACGTGGTCGCCGCCATCCGCGAGAAGCGCGACGATTCCCGCACCATCATCCTGACCGGCTACGGCAACATCGCCACCGCGGTGACGGCGGTGAAGCTCGGCGCTGTCGACTACCTGTCGAAGCCCGCCGATGCCGACGACGTCTTCGCCGCGCTGACCCGCACCGCGGGCGAGCGGGCAGCACCCCCGGAAAACCCAATGTCGGCCGACCGCGTGCGCTGGGAACATATCCAGCGCGTCTATGAAATGTGCGACCGCAACGTCTCCGAGACCGCGCGCCGGCTCAACATGCACCGGCGCACCCTGCAGCGGATTCTGGCAAAGCGGGCGCCGCGGTAACCTGCTTAAACGCGCGTACGGTGCTGCCGATGGCGAGTGTCGAAGGCAGCGCTGGCTGCCGCCTAGCAACGCTGGCGATTGGCGAAAACCGCGATGAGAGCGCCCCTCTCCCCGTCATACGGGGAGAGGATGCCGGCAGACAGGTGAGGGGCGGCGCCGGCGCTTGCAAGGAGGGCGACGGTGGCCGACCGGTCCATTGCTTGCCCCGTCGTGCGCGTTTGAGCATCATCGCGAAGGACACCGGCCGGCGGGCCATGTGACGGAGGGGGCATGCGCGACGAGCGGCCGAAATCGATGCTTCGCGAATTCCTCGACGGCGAGGCGGCCGGCGGCATCATCCTGATGGCGGCCGCCGCCCTTGCGCTCATCGTCGCAAACTCGCCGCTCGCCGAAACCTATTTCGCCGCCCTCCACGCCTATCTCGGTCCGCTCAGCGTCTCGCACTGGGTGAATGACGGGCTTATGGCGGTGTTCTTCCTGCTGGTCGGGCTGGAGATCAAGCGCGAGATGCTGGACGGCCAGCTCTCAACCTGGCCGCGCCGCGTGCTGCCGGGCATCGCCGCGGCCGGCGGCATGGTGTTTCCGGCGCTGGTCTATGTCTTGATCAACCGCGACAACCAGGCGGCGCTTTCCGGCTGGGCGATCCCCACCGCCACCGACATCGCCTTCGCGCTCGGCGTGCTGTCGCTGCTCGGCAGCCGCGTGCCGGCCTCGCTTAAAGTGTTTCTTACCGCTTTGGCCATCATCGACGATCTCGGCGCCGTCATCATCATCGCGCTGTTCTACACCAGCGGCCTGTCGCTCGCCTATCTCGGCGCCGCCTTCGCGGTCATTGCCGTATTGATCGTACTCAACCGCATGCGGGTGATGAACCTCTTGCCCTATCTCGTACTCGGCGCGGCGCTTTGGGTGCTGGTGCTGAAGTCGGGCGTGCATGCGACGCTTGCCGGCGTGGCGCTGGCGCTCACCATCCCGCTCGAGCGTTCGCCCGCCATCGGTCACGACGTCGAACACTCGCCGCTGCACCGGCTGGAACATGGCCTGCACAAGCTCGTGCCCTTCATCGTCATCCCGATCTTCGGCTTCGCCAATGCCGGCGTCTCGCTCGGCGGCCTGAGCGTTGCCGCGCTGGTCGAGCCTCTGACGCTCGGCGTCGCCGCCGGCCTCGTCGTCGGCAAGCTGGTCGGCGTCTTCGGCGCCTCGGTTCTCGCCATCCGGCTCGGCCTCGCCGACCTGCCGGCCAATGCTGGCTGGCTGCATATGATCGGCATTTCGCTTCTGTGTGGCATCGGCTTCACCATGAGCCTGTTCATCGGCCTGCTCGCCTTCGCCAATGACGCGGCCCTTCAGGACGCGGTAAAGGTCGGCATACTCGCCGGCTCGCTGATCGCCGCGCTGGTCGGCGCGGCGGTGCTGCTGATGGCGCCAGCGACGGGTGGGGCGGAAGAGGATGTGGAGTAGGCCAGACCGCAACGCCCCGTTCCTCTCCCCGCCTTCGCGGGGGGCGAGGACATGGGTGCTATTCACTCTCGCCATCCAGCGCCGGCACCGCCACGCCGGCAAGCTCCGCCGCCAAGAGCCGCGCCGCGCCGGCGCGGGCGATCCTGAGCATCAATGCCTTGCGCGTCGCGGCCGCGATGCGGTGCTCCGGCGCCTCGCGCAAGATCTCCGCGCCATAGCCGTCGGAGAGGATGAAGCCGCATTCCTCCGGAAAGATTTCCGCGGGCACGCCGGGATGGGTGGCGAAGAAGAAGCGGTCGGCATGCAGCCGGTAGTCCGGCCATTTGCGATCGACGCGAAAATCCTCGATCGAGGATTTGATCTCGATGATCCAGATGTCGCCCTGCCGGGTCAGCGCGACAAGATCGGCCCGCCGGCCGGTGGCCAGGGATAGCTCTGGCAGCACATGCGCGCCCATTTGGGTCAGCAGACGCTGCACGCCGCGCCGCACCAGCATGGCGCGCTCCGACTGGCGGCCGTCGATCAGCGGGTTGAGGGGAATCGCGGAAACGATAGGCATGGCAGGCACCATGCCAGATTTTGTTCACGGTTTGAACACGATATTAAAGGGCGATTGTATATTTGACAGACCCAGACGCACAATTAATTCGGGAACCGAATTGGGTTCCGGTATGTTGACCACTATCGCCGGTAACGACCCAACGGACATCGGCGGCTGAGAGACAGCGATCTAGCGCTCCCGTCTGCATAAGACCGGAGCCACGCTATGTCTCCCAACAATCCCCATCGCGCGCTTTATTCCAATCAGGACAGCATTCTAATCGCCAGATCGAGAGAGTATATCGAACGCTCACGATGGCGGCTCATAGAAACCGAACCGTTGCTCGATCCTCACCGGATGCGTCACCCCACACAGGATCGGGATATCGCCAGCATCCTGCGCGGCACTTGGTGGAAGTCTTATGATGACGACCAAGGGGCTAGCGAGGCTTCTTTCCCGCTTTCTCGTCGTGCTTAGGCGGCGGCGGGGACTTTGCCACTTTCTTAATCGCCGCGTTCAACGGCTCTTCGGAATCGACGGTTTCAATCTCCCGCGCCAGTTCGCGGAACTTCTCAACTTGACTCTTTTCAGCGGGTTTGCCTGACATTGCAGAATGCACCTTTGCTTTATTGACGAGAGTGGTAGCCCGCCCAAACCCTGCCGCGTGGGCAATAGGCCCTATTTTGTCACAGCCGGTATTATCATGCATGAGGCCCAATGGCATGGCATTGCAGACGAAGTGCGCAGGATAAAGACCAAATATGGCGTCACAGGCGAAATCAAATGGCGCTATTTCGGCCCAGATAAAACGGACCCGGGCAACTCCGTCGCCCACCTAACGAGGGCGAAAGGCGCGGGCGGTTATATATTTCACAGACCACCGCAACACTTGAGAGTGTTGCTACCCTGCTGCATCCGCAGTATGAACCCCAAAAAAATCCTAAGCCGAACGCAATCAGCGTTACAGGCCAATCGGTGATCGCCCAAGTAATGCCGATGATTGACGCTTCATTGTAGAGCGCCTCATCCAGCCTCCCCCAGATCCCCTTCGAAGATGAGCAGCACGCGGTTCGACGCCTGCAGCGCAAACCGCTTCGCTTCCTCGTAAGCCGGGTCGTCATAGCAGGCCTTGGCAGCTTCCAATGACGGGAATTGGACGACGATCACCCGACCGGCATCGCGCGCCTCCACCAGCAGGGGCGGCACTTTCGAAGGATTGCTGCGTGCCTGATACTTCTCGCCGATGGGCTTCCAAAGCCTGGCGTATTCGGCTTGCGCTTCCTGATCCGAAATCTCGGTGCCGACGATGAGCCAGTATCCCTTCACGGGTGGAGCACTCCTGCCGAGGATTTGTTTCTGGCTCAAGAGCTAAGATAGAGATCGGATACTTGTCTAGCTCCGGTCGGCGACTTCACGCCGCCCCCGCCATGTCATCCAAAATCGGGCAGTCCGGCCGGTCGTCGCCGTGGCAGGCGTGGATCAGCTTCTGTAGCGTCGCGCGCATCGACTGCAGTTCGCGCACCTTTTCCTCGATCGCCCTGACATGGGCGCTGGCGATTTCGCGCACGTCATGGCTGGCGCGGTCGCGGTCCTGATAAAGCGCCATCAGCTGCCTGCAATCATCGATTGAAAAGCCGAGGTTGCGGGCGCGGCGCAAGAAGGCCAGCCGGTGCACGTCGTCGCGCGAGTAGTCGCGGTAGCCGTTTTCGGCCCGAGCCGGCAGGATCAGGCCGATCTCCTCATAGTAGCGGATGGTCTTGGCCGGCAGGCCGGAACGCTCGGCGGCATCACCGACATTCATGGCGCTCTCCTGTCTCCGGCAGCGTTTCCGGCTGCCCCGTTGATTTTACTTCACAATCCTGGGACCCCTGTTGCCGAAATGCCGCAGTTCGGCACTTACCAGCAGGGAAGGTCATGCATATAGGCAGTGCACGCTTGGCAAGCAAAAGAAATGCCAGCATGAATGATGGCGAGAAAGCGGCCGACTCGTGCCGCTGATAAAAGGCGGGGCGTCGGACCTATTCATGCGCTTGAAGTCGTTTGCAATCGTCGCCGCCCTTGCGCTGTCGACCGCGATCAGCGGGTGCAGCACCATTGGCGGGCAAATCTTCACCAACAACTATGGCGCGATGACCGATGCCGGCTATCAGCTGCCGCGCATCCCGATCGAGAAGGTTCCGGCCCGCTTCCGCCGGCAGGAAGTGCGCTACGACACTCCCGAGAAGCCCGGCACCATCATCGTCGACACCCAGAACAAGTTCCTCTACTTCGTCGAGGGTGACGGCATGGCCATGCGCTACGGCATCGGCGTCGGCCGCGAGGGCTTCGAGTGGCACGGCACCGCCCATATCGCGCTGAAGCGCGAATGGCCGACCTGGACGCCGCCGGCGCCGATGATCAAGCGCCAGCCCGAACTCGCCAAATTCGCGGGCGGCATGGAGCCGGGCCTGAAGAACCCGCTCGGCGCGCGCGCCATGTATCTGTTCAACAAGGGCGGCGACATGGGCTATCGGCTGCATGGCAGCCCGGAGTGGTTCTCCATCGGCAAGGCGATGTCGTCGGGCTGCATCCGCCTGATGAACCAGGACATTATCGATCTCTACGACCGCACTTCGGTCGGCGCCAAGGTCATTGTGATGTGATCATGATGGCCGCGGACAAAAGCTTTCGTGAGCGGACCGTCTAGGCAACAACAAGACGTCCAAAGACAGAAAACCGGGCTGTTGGGGCCCGGTTTTTTGTTTTCGGCTTGGGGAAAATTCGCTCCGCCGAGAAGCCCAGAAAATCGCCACAGGCGGCGGGCGGAGCAGAATTGTCAGGCAACCTGCTCGACCTGCTGCACTTCCGGAACAAAATGGCGAAGCAGGTTCTGGATGCCGTGCTTCAGCGTCGCCGTCGACGACGGGCAACCGGCGCAAGCACCCTTCATGTGCAGGAACACGGTGCCGTTCTCGAAGCCGCGGAAGGTGATGTCGCCACCGTCCTGCGCGACCGCCGGGCGTACCCTGGTGTCGAGCAGCTCCTTGATGGTGAGCACCAGCTCCTCGTCCGCCTTGTCGTAGAACTCGCCGGCCTGGCCGGCGTCGTTGGGCGGGGCCGCCGAAGCCATGACCGGCGCGCCGGACATGAAATGCTCCATGATGGCGCCGAGGATCGCCGGCTTCAGGTGCTGCCAGTCCGGACCCTCCTTGGTCACGGTGATGAAGTCGTAGCCGAAGAAGACGCCGGTGACGCCGGGGATCTCGAACAGCCGGCCGGCCAGCGGCGAAGCCTGTGCGGCGCCTTCGGCGTCGCGGAAATCGGCGGTGCCGTCGCGCAGCACTTCCTTGCCGGGCAGGAATTTCAGCGTCGCCGGGTTCGGCGTCGATTCGGTCTGGATGAACATGGATATCTCCAGGCCCTTCTGGGCCGATAGTTTGGAATAATTCTAAATAGGCTCTATCGGCTGGACATTCAAGCGAAACGCGTCGCCCGAACGGCTGGCTGGCGGAATGTTTTTGCCCCGGCGAAGCGCTTCGCCACGGCAAGCCTATCCTCCGACTTCCACGCTGAGTTGTCCACTCGTCTTCTGGATGTTCACCTCGGCGCCGTCCGCCCTGCGCATGAACTCGAGGTCGGCGCTTGCCTCGCCGACCCGCAGCCCGCGAAGCTCGATGCGGCTGACGAAATCGGGCAGTCGCGGCCGCACGATCCGCAGCTTGTTTGCGAAGGCGTCGGGCTCCAGGCCGAGGCAGGTGGTCACCAGGAACGGCACCGCGCCCGCTGCCCATGCCTGCGGGTGGCAGGCCACGGGATAGTGCACCGGCACCTGGAAATCGTTGCGCTGAAAGCCCGCCATCGCCTCCGGCAGCCGGTGATGGCGGAAGTGCATCGCCGCTTCGACAATGGCGGTGAAGATCCGCAGCGCCGCGCCATCCTCGCCATACCGCCGGCAGCCGGCCGCCAGCAGCGCATTGTCATGCGGCCAGACGGTGCCGAGATGATATCCGACGGGATTATAGCGCCGCTCCGCGTTCGAGAGCGTGCGCACGCCCCAGCCGTTGAACATGTCGTCCTGCATCAGCCGCCGCACGGTTCGGCGGCCCTTGCCCCGATCCGCGATGCCGGTCCACAGCGCATGGCCCGGGTTGGAGGAAACGACCGCGACCGGGCGGCCGCGCGCCTCGAGCGCCAGCGCGAAAGTGTCCAGGTCCTCGCACCAGAAGTCGCGGTTGAACCGTGTCCGAAGCTTTTCGGCCTCGCCGCGAAGCTGCCTGGCGCTGTTGCGCTCGCCAATGCGTTCGTAGAGATCGGCGATGGCATGCTTGACCGCAAACACATAGCCCTGCACCTCGACCAGCGCGATCGGCGGCCTGGCGATGCTGCCGTCGGTCCTGACGATCGCGTCGGCCGAATCCTTCCACCCCTGGTTGACGAGACCGCTTTCCGAGATGGTCCGGTATTTGACATAGCCTTCGCCATGCCCGTCTCCGGCCTTGGCGATCCAGCCCAAGGCCTTTTCCACCGGCTCCCGCAGTTCGCGGAAGAGCCCCACGTCGCCTGTCCACGCGGCATAGCGGCCGAGAAGCAGCAGGAAGAGCGGGGTCGCGTCGACCGTGCAGTAGAATCTGGCATGTGGGACATTGCCCGCGCGAGCGAGCTCGCCGACGCGCAGCTCATGCAGTATCTTGCCGGGCTGCTCCTCTCGCCATCGATCCGTTCGACGTCCCTGATAGCCGGCTAGAAGGCGCAGCGTCTGGGCGGCGATCTCCGGCTGGAAGGCGAGCATCTCGAGCGCGACGATCAGGCTGTCGCGTCCAAACAGCGCGACGTACCACGGCACGCCGGCTGCGAAATACTCCCTGTTGCCAAGATCCGACCTGAGCACCGCGAGATCGCGCAGCGAACGGTCCATGATGCTGTTGAGCAGCAGGCTGTCGCTGTCGAACTTCGTGTGTTGCTCCAGCCATTTTTCAGTATCCGCCTGAACCGTCCCGGCAAAGGCCTCGAGAGCAAACGCCGGGTGCTGGCTCAACTGCTCGGCCTCCGGCTCTTCCGACAGTTCCCTCAATTCTATGGTGATCGCGATGGTACGCTTTTCTCCTGGGGCCACATCGAACCGGAACTCGGCCGCCGTTCTGTGCATGGCATCGGGTGCCGGCAAAAAACCGATTGCTGCCGTTCTGCGAACGTGGTCGGCGCCGTGATAGACAAAGTGGAGGCTGCCGTCGCGCCAGGCGGGCCGCTCGCACCTGCCGAGGTTCTTCGGCACCAGTCCGCGCACATTGAAAATGTCCTCGAAGCCGGCGCCGAAGTGCAGGGCCAGCGGAAAGCCATGCGGCTCGTGGCCGAAATTCTGGATGGTCAGAACCTCTCGCAGGCATGTTTGCTCCGCATCGAGAATGCGCTCCCAGCGGATGCCGAGCTCGTCCTTGGGGATCAGTCGCCCCCCATCGCAATGCAGGTCGGGATTGGCCAGTTCGAAAAGCGCGGCGTAACCTCTTTGCGCGGTCGAGGCCAACACGATCGGCGGCAAACCGCCCAGCGTCATCTCATAGCCGCCGAGGAAACGGCAGTCGTGGAAATAGAGCCCGAAGCCGTGCTCGCCTTTCAGCGGTATCTGGGCGTCGGGAGCGACGACATAGTAGAGATCGAGATTCTTGACCGTAATCGCGCCGGCGATGCTGTCCACCATGGCCGGGTGCCCCTTGGCGAGCACGCGGTGCCTGCGCTCCTGCTGCGCATGAGGCGTCTGCCGGGCTTTTTGCTGCGATCGCGCTGCCTGCGAGCGCGGCTGCACCGGTGATCCAGTCCCAGCGTTTCGCGGCTTTGACGTGCCGCTACGCCCTGCTTTCCGGGTTGATTCGTCCACCGGCGCTCCTTTGGAATGGCCGTTTCCGTGACCATTCCAAATGGCGCGCCGCCGACACGGGCCAAGGGCTATGGGCTGGTTGATAACATCGATGTGTATCTGCGGATCGGCGACGTTCCAATCGGGCAGGAGGGGCCTTCCCAATTCAGGCCAGGCTCTCGATTTCCTCGTCAGAGAGGTTCTGCGGCACCACGGTAACCGGGATGGGGAAGGCGGCGCCCCGGCCGGCCACCGCACTCACCAGTGGCCCCGGACCTTCCTTGCCGGCGCCGGCCGCCAGCACCAGGATGGCGATGTCCTGGTCTTCCTCGATGAGCTTGTGGATTTCCTCGGTCGGCTTGCCTTCGCGCACCACCAGTTCCGGCTCGATGCCGACCTTCTGGCGCACCTTGCTGGCATAGGTGTCGAGCGCCGCGCGCGCGGTCGCGTTGGCTTCCTCGCGCATGATCTTCTCAACCCCCAGCCAATGCTGGAAATCGTCCGGCTCGATCACATAGAGCAGGACCAGCACGCCGCTGGTGCTCTGTGCGCGCGTCGATGCGTAGGCGACCGCGCGCTCGCATTCCGGCGTATCGTCGATGATCGCCAGGAATTTGCGGCGATGTCCGGCTTCACGGCTGAGGCGTTTGGAAACCATGTCTGTCCGCTAGGTATCAATTCGGCCGCAATCTGCCACCGCCACGGACCGGCGGCAAGCCGCCGGCCGGTATGGCGATCCCAGTCAACCAGCGAGGACCGATCAGTCCTGCAACAGGCCGATGATGTCGCGCACCGTCTTCATCGTGCCTTCGGCGATCGCGCGGGCGCGCTCGCCGCCGTCCTTGAGCACGGCGTCGACATAGGCGCGGTCGCCCTCGATGCGGCGCATCTCCGAGGCGATCGGCGCGAGCTTTTCGACTGCAAGGTCGGCCAGCGCCGGCTTGAACACGGAAAACTGCTGGCCGCCATATTCCTTCAGCACGTCGGCTTTGGAAATTTCGGCGAGGCCGGCATAGATGCCGACCAGGTTTTCGGCTTCCGGCCGGCTTTCCAGCCCGTCGACTTCACTCGGCAAGGCCTCCGGATCGGTCTTGGCCTTGCGGATCTTCTTCGAGATTGTGTCGGCATCGTCGGTGAGGTTGATGCGCGACAGGTCCGACGGGTCCGACTTCGACATCTTCTTCGAGCCGTCGCGCAGGCTCATGATGCGCGCCGCAGGACCGCCGATCACCGGTTCGGTGATCGGGAAGTAGCCATTGACCGTCTCTTCGCCGACCTGCATCTCGACGCCGACGCCGAGCGCCGCGATCTTCTCCGAGAAGTCGTTGTTGAATTTTTGCGCGATGTCGCGGGTCAATTCCAGATGCTGCTTCTGGTCCTCGCCCACCGGCACGTGGGTGGCGCGGTAGAGCAGGATGTCGGCCGCCATCAGGCTTGGATAGGCGAGCAGGCCGAGCGAGGCGTTCTCGCGATCCTTGCCGGCTTTGTCCTTGAACTGCGTCATCCGGTACATCCACCCGATGCGCGCCACGCAGTTGAAGATCCAGGCCAACTCGGCGTGCTGGATGACTCGCGACTGGTTGAAGACGATGTGCTTCTTGGGGTCGATGCCCGATGCCAGGAAGGCCGCGGTGATCGAGCGCGTCTGGTCGCCAAGGTCCTGGTGCACGAGCTGCGCCGTCAGCGAATGCAAGTCGACGACGCAATAGATGCAGTCGGACTGTTCCTGGAGGGCGACGAATTTCTTGATGGCGCCGAGATAGTTGCCGAGATGCAAATTGCCGGTCGGCTGGACGCCCGAGAAGACGAGGGGCTTGAAGGCGGACATGATTTCCTCATGGCTTGTGGAGGGCCGTATACGCATGATTCCAAAAAGTTGCAGACTTTTTGGAGCCAATCATGCGGCTGGAAACCACGCGCGGCGAAAGTCTTGCGACGGCGGGCTTATGGACGAAGGCGAATGCGGGATCAAGACCGGTGTTGCTGAAAGCCAGCTCGAGTTATTCGTCCAAGCCGGTGTTCGATTTCCGCGGCGCAGATTTCGCCGAGCCGCGCTTCACATTCCGACGGATCATGCCGAAATCGGCCCCGCCGGTGCCGAAGGCGGTGATGAAGTAGAGCGCCGCACCCCCGCCGACAAGCGCGAGCAGCGTCGTCGCCTTGATCACCAGCGGCGAGCCGGGTCCGAGCCTTGCCGCGAAATAGTGCTCGGCGAAATAGAGCGCGACCGCCATCACAACAGCCGACAGCACCAGCCGGGGAATGCGCTTCAAGAGCGGTATGTCACGACCCCAGTGGCCGCGCTTTATCAACATGCCAAGCAGCAAAGCCGCGTTGACCCAGCCGGCGACGGCCGAGGCGACAGCGATGCCCGGCGCGCCCATCGAAGGAAACAAGCTCAGCGCGGTGGCGACGTTCACGCCGACGGAGATGGCGGCGAAGATCATCGGCGTGCGCGTGTCCTCGCGCGCGAAATAGCCGGGCGTGAAGGCCTTGATCAGCACGAAGGCCGGCAGGCCGAGGCCGAAGATCGCCAGGATCGAGGCGACGATCGGCGTCGAATGGTTGGCGGCGAAGGCGCCGCGCTCATAGACCAGCCGCACGATCGGCTCCGACATCACCCAAAGCGCCGCGGCCGCCGGCAAGGTCATGAACAGCGTGAACTCGACCGAGCGGTTCTGCAGATTGGCCGCCTCGATCAGATTGCCCGATTTCAAAGCCCGCGACAGCTCCGGCAGCAGCACGATCGCCACCGCGACGCCGACGACGCCGAGCGGCAGCTGGTAGATGCGATCGGCATAGGCGAGCGATGACACGGCGCTGTTCTGCCCGGAGGCAATCGCCGTGCCGATCAGCTGGTTGATTTGGGTGATGCCACCGGTAATAGCGGCCGGCAGCGCCAGGATCAGGAGCCGCTTGACGTTAGGCGTCATCTTGGGCCGGCGGAAGCCGATCGAGATGCCGGCATGGCGCACCGCTACCCAGACGATGGCGAGCTGCACGATGCCCGCCGCCAGCACGCCCCAGGACAGGCCGAAGCCGACATCATGCGCGTCGAGCCCATGATACCAGGCATAGGCGAGCACGCTGATCAGGATGATGTTGAGGAAAGCGGGGGCGATGGCCGCGGCGAAATAGCGGCGCAGCGAGTTCAGCATGCCGGCCATCATGGCGCCGAGCGACATGCAGATCAGATAGGGGAACATGATCGTCGCCAGCCGGACGGTCGTCTCGAACTTGCCCGGAATGTCGGCAAAGCCCGGCGCCACCAGGTAGCGGACGATCAGCGGCATCGCCAGTTCCATGGCGATGGTGAGTGCCAGAAGCGCCGAGAACAGCACGCCGAACACCTCCTCCGAGAAGCGCTTTGCGCCGTCGGTGCCGTGCGTTTCGATCTCCTTGGCGAACAGCGGCACGAAGGCGGCGTTGAAGGCGCCTTCGGCGAACAGCCGGCGGAAGGTGTTGGGAAACTGGAAGGCGGCGTTGAAGGCGTCGGCGACCGGTCCGGTGCCGAGGGCCGCCGCCATCAGCATCTCGCGGCCGAAACCCAGCGCGCGGCTCATCAGCGTGCCGGAGGCGACGGTGGCGAATTTTTTGACAAGGCTCATGCGGAGGATGAGTGCCTGCGGAATTGCGTCAAATGGATGGTGATGATCACTCGGCGGCCGCCGCCTTGGCCTTGCCGTTGCGTTCGGGCGCGTTGCCTTCGAGTGTGTCGATCAGCCGCTTGTGGATCGTGGCCGTGCGCGTCGGGCTGTCGATCTTCTGGCCGGTAAGGTCGGTGACATAGAAGGTGTCGATGACCTTTTCGCCGAAAGTGGTAATGTGGGCCGAGGCGATATCGAGCGAAAGGTCCGACAGCGCGCCGGTGACCTCTGAGAGCAGGCCGGGCCGGTCCAGCCCCTCGATTTCGATCACGGAAAAACGGTTCGACAGCGTGTTGCGGATTTCGGCGCGCGGCGGAATGCGGAAGGCCTTGGCGCCGCGCTTCGGCTTGGCCCGCTTCTCGATCATCTCGGGCAGCCAGCTCTTGCCGGACAGCACGTCCTCGATCAGCTTGCCGACGCGTTCGGCCCGCCGCCGCTCGTCCTCGTCGCGATCGAATTCTCTGGAGATCAAAATGGTGTCCAGCGCCCGCCCGTCAGAGGTGGTGAAGATCTGCGCATCGACGATGTTGCCGCCGGCCGCGGCACAGGCGCCGGCGATCACCGACAGCAGGCGCGGATGGTCCGGCGCCAGCACGGTGATCTCGGTTACCGCTTCGAACTCATGCGTCTTCACAATGGTGGCGAGCTTCCTGCCGGCCACATCCGCCTCGCGGACGAATTCGGCGTGGCGCAACTGGTCGGGCAGGTCGACGGTCAGCAGATAGTTTTCGTAGTGCTGGGCGACATAGCGCTTGCGCTCCTTCGCCGGCCATGCGGAAAGCGCCTCGGCGAGCCGCTCGCGCGCGGCGGAGGTGCGCTCGGCGCGCGACACTTCGGAGAAGCCCCCGGTCAAGAGCAACTCGGTCTCGAAATAGAGCGTGCGCAGCAATTGTCCCTTCCAGCCGTTCCACACGCCGGGTCCGACGCCCCGAATGTCGCAGACGGTCAGGATCAGAAGCAGCTTCAGCCGCTCCACCGATTGCACGATCGAGGCAAAATCCTCGATCGTCTTGCGGTCGTTGAGGTCGCGCGTCTGCGCCGTCATCGACATCACGAGATGGTTTTCGACCAGCCAGGCGACGGTCTCGGTGTCGGCGGCCGACAGCCCCATATGCGGACAGATGCGCCGCGCGATCCTGGCGCCGGCCTCCGAATGGTCCTCCGGCCGGCCCTTGGCGATGTCGTGCAGGAGCACCGCGACATAGAGCGCCTCGCGGCTTTTCTTCAACCCCGGCATCAGCGAGTGCGACAGCGGATGCACCTTGGCGCCGTCGCCGCGCTCGATCTCGGCCAACACGCCAATGCAGCGGATGAGATGCTCGTCCACCGTATAATGGTGGTACATCGAGAACTGCATCATGGCGACGATCTTGCCGAAGTCGGGGATCAGCTTGCCGAGCAGCCCCGCCTCGTTCATGCGCCTGAGGTTGAGCTCGGCATTGCGGTCCGAGGTCAGGATATCGAGGAACAACCGGTTGGCCTCCTCGTCGCGCCTGAGCGACTTGTTGGCCAGGCCGAGCGACCGGGTAAGCAGCTTCAGCGCGTCGGGATGGAACTCCAGCCCGTGCTTGTCGGCGAACCAGAACAGCCGGAGCAGGTTGACCGGATCGCGTTCGAACACGCTGTCGTCGGCAATGTTGATGCGGTGGTTGTCGACAATGAAATCGGACGTGCCGGCAAGCTTGCGCTTGCGCCGCGAGAAGGTGAGGAAGATGCGGTTGAAGCCGGGCACATGCTTGGCCTGCTCTTCCTCGAGCGCGGCGCAGAAGATGCGGGTGAGATCCCCGACATCCTTGGCGACCAGGAAGTAGTGCTTCATGAAGCGCTCGACAGCCGACAGCCCGGGATGTGTCGTATAGCCCAGCCGCTCGGCGATCTCGCGCTGGATGTCGAAATGCAGCCGCTCTTCCGCCTTGCCGGTGAGGAAATGCATATGGCAGCGCACCGCCCACAGGAAGTCCTCGGCCTTCTGGAATTCGCGATACTCGGCTTCGGTGAAGACGCCTTTCTCGACCAGTTCCTGGCCGGTACGCACGCGATAGAAGTATTTGCCGATCCAGAACAGCGTCTGCAGATCGCGCAGACCGCCCTTGCCGTCCTTGACATTGGGCTCGACGAGATAGCGGCTCTCGCCCGCCTTGGCGTGGCGCTCGTCGCGTTCGGCGAGCTTGGCCTGCACATATTCGGGTCCGGTGGTGCGCACCACTTCGTGGTCGAAGCGGGTAAGCAGTTCGTCATAGAGCTTGCGTTCGCCCCACAGGAAGCGCGCTTCCAGGATCGAGGTGCGGATGGTGATGTCGGTGCGCGAGAGCCTCAGACACTCTTCGATGTTGCGGGTGGCGTGGCCGACCTTCAGCCCCATGTCCCACAGCATGTAGAGCATGTATTCGACGATCTGCTCGCCCCACGGCGTCTGCTTGTAAGGGAGCAGGAACAACAGGTCGATGTCGGAGCCCGGCGCCAGCGTGCCGCGGCCGTAGCCGCCGACCGCGACCACCGCCATGCGCTCGGCGGCGGAGCGGTTCTTGACCTGGTAGACGTGGGTGGCCGCGAAGTCGTAAAGCGCCCGGATCAGCTCGTCCATCAGATGCGACAGCCGCTCGGCGCAGGCATGGCCGCCGCCATCCTGCTTCAGCATCGCCTCGGCGATCGTTCGCCCTTCCGCGAGCTTGCCCTTGAGCAGTTGGAGAACCGCTGTGCGGGCAGCCTTGCCGGAGCCGTCGCCTGCGCTCGGCGCCGTCAGCGCAGTCATGTCGCGGCGCAAAGCGTCGCCATCGATGATTTCGTCGAGTTTGAGGGAGATCTTGGCCATTCGGCGGCGTCTATAGCGCGTTTTCTTCGCGCTGTGTATGGGGCGTGCGACAGGCCGAATTCCATCACGCGGAAGGTGCGTTCGACGCTCAGCCGATCAACTTTATAGACTAAAAAATCGAAATTGACCCTTGACCTTCCAGTTACTGGAAGGACTACCTCCGCCTCAATCCGAGAGTTCCGAGGCATTTGCTGATGACCCATTCCGACCATAACCATCATCATGCGCACGGCGCATCCTGCTGTTCGGGGAAGAATGCTCGGCCTGCGACCGAAGCGGTGATTCGCGACCCCGTCTGCGGCATGGCGGTCGATCCGGCGGCCGGCAAGCCGGCGGCCGAGCATGGCGGCAGGACCTTTCATTTCTGCAGCGAGCGCTGCCGCACGAAGTTCCAGGCCGAGCCGGACAAATATCTGACGGCCACCGATCCCGTCTGCGGCATGAATGTCGACCGCGCGAGCGCCAGGCATTTTGTCCGACACGAGGGGCAGGGTTTCTATTTCTGTTCGGCCGGATGCAAGGACGAGTTCGAAGCCGAGCCGGCAAAGTACCTTGCCGGCCGGCCTGCGCCGCAGCCGATGCCTAAGGGCACGCAATACACCTGTCCGATGCATCCCGAGATCATCCGCGACAGGCCCGGCTCCTGCCCGATCTGCGGCATGGCGCTGGAGCCGATGGGCGTGCCCTCCGGCGACGAAGGCCCGAATCCGGAGCTTGTCGATTTCACCCGCCGCTTCCGGGTCAGCGCCGTGCTTTCGCTGCCGCTTCTGATCATCGCAATGGCGCCGATGCTGGGCGTCAGCTTCGAAAGTTTCGTCGACGGCCGCACGAAGACATGGGCAGAACTGGCGCTGGCGAGTCCGGTGGTGCTGTGGGCGGCGTTTCCGTTCTTCCATCGTGGCTGGGAATCGCTGCTCAACCGCAGTCCCAATATGTGGACGCTGATTTCGCTCGGCGTCGGCGCTGCCTATCTCTTCAGCCTTGTCGCGACGCTGTTCCCGGATGTCTTCCCGCACCAATTTCGCGGCCATGACGGCAGCGTGCCGGTTTATTTCGAGGCGGCCGCGGTCATCGTCGCGCTGGTGTTCCTCGGCCAGGTGCTGGAACTCAGAGCCCGCGAGCGCACGGGCTCGGCCATTCGCGCCTTGCTCGACCTCGCGCCGAAGACGGCGCGCCTGATCGGCGCTGACGGGACCGAAAAGGACGTGCCGCTCGACAGCGTCAAGACCGGGGACAGGCTCCGTATCCGCCCTGGTGACGCCGTGCCGGTCGACGGCATCGTGCACGAGGGGCGCTCGGCCATCGACGAATCGATGATCACCGGCGAGCCGCTGCCGATCGAGAAGTCGGAGGGCGATTCGCTCACCGGCGGGACGCTCAACAAGAACGGCTCCCTCATCATGCGTGCCGAAAAGGTCGGCGCCGAGACCACGCTTTCGCGCATCGTCGAAATGGTCGCCAAGGCGCAGCGCTCGCGCGCGCCGATCCAGGGGCTGGCAGATCGAGTTTCCTTTTACTTCGTGCCGGCTGTCGTGCTGGTGGCGATCATCGCCTTCATTGTATGGTCGCTCTTCGGCCCCGAGCCCAGCCTGGCCTTCGCCATCGTGTCGGCGGTGTCGGTGCTGATCATCGCCTGTCCCTGCGCGCTCGGCTTGGCCACGCCGATGTCGATCATGACCGCGACCGGCCGCGGCGCGCATGCCGGCGTGCTGATCAAGGAAGCGGCGGCGTTGGAGCGCTTCGCCTCCGTCGACACACTGATCGTCGACAAGACCGGCACCTTGACCGAGGGCCGGCCGCGGCTGACCGATGTCGTCGCCGCCGAAGGCATTGCGGAGAATGAATTGCTGGCGCTCGCCGCGACGCTCGAAAAGGGCTCGGAACACCCGCTCGCCGAGGCGATCGTCGAGGGTGCCGCCGAACGCGGCGCCAAGCTTGCAGGTGCCGAGAACTTCGAGGCGATAACCGGCAAGGGCGTTGCCGGCACCGTGTCCGGCAGGAAGGTTGCGCTCGGCAATGCGGCGATGATGGCCGACCTCGGCGTCGACACCGCGCCCGTTTCCGCCAGCGCGGAAGCGCTGCAGGCCGAAGGCAAGACGGCGATGTTCGTTGCCGTCGGCGGCAAGCTTGCCGGCCTGGTTGCCGTCGCCGATCCGGTCAAGGCAACCACGGCCGAGGCGATCAAGGCGCTGCACGACAAGGGCTTGAGGATCATCATGGCGACCGGCGACAACGAGCGCACGGCAAAAGCGATCGCCGGCAGGCTCGGCATCGACGAGGTCCGCGCCGGGCTGCTGCCGGATCAGAAGGCGGCACTTGTCGACGAACTGCGCGCCAGGGGCGCCGGCATCGCCATGGCCGGCGACGGCGTCAACGATGCGCCGGCGCTTGCCGGAGCCGATGTCGGCATCGCCATGGGCACCGGCGCCGACGTCGCGGTCGAAAGCGCCGGCATCACGCTGGTCAAGGGCGATCTCAACGGCATCGTCAGAGCCCGCACACTGGCCCAGGCGACGATCCGCAACATTCGCCAGAACCTGTTCTTCGCCTTCCTCTACAACGTGCTCGGCGTGCCGGTCGCCGCCGGAGTGCTCTACCCGCTCACCGGTATGCTTCTGTCGCCGATGATCGCAGCGGCGGCGATGAGCCTGTCGTCGGTCTCGGTGATCGGCAACGCGCTGCGGCTGAGAACGTTGAAACTCTGAGCGACGCCCCCAAATACGACATTCCATTCAACAGGAGATATTGGATGACCTTGGCCAAGAAGATTGTGCTGCTGCTGATGGCGGCGGGAATGCTGATCGCGGTGTTCCTCGAAAGCGTGCCCGCGCAATCGGACGAAATGAAGCACGACATGTCCGGGATGGCCATGGGCGCGGACAGCCCCGCAACCGCTGGCTACAAGGCGGCCATGGACAAGATGCACAAGGACATGATGCTCAACTACACCGGCAATGCCGATGTCGATTTCGTCCGCGGCATGATCCCGCATCACCAGGGAGCCATCGACATGGCCAAGGTGGTGATCGCCAACGGCAAGGACCCGGAAATCCGCAAGCTCGCCGAGAACGTCGTCAAGGCGCAGGAAGCCGAGATCAAAAAAATGCAGGATTGGCTTGCCAAGCATCCGGTGAACTAGTTCCCCGCGCCGGAAATCCCGGACGAAGGCGAGGACTTCGGCCTGGATTTTCGGCCATGCTTGTGCTGCGATCCAGCCTCACGCGGAGCGGGCCATGTCTTCTAAAATCAGAACCACTTTCCTGCCGTCAGGCGAAGCCGTTCCGGTGCTGGGTCAAGGCACGTGGAAGATGGGTGAGGACGGCCGGCGCCGCGCCGACGAGGTCGCGGCGCTGAGGCTTGGGCTGGATCTCGGCATCACGCTTATCGATACGGCGGAAATGTATGCCGGCGGCGGCGCCGAGGAGGTGGTGGCGGAAGCCATCGCCGGACGCCGCGACGAGACTTTTCTGGTTTCCAAGGTACTGCCGTCCAACGCCTCGCGCGCCGGCGTCAAGCGGGCCTGCGAGAACAGTCTGAAACGGCTCGCCACCGACCGCATCGACCTCTATCTGCTGCACTGGCCGGGCAGCGTGCCGCTGTCGGAAACGATCGGAGCCTTCGAGGCCTTGAAGGCGGCCGGCAAGATCCGCCATTGGGGCGTCAGCAATTTCGATACCGACGAGATGGAGGAACTGGTCGGCCTACCCTCCGGCGCCCACGTCCAAACCAACCAGGTCCTCTACAATCTCTCTCGGCGCGGTCCGGAATTCGACCTCGCGCCCTGGAGCCTTGAGCGCGGCATCCCGCTGATGGCCTATTCGCCGGTCGAGCAGGGCGCGCTGGCGCGCAACGCCAGACTCGACGCCGTTGCCGCCCGCCACAACGCCACCGCCGCGCAGATCGCGCTTGCCTGGGTAATGACGCAGAAAGGCGTCGTTGCCATCCCGAAGGCCAGCCGGCAGGAGCACGTCCGCCAGAATGCTGCGGCGCTCGACATCGTCCTGACGGCGGAAGACCTTGCCGAACTTGACCGCGCCTTCCCGCCGCCGACGCGCAAGCGCGGGCTGGAGATGATCTAGGCGCGCTCGCAATGACGCTGGAAAGCCTTATTTCGCCGCCAGCCCCTTCAGCCTGTAGAGCGCCTCCAGCGCCTCCCTTGGCGTCATCTCGTCCGGATTGATCGCGCCCAGTGCTTCGCCCAGGACATCGTTCTTCGCCGGCTTCGGCGCTTCGCGCTTCACCGCCACCGAAAACAGCGGCAGATCGTCGACCAGCCGGTTGGTCTTGCCGGAAACTTCGCCTTCCTCGAGCTGGTGCAGCACTTCCTTGGCGCGCGCCACCACCGCTTCCGGCAGTCCGGCGAGCCGAGCTACCTGCACGCCGTACGAACGGTCGGCGGCACCCTTGCCGACCTCGTGCAGGAAGACGACGTCGCCTTCCCATTCCTTGACCCGCATGGTGACGTTGGAGAGCCGCGAAAGCTTGCCGGCCAGCGCCGTCATCTCGTGGAAATGTGTGGCGAAGATCGCACGACAACGGTTCTTCTCATGCAGATATTCGACCGCCGCCCAGGCGATCGACAGACCGTCGAAGGTCGCGGTGCCGCGGCCGATCTCGTCAAGGATGACCAGTGCCCGCTCCCCGGCCTGGTTTAGGATCGCCGCGGTCTCGACCATCTCGACCATGAAGGTCGAGCGGCCGCGAGCGAGATCGTCCGAGGCGCCGACGCGCGAGAACAGCCGGTCGACGACACCGATATGGGTGCTTTCGGCCGGCACGAAGGAGCCGGTCTGGGCAAGGATGGCGATCAGCGCGTTCTGCCTCAGGAAGGTCGACTTGCCGCCCATGTTCGGGCCGGTGAGCAGCCAGATGGCGCCGGCCTTTGCCCCGTTTTCAGGCGAGAGGTCGCAGTCATTGGCGACGAACGGACCTTCGCCTGATCGCCTGAGCGCCTGTTCGACCACCGGGTGGCGGCCGCCGGCAATCTCGAAGGCGAGGCTGGAATCCACGACCGGCCGGCACCAGCCCTCCCTTTCGGAAAGCAGCGCCAAGGCCGACGATACGTCGAGGACTGCAAGTGCCTCGGCCCCGGCGCGGATGCTGTCGGCCTCGCTCACCACTTCCGCCGTCAGCCGGTCGAAGGTGGCAAGCTCGATGCTCAGCGCCTTATCGGCGGCATTGGCGATCTTCGATTCCAGCTCCGCCAGTTCCGTCGTGGTGAAGCGCATGGCGTTGGCCATGGTCTGGCGATGGATGAAGCGCGCCTTCGCAGCGTCGCTGCCGGTCATGATCGAATGATGGTTGGCCGTCACCTCGATATAGTAGCCGAGCACATTGTTGTGCCGGATCTTCAGCGAGCGGATGCCGGTCTCTTCGATCAATGAGCGCTCCAGCCCGGCGATCACCTTTCGCGACTCATCGCGCAACGCCCGCATCTCGTCGAGTTCGGCATTGTAGCCTGATCGCACGAAGCCGCCGTCGCGCCTGATGAGCGGCAATTCGTCGTCGAGCGCCTCGCCGAGATGGCGGGCGAGCGCCTTGGGCAAGCCATGGATCGCCGCGAGCGCCGCGGCGAGTTCGGCGGGGAGCGCCGTCGTCGCAAACAGTGCGGCGATCGCGCCCGCGGCCTCGAAGCCGGCGCTGAGCGCGCCAAGGTCGCGCGGGCCGCCGCGGTGGAGCGCCAGCCTGGAGAGCGCCCTCGGCATGTCGGCGACACTTTTCAGGCTCGTTCGCAATCCCTGGCAAAGCCGCGCTTCGGCGCGAAAGAACGACACCGAATCCAGCCTAGCGGAAATCAATGCCGGGTCGGTCAGCGGCGCCATCAGCCGGTCGGCGAGCAGTCTCGCCCCGCCCCCGGTCACGGTCCGGTCGATCGCCTTGAACAGCGAGCCCTCGCGGCTGCCGGATAGCGTGCGCAGGAGTTCCAGATTGGCGCGCGTCGCCGGGTCGATGAAAAGCGTCGAGCCGTTCTCCTCGCGCTCCGGCCGCGACAGCGGCGGCCGCTCGACCTTCTGCGTCTTCTCGACGTAGGCGATGGCGCCCGAGATCGCCGACAGCTCGGCACGCGAAAAACTGCCGAAACTGTCCGGGGTCGCCACCTCGAAGAAGCGGGCGATGCGGCCCGTGGCCGACGCCGAATCGAACAGCGACGGCGGCTGCGGGTTGGCGACCCGGCCGAGCACGTCGAAGACCGGCCGCAGCTCCGCGTCATGGAACACCGGCTCGGCGACGATCAGCTCGCGCGGATCGACGCGGAAAATGTCGGCAAGCAGCCGTTCGGCCGAGGTTTCAGCCACCCGAAACGCGCCCGTCGAGATGTCGATCCAGGCAAGCGCGAAACTGCCTTGGCTGGCTGCATTGCCACCCTTCACTCGCCCCAGCGCCATCAGGAAGCTCGACTCCGAGGGTGCAAGCAGCTTGTCCTCGGTGATGGTGCCCGGCGTGACCAGCCGCACCACGTCGCGGCGCACCACCGATTTCGAGCCACGCTTCTTGGCTTCCGCCGGGTCCTCGATCTGCTCGCACACGGCAACGCGGAAGCCTTGCGCGATCAGCTTCTGCAGATAGTCGTCCGCCGCATGCACCGGCACGCCGCACATCGGGATGTCGTGGCCCTGGTGCTTGCCGCGCCGGGTGAGCACGATGCCGAGCGCCTGGCTCGCCTTTTCGGCGTCGTCGAAGAACAGCTCGTAGAAATCGCCCATGCGGTAGAACAGAAGCGAATCCGGGTTCGCCGCCTTGATCTCGATATACTGCTCCATCATCGGCGTAACGCCGCCCATGGTGGGCGCCGGCGTCGTCGTTTCCTGGGCATCGGTATCGGTCGGCATGTGCATGTTCATGCCCGAACGCTAGCAGATGTGGCAGGGCGGTTTAATGCCGGAGGCTCGAAAAGCAGGGGAAAGCGCGAGCCATGCTGCCAGCTCGCCGTCAATCGGTCCGCCGCATTGCCGGCCTTCTGCGTTGAAGCAGCTTCGCCCGGCTTGTCGGTTTACAGTCGCCGCGTGTAGCCTTAATCGGTGGGAACCATAAGCAAGCAGCCGTCCCAAGCGGTGCCGCACAGGCGAGGAAATCAAAAGCATCATGGCCAGGAAAACCGAAAGCAGCGGGCCCTCCGTCAGCGCGCAGGAGGCGCTCGAATTCCACGCCATGGGTCGGCCGGGCAAGCTGGAGATCGTCGCCACCAAGCCGATGGCCACGCAACGCGATCTGAGCCTCGCCTATTCGCCGGGCGTCGCCGTTCCTGTGCGCGCAATTGCGGAGGATCCAAGCCGCGCCTTCGACTACACGACGCGCGGCAACATGGTCGCCGTCATCTCCAATGGCACCGCAATTCTCGGTCTTGGCAATCTCGGCGCCCTGGCTTCGAAGCCGGTCATGGAAGGCAAGTCGGTGCTGTTCAAGCGCTTCGCCGATGTCGATTCGATCGACCTCGAAGTGGCGACCGAGGACGCCGACGAATTCATCAACTGCGTGCGCTTCCTCGGACCATCCTTCGGCGGCATCAATCTCGAGGACATCAAAGCGCCGGAATGCTTCATCATCGAGCAGCGGCTCCGCGAGCTGATGGACATCCCCGTCTTCCACGACGACCAGCACGGTACCGCCATCATCTCGGCCGCCGGGCTGATCAACGCGCTGGAGATCACCGGCCGCGACATGAAGACCACGAAAATGGTCTGCAACGGCGCGGGTGCAGCGGGCATCGCCTGTATCGAATTGATGAAGGCGATGGGTTTTTCGCCGGAAAATATCATCCTGTGCGACACCAAGGGCGTGGTCTTCCAGGGCCGCACCGAAGGCATGAACCAGTGGAAGTCGGCGCATGCGGTCAAGACCGAGGCGCGCTCGCTCGCCGAGGCGCTTGACGGCTGCGACGTCTTTCTCGGGCTTTCCGCCAAGGGCGCGCTGACCCCCGCCATGGTGCAGTCGATGGCCAAGAACCCGATTATCTTCGCGATGGCCAATCCGGATCCGGAGATCACGCCCGAGGAAGTGGGCGAGATCCGCACCGACGCCATCATGGCCACCGGCCGCTCGGATTACCCGAACCAGGTCAACAATGTGCTGGGCTTTCCCTACATCTTCCGCGGCGCGCTGGATGTCAGGGCCACCACCATCAATGACGAGATGAAAATCGCCGCCGCACGCGCCCTCGCCGAGCTGGCGCGCCAGGACGTGCCCGACGACGTCGCCGCCGCCTATCAGGGCAACCGGCCGAAATTCGGCCCCAACTACATCATCCCGGTGCCCTTCGATCCGCGCCTGATCTCGGCGATCCCGCTTGCCGTGGCCAGGGCCGCGATGGAGTCCGGCGTCGCCCGCAAGCCGATCCTCGATCTCGACCGCTACGCGCATGAGCTCTCCGCCCGCCGAGATCCGATCGCCTCGACCTTGCAGCGCATCTACGACCGCGTCCGCCGCCAGCCCAAGCGCATCGTCTTCGCCGAAGGGGAGGAGGAGCAGGTGATGCGCGCCGCCGTCTCCTATGTGAACCAGAGGCTGGGCACGGCGATCCTGCTCGGCCGCGACGACGTCATCAAGGAGAATGCCCGCAACGCCGGTATCGAACTCAACAAGCAAGGCCTCGAGATCATCAATGCCAGGCTGTCGCGCCGCAATGGGATCTACACCGACTATCTCTACGAACGCATGCAGCGCAAGGGCTACCTGTTCCGCGACTGTCAGCGCCTGATCAACAACGACCGCAACCATTTCGCCGCCTGCATGGTGGCGCTGGGCGACGCCGACGGCATCGTCACCGGCGTGACCCGCAACTATTCCACCGCGCTCGACGACGTGCGCCGCGTCATCGACGCCAAGCCAGGCCACCGCGTGATCGGCGTTTCGATCGTGCTGGCAAGGGGTCGCACCGTGCTGGTTGCCGACACCGCCGTGCACGACATGCCGAATGCCGAGCAGATCGCCGACATCGCCGAGGAGGCGGCCGGGTTTGCCCGCCGCATGGGCTACGAGCCGAGGATTGCGATGCTCGCCTACTCCACCTTCGGTCATCCGCAGGGCGAGCGCTCCGAGCGGGTGCAGGAGGCGGTGCGCATCCTCGACAAGCGCCGCGTCGACTTCGAATATGACGGCGAGATGGCCGCCGACGTGGCGCTGAACCCGCGCGCCATGGCGCAGTACCCGTTCATCAGGCTGACCGGTTCGGCCAATGTGCTGGTCATGCCCGCCTTCCACTCGGCCTCGATCTCGACCAAGATGCTGCAGGAACTCGGCGGCTCGACCGTCATCGGCCCGCTGCTGGTCGGTTTGAACAAGCCGGTGCAGATCGTCTCGCTCAACGCCAAGGACTCAGACATCGTCAACATGGCGGCGATCGCGGCCTATACGGCGGGGAATTGACGGGCGGCCGCCGCGCCCCGCCCTTTGCCGAACTCAAAAGCAAAAAGGCCCGTGGCGATGCCGCGGGCCTTTCTGTTTGGGTCGCAGCTTTCGATCAGAAATTGCGCTGGAAGCGGACGATGCCGCCGACGCTGTCCTTCTTGTCGGCCTTGGTCCAGTTGCCGAACGGAGTGCCGTCGTAGAAGTGGCCGAAGTGGTTCCAGTCGACTTCGGTTTGATCGTGTAGCCCGGCACGATGGTGTAGGCGACGTTCGCCGCCAAAGCGTAGTTCTTGTCGTCGTCGGCCGAAGCCTGGAGATTGAACGCCGTCTTGTCGTTGAACTTGTAGGTGCCGCCGCCCCAGACGGCCCAATTGCCGCCCACGGCTTGTAGAAGCCGCGGCCATGGCGTCGATGGCGTTGCCGGCATCGTCGCTCAGGTTGTCGTTGGTGCCGTAGCCGGCCATGACGAACAGCGACAGTTCCTTGCTGACATTGACGTCCAAGCGAACCTTGCCGGCGACTTCCTCGTAATTGCTGTCATAGGCGACGACGCCGGTGACCGCACCGCAGTCGCCCTTGTACTTCACGCCGCCGACGACATGCGGAACATAGCTGTCGATCGTGCCGGTCACGCCGGAGCCCTCTTCGAGCGAGATGACGCCCGAGAAGCCGCCGTCCACATCGAAGTAGTAGCTGACGACGTTGGTGTCCTTGACGCCGTACGGAATGATCGTGTCCTGGATGACATTGCCCGCGTAACCGATGAACTGGTCATAAGGCGTTTCGTCCTTACCGACGCGCAGGCCGCCGAGCTGGATCCAGGCGAAATGCAGGTCGGGCGCCTTGTTGGCAGCGGGGTTGGTGTCAACCTCACCGTTGGAGGTGACCAGGTTCTTGTCACCGAAGTTGAAGCGCGTTTCGGTGTAGGTCTTCAACGTGCCGACCTCTCGCGCAGCATTTCGATGGGGACGCGGCCATCGAGTTCGGGGCAGGGATGAGCGAGCCAGAACCAGGCCAATCTCGGATTGGTGATGGCCGCCAACACCTCGCTTATGCCGCGGGCCGGCCTGCCGTCGATGAACTGGGCGAGCGGGAAGACATGCTTGCGGCCGCCTTTGCGCAGCGCGACGACCTCAGCGCGCCTTTGCCAGCGGTGCAGCGTCGAGCGAGGTATACGGAACTTCTCTTCCAGATAGGTCGACCCGGCGACCTCGCCGGCCCAGTCTTCGATCAGCATCGACTGCAGCTCGGAGACCCGCTCGGCAAAGGGCCGCGGGATGGGCTTGCCGGCCCCGATCTTCGGATTTTCGTCCCTGCTGCCTGCGTCGCGCGGCTCGGCGCGCGCGATCTTCTCCGCCATCGCGCGGAAGAATTCGGAGGCGAGCCCGGTCCAGCTGCCCTTGAAGGAGGTGATGGCAAGCCGCTGCGCCTGGAACGGAAGGGCGGCGGCAACACCGCCGGCCATCGCGGTGGCGCAGATCAGCGCCTCCGCGTCCATTAGGACGCCATGCTGCATCAAAGCCTGTCGCACAGCCTCGGCCACAAGTCCGGCCAAGGCGTCTTGCGAAGTTCCTTCAGGCGGATTCTGAAACCTGGTCATGCATCTGTCTTGCGGGGCCGCGCTTCTCCCAAACTGGGCCGTCGTTGAACGGCTACAGCGGAAAGCGGCTATCGCAATGGTGACGGACGCAGCGACCGTGAAGGTTGCTGTCTTGCATTTTTGACACCCCAACTGCTGCGGCCGTCCTGAAATGTCAGTCGCGGAACGCCCAATGTGCCTCTAGGAGCGATCTATGACAGCGGCGCGACAGCCGGGTTCATTTGGCGCCCGACCGGGATGACGCGGCGGAACTAAAGCAGGCCCGCCTGTTCCGCTTCGCGGCGCAGATTCTGGCGCGGTCGCGGGCCGATCTGCTGGATCACCAGCCCGGCCGCCAGTGAGCCGAGGTCGCCGCAGTCCTGGAGGCTGCGTCCGGTCGTGTATCCATAGAGGAAACCGGCGGCATAAAGGTCGCCCGCGCCGGTCGTGTCGACCAGTTCCTTGATCGTGGTCGCATGAATAGTGACGGTCTCGTCGCCGCGCACGATCACCGAGCCCTTTTCCGAGCGAGTAACGGCGGCGATCTTGCAATCTTTGCGTATCGCCGCCAGCGCGTCCTCGAAGGAAGCGGTCTGGTAGAGCGACTTGATCTCGTGGCTGTTGGCGAAGACGATGTCGACCGTGCCGGAGCGCATCAGATCGAGGAACTCGTCGCGGTAGCGGTCGACGCAGAAAGAATCCGACAGCGTCATCGACACTTCGCGCCCCGCCGCATGCGCCAGCCTCGCGGTCTGCCGGATCGCTTCCTTGGCGCGCGGCGGATCCCACAGATAACCCTCGAAATAGGTGACCTTGGCGCCGGCCGCCTTGTCGGCCTCGACGTCCTCCGGCCCCAGCTCGACGCAGGCGCCGAGATAGGTGTTCATCGAGCGCTCGCCGTCCGGCGTGACGAAGATCATCGAGCGAGCCGTCGGCGGCTCGCCTTGCAGTGGCTTGGTGTCGAAGGCCACGCCCTGGGCGCGGATATCATGGCTGTAGATGTCGCCGAGCGCATCGTTCGACACCTTGCCGAAAAAAGCGGCGCGGCCGCCGAAGCTCGCCACGCCCGCCGCCGTGTTGCCAGCGCTACCGCCTGAAGCTTCGATCGCCGGTCCCATGCGGCTGTAGAGCAGCTCGGCGCGCCTAGTGTCGATGAGGTTCATCGCGCCCTTGATGATGCCGTTGGTTTCCAGAAAGGCCTCGTCGCATTGCGCGATGATGTCGACAATGGCATTGCCGATGCAAAGCACGTCATATTCCGGCATCAATGTCTCCGCCAACGACTGTCCGGCTTTCTGCCACGCCGGCCGCGCGCGGGTCTAGCGGCTCGCAGCCGCTTTGCCTACCCCGAAAATCGGCACCGGTTTCCGCTTCGCCGACTTCCGGCCGGTTGCTGCGGCAGCCGTCGCGCCGAACTGGACCATATCGTTAGAGGCGACGGCGGCTATGGTTGGAGCGTCATCGAAACATCTAAGCCGCGGTGTGAGCTAGAACGGACCGTCGAAACAGGCTGAAGGCGCGAAATCCCATGTCCGATAAGACCGAGATGACGACCGAGCTGGCGCTGCTTGGCCTGCTGGCGGTGTTGTGGGGTGCCTCCTACACCTTCATCAAGATCGGCGTCGAGACGATCCCGCCAGTGACCTTCATCGCCGGGCGCACGCTGATCGCCGGCGGCATTCTGCTTGGCCTCATCCGCTGGCGCGGCCTTGTCATGCCGCGGGAGGTGGTCATGTGGCGCCGCTTCATGTTCCAGGCCTGCCTCAACAGCGTCATCCCGTTCACGCTGATCGCCGCCGCCGAACGTTCGATCGACGCCGGCCTTGCCACGATCCTCAACGCGACGTCGCCGATCTTCACCTTTCTGCTGACGGCGCTGATCACCCGCCACGAGCCGGTGACATTGCGCAAGCTGGTCGGCGTCGGCGCCGGCATCGCCGGCATTTGCCTGATCGTCGGCACCGAGGCGCTTGGCGGCATCGGCCATCAGCTCTGGGCGCAGCTTGCGGTCGTCGCAGCCACCGTCTGCTATGCCGGTGCCGCCATCTTTGGCCGAAACTTCAGAGGTCTGGATCCTATGGTGCCGGCCGCCGGCTCGATGGTCTGCGGCGCCGCGATCCTGATCCCCTTGAGCCTCGTCTTCGACCGGCCCTGGACGTTGACGCCGTCGACGGAATCGATCCTGGCGCTCTTCGGGCTTTCGGTCTTCTCCACCGCGCTCGCCTTTTCGATCTTCTTCCGGCTTATCCACACGCTGGGCTCGGTCGGCACCACTTCGCAGGCCTATCTGCGCGTGCCGATCGGCGTCGGCATCGGCGCCGTCTTTCTGGGCGAAAGCCTCGGGCCGAGCGCCTGGTTCGGCATGGGCTTCGTCGTCGTTGGCGTCGCGGCGATGACCATTCCGGCCAGACAGGCCAAGCTTGCGCAATAATGCATGTCGCCCAAAAGTGCATGGCGGTTTTGGGAGGACGACATGCATCGAGACAAACCTAAGGCGCGTCGACGCGACGCGCTTTAATTGCGCCGCTTAGCAAGCCCGCCTATCTCGGGATCGTCGCTCCTCTGTAAGGGCTTGGACCTGCCGTGATCCTCGATGCCGCCCGCGCCGCCGCCAGCCGGCTGTTCTCACCTGAATTCCGCTCCGTCTTCCTGAAGACGCTGGGCCTGACGCTGCTCGCCTTGGTGGCGCTTTGGTCCGGCATCGAGAGCCTGCTCGAATGGCTGGCATGGCCGTGGCTGCAGACATTTGTGCCCGGCCTGCCGTCCTGGGCAGGATGGCTGAGCGGCATCATCGCCGGCATCCTGTTGGCAATGGGCATGGCGCTGCTCGTGGCACCCGTGACGGCAATCGTCGCCGGGTTGTTCCTCGACGATATCGCCGAGGTGGTCGAGCGCACCGACTATCCCGGCGATCCGCCCGGCCGCGCCGTGCCGGTGCTCCAGTCGCTGGCGCTGGCGATAAAATTCTTTGGCGTCGTGATCCTCGGCAACATCGTCGCCCTACTGCTGCTCCTCGTGCCAGGCATCAACCTCGCCGCCTTCTTCATCGTCAATGGATATCTGCTGGGCCGCGAATTCTTCGAGTTCGCCGCCATGCGCTTCCGCCCCGAGGCCGAAGCCAAGGCGCTGCGCCGGAAGTATGCGGGCACGGTATTCCTGGCCGGACTGCTGATCGCGGTCTTCCTTGCCGTGCCGCTGCTCAACCTTTTGACCCCGCTCTTTGCCGCCGCCATGATGGTGCGTCTGCACAAGGCGGTTTCGGCGCGGGACCCGGTCCAGCCCAATTCCCGGAAAAGTGCGTAGCGGTTTTCCGTCCGGAAATGCGCAACAAGGGGATAGAGCGGTTCGGTGTTTCCGTGAAACGCTGAACGCTCTAATCCTGCTCGGTACCGCCCCCGCGGAACAGCGCCTGCAGCTTGCCGAACGGCATCGCCGAACGGGTGAAGCCGAAGGTGCCGTCCTGCTGGATTTCCCGCGCAGCGGTTTCCAGCATGCCAAAGGCGAAATTCGTCAGCCATGGCCCGAGCGAGACGCGTTTTACGCCGGCCGCGGCAAGGTCGGCCACGGTGAAGCCCGGCCGCGCCATGACATTGACCGGCTTGCTGACCGCGGAGCAGACCGTCCGCACGGTGTCGATGTCGCTCAGGCCCGGCGCGTAGAGCACGTCGGCGCCGGCTTTCTCGAAAGCCTGCAGACGCTTGATCGTGTCGTCGAGATCGGTCTTGCCCCAAAGGAAATTCTCGGCCCGCGCGGTGAAGACGAAATCGTGCTTCAGGGCGCGCGCCGCCTCGGCGGCCGCGGCGACGCGTTCGACTGCATGCGAGAACTCGTAAATTGGATACTCTAGATCGCCCGTATGGTCCTCGATCGAGCAGCCGGCAAGGCCCGCGGCTTCCGCCGCGAAGATGGTTTCTGCGGCCTGCTCGGCGCTGTCGCCCTTGCCGCGCTCGAGATCGGCCGAAACCGGCAGGTCGGTTGCCGCCGTCACTTCGCGGCAATGGTGGATCATGGCCTCGAACGTCACCGCGCCGTCGGGCAGGCCGCGCGAGAAGGCGAAGCCGGCGCTGGTCGTGGCCAGCGCCTTGAAGCCGAAGGAAGCCAAAAGCTTAGTCGTGCCGACATCCCAGGGATTGGGCATGACGAAGGTCGAGGCGTGCAGATCGCGAAAAATCTTGCCCTTGTCCATGGCGGGTCCTCAATCATGGGTCGTGCCGGGAATTTATCGCGGTCGCCCCGCTCGGGCAAACGAATGCGCTCGGCTCAGAAGCGTTTCTCGTTCTCTGCTGACAACCGTTTGAGGGCGTCTGAACCCGCCACGTAGCGCGACGTTTTCTTATCCCAATGATAGATGGCTGAAATGTCCTTCGAGGACGCCTCGGGCGCCGCATCGTCGCAGCTTTCGCCGCTTGGGATCGTGGCATCGGTCACCGTCACCTTGATCGCTGCATGCGGCCGGCCGTCGGCAATAACCTTAAAAGCGATGTCCTGCTTGCGGCTGTAGGTGCATAGCCTTTCATCGAACGTGTAGATCATGTCGATCAGTTCGAACTTGTCGTTGCGCACCATGATCAGCGGCGTGATCACATAGCCCTGGCTGGAATTGAAATGCGTGCTCATGGTGATGAGGATATCGTCACCGGCGCCGACCGACAGTTTGTTCGGTTCGCGAAAATAGGTGCTGCGATCGACGGCGACATTGACCGCGTCGAGCAGCGCCGGCTTGCCGCCGGTCAGATCGTAGAGCGCCAGCACCGCATAGCCCTCGGCGCTGTCGGGAGAGTCGCCGAGATCGAACAGCATGGTCAGCCGGTCCTTGCCGCCGGCCTTGATGGCAAGCACCGCAGCATTGGGCAGGCTTGACGTTTCAGGCGGCGAGCCACCGCTGTCCGGACCGGCGACGTGGCGCATTTCGATCGGCAAGCCGCCGTGGTAGAAGCCGTCGGCGTTCAACGCCAGATCGGGGATGACCATCCTGGCGAGGTCGAGATAGGTGACGTCCTTGTGGCCGGGGATGGCGCTGGCAAAGTCCGGAAAGCTGACATTCTCCGCGCTCGCCGGGCCCCAAAGCCATGACAGAAGCACAAGAGCGAGGGCGAGGCGAAGCAGGGTGAATTTCATGGGGTGGGAGCCGCCGGCTGTTTGACGGCTGCACGCTAGCACGGAAGATTTCGCCGAACAGCCCGGAGCAATTCCAGGAAGAATTTGAAACAGTTTTCCGTCCGGAATTGCGTAAAAACAAGTAGCTGGAGCGGGTCGGCAATTCGACGAAAGCGGAACCGCTCCAATGTCCGATCAAAGGATCGGCACCAGTCCTGCGAGGTCGCGCATGTCGTCGAACAGGACGCCGCCGGCTTCCGCCAGCCCGTCGCGATCCGAGAATGGATCGGCGTGATAGGAAAACACGCGCATGCCGGCGGCAATGCCGGCCTGGGTGCCGGCGACGCTGTCCTCGATGACGATGCAGTCGGCCGGCGCGAAGCCCATCGTCTTTGCCGCATGCAGGAAAAGGTCCGGGAACGGCTTGCCGCGCCCGACCATGGTCGAGGAAAACATAGCGTGCTCGAACAGCGGCAACAAGCCGGTCTGCCCGAGCGTGATATGCATCTTCGAAACCCGCGCCGACGAGGCGACGCAATAGGCAATACCGGCGGCGCGCACCTTTTCGATGAAATCGCGCACGTGAGGGATCGCCTCGACGCCATGCGCGAATAGATCCGGCAGGCCGGCGTTCCAGCGTTCGACGAAGTCGGCGCCGAGCCGGGCCTCGGTCGCCTCTTCGATCTCTTTCTGCACCGAGGCCATGCTGCGGCCCGAGAAGGTCTTGCGGCAATATTCGAATGTGGTTTGAAAGCCCGCTTCACAAAGCCAGTCGGCGAGGCGCCGATTGGCAAGGTTCTCGGTGTCGACCAGAACCCCGTCGCAATCGAAGATGACCAGTTTTGGGACGTGCATCTAGGCGGTGCCGGTCGATCCGAAACCGCCGGCGCCGCGCGCCGTGCCGCCGGCGAGCGCCCGTTCTTCGCTGGCCACCTGCGTGACTGCCGCAAACACGATCTGCGCGATCCGCATGCCGCGCGTCACCGCGAAGTCCTCATCGCCAAGATTGACGAGCAGCACTTTCACCTCGCCGCGGTAATCGCTGTCGATGGTGCCGGGCGTGTTGAGCACGGTCAGCCCATGTTTGAAGGCGAGGCCGGAGCGCGGCCGCACCTGGCCTTCCATGCCTTCCGGGATTTCCACGATCAGCCCGGTCGGCACCAGCGCGCGTTTTCCGGGCAGGATAAGCAGCGGCCGGTCTTCCGGCACCGCGGCTCGCAGGTCCATCCCGGCCGCGCCCGCGCTTTCATAGGTCGGCAGCGGCAAGCCCTCGCCATGCGGAAGCCTGACGAAACCGACGGTGGGGCCGATGACGGAGGAAGGATAGACAGCCGTGCGCATGAGCCCATTCCTATCGGCGCGGCTGCCGATTCGGTCAACCCGGCCGCGACGCTATCAACGCCTTTCTTTCAATGCGGTTCCGCGTCAGCGCAACTCCACCGGAACGACGGTCGTCTCCTTGATCTCCTCCATGACGAAGGAAGCGGAGACGTCCGACAGCGGCACCTTGGCGATCAGCCGCTGATAGAGCCTGTCATAGGCTTTCACGTCGGCGACGCGGGCTCTCAGCACATAGTCGAGGTCGCCCGACATGCGGTAGACGCCGGTGATCTCGGCAAAGCCCGTCACCGCCGCCCGGAACTTTTGCAGCCAGTCCGGGTCGTGGTTCGACGTGCGGATCAGGATGAACACCGAAAGCCCGAGTCCAAGCTTGTCGGCATCGACCAGCGCCACGCGCCCAGTAATGACGCCCTCCTCCTCCAGCCGCTTCACGCGCCGCCAGCAGGCGTTGCGGGACAAGGCCACGCGCTCCGACAACTGGTCGACGGAAAGCGTGCCGTCGCGCTGCAGTTCGGCCAGCAATCTCCGATCAGTTTCGTCGATATCATATGCCATTCTTGGGATAAATGTCCCAAAATAGGGCTAGACACAAGGACAATTTGGGATCGATGAACCTTCAACTCGTGGCAGGATACACAATATCGGGGCTCATCCCGGCAGGAGGGATCACCATGACGACGCGGTTTTCGGCGCTCTTTACGTCTCACCCGGCCAAGGTTGGCGAAACCTATTTCGGCCACATGGCCTTCGCCGCCTGGTTCTGCTCCCGCCTGTCGATGGCCGCGGGCGCCGCCCTCGTTCACGCTTTCTTGCCATTTCTGTTCGAGACTACCGCCAGCCGAATCGTCCGTGAGCTCTATGAGCGCACGAATAACAGAGGCTCACACGCGGTGAAGGAGCCTCGGGCTCTGATGGATCGCGCCTGATAAGTGGTGGAATGCGATGTGCCGGTGGGCGGCTTATCTCGGTGAAGCGGTCTTCCTCGAAGACATCGTCACCGCGCCCTGCCACTCGCTGATTGCCCAGAGCCACTGCGCCCAGGAGGCCAAGTCGCCGACCAATGGCGACGGTTTTGGCCTCGCCTGGTATGGCGACCGTCCCGAGCCCGGCCTTTACCGCGACATCCTGCCGGCCTGGTCGGACCCCAATCTGAAAAGCCTCTGCCGGCAGATCAAATCAGGCCTGTTCCTCGCTCATGTGCGCGCCTCCACCGGCGGCGCGACCAGCCGCATGAACTGCCATCCCTTCGTCTCCGGCCGCTGGTCGTTCATGCACAACGGCCAGATCGGCGGCTTCGAGAAGATCCGCCGCGCGCTTGAGAATTCGCTGTCGGATGCTGTCTTCGACCAGCGCGAAGGGACGACTGATTCCGAACTGTTCTTCCTGCTGATGCTCGACGAAGGGCTGTCCGCCGACCCGCAAGGCGCGGTAGCCCGCGCCACCAGCCGCGTTCTCGAGGCTTCGCGCCACGCCGGTCTCGAACCCTCCCTGAAGCTGACAGCGGCATTTTCCGATGGCGAGGCGCTCTACGCCGTGCGCTACGCCACCGACGGCCAGGCGCCAACGCTCTATACCGGCGCATTCGCGAGCCGCGCCGGCCGCTGCATCGTCTCCGAACCGTTCGACCGCGACGGCGGCGAATGGCAGGCGATCCCGCCGTCGAGCTTTGTCACCATGACAAGGGACGGCACAAACATCCGGCCGTTCGCGCCGACCGTTGCTAAGTTCGCGTTGGCCGTCTAGCTCCAAACGTAGCGAAGGTCGCGGGACAGCGCCGCCCTGACCACAGGTGGGCGCAATTTCGATCAAGCACCGCTGTCCTAACAATGCTGAATTCGGCTTGAAGCCGCGGTCTCATCCGCCATGTTCAAGGCGCAGCGCGGCAAGCAGCCGGAGTGCAGCACCATGGACATCGGATTTTCCTCGACTACCGAACTCGCGGCAGCAATTGCCCGCCGGAGAATCTCGGCCGTGGAGGCGCTCGACGCGCATCTGGCGCAGATCGACCGGCATAACGAAGCTCTGAACGCCGTCGTCCTCCTCGACCGGGAAGGCGCGCTTCAGCGTGCCCGAGAAGCCGATGCGGCACTGGCCCGCAGCGCCGCGCTCGGCCCGCTGCACGGCGTGCCGTTCACGCTGAAGGATGCGCACGAGACCGCTGGCATGAAGACGACGGTCGGCTTCCCGCCATTTGCCGACTACGTTCCCAAGCAGGACAGCCCTGTGGTTGCCAGGCTAAAGAGAGCCGGCGGCGTGCTGGTCGGCAAAACCAATGTCGCCACCATGCTGGGCGACTGGCAGTCTGACAATCCGCTGTTCGGCCGCACCGGCAACCCTTGGGATCCGTCGCGCACAGCGGGCGGCTCCAGCGGCGGCGCTGCCGCTGCGGTTGCTGCGGGCATGACGCCCTTCGAGGTCGGCACCGACATGCAGAGTTCCATCCGCTTGCCCGCCGCCTTTTGCGGCGTCTACGGCCTGAAGCCGACCGAGCATCGCGTCTCGCTGGCCGGCGCTTTTCCCGATCCGGGCGGCATTCCGCGCAGTGTCCGCTTGATGTCCTGTGTCGGGCCGATTGCTCGCAATCTGGAGGACCTGGCGCTGATTTACCGGATCATTGCCGGTCCGGACGGCGGCGATACCGATCTGGCGCCGGTGCCCGTTGATCCCATATCGACGCTGGAGCTGAAATCGCTGCGCATCGCCTTCGCCGGCACCTTCCGCGGCTTTCCGGTGGCCGCCGAGATCGGCGCCGCGGTCGAGAGATTGGCTGCTAGGCTGGCTTCCGCCGGCGCGCACGTCGAGGAAGCCAAACTGCCGAAGCTCGACCTGCATGATGATCTCGCCGAGGGCGGCAAGTTGATCGGCATGATGCTGGAGGCAGCGCAACCGGAACCGCCGGAACAGCCTGCGCCGGTGTCGCGCTGGTTCGCGGCGCTCGCTCGCCGCGACCGGTCGATCCTTGCTTGGGAGCGGTTCTTCGAAAGCTGTGATGCCTTGCTTTGCCCGGTCGCCATGACAACGGCCTTTCCGCACTGCAAGCCAGGCAGCGCGCTGAAGGTCGACGGCAAGGACGAGAGCTATTGGATGCTGCCGGCCTATGGCGCGGTCTTCAATTATTCCGGCCATCCGGCGCTGGCGATACCAGGCGGGCAGGACAGCAACGGGTTGCCCATCGGCCTGCAACTGGTCGGCAAGCGCTGGTCGGAGGCGAGACTGCTCGGCGTCGCTGCGGCGATCGCGCCGCTGACCGACGGGTTTCGCCGGCCGCCGGGCTACTGAGCGAAGCGCGACAGCGCATAAGGCGCGAGCAATGGATCGCGCTCGCCATCGACGATTTCGCGGGCCGCAAACAGGCCGATGGCGGGTGCCAGCGTGATGCCGGAATGGGTGACGGCGGCATAGACGCCGCCTACGCCGTCGGCGCGGCTAACAATTGGGAAACCATCGATCGGAGTAGGACGATAGCCGACTGTGTGGAAATCGTACTCCAGCCCGTCGGCGCCGCGCAGCATCGCTTTCACCGCTTCGAAAAGCTCAAGCGCGGTTGCCTCCGGGTTCTCGCCCGGATCGCCGCCGCCAAAATCCGAGCCGGCGATGATCCGGCCATCGGCCGTCTGCCGCATATGCAGCCTCTCGGCCAGCACCAGGCCGTTGAGGAGCTTCCTGTAGGGTCGCGAATGCACGATCAGACCGGGCGGCGTCTTGATCGGCAACTGGACGCCTGCCGTCGCGGCGATCGCCGGAGCGCCGGCGCCGGCGGCGATCACCACCTCGTCGGCGGCGATGGTTTCACCCGCAACGACGACGCCGCTCAGGCTGCCGCCGGATAGAGTCAGTGTATCGACAGTCCCAGTAATAAGCCGCGCGCCGCGCCGTTCGGCGTCCGCCAGCAGCGCCGTTGCGGTCGCCACCGGCTCGGCCACGCCTTCCTCGGCGACATGAAGCGCGAAATCGGGAAGCTCGGTCAGGTTGGGTTCGATCCGCGCCGCCTGTTCGCGGCCGACCTGCTCGATGCCGTAGCCCCAGGACGAATGCTCGGCCGCATAGGCTTTGAGCTTGTCCGCCGGCAGGTCCCAGCACAGGCCGCCGCACCAGGCAAGCGGCAGGCCCGGCAGATCATTCGCCAAGCGTTTCCACTCGTTCATCGCCCGGATGCGTAGCCGGAAATAGGTCTCCGGATTGCCCCAGCTTGCGTTAATCCAGGCGAAGGAATTGGGCGTCGCGACGCCGCCGGCGCCGCTTGTCGAGACGACCGTCACCCTCGCTCCAGCCTTCGCCAGATGCCAGGCGATCGATGCGCCGATGATGCCGGCGCCGATGACGATGACTTGTTTTGCGCTGCTCATGCCATGACCTTCAGAGGAGATTTCACCGTCATGCCATCGCGCCGGCCAGACCTCAAGCGAGAAGCGGCTACGCGCCGCCCATCGCTATCTTATGCGTCCCGACAACCAGGCCCTTCAGCTCTTCGCAGCGCCGCGTGAGCCGTGAAGAGTCGACCTTCTTCGCTAACGCCAACGCTGTGCCGAGCTCCAGCTCCGCGCCGGAACGATCGCCGAGCTGAATGAGCAGCGCCGCGAGCGCAAGCCTCGCATCGGCGACATTGACCGGCGAGCCGACCTCGCTCCAGCGCGAGCATGCGGTCTGCAGCTCCCGAACAGCCTCGGTGGGGCGGTCTTCCCGTATGAAAAGTTCAGCCTTGGCCTCGGCGGACAGCGCCCGGATGGAGGCCATCGGCCAGCGCTGCGGCTGGCTCTCCAGCTCGGTGATAACTTCTTTTGCGCGCTCGAGACGATTGGTGCGCGCCGCCACCTTGGCGAGAGTGGCAAGGACCATGCCTCGCCGCTGCAGCGTCGGCCAGCCGTTTCCGACCAGGGAGCGCTCGAGAGCGCTGAAGGCGGCCTCGGCCTGGCCTTGCTCCAGCTGCAGCAGCGCCAGGCCGGGCTGCGGATCCCAGCCGGCGGCATGGGACGCCCGATAGGCTGTTTCCGCCTCCGTGAAATCTCCGGCAGCCAGATGAATGTCACCCAAGACACGCAGCGCATCGCCCGTCGCCCAGGGGGCGTCGACGGCGAGCTGGTCGAGCGCGGCGCGTACCAGCGCCTCAGCCTCCTTCAGCGTGCCGTGAACGCCGAGCACTTCGGCGCGATGCAGCCGGCAGGAGCCCGACAGATCCTCAAGCCCATGTCCCCTGCACCAGTCCTCATAGCCGAGGGTCCATTGGTTGGCCCTCGCCCAGTCGCCAAAATTCCGGCAGGCCCAAAGTATGTTGCAGTAGAGAATGCCGCCGACGACCGGGTCCACGTCGCTGGAGAGGCCGAGCGCGGCGGCGAAATCCTGGTCCTCCTGGCCGGATTTGGTTTCACCGAGGCAGAGCTTGAAAAAGCCGCGATAGATCAGCCCGAGCGACTCCACGACCGGATCTTCGAGATCCCTGCCAACCGCGAAAGCCTGTTCGGCAAGCGCAAGCGCCTGCTCCGGCTCGGCTTCCGCGCCCATGATGCGCGCTCCCATCCAGCACCACAGGCCGTGCTCCCTGCTGTCGGTTGCGCCATCGATCAGCTGCGCCGCCCGCTTGTGCCAGCCCTTGGCGACGGCAAGTTCCCCTCTCTCCAGATGAACCCTGGCCAGGCCGATTGCCGGGGACGCCGCTCGCAAGCGCTCGCCGGCCACGCCGTAGGCAGTCACCGCGCGCGCCAGAAGCGGGATGGCTTCAGCCGGGCGCCCCATGCACTCCAGCGCAAGTGCCCATTCCTCGAGATCGGCCGTCAGCAGCTCGCCAGCGGCATCCGCTTCGGTGAAGCAGGCTGCGGCCTCGTGCCATTTTCTGACAGCAACAGCTTCGCGTGCCGACAGAACCGGTGAACCGGGGCTCGAAAGCTTGCCGCCCGCGCCGGCCGGCCCGTTCGCCGAAATGGGCGGCAGGTCGAGGCAAATCCGGTAGCCGAAGCGGGGCAGGTTGCGCAGCGCCGTTTCCATGCCGCCCTGGCGAAGAACGCCGCGGGCAAGGCTAGCCACGCGCTGCAACGAAGCTTCCGTCACCGTCACGCCCGGCCATAGCGTTTCAAGCAATTCGTCTTTGCTCATGGCCCGGTCCCGGTGCCGCAGCAGGATGGCGAGGAAATCGAAGACCAGGGGCTGCACCTCGATCTCGCTTCCGGCGAGACGGAGGGCGCGAGCGTCCTCGTTAAGATCGAAGTCGCCGAAGCAATAAGTTCCCATCGGCAGCAATCCTGTAACGGCAGTAGGCAAAGGATCGGAAGAAGATAAGGACGGCGTAAGGACTGTCGGCCGCCTCTTGCGCAATTCTCCGTCTGCCCGGCGAGCCAAGCTGCAGTTTAGCTCAGCGGCCCCGGGAATGTCACCGGCACCGAATCTTTTCGAGCGTCCGGAGGCATTTGAACCTAAGATCAAGGAGATTGCGAAATGCAGAAATACATCATCGAACGTGAAATTCCCAAGGTCGGCACCTTCGAGCGCGAGCAACTTCGCGACGCCTCCAAGGCCTCGAATGCCGTTCTCGCCGAACTCGGCCCGGACATTCAGTGGGTCGAATCCTTCGTCGCGGATGACAAGACCTTCTGCGTCTACCTCGCCAAGGACGAGGCGATCATTCAGCGCCACGCCAAGATGAGCGGCTTCCCGGCCACCAAGATCACGCAGGTGAAGCGCCTGTTCGATCCGACGACGGCATACGCCGCCGCCTGATGGAGAGATCGATCGTGAAGTGCCTTGCAGGCGAGTTGCGAGCACGATCGATCCTGATCTTCTGTCGGCCAAACCTTCGGGAGGGCCAGTCTGGCCCTCCCGATTTCATCATTCCAACAGAGGAGGATAAACCATGACCATCCTTGGACAGGAGCTTGCGGCCAACCACTCCGCGCTCCAACGGTTCCTCGTTGCGATCTTCGAAATCTGCCGTTCCGGCGGAGGCGTGCTTGCGCGCATCCTGCGAAATCGCAGGGGTCGGGCCACGCTGGACGAATTGCCGGACTATCTGCTGCGCGACATCGACATCGAGGGGGCGGAGATACGTTTAGCTACCCGGTTGGGCCGCCAGGACCGTCATCGCGAGCGAACCTGAACGGCCTAAGGTTCCTGTCAGGCCACATCGACTACGCTGTTCGGCGGTGCCAGTCTGCCCGAAACTGTCGACACGCCCAAAATGCGCTGCTAGAAGCCCGCGCCACAGACAGGATTCCAAAAATTGGCAGAAGACATCGAACAGGCGGTATCGCGCCGCCGCACTTTCGCGATCATCGCCCACCCCGATGCCGGCAAGACCACGCTCACCGAAAAGCTGCTTCTGTTCGGCGGTGCCATCCAGCTTGCCGGCGAGGTCAAGGCCAAGAAAGATCGCATCCAGACCCGGTCCGACTGGATGAAGATCGAGCGCGAGCGCGGCATCTCGGTCGTCACCTCGGTGATGACCTTCGAATATGACGACAACGTCTTCAACCTGCTCGACACGCCCGGCCATGAGGATTTCGCCGACGACACCTACCGCACGCTCTCTGCGGTGGATTCGGCCGTCATGGTCATCGACGCCGCCAAGGGCATCGAGCCGCGCACGCTGAAACTGTTCGAGGTCTGCCGGCTGCGCGACATCCCGATCATCACCTTTGTCAACAAGATGGACCGCGAGAGCCGCGATCCGTTCGAAATCCTCGACGAGATCGAGCAGAAGCTGGCGCTGGACACAGCACCGGTTACCTGGCCGATCGGCCGCGGCAAGACCTTTTCGGGCACCTATCACCTGGCTCAGAACGCGGTGCGCCGGAGCGATGACGAGAAGGAGCGCACGCCCGTCAACGGCCCGGATTCAAACCGCGTCGCCGGGCTTTTGCCGGAAAACGAGCGCAACGACTTCATCGAGGAACTGGAGCTCGCGCGGGAAGCGTGCAGACCGCTCGACATCGACGCCTTCCGCGAAGGCCATCTGACGCCGGTCTATTTCGGCTCGGCGCTGCGCAATTACGGCGTGCGCGATCTGATCGAGGCGCTCGGCGCCTACGGGCCGCCGCCGCGGGCCCAGGCAGCCGATGAACGCACGGTCGAGGCGACGGAGGGGAAGATGACCTCCTTCGTCTTCAAGATCCAGGCCAACATGGACCCCAACCATCGCGATCGCATCGCGTTCGTCCGCGTCTGCTCCGGCAAGCTGGAGCGCGGCATGAAGGCCAAGCTGGTGCGCACCGGCAAACCGATGAGCCTCTCGGCGCCGCAATTCTTCTTCGCCCGCACCCGCGTCACCGCCGACGAGGCCTTCGCCGGCGACGTCGTCGGCATACCCAATCACGGCACGCTGCGCATCGGCGACACGCTGACCGAGGGCGAGGAGATCCTGTTCCGCGGCGTGCCGAACTTCGCGCCGGAAATCCTGCGCCGTGTCCGCCTCGGCGATGCGATGAAAGCCAAGAAGCTGAAGGAAGCGCTGCATCAGATGGCCGAGGAGGGCGTCGTGCAGCTGTTCTCGCCTGAGGACGGCTCGCCGGCCATCGTCGGCGTTGTCGGCGCGCTGCAGCTCGATGTGCTGAAGGAGCGGCTTAACATCGAATACACGCTGCCGGTGGATTTCGAGATGTCGCGCTTCTCCGTCTGCCGCTGGATCTCGGCCGACGACAGGACGGATGTCCAGCGCTTTATCGAGGCGCATCGCGGCGACATCGCCCGCGACCTCGACAACGATCCGGTCTTCCTCGCCCAGCACGCCTTCTCGCTCAACTACGAGGCCGAGCGCTGGAAAGCGATCCGCTTCGCCGCGGTCAAGGACTATCAGGTCCGCGACAAGGCGGCGTGATTGTGGTGAATAGTGAATAGTGAATAGTGAATAGTGAATAGTGAATAGTAGTCGGGCATCCTCACCATTTACCATTCACTATTCACGCGTAATCACCCCTTCGCCGCTTCCTCGATCGTGGCGATGTCGATCTTGCCCATCTGCATCATCGCCGACATCACGCGCCCGGCCTTCGCTCTGTCGGGGTCCTGAAGCAGGCGCGGCAGCTGCTCCGGCACGACCTGCCAGGAAACGCCGAACTTGTCCTTCAGCCAGCTGCAGCGCCCCGGTTCGCCGCCGCCTTCGGTGAGTCTGGCCCAGAAATAATCGACTTCCTCCTGCGTTTTGCAGTCGATCGACAGCGACATCGCCTCGGTGAACTTGTATTGCGGTCCTCCGTTGAGGGCTTGGAACTGTACCCCGTCGAGCTCGAACGAGGCGACCAGCACCTGGCCTTCCTGGGGATGGCCCTTGGGCCAGCGCGTGACGCTAAGCACCTTCGAATTCTTGAAGATGGCGACGTAGTGGTTCATGGCCTCCTCGGCCTGGCCATCGAACCAAAGGAAGGTGGTGATCTTCTGCATGTCTTGCTCCTCCGACTTGTTCAGGTTGACTCCATCTTCAACGGCGCGCCGGCGATTTGGTGCAGCTTCCGTGCCGTCTGCCTCAAGGACGGCTCGGCGCGGCGCGATCCGACAGCGTTTTTCAAATTTCCTGAAGAATCGTGGCGCAGCGCAAAATTGTGGCAAGCCCGGACCTTGGCCGCTATAACCGCTGCCGAGTGAAATACAGCGCCGCCGCGCCCGCTTGAGCGCGGCCAGCCAGCAAGGAATACCGATGCCCGCCTACCGTTCCCGCACCACCACCCATGGCCGCAACATGGCAGGCGCCCGTGGCCTGTGGCGTGCCACCGGCATGAAGGACAGTGATTTCGGCAAGCCGATCATTGCGGTGGTCAATTCCTTCACCCAGTTCGTCCCGGGCCATGTGCACCTGAAGGATCTCGGCCAGCTCGTCGCGCGCGAGATCGAGAAGGCCGGGGGCGTCGCCAAGGAGTTCAACACCATCGCCGTCGACGACGGCATCGCCATGGGTCACGACGGCATGCTCTATTCGTTGCCGTCGCGCGAGCTGATCGCCGACTCCGTCGAGTACATGGTCAATGCGCACTGCGCCGACGCCATGGTCTGCATCTCCAACTGCGACAAGATCACGCCCGGCATGCTGATGGCCTCGCTACGCCTCAACATCCCGACCGTTTTCGTCTCCGGCGGCCCGATGGAAGCCGGCAAGGTGGTGCTGGGCGGCAAGGCGCAGGCGCTCGACCTCGTCGACGCCATGGTGGCCGCGGCCGACGACCGAATTTCAGATGAGGACGTCAAGGTGATCGAGCGCTCGGCCTGCCCGACCTGCGGCTCCTGCTCGGGCATGTTCACGGCGAACTCGATGAACTGCCTGACCGAAGCGTTGGGTCTCTCGCTGCCCGGCAACGGCTCGACTTTGGCCACCCATGCCGATCGCAAGCGGCTGTTCGTCGAGGCAGGCCATCTGATCGTCGATCTTGCGCAGCGCTATTACGAGCAGGAGGACGACAGTGCGCTGCCGCGCAGCATCGCCTCCAAGGGAGCCTTCGAGAATGCCATGGCCCTCGACATCGCCATGGGCGGCTCGACCAACACGGTGCTGCACATCCTGGCTGCCGCGCATGAGGGCGAGGTCGACTTCACCATGGAGGATATCGACCGGCTGTCGCGCCAAGTGCCGGTGCTTTGCAAGGTGGCGCCGGCCAAGTCCGACGTGCACATGGAGGATGTTCACCGCGCCGGCGGCATCATGGCGATCCTCGGCCAGCTCGACCAGGCCGGGCTGATCAACCGCGATCTGCCGACAGTCCACACCGCAACGCTGGGCGAAGCGCTCGACCATTGGGACATCGCCCGCACTTCCGCAGAGAATGTGCGCGAGTTCTTCCGCGCCGCGCCCGGCGGCGTGCCGACGCAGGTCGCCTTCAGCCAGGATCGCCGCTGGGAGGATCTCGACACGAACCGCGAGACGGGCGTCATTCGCTCGGCCAAGACGCCGTTCTCGAAGGATGGCGGCCTCGCCGTGTTGAAGGGCAATCTGGCGCTCGACGGCTGCATCGTGAAGACGGCCGGCGTCGACGAGTCGATCCTGAAATTCACCGGTCCGGCCCGCGTCTTCGAAAGCCAGGACGCTTCCGTCAAGGCGATCCTCGGCAACGAGATCAAGGCGGGCGACATCGTCGTCATCCGCTATGAGGGGCCGCGCGGCGGCCCCGGCATGCAGGAGATGCTCTACCCGACCAGCTATCTTAAGTCGAAGGGCCTCGGCAAGGCCTGCGCGCTGATCACCGACGGCCGCTTCTCCGGCGGCACGTCGGGTCTGTCGATCGGCCACGTCTCGCCGGAAGCCGCCGAGGGCGGGCTGATCGGCCTGGTTCAGGAAGGCGACACGATCGAGATCGACATCCCCAACCGCAGGATCCATCTCGCCGTCAGCGAAGCCGAGCTCGACGCCCGCCGCAAGGCTATGGCGGCCAAGGGCGCGGAGGCCTGGAAGCCTGAGGAAAAGCGCAAGCGCAAGGTGACGACGGCGCTGCGCGCCTACGCCGCCTTCGCCACCAGCGCCGACAAAGGTGCTGTCAGGAAAGTGCCGGAATAATAAGTCGGGCAGCGCCCCCTACCTCCCCTTGTGGGCCCTCTGTGGGGAGGTCGGACCGAAGGTCCGGGTCGGTCGGCGCCGCACCTCCACCCCGCTGCTGCGCAGCGACCCTCCCCATAACGGGGAGGGTAAGCGCCGGCGTCACGGCATCAGCTGATATTCATAAAGCTTCTGATAGAGTCCGCCCTGTTTGAGCAGGGACTTGTGCGGGCCGCTTTCCAGCACCTTGCCGTTTTCCAGCACCACGATCGTGTCGGCTTGATGCACCGTTGACAGCCGATGCGCGATGACGATGGTCGTGCGTCCGACCGTGAGTTCCTGCAGCGCGTCGCGGAACAGCGCTTCCGACTCGGCGTCCAGCGCGCTGGTCGCCTCGTCGAGCAGCAGGATCTCGGCATTGCGCAGCATGGCGCGCGCGATCGAGATGCGCTGGCGCTGGCCGCCGGACAGCAACGAGCCGTTCTCGCCCACCTCCGTCTCGTAGCCCTTGGCCATGGCGCTGATGAAGTGATGCGCGTTGGCGGCCTTGGCCGCGGCGATCACCTCCTCGTCGGTCGCGTCCTGACGCCCGAGACGTATGTTGTGCATGATGGTGCCGGCGAACAGGAACGTGTCCTGGCTGACATAGGCAATCTTCTGCCTGAGTGAATCGAGCGTGGCGAAGGAGATGTCCTGGCCGTCGAACATGACCTTGCCGCTTTGCGGGTCGTACATGCGCATGATCAGGTTGAGGATCGTCGACTTGCCGCCGCCGGAAGGTCCGACCAGCGCCGTCATCTTGCCGGCCGCCAGGGTCAGGTTGAGCTGTTCGAAAACCGGCGGGCTCTCGGGATAGGCGAAGCTGACATTGTCGAAGCGGATTTCGCCCGGGCCCGGCTGCAGCGGCTTGGCGCCGGGCTTTTCGGCCAGCGTCAGCGGCCGGTCGGCAAGCTGGAACATCATGCGCACGCCGACGATGCCGGTCTCCAGCGAGATGCGCACGCGCGCCAGCCGCTTTGCCGGCTCATAAGCGAGCAGCAGCGCCCCGATAAAGGCCATGATGTTGCCCGGCATCTGGCCGCCCTGCAGCACCAGGAAGCCGCTGATGAAGACTGCGCCGGCAATCGCCAGACCGGCAAGCGTTTCCATCACCGGGCTGGTGGCCGCCTCGAGCGTCGCGATGTTGTTGGCGCGGTTCTGGACGTCCGACACGGCCTTGTACATGCGCTTGCGCATCGCGCCTTCGAGATTGAAGGATTTGACGACGCGCACGCCGATTGCCGTTTCCTGCATCACATGCACGATCTGGCCGAGCGAGCGGAATTCCATCTTGGCGATCTGGCGCACGCGCTTGAGAATGCTGTTGACGCCGTAGATCGCCACCGGTCCGACGACGAAGCAGATCAGCGACAGCGCCGGCTGCTCCCAGACCATCACTGCGACCAGCACGATCAACGTCACCAGATCGCGCACATAGGACGTGACGACGAGGTCGAGCACGCTGCGCGCGGCTTGGGCGTTGTTGGTCATGCGGGTGATCAGGTCGGACGACGAGGTCGAATGGTAGAATTCGATGCCTTGCGCCAGGATCCGGTCATAGATCTTTCGCTGCCTATCGGCGATGATGGCATTGCCGACCCGGCTCATGAAATAGGCCTGAACGAAGGTCGCCAGGCCCTTGAGGACGAAGATAGCGGCGACCGCGGCCGCGATCAGGTTGACGCGATCCGCTCTCTTGTAGACCACGAATTCGTTGGTGATCTCCTTCAGGATCCATGCGCTTGCCCCCGTCATGGCGGCCACCACCAGCATCGACACAATGGCCGCGCCATAGCCGAATTTATGCTCCTGGAAAGATTCTCGTACCAGCCTTGCGACAAGGCGCTGGTTCTCCGTCGAGCGGAAGAAGCGAAACAAACGGCCGATCCTGTGTCTGGCTTATCAAATTTCGGATTCGCCACGGGGGCGAGAGGCGGCTTATAGAGCGAGTTGGCGCCGGAGGAAACGCCGGCAGGGAAGAAACGGCTGCGGCGGGCCGCCTTTCCGATCACGATAACGCTGATTTCTACCAAAGGGATGACGACATGGATTTCGACCTCATCGTGCGCGGCGGCACGCTGCCGGACGGCAGGATCGCCGATATCGGCATCGCTGGCGAAACCATCGCCGCGATCGAGCCTCAGTTGCAAGGCGCAGCTCGGAGCGAGGTCGATGCGCGCGGCAATCTCGTCTCGCCGCCCTTCGTCGATCCGCATTTCCATATGGACGCCACGCTCTCCTATGGCATTCCGCGCATCAACGCTTCGGGCACGCTGCTCGAAGGCATTGCGCTCTGGGGCGAGTTGAAGCCGCTCCTGACGCATGAGGCGGTGCGCGACCGCGCGCTCGCCTATTGCGACTGGGCGGTGTCGATGGGCCTGCTTGCCATCCGCACCCATGTCGATGTCTGCGACGACCGGCTGCTTGCCGTGGAAGCTCTGCTGGACGTGAAGAAAACGGTCGCGCCCTATCTCGACCTGCAGCTTGTCGCCTTTCCGCAGGACGGGTTTTATCGCTCGCCGACGGCCCGCGAAAACACAATCCGGGCGCTGGATATGGGCGTCGACATCGTCGGCGGCATCCCGCATTTCGAGCGCAGCATGGCCGATGGCGCGCGCTCAGTGACGGAGCTCTGCGAGATCGCGGCGAAGCGCGGCCTGATGGTCGACATGCATTGCGACGAGACAGACGACCCGCTTTCGCGCCACATCGAGCAGCTTGCCTATGAAACGCAGCGCCTCGGCTTGCAGGGCAGGGTGGCGGGCTCGCACCTCACCTCGATGCATTCCATGGACAATTACTACGTCTCGAAGCTGTTGCCGCTGATCGCCGAGGCCGGCGTCTCTGCGATCCCCAATCCGCTGATCAACATCATGCTGCAGGGGCGCCACGATACTTTCCCCAAGCGGCGCGGCCTCACCCGGGTGAAGGAGATGCTGGCGCTCGGCATCCGCGTCGGCTGGGGCCAGGACTGCGTGCTCGACCCATGGTATTCGCTGGGCACGGCGGACATGCTCGACGTGGCCTTCATGGGCCTGCATGTCGCGCAGATGTCGAGCCCGGCCGACATGGCGCGCTGCTTCGACATGGTCACCAGCGTCAACGCCGCCATCATGGGGCTTGATCATCTGGGTCTGACCGTCGGCAAGCGGGCGAGCCTTGTCGTGCTCGACGCCGGCAATCCGATCGAGGCCGTCCGCCTGCGCCCTGAGCGCCTCTGTGTCATCGCCAGGGGCAAGGTGGTGGCCGAACGGACCAGGCAGGAGACGCGGCTGTCGATCGCCGGTCGGCCGGAGAACGTCAACCGCAGGCACAAATCCGCGTAGCGCCAGCCGATTTCCGCCGCTGGTCTTACGGATCGTCCGAATTTCCCTCCTCAAAGCGACAGATTGCGAGTAGGGAGCCGGGCATGGCCCAGTTCCTCGCCCGCAATCTCACGATCAAGAATGTCCTGCTCGCCGGCATTCTCTTGATGCTGGCCGGCGACTTCATGTTCGCGCTCAACGACGCGATGGGCAAATGGCTGGTCGCTTCCTTCTCGGTCGGTCAGGTGGTGTTGGTTCGCTCCATCGGCGCCTTCTTGGTGCTTGGGCCGATGATCGCCAACCAGGGCGCAGGCAAGCTTTTTCAGGTGGAAAGGCCGGTGCTGCAGGTCCTGCGCGTCGCGGCGACCACGCTCGATACCGGGCTGTTCTATGCCGCGGTCGTCTATCTGCCGCTCGCCGACGTGATGAGCTTCTACATGGCCGGACCGATCTATGTCGCCGCGCTCTCGCATCTCCTGCTCGGCGAGAAGGTCGGCTGGCGGCGCTGGCTGGCGATCCTGGTCGGCTTCTGCGGTGTGCTGATCATCCTGAAGCCATCGTCGGCCGCGTTTTCGTTGTCATCGGCCTATGCGCTGATCGGCAGCATTGCCTTCGGCTTCGCCATCATTCTCGGCCGGCGTTTGCGCGGAACGAGTGACACGACGCTGGTCACCTGGCAGACCATCGGCACGTTGATTGTCGGCGGCGCGCTGGCGATCGGCGCCTGGCGCACGCCGTCGGCGCTCGATTTCGGCGCCATGCTTTTGCTCGGCATCGTTTCCTGCGCCGCCCATCTGATGATCACCCGGGCGCTGAAACTGGCGCCGGCGTCAACGCTTGCGCCGCTGCATTACAGCCTGCTGCTGTGGGCCATTGTCTTCGGCCTGGTCTTCTTCGGCGATGTGCCGAGCCCGCGGATACTCGCCGGCTCGGCCATCGTTGTGCTCGCCGGCATCTTCATCTTCCATCGCCAGAAGGTGGTCGAGACCGTCGTGCCGCCGGAAAACGTGCCGAAAGGCGTCAACTAGGATCCAGGCCTGCGCTCACCCCTCTCGCACAGCAGCGAGGTGGCGTGAAAACTCGGGCGTCTCCATCAGCGCCTTGCAGCGGGCGAAGCGTCCGTCCGCATAGGCGCGGAAATCGTCGACCGGGTTGTTGTTGGCGAGCTGGATCAGCCCCCACAACGTCCAGAGCAGGTCGCACATGGCCTTGTAGATGACGACGCGGCCGCGCTCGGCCGGCCTTGCTTCGCCGCCGAAATAGGCGCGCATCAGCTCTTCATCCTGGCCGGCGTCGAACTTGCCTTCGACCGAGAGGTCGCCGAGATCCCACAACGGATCGTTCATGCCGGAGTACTCCCAGTCGACGATCCACATCCGCTCCCCGGTATCGAGAAAGTTTTCGCAGAGCGGATCGCAGTGGCAGGCAGCAAGCTGGATCGGGTGCGTGACCAATGCTTCGCGCACGCTGCCCGCCTCGCGCACCACGTCGTGGTAGCCGGGCGGCAGGACCACATCCTTGGTCGACAGCACTTTCAGATAGTCGTCGATCATCGCAAACAGCTCGAAGCGGAAGGGGAAGACCGCGCCGGACGAATGCAGCTTTCGGAAGGCTGCGCCCGCGCGCGCCGGACTTCCCTGCCTGGCCTTGAACTTTTCCGGCGACATGGTCTCGGCGTCGGCGACGAAGCGCGTTGCCATCAAGCCGGATGCGGGGTCGGCAAAAAGCACCTCCGGGCTGACGCCGGCCTTGGCCGCCTCGCGCGCCGCCACCGCCTCGTTGGCGCGGTTGATATATTCCTCCGTGCCCTTGCCGGGAATGCGCAGGCAGACCTCGCCGGCCTTGTAGACACGGTTGGTAAGGCCGCCCAGCCGCTCCAGCGGCCCCTTGTATCCGGCAAGCGCCGGAATGGCGGCCAGCGCCGCGCGCGCCTCTTCCATCGTCACCCCCTTAACCATCACGCCATGTTTATGGCGGAACGGTTCCACAGTTTTTGCCGCTTGGCTACCATGGCCGACACGAATCGGCGGCGGGAGCGGCAATGGCGGACGGCAAGCACAACAGCGCGCTAAGCGCGGCCTATGCCGCAACACGGCCGGACGAGGTGGCCGCAATCTACGACAGCTGGGCCGAAACTTACGACGCCGATATGTCGGCGGCCGGCTATCGCCATCCGACCATCTGCCTGGCCCTGCTGGCCCGCCATCTGCCGCGCGGCGCGGAACCTGTGCTCGACGCAGGCGCCGGCACCGGGCTGATCGGCGAATGGCTCGCAATCACCGGCTATCCTCGTGTCGAGGCGCTCGACATCTCGCAAGGCATGCTGGACAAGGCCGGCGCCAAGGGCGTCTACACGGCGCTGCATCGTCTGGCGCTGGGCGGCGCCCTGCCTTTCGCGGACGGCGCCTATGCCGGCATCGTTTCGGCGGGCGTCTTCACCTCCGGCCATGTCGGCGTCGAGGGGCTGGACGAACTGATCCGCATCTGCCGTCCAGGCGGCATCATCGTGCTGACGATCAAGAACACGCTCTGGCAGGCCGGCTTTGCCGAGCGGATCGCCGTGCTCGAAGCGGAGGACGTCATAACCCGGCTTGAAGAGACACGGCCTTACGCGTCGATGCCCGGCGAGGGCGACGCGGTGCCAAGCAGAGGCCTCGTGCTGCGCGTCGGCTGACCGCTTTCCCTACTTAAGCCTTTATCTTTTCTCCGGCCGGATCGTACATCGGCTCGAGATGGATCTTTGCCGGCGTGCGCTCCATCGCCACCACCAGTTCATAGGCGCCGGAGGCGAGGAAGTCGTCGCTGACGCCATCGCCGTTGCGCACATAGCCATAGCCGATGTTCTTCTCCACCGTATAGCCATAGCCGCCGCTGGTGAGATAGCCCACCGGTTGGCCGTTGCGCAGGATCGTCTCGCGTCCGGCCAGGACGACGTCCGGATCGTCGACCGTGAAGCCGGCAAAACGTTTTGTCAGCGGCTGGCCGGCCGCTTTCTCCAGCGCCCGCCGCCCGATGAAGTCGTTGTTCTTCCTGAGCTTCACCGCCCAGCCGAGGCCCGCTTCCTGCGGCGTGTCGTTCGGCGTGATGTCCGCCCCCCAGGCGCGATAGCCCTTTTCCAGCCGCAGCGATTCCAGCGCCCGGTAGCCGACCGGGCGGATGCCATGCTGTTTCCCGGCTGCCATGAGGCCATCAAAAATCTCGCCCGTCGCGGCGATCGGCACATGCAACTCCCAGCCGAGCTCGCCGACATAGGTCACCCGCAGCGCCCGCACGGTGTGGCCGGCGATGTCGATCTCGCGCGCGTGGCCGAAGGGGAAGGCGGCGTTGGAGACATCCGCACCCATTACCGCCGACAGCACGTCGCGGGCGCGCGGCCCCATCAGCGACAGCGTGCCGAAATCCTCGGTGACGTCTTTCAGCGCCGCGTCGAGTCCCTGGCCGAGATGGTCGCCGATCCACGAAAAATCATGCGTGCGGAAACCGGTGCCGGTGACGATGTAGAACCTGTCCTCGCCGAGCCGTGCCACCGTGAGGTCTGCTTCGATGCCGCCGCGCGTGTTGAGAAGCTGCGTATACGTCAGCCGGCCGACCGGCTTGTTGATGTCGTTGGCGCAGATCCAGTCGAGCGCCTTCAGCGCATCGGCCCCGGTCATCTCATATTTGGCAAAGGAGGATTGGTCGAAGATGCCGACTTTCTCGCGCACATGCCGATGTTCCTCGCCGACCGCCTCGAACCAGTTCTGCCGGCCCATTGAATAGACGTCTTCCGGCTCTACGCCGTCGGGCGCGAACCAGTTCGGCCGCTCCCAGCCGAGCTTGGAGCCGAACACGGCACGGTGCTCTCTCAGCCGCTCATAGAGCGGCGAGACGATGCGCGGCCGGCCCGAGAGATATTCCTCATGCGGGAAGCCGATGGTGTAGTGCTTGCCATAGGCCTCGAGCGTGCGGTCGCAGACCCATTGCCGGTCGCGGTGCAGGTTAGAAAAACGCCTGATGTCGACCACCCAGAGGTCGAGCGGCGCCTCGCCGTCGACCACCCATTGCGCCAGCACCCAGCCGGCGCCGCCGCCGGACGCGATGCCGAAGGCGTTGAAGCCGGCGCCGACGAACATGTTGGCGCATTCGGGCGCGACACCAAGGATGAAATTGCCGTCCGGGGTAAAGCTCTCCGGCCCGTTGATCATTTGCTTCACGCCGACATTGGCCAGCGCCGGCATCCGCTCGATCGCCTGCGCCATATGCTGCTCGAAGTGGTCGTAATCATCATCGAACAGGCGGAACTCCCAGTCGTTGGGCACGTCGCCCCCGGGGAGCTCAGTCGTCCAGGCCTGCGGGTTCGGCTCATAGCCGCCCATCACCAGCCCGCCGACCTCTTCCTTGAAATAGGTGCGGCGGTCGGGGTCGCGGATTGTCGGCGCGCCGTTGGCCAGCCCTTCGATCTTCTCGGTGATGATGTACTGGTGCTTGACCGGCTGCAGCGGCACGTTGATGCCGGCCATCGCGCCGACCTGCCTTGCCCATTGCCCAGCGCAGTTCACCACTCTGTCGCAGGCAATGTCGCCCTTTTCGGTCTTCACCGCGGTGATGCGTCCGCCCGTCATCTCGAATCCGGTGACGCGCGCGTCCTCGAACAGTTTTGCGCCATGCATGCGCGCGCCCTTGGCGAGCGATTGCGTGATATCGGAGGGGCTGGCCTGACCGTCGGTCGGCAGCCAGGAGGCGCCGACGAGGTCGCCGGTTTCCATCAGCGGCCACATGCGCTTCACCTCGGCGGGCGACAGCAGGTGCATGTCCATGCCGAAGCTTTTTGCCGTCGTCGCCAATCGCTTGAACTCGGTCCAGCGATCGGCGTTGGTGGCGAGCCTGAGGCACCCGGTCATTTTCCAGCCGGTCGCCAGTCCCGTTTCGGCCTCGAGCCCCTTATAGAGCTCGACGGAATATTTGAGCACGCGGGTTATCGAGGCCGACGAGCGCAGCTGCCCGACCAGTCCGGCCGCGTGCCAGGTCGAGCCCGAGGTCAGCTTGCCTTGCTCCAGCAGCACCACGTCGGCCTTGTGGTCGCGCGCCAAATGATAGGCGGTCGAGCAGCCGATGATGCCGCCGCCGATGACCACGATCCCGGCATGGCTGGGCAAAGTCATGATCTTGTCCCGTATCTCGTCCGGTAGTTTTCCAGTGCAGCGTCGAGCCGCACCAGGTTTTCTTCGGTATAGGCGACGTAGTCGATGCCGGGCGCGTCGAGATAAAGCTCGGAGACCATGCTCCACATTGCCTCGCGCAGCAGTGAGGCGCATTGCATGGCCGCGTGCGAGCGGCGGATCTCGCTGTCCGGCTCCTTCATGAAATAGGCGGTCAGGAAGGCGAAGGATTCCTCGTCGCTCATGCCCGCATTCGAGGCGGCGCCGGCCAGATCGAACATGGCCGTGTTGAAGCCGGCATATTCGAAATCGATCAGCCACAGCCGCTTGCCGTCGTCGAGGATGTTGGCCGGCAAAAGATCATTGTGGCCGAAGACGATCGGCAAAAGCTTCTGCGCCCGTTCGAGCTCGTCGGCTAAAGCGAGATAGCGCGGCAGCTCGTCCTTCTTGCGGCTGCCACCTTCCTCGAGCGTGCGCGCATAGTCGCGGATGACATGAAAGACCCAGAACATGAAACCGGCGCCGGAGACGTGGTTCGGCATCTCGCGGTGAAAGCGCCGCAGCAGCGCCGCCACGCGGCTGAGATCGGCGCGTACATCCTCGGCGAGGAAGGTCCTGGCGCCGAGAAACTGGGTCACCAGAATTCCGGGCTCGGCGTAGTGGACGGCTGGCGCGAAACCGGCCGCATGCGCCGCCCGCGCCGTCATCACCTCGCGCTCGCGAAAGACATGGTGGAACGGGAAGTCCTGGCCGAAGCGCACCACGTGCCGGCCGGCGGCGTCGGTAACGACATAGTTGGCGTTGCTGAGGCCGCCGGGCAGCGGCTCGATCTCGATGCCGCCGCTCCAGCAGGGCAGGGCGCGGATGCGGTCTTCGGTGGTTGCGGCGGCGCTCACGGGTTCGGTCCTGCTTCGGCCGGCTTTCGACAAAGCGCCGGTCTCTCACAAAGCGATGAGAGAAAAAAGAAAGGCCTCGTCGGTGCGGGATGCCGGGATTGATATCCCTCACCACACCGACGAGCCCCTTGGCCAGGCTTAGGATCCCGGCATCCGCCCCCGCGGATTCGAAAAAAGCTCGCGTCAGGCACGTTCCAGAAAATCTGGTCAGTCGTTTGCGGCTCTGCCATCACCCTCCTGTGGCAGTTCCGAGCCTGTCACGACCTCAATCTCACGCCAGCGTGATGTTGCTGTCAATAAAAAGCTGTGACCTTTTTTGGGTGTTTTGCCCGAAAATATGAGCAATTCCTTTAAAAGCATTAGGAATGCCGTAGAATCGGTCAAAATCCCGGACATCCAGATGATCCACTCGAAACGGCACGGCGAGATCCTGCGGCTCCTCGGTGAGGAGGGCACGATCACCATCGCCAGCCTGGCCGAGCGCCTGGGCGTGTCGCTGGAGACGGTCAGGCGCGACGTGAAACCGCTGACCGATGACGGGGCATTGCTCAAGATGCATGGCGCCGTCAGCCTGCCGTCGATGACAGGCGAGGCGCCGTTCGAGCGCCGCATGCGCGAGAATGCCGAGGCAAAGCGTCTGATTGCCCGCATGGTCGCGGCCACCATCCGCGACGGCGAGTCGATCATGCTCGACACCGGCACCACCACGTCCTTCCTGGCGCGCGAACTGCTCGGCCATCGCCGCCTGACGGTGGTCACCAATTCGTCCGACATCGCCCGTACGCTGGCGACGGTGAACGGCAACAAGGTCTATATGGCCGGCGGCGAGCTGCGCAGCGATTCAGGCGCGGCCCTCGGAGTCGCGGCGATCGAATTCGTAAGCCGCTTCTCGGTCAGCCACGCTGTGATCTCCATCGGCGCGGTCGACGCCGTCGCCGGCCTGACCGACTACGAGCTGGAGGAGGCGGAACTCGCCCGCATGGTGTTGTCGCGCGGGCAACGCTCGCTGGTCGTCACCGACCATACCAAGTTCGGCCGGCAGGGCCTGGTTCAGGTCTGCGGCTTCGACGGTTTTTCCGAGCTTGCCACCGACCAGCCGCCGCCGCGCGACATCGCCGCCGCGCTCAGCCGGGCCGGCGCGCGTCTCAGCATTGCGACGGCCTAGCGCCGGAGGGCCAATGGCTTTCCTTCCCGGCCGCGCCGGTGTTTAGTCGGACATGGCCTTCACCATCCGCCAGCTCCTGTTCTTCGTCGCCGTCGCCGAGCAGGGCACGGTCTCGGGCGCCGCGCAGAACCTCTCCATCTCGCAATCCTCGGTCACCGAAGCGATCAAGGAGCTGGAGAGCGATCTCGGCGTCGAGCTGTTCGACCGCCACCCGCGCGGCCTCAACATCACCCATAAGGGGCACCAGTTCCTGCGCCACGCGACGAAAATCCTGGCCGACGTTTCCGATGCGCGCCGCGCCTTCCTAGGCGATCAACTCACCGCGGGCGGGCGGCTGCAGCTCGGGGTCACCTCGCTTGTTGCCGGCTACGTGCTCTCCGATCTGCTGGCTCGCTACCGCCGCGCCTATCCAAGCGTCGAAGTCTCGGCGATCGAGGACAATGGCGACTATCTCGAGCATCTGCTGGTCGGCGGCAAGCTCGACATCGCCGTCATGGTCACGTCGAATTTGCGCGATCGCACCGCGCTGCAGTCGGAAATCCTCGAAGTCTCGGCCTATCGGCTCTGGCTGCCGCTCAGCCACAAGCTCGCCAGCGCCGACATTATCTCGATCGGCGACATCGCTTCCGAACCGCTGATCATGCTGACCGTCGACGAGATCGAGGAGAACACCGGCAAGCTGCTGTCGGCGCTCGGTGCGAGACCGCATGTCGCCTTCCGCACCCGCTCCGTCGAGGCCGTGCGCAGCCTCGTCGCCACCGGCGCCGGCGTGGCGCTGCTGCCAGATCTCGTCTATCGTCCCTGGTCGCTGGAAGGCGACCGCATCGAATCCCGCGATATCTCCGGCTCGCTTCCGGTCGTCCAGGTCGGCATGGTTTGGCGCCGCGGTTCCAGCCTGCCGCAGGCTGCCCGCGACTTTATCGGACTTGCCCAGTCGCAGCGCATGGTCCGGCAGCGGCTCTGATCAGAGCGATTCCAGCAAAGTGTGAACGGTTGGGCTCGGCCACTTCGCCGCAACCTTCCGTCCGGAATGGCGTCGGAAAGAGTATCGGAAAATCCGATATCGGCTTTCTGATAAATGGATTTGCGAAACCGGAATTTTCACAGCACTTTTCGCTCAGGGAACAAAGCCGCTCGGGAGCGCGGCTGCCGGGGTGATGGGAACTCTGGCGTTCAGGTTTGCGTGTGATCCTTGTTGAAAACCGGATCGGTTTCGGGGTCATGCGCCAAAATGGGAGATCGATGATGAATGCATTCCTGAAGTCATGCACGGCGTTGACGGTTGCGCTGACCTTCTCGGGTCAGGCGATCGCCCAGGTCAAGGAAGTCGGCAAGGGCGAGGGCGAGCTGAATATCGTCGCCTGGCCGGGCTATATCGAGCGTGGCGAGACCGACAAGAACTACGACTGGGTGTCTGCCTTCGAGAAGGAGACCGGCTGCAAGGTCAACGTCAAGACCGCCAATACGTCGGACGAGATGGTCTCGCTGATGAACGAGGGCGGCTTCGACCTGGTGACGGCTTCTGGTGATGCTTCGCTGCGCCTCGTCGCCGGCAAGCGCGTGCAGCCGATCAACACCGACCTCATCAAGAGCTGGAAGACGATCGACGACCGTCTCAAGGACGCGCCCTGGTTCACCGTCGACAAGGTGCATTACGGCGTCCCCTACCAGTGGGGCCCGAACATCTTGATGTACAACACCACCGTCTTCAAGGAAGCGCCCAAGAGCTGGAACGTCGTTTTCGAGGAGATGAAGCTGCCCGACGGCAAGTCGAACAAGGGTCGTGTCCAGGCCTATGACGGCCCGATCCATATTGCCGATGCCGCCAACTATCTGATGTTCCACAAGCCGGAACTGGGCATCAAGGATCCGTACGAGCTCAGCGAAGACCAGTACAAGGCGGCGCTCGATCTGCTGCGCACCCAGCGCACCCTGGTCGGCCGCTACTGGCATGACGCCGCGATCCAGGTCGACGATTTCCAGAACGAAGGCGTCGTCGCCTCCGGCTCGTGGCCGTATCAGGTGAACACGCTGATCGCCGCCAAGAAGCCGGTCGCCTCGACCGTGCCGGAGGAGGGCGTGACCGGCTGGGCCGACACCACCATGATGGAAGCCGACGCCGCCCATCCGAACTGCGCCTATATGTGGCTCGAGCACTCGCTCTCGCCCAAGGTCCAGGGCGATGTGTCGTCCTGGTTCGGCTCGCTGCCGGTCGTGCCCGCCGCCTGCAAGGGCAATGAACTGCTCGGCGACGAGGGCTGCAAGACCAACGGTTACGACAATTTCGAGAAGATCAAGTTCTGGAAGACGCCGATCTCGAAATGCGCCAGCCAGAATGACAAGTGCGTGCCCTATTACCGCTGGGTGTCGGACTATATCGGCGTCATCGGCGGGCGGTGAGTTCGCCTGGCCTTTAGAAGTTGGCGCTGCCCCTCACCCTTACCCTCTCCCCGTAAAGAACGGGGAGAGGGGGGCGCCAGCGCTGGAGTTTGTCCCTTCTCCCGTCTTTCACGCGGAGAAGGTGCCGGCAGGCGGACGAGGGGCAGCACAGACGCCCGAATTTGAGAGCCTGAACCTTCAGGACAGATCATGACCTCCGCCGTTTCCTTCAAACAAGTCTCGCGCCATTTCGGCAGCGTGCGCGCCGTCGATGCGGTCGATCTCGACATCGCGCCGGGCGAGTTCTTCGCCATGCTCGGGCCGTCCGGTTCCGGCAAGACGACCTGCCTGCGTTTGATCGCCGGCTTCGAGCAGCCGACGGCCGGCTCGATCTCCATCTTCGGCGAGCGGGCCGAAGGCGTTCCGCCCTATCGCCGCAACGTCAACACCGTATTCCAGGACTACGCGCTGTTCCCGCATCTGAACGTGCTCGACAACGTCGCTTACGGGCTGATGGTCAAGGGCGTCGGCAGGGTCGAACGGCTGAAGGCGGCGGAAGAGGCGCTCTCGCTGGTACGCCTGCCGGGCTATGGGGCCCGGCGCCCCGGCCAACTCTCCGGCGGCCAACGACAGCGCGTCGCGCTTGCCCGGGCGCTCGTCAACCAGCCCAAGGTGCTGCTGCTCGACGAGCCGCTCGGCGCGCTTGACCTCAAGCTGCGCGAGAACATGCAGGAGGAACTGAAGTCGCTGCAGAAGGTGCTCGGCATCACCTTCGTCTTCGTCACTCACGACCAGGGCGAAGCGCTTTCCATGGCCGACCGTGTTGCCGTCTTCAACGACGGCAGAATCATGCAGGTCGGCACGCCGGAGGACATTTACCAGCGGCCGAGGACGCGCTTCGTCGCCGATTTCGTCGGCTCGTCCAACGTGCTGCCGCCGGATTTCGTGCAGCGCTATTCCGGCCAGCATCGCTGGGGCAGCCTCAGGCCTGAATCCATCCGCGTATCGGGCGCCACGAGCGGCGATGGCGTTGCCGCGCGTCTGGTCGGGACCAACTATCTCGGCGCCACCACAAGGCTGGCGCTCGATGCCGATGGGCTGAGGCTGCATGCCATGGTGCCCGCGGGGACCGCGCTCCCTGCCGAAGGCGAGGCGGTGATGCTCACCTTCAACCGCGAGCACCTGCATCTGATGGACGAGTCGGCATGATTGCGGTTTGTGCAAAGCACCCTCCTCTGTCCTGCCGGACATCTCCCGCGCAAGGGGGGAGATTGGCTGTCGCCACTCGCTTCGCCAATCTTCGGCGTTGCAGAACTGGCGGGGCAGACGAGCTGCTGACCTCCCTCCTCGCGGGGGAGATGGCCGGGTCAGAGCTGGGTGTGAAGGATCTCGGCCTTGCCGCCGTTGATCTGATCGTCGGTGCGGCTCGATGACAATCGCCGCTCTTCAATCCAAGCCTGTGCCCGCCATCCTGCCCGGCAACGGCGGCATGCGCGGGGCGCTCTCCGACCTCTTATGGCGCCGGCCGATACTTCTCTTGCTGCTCATGCTGCTGCCGCCGCTTCTGTGGCTGGGCATCGTCTATATAGGCTCGCTTTTCGCGCTGCTTTTGCAGAGCTTTTTCTCGATCGACGAGTTCTCCGGCCTGATCAACCGCGAGTTCACGCTGAAGACCTATGGCGACCTGTTCCAGGGCGCCAATCTCGACATCATCCTGCGCACGGTGACGATGGCGGCGCTCGTGACGCTCGCCTCCGCGGTCATCGCGTTCCCCATCGCCTATTACGCGGCGCGCTATGCGCGCGGCCGCTGGAAGGCGCTGTTCTATCTCGGCGTCATGCTGCCGCTCTGGTCGAGCTATCTGGTCAAGATCTACGCCTGGAAGCTGATCCTCGCCAAGGAAGGCATTCTCACCTGGCTGTTAGGCAAGCTCGGCCTGCTGTGGCTGCTCGATGCCTGGCTGTCGTTGCCGATCGTCGGCGGCAACTCGCTGTCGGTCTCCTTCACCGGGACCTTCATCGTCTTCGTCTATGTCTGGCTGCCGTTCATGATCCTGCCTGTGCAGGCGGCGCTGGAACGCGTTCCCGGCAACCTCGTCGAGGCCTCGTCCGATCTCGGCGCCTCGCCCGGCCAAACCTTCCGCAACGTGCTCTTCCCGCTGGCGCTGCCGGGCATCGTCGCTGGCTCGATCTTCACCTTCTCGCTGACATTGGGCGACTACATCATCCCGCAGATCATCGGCACCTCGCGCCTGTTCATCGGCCAGGCCGTCTATTCGCAGCAAGGCACCGCCGGCAATATTCCTTTAGCCGCCGCCTTCACCGTGGTGCCCGTCGTCATCATGGGCTTCTATCTGTGGGGCGCCAAGCGCATGGGAGCTTTCGATGCGCTCTGATCGCGGCCAATCCGCTCCGCTCGGGCTGAAGATCGCCGCCGCCTGCGGCCTGCTCTTCCTGCACCTGCCGATCCTTTTGATCTTCGTCTATGCCTTCACCACCGAAGAGAAGAGTTTTGTGTGGCCGCCGCCCGGCTTGACCACGCAATGGTTCGCCGTCACCTGGAACAGGCCGGATGTCTGGGAGGCGCTGTCGCTGTCGATCCGCGTCGCCGCCATTTCGACCGCAATCGCACTGGTTCTTGGCACGCTCTGCGCCGCTGCGGTTTCGCGGACGCGCTTCTTCGGCCGCGAGGCGATTTCATTGCTCGTCATCCTGCCGATCGCGCTGCCCGGCATCATCACCGGCATCGCGCTGCGCTCGGCTTTTGCGCTCGCCGACATCCCGTTCTCGTTCTGGACGATCGTGCTCGGCCACGCCACTTTCTGCGTGGTCGTCGTCTACAACAATGCCGTCGCCCGTTTTCGCCGCACCTCAGGCTCGATGATCGAGGCCTCGATGGATCTCGGCGCCGACGGTTTTCAGACGTTTAGGCATATCGTGCTGCCCAACATCGCAACCGCGCTGCTTGCCGGCGGCATGTTGGCCTTCGCGCTGTCCTTCGACGAGGTCATCGTCACCACCTTCACCGCCGGCCAGCAGCAGACCGTGCCGATCTGGATGCTGGAGGAGCTGATCCGACCGCGGCAGCGTCCGGTCACCAATGTCGTCGCCATGGTCGTCGTGCTGGTGACGCTGCTGCCGATCCTCTTTGCCTATTACCTGACCCGCGACGGCGACCAGATCGCCGGCTCGGGCAAATGAAAACAGCGAATAGGGATTAGCCAATAGCGAATAGGGAAAATCGATCGCGAACCCTGCCCGCCATTCGCAACTCGCTGCACGCATACTCGCTACTGCGAAGGGAGAAACCCCCATGGACACCCAGATGCTGATCGGCTCGAAATTCGACAAGGGCACCGAAATCGAGGAGCCGATCCTCAATCCGAAGACCGGCGCGACCATCCTCAACCTGCCGGAAGCAAGTCCGGCGCAGATCGAGGCGGCTGTCAGTGCCGCCGAACAAGCGTTCGTCAATTGGTCGCGCACCACGCCGGCGCAGCGCTCCGGCTATCTGCTGAAGATCGCCGATCGCGTCGAGGCCGAAGCGAATGAGTTCGCCGCGCTCGAGGCGCTGAATTGCGGCAAGCCGATCAACGCCGTGCTCAATGACGAGATCCCGGCGATCGTCGATTGCTACCGCTTCTTCGCCGGCGCGGTGCGCTCGATGCCAGGCCAGGTCGCGGGCGAGTATCTGCCCGGCCACACCTCGATGGTGCGGCGCGATCCGATCGGCATTGTCGCCTCCATCGCGCCCTGGAACTATCCGCTGATGATGATGGCCTGGAAGCTGGCGCCGGCGATCGGCGGCGGCAACACCGTCGTCTTCAAGCCATCGGAGCAGACGCCGCTGACGGCGCTGAAGCTGGCGAGGATCCTGTCGGAGATCCTGCCCGAGGGCGTCGTCAATGTCGTCCTCGGCCGCGGCGACAGCGTCGGCAACACGCTGATCAATCATCCCAAGGTCAACATGATCTCGATCACCGGCGACGTCGCCACCGGCAAGAAAGTGCTGCAGGCGGCCGCCAAGTCGGTCAAGCGCACGCATCTCGAGCTCGGCGGCAAGGCGCCGGTCGTCGTCTTCGACGATGCCGATCTCGGCGCAGTCGTCAACGGCCTGCGCGCCTTCGGCTACTACAATGCCGGCCAGGACTGCACCGCCGCCTGCCGCATCTATGCCGGCAAGAAGATCTACGACAAGCTCGTCGCCGACCTCTCCTCGGCGGCGTCGACCATCAAATACAATCTGCCCGACGACACCGAGAACGAGATCGGGCCGCTGATCTCGCGCCGCCAGCGCGACCGCGTGTCGAGCTTCGTCGAGCGCGCTTCGGAATTGAAGCACATCGAGATCACCACCGGCGGCAAGCCGGGCGCGGGCTCCGGCTTCTACTACCAGCCGACGGTCGTCGCCGGAGCGTTGCAGGAAGACGAGATCGTGCGCCGCGAGGTGTTCGGCCCGGTCGTCTCGGTCACCCGGTTCTCCGAGGTCGACGAGGCGGTGAACTGGGCGAATGACAGCGACTACGGCCTCGCATCGTCGGTGTGGACCAGGGACGTCTCGCGCGCCATGACGACCGCGGCCCGGCTGCAATATGGCTGCACCTGGATCAACACCCACTTCATGCTCACCAACGAGATGCCGCATGGCGGCCTGAAGCAGTCCGGTTACGGCAAGGACATGTCGCTCTACGCGCTGGAGGACTACACCGCCGTCCGCCATGTGATGGTGGCGCACGGGTAAGCCCTCTACCTCTCCCACAACGGGCGAGGTCGGCCACGCAGGCCGCTACTCGACGATGCGGTAGATGTTCCACAGGCTGGTGCCCGACACCACATAGGGCTCCAGCTCCTTGCCCCATTTGGCGTGCGCCTCGATCTTGGCGATCTTGGCGAAGAACTCCTCCAACTGGGCCAGGCTCTCGACCTGGTGGTGGGTCTCGATCGTCGCTTCGCGTGCGCCGACTGAACCGGTCATGAGCTGGAATTTCAGGTCGGCGAGCCCGACCTGCGAGCCGATCTCGCGCTCCCATTTCCGCATCAGCTCGAGCGCGGTCTGCTTGTGACCGAACTTGGCGTCGATCTGCCATCTGGCGCTGAACATCTTGGTTCTCCTCCCTGTCTTGCAGATGAATCCGTTCTTGAGCTACTCGTCCCAGGCCTGCACGACCGTCTGCCGCGCGATGCGGCCGTTCTTCAATTCGAGCATCGCGGCGCAGAACACCTTGGTGCCGTCGGGATAGGCGCAGGCCTGGGTGAAGGCGACTTTGTCGCCCTCGGCGATCGTGGCGTCGACCTTGTGGGTCATCGCTCGGCTGCAGATGTCGTCCCAGAAGGTGCTGATCGCCGCGCGGCCGCGGATTTCGCGCGGCTTGCTCGGCGGGTTGTTGCGGTCGATCACCCGCACCAGCGCATCGTCATTGTAGAAGCTCGCCAGCATCTTGCCGTCACGGCTCTCGATCGCTTTCTTGATCGCCGCGCCGTCCACTGTCTTGGTCAGCATTTCATCCTCCATGTGCCCATCGTCTTGGGTGGTAGATGTCCGAAGCGCTGTCCGACGATTACTGCCGGGCAGGGACTTCTCACTGCGAACTGGCCATGGCGGCTGCGAACAGGTCGTCGGTCTGCTTCTTGACGAGCCCACCTGACGCTTGGCCTGCATGGGACGAATTCATAGTCCTAGAGACACCCCTTTCGCTTCGCCCGAAAGCGCCATGGCACTCATGGCCCGTCCGGGCCAGTGTGCCTTGCCGAGAAGGCCGCCGCAGCAGCGCGCGAAGGCAGGTCCAGCTTGAGCAATATGTTGGCGACGTGCCGCTTGACCGTATGCTCGCTGAGCCTCAGCTCGGCGGCGATCGCCGCATTGCTCATGCCGTCGGCAATCAGGTTCACCACCTCGCTTTCCCGCGCCGTCAGTGTTGCTGGCTGCAGGGCCCTGGGCCTGGAGCGGCAGGCCGGTTCCAGATGTTGTTCAGACGTGGCCTGGACCACCGGCAGCGGCTCGCTCAGCTCGTCGAGACTGACAAGTCCGGCGTCGATGAAACGCAGGCCGGAGCCTATCGCCAGTTCGGCGACCAGCCGCGAGGCGAGGATGTCGCCGGGTCCGGCATGGGTGGCGAGCTGCATGGTCACCCGCGCCGTGAGGCCGACCGGCTGGCCGCGCATTTCGATCTCGCCGACATGCACGCCTTGCCCGCTTGCCACGCCGATCTGCTGCGCCGCATCGCGCAGCGCCGCAGCGCAGCGTATGGCGCGCGCCGGCCCGTCGAAACGAGAGATCATCAATTCGCCATGCGTGCCGGCAATCCGCCCACCATGGCGGCCCACCAGCAGCCGCCATGTTTCCTGGAAGCGTTGGCTGCGCTCGCTCCACATGCGGTCGCCCAGCTTGGCGGTGTCGAAGATGCGCGTCACCAGCAGCGCGGCAAGCACCCGCTCGGTGTGGGCCACCGCCGGCTGGCCGGTCAGGCACTCCTCGATCAGGTCGGCCACCCGGTCGACGTCCCCGGTCCAGATCGGATGGTCGCGGCCGGGTATCTCAGCAAGCCGGGCGCCGCGAATCTTCCTGGCAAGGAAGCGGCTGGCCTCCGGATCGACGCGCGCGTCATTGCAGCGATGGATCAGCAGCGTCGGCGCGCTGATCGCGGACAGAATGCCGCGCACGTCGATGTCTGCATTCATGCGGGCAAGGGCTGCCGCGGCCGTCGGGCCGGCCGACAGCCGTTCGAACCGTGCCCACCACCGGGCGAAATGCGTGTCATCCACGCGGCCTGGCGCGAAATTGGGCAAGGTCGCGCCGGTGCCCCAGCAAGTCTCGGCAATTTCGATGAAGGCTTCCAGGCGCTCCTGCGGCATTACCCATTTGTGGAAATGCGCATAACCGCCATAGAGCACGAGTGCCCGCGTCCGCTCCGGATAGGTCGCGGCAAACAGCATCGCCATCGGTGCGCCTTCCGAAGCGCCGAGGATCGCCGCGCGGCCGCTGCCGGTGGCGTCCATCACCGCGCGCACGTCATCCATGCGGGTTTCCAGGCCGGGCAGATGACGGTTGTCCACTCGGTCCGAAAGCCCGGTGCCGCGTTTGTCGAACAGAATCAGGCGTGAGAAAGCCGAAAGCCGCTTCAGCAGGCGGCTGTAACCCTCGTCTTCCCATTGTAGGTCGAGATTGGAGATAAAGCCGGGGACGAAGACGAGATCGAACGAGCCTTGGCCGACCACCTGATAGGCGATCCGCACGTCCCCGCTACGGGCATATCTGGTCTCGATCGGCCTCACGCAACTACCCCGCCCGGCCAGACGATCTCCTGTCGTCAACCATAGCAGAGGCAGCCGGCTTGCGGCAGCGAAACTTTAGAGAGCGGAAATACTAAGACCTTTGGCGCCGATGCGGCCCCGAGGCCCTACTTAGGCGGAATGGCGCCCTCGGCCTCCGCAGGCTTGCTGTAACCGAGGCTCTTGTCGGCCTGCTCCGCCGTTAGCGGACGCTTGATCTTGGCGGAGGCGGCGATCACCAGCTCGTCGAAATCTTCCGGTTCGCCGTCCAGCAGCTCGAAGAACTGCCGCCGCATCCTGGGCTCCCAGAATTTGTTGATGTGCTCGGCAACGCCGGTAATGCCTTCCTCGCGCGGCTTCGAATGGAAGAAGGTGGCGATCTGATTGGCCATGCGCACCAGCTTTTCCTTGGTGCTGGCGATGTGATCCTCGTCATGCGACATGCTTTGCAACTCCGGAAGCCACCCGTTCGGGGTGGGTGAAAATATCGAAATCGTCGCCGCGCACCAGCGCTACCAGCGTCATGCCGGCGGACTCGGCGGTCCGGATGGCAAGCGCGGTCGGCGCCGAAACCGCCATGATGACCGGGGCACCGATGGCGGCTGTTTTCTGCACCATCTCAACCGACACGCGCGAGGTCACCACGACGGCGCCGCTCGCGCCGTCGATGCCGGCTTTGGCCAGCGCGCCGGCGAGCTTGTCCAGCGCATTGTGGCGGCCGACATCCTCGCGCGCCATCACGATACCTTTGCCGGGAACGTAGAAGCCGGCAGCATGCACCGCCCCGGTCTCGGTGTGCAGCGGCTGCTGCTTCGACAGCAGCTTGACCGAACGCGTGACGTCTTCGGCGTCGAGCGTAAGCTTCGACGAACCGACCGCGTCGACCGACCGCATCGCTTCCTCGATGGATTCGATGCCGCACAGGCCGCAGCCGACCGGCCCGGCAAGCCGGCGCCGTCGCGCCTGGAAGCGCGTGTTGGCCCGGTCCTTCAGCTTGATCTGGATGTCGATGCCGGCGCCGAGATCCTCGACTTCGATCGCCTCGATCTCTGCCGGGTCGGCAACGATGCCTTCGGTGAGCGAGAAGCCGAGCGCGAAATCCTCGAAATCGGCCGGGCTCGCCATCATCACCGCATGGGTGGTGCCGGCATAGGAGAACGCGACCGGCGTCTCCTCCGGCACCATGCGGTTCGCAACCGCCGTGCCGCCGGCACGACGCGCCAGCCGCGAGATTTGCGTCGTGGCTTTGCGGCGCGCGGCCAAGACTACTCCGCCGCTTCCAGCGGGGCGATGCGGCGGCTCTGCTTGGCCTGCTCGTTATAGTCCCTCTGCCACTCGGTCGGGCCGTTGGATGGCGCCACCTGCACGGCGGTGACCTTGTATTCCGGACAATTGGTCGCCCAGTCCGAGAAGTCGGTCGTGATCACATTGGCTTGCGTGTCCGGGTGGTGGAAGGTCGTGTAGACGACGCCGGGCGACACGCGGTCGGTGATCAGCGCGCGCAGGGTGGTCTCGCCCGAACGGCTCGCCAGCCGCACCCAGTCGCCCTCGCGGATGCCGCGGTTCTCGGCGTCGTGCGGATGGATCTCCAGCCGATCTTCGGCATGCCAGGCGACGTTTTCGGTACGCCTGGTCTGCGCACCGACATTGTACTGCGACAGGATACGCCCGGTGGTGAGCAGCAGCGGGTAGCGCGGGCCGGTCCGTTCGTCCGTCGCGACATATTCGGTGCGGATGAACTTGCCCTTGCCGCGCACGAAGCCGTCGACATGCATGATCGGCGTGCCGAGCGGTGCCTTCTGGTTGCAGGGCCACTGCACCGATCCGACACGGTCGAGCAGCTCGAAGGAGACGCCGGCGAAGCTCGGCGTGGTCTTGGCGATCTCGTCCATGATCTCAGACGGGTGCGTGTAGTTCCAGTCCAGCCCAATGGCGCGGGCGAGCTCCTGCGTCGCCTCCCAGTCGGCGTAGCGCGCCTTCGGCTCCAGCACCTTGCGCACCATGTTGATGCGGCGCTCGGCATTGGTGAAGGTGCCGTCCTTCTCCAGGAAGGTCGAGCCCGGCAGGAAGACATGCGCGTAGTTTGCCGTCTCATTGAGGAAGAGGTCGTGCACCACCACGCATTCCATCGCGGCCAGCCCTGCGGCGACATGCTTGGTATCGGGGTCGGACTGCAGGATGTCCTCGCCCTGGATGTAGATGCCCTTGAATGAGCCGTCGACGGCGGCATCCAGCATGTTGGGGATGCGCAGGCCGGGCTCCTCGTCCAGCTTCACGCCCCACAGGCTCTCATAGATGTCGCGCACGGCTTCGCCGGAGATATGGCGATAGCCCGGCAGCTCATGCGGGAAGGAACCCATGTCGCAGGAGCCCTGGACATTGTTCTGGCCGCGCAGCGGGTTCACGCCGACGCCCGGACGGCCGATATTGCCGGTGGCCATGGCGAGGTTGGCGATCGCCATCACCGTGGTCGAGCCTTGGCTGTGCTCGGTGACGCCGAGGCCGTAATAGATCGCGCCGTTGCCGCCCTTGGCGTAAAGGCGCGCGGCACCCCGGATCGCTTCAGGATCGACGCCGGACAGCTTGCCGACCGTCTCGGGGCTGTTATCCGGCAGGGCGACGAAGGACGCCCAGTCCTGGAACTCGGCCCAGTCGCAGCGCTCGCGGATAAAGGCTTCGTCGAACAGGCCCTCGGTGACGATGACGTGGGCCAGCGCCGTCAGCACCGCGACGTTGGTGCCGGGCTTCAGCGGCAGGTGGTAGTCCGCCTCGACATGCGCCGACTTCACCATCTCGGTGCGGCGCGGGTCGAGCACGATCAGCTTGGCGCCCTCACGCAGCCGCTTCTTCAGCCGCGAGGCGAACACCGGATGCGCCGTAGCGGGATTGGCACCGATGATGACGGCAACGTCGGTGTATTCGACCGAGTCGAAGTCCTGCGTGCCGGCCGAGGTGCCGTAGGTCTGGCCGAGGCCGTAGCCGGTCGGCGAATGGCAGACGCGCGCGCAGGTGTCGACATTGTTGTTGCGGAAGCCCTGCCGCACCAGCTTCTGGACGAGATAGGTCTCCTCGTTCGTGCAGCGCGAGGAGGTGATGCCGCCGATCGAGCCGCGTCCGTACTGGTACTGGATGCGGCGGAATTCCTTTGCCGTATGGGCGATCGCCTCTTCCCAACTCACCTCGCGCCACGGATCGGTGATCTTCTCCCGGATCATCGGCGACAGGATCCGATCCTTGTGGGTGGCATAGCCATAGGCAAAACGGCCTTTGACGCAGGAATGGCCGTGGTTCGCCTTGCCGTCCTTGTAGGGCATCATGCGGATGACTTCGTCACCCTTCACTTCCGCCTTGAACGAGCAGCCGACGCCGCAATAGGCGCAGGTCGTGACGGCCGAGCGCTCCGGCATGCCCTTCTCGAGCACGGTCTTCTCGCGCAATGCGTCGGTCGGGCAGGCCTGCACGCAGGCGCCGCAGGACACGCATTCGGAAGCGATGAAATCCTCATGCATGCCGGCGACCATGCGGGACTCGAAGCCGCGGCCCTCGATGGTCAGCGCGAAGGTGCCCTGCACCTCTTCGCAGGCGCGCACGCAGCGTGAGCAGACGATGCACTGCGCCGGATCATAGGTGAAGTAGGGGTTGGACTCATCGCGGGCGATGTAGTCGACCGCCAGCGAGCCATGGCCGGGCGCCACGCCGCCTTCTTCCTTGACGTGGTTGCGGCCTTCGACGCCGTAGCGGTTCTCGGTCAGACCGACCGACTCCGCAACCGCGTCGAACTCGCTGGCGCCGGTTCCGGCCTTCTCGTTCCAGCCGGTCGGATGGTCGGAGACGTAGAGTTCCATGACGCCACGGCGGATGGCATCGAGCCGCTCGGACTGCGTGCGCACCACCATGCCCTCGCCGACCGGCGTCGTGCAGGATGCGGGCGTGCCGCCGCGGCCGTCGATCTCGACCAGGCAGACGCGGCACGAGCCGAAAGAGTCCAGCATGTCGGTGGCGCAGAGCTTCGGGATCTCGACCCCGCCTTCCATAGCCGCGCGCATGATCGAGGTGCCTTCCGGCACGGTGATGCTTTGCCCGTCAACGGTCAGCGTCACCTGCTTCGCCGCTCTCGACTCCGGCGTTCCGTAGTCGATCTCTTCGATGAGTGTCGGGAAGTCGGCTTTGATGTTCATCTGCCAGCTCCTATTCGGCAGCCACGCGCGTCGGCGCCGGCTTGAAATCCTCGGGGAAATGCGTGATCGAGCTCATTACCGGGTAGGGCGTGAAGCCGCCCAGGGCGCAGAGCGATCCGAACTTCATCGTGTTGCAGAGGTCGGTGACCAGAGCGAGGTTCTTCTCCGCCTCGATGCCCGCGGCGACCTTGTCCAGAACCTCCATGCCGCGCGTCGAGCCGATGCGGCAGGGCGTGCACTTGCCGCAGCTTTCGATGGCGCAGAACTCCATGGCAAAGCGCGCCTGCTTCATCATGTCGGCGCTGTCGTCGAACACGGTTATGCCGGCATGGCCGATCAGCCCGTCCTTGGCAGCAAAAGCCTCGTAGTCGAACGGCGTGTCGAAAAGCGCGCGTGGGAAATAGGCGCCGAGCGGGCCGCCGACCTGCACCGCCTTCACCGAACGGCCCGAAGCCGTGCCGCCGCCGATCTCGTCGACGATTTCGCCCAGCGTCAGGCCGAAGGCCGTCTCGAACAGGCCGCCATGCTTGACGTTGCCGGCGATCTGGATCGGGATCGTGCCGCGCGAACGGCCCATGCCGAAATCCTTGTAGTAGGCGGCGCCCTTGTCCATGATGATCGGCACGGAGGCCAGGCTGATCACGTTGTTGATCACCGTCGGCTTGCCGAACAACCCTTGGATCGCCGGCAGCGGCGGCTTGGCGCGCACCACGCCGCGCTTGCCTTCCAAGCTGTTGAGCAACGAGGTTTCTTCGCCGCAGACATAGGCGCCGGCCCCGACGCGGATTTCCATGTCGAAGGCGTTGGGCGAGCCAAGCACATTGACGCCGAGCACGCCTGCCTTGCGGGCGATCGCCACGGCCTTGTTCATCGTCGCCACCGCATGCGGATATTCCGAGCGGATATAGACGAAGCCCTTGGTCGCGCCGGTGGCGATGCCGGCGATCGCCATGCCTTCGATCAGCACGAAGGGATCGCCCTCCATGATCATGCGGTCGGCGAAGGTGGCGCTGTCGCCCTCGTCGGCATTGCAGACGATGTATTTGCGTTCGGAATTCGTATCGAGAACCGTCTTCCACTTGATGCCGGTCGGGAAGCCTGCGCCGCCGCGGCCGCGCAGGCCGGACTCGGTCACCTGGTTCACGACGTCCGCCGGCGCCATGGCGACCGCGTTCTGCAGGCCTCTCAGACCGCCATGCGACTTATAGCTGTCGAGCGACAGCGGGTCGATGACGCCACAGCGCGCGAAGGTCAGCCGCGTCTGCTTGGCGAGGAAGGGGATCTTGTCTGGAGCGCCCAGCCAGCGCTTGTGATGGCCACCCTTGAGGAAACCGCTGTCGAACAGGCTTTTCACGTCAGACGGCTTGACCGGCCCGTAGGCGACGCGGCCCTCGGCGGTCGCAACCTCGACCATCGGCTCCAGGAAATAGGCGCCGCGCGAGCCGTTGCGCACGATCTTGGCCTCGACCCCGCGCTCCTTGAGCTCCTTCTCGATCGCCCTGGCGACCTTTTCGGCGCCGAGCGCCAGAGCACCGGAATCGGCAGGGATGTAGATGCGCGGGATCATGAACGCACCTCCGCGACGATCTCTTCGATCTTCTCGTCGTCGAGCCGGCCGATCACTTCGCCGTCGAGCATCGCCGACGGCGAGCAGGCGCAAAGCCCGAGGCAATAGACCGGCTCCAGTGTAACCGATCCGTCGCGTGCGGTCTCGTGAAAATCGATGCCGAGCAGTTGCTTGACCTTGGTGGCGACGGCTTCCGAACCCATCGACTGGCAGGCTTCCGCCTGGCAGAGCTTCAGCACATGCCGGCCGGCCGGCTTGGCGCGGAAATCGTGATAGAAGGTGACGACGCCATGCACCTCCGCTCTCGAGAGGTTCAGCCCGTCGGCGATGACCGGAAGCGCCGCCTGCGGCACATGTCCGAATTCTTCCTGGATGCCGTGGAGAATCGGCAGCAACGGACCTTCGAGGTCCTTCAATTCCTCGATGATCGCCGCTATGCGCGACGCGATCTCGGTACTTGCAGGCTGCATCGGCATGCAGCGCCCTCCCTGGCCGTGGCGCCAACACATATGTCACCCCAAAATATAGAGCGGTTTTGGGGCAACGACATGCACAGGGCGCAATATCGCTAAGTCCTTATGAAATCAGAGGAAACCTCCGAGATCAATAAAGCAGTCTCGTCGCTTGATAGAAATTTTCTATCAGAAACGCTGAGCCCGCATTGTCTAGCCTAGCGGTGGGAACGGAAATCGTCTGCCAGCGCCATTGCCTCGTCCAGCAGCGCCTGCACCAGCGGCGTGTGCGGCTCGCGCGGCGCCGCCACCAGCCCGACCGTGTGGCTGGCATCCGGATCGACTATCGGAATGGCCCGGATCGGTTCGGAAAAGCCGAATGTTTCCGCAAGGTTGAGCGGCATGATCGACGACCACTTGCCGGTCCGGATATGCGAGAACAGCACGATCATCGAGTTGGATTCCAGTGTCGGCCGCACCTGCACGCCGGCTTCCGCCAGATGCTGGTCGATGATGCGGCGGTTCTGCATGTCCGGCGTCAGCAGGCAGAGCGGCAACTGGCTGATCTCTGCCCACGTCACTTTGTCGCGGTCGGAATAGGGGTTGCCGACTGCCGTGATCAGCTGGTAGCGCTCGTCATAGAGCGGCACGCTGGTTACCCGCCCCAGCGGCTCGTTGTCGAGATAGGTGATGCCGGCATCGACATCGAGATTGCCGAGCAGCGTCAGCACCTCGATCGACGTCCGTGACAGCACCGAAAAGGTGACGCCGGGATGCTTGTCGCGGAATGGCGTCGTCAGCCGCGCCACCATGGCGAGCGCCGTCGGAACGGCGGCGATGCGGATGCGGCCGGACAGGCCGTGGCGCGCCGCCCGCATCTCCTCGCGCATGGTCCTTGAATCGCCGACGATGCGGCGCGCCCAAACCAGCACCTGCTTGCCTTCCGGCGTCAGACCCTGGAAACGCGAGCCGCGCAGCACCAGCATGACGCCGAGCTGCTCCTCGAGCTGCTTGATGCCGGCCGACAGCGTCGGCTGGGTGACGCCGCACACCTCGGCGGCGCGGCCGAAATGCTGTTCCCTGGCTAAAGCGATGAAGAATTCCAGCTTGTCGATCATGTCATCCGATCCACGGTCTGCCCAAGGTCGGGGAAATCGCTTTGCTTCGCAAGGCGGATGAACGATAGGATCTCATCCACATTTTTGAGCCGGCTTATCTGTTTTCCCGCGCCGCGCATGGCGCTATGTGGGGTAGGCGGAAGCAGGGAGGAGCAGATGCTGGGTTGGTTTCGCAGACTTTTGCCGCGCGAGGATCGCTTCTTCGAACTGTTCGAACGGCATTCGCGCACGGTGGTCGGCGGCGCCGAGGCGCTTGAGCAGCTTCTCCAGGGCCGGGACATCGACCGCTGGTGCCAGACGATCGTCGATCTGGAGGACGAAGCGGACGGGATCACCGCGGAGGTGCTGCTTGCCGTCAGGCGCTCCTTCATCACGCCCTTCGACCGCGGCGACATCAAGGATCTGATCCAGTCGATGGATGATGCCATCGATACGATGCACAAGGCCGTCAAGACGGTGAAATTGTTCGAGATGAGGGAATTCGATCCGCTGATGCGGGAAATGGGCAGCGTCATCGTCGAGGCCGCCCGGCTGGTAGCAGAGGCCATCCCACTGCTCGGCAAGGTTGGCGCCAACGCCGCGCGGCTGAACGCCATCGCCGAAGAAGTCATGCGCGTTGAGGGCCGCGCCGACGACCTGCACGAGCAGGGCCTGAAGGACCTGTTCAAGCGGCACGGTCGCAGCGACCCTATGGCCTACCTGATCGGCTCGGAGATTTACGGCCAGCTGGAAAAGGTGGTCGACCGTTTCGAGGACGTCGCTAACGAGATCAGCGGCATCGCGATCGAGAACGTCTAACAGATGGACGCCGCGATCGCCTTTCCCCTGCTGGTCGGCCTCGTCGCCGTGGCGCTGTTCTTCGATTTCCTCAACGGCCTGCACGATGCCGCCAACTCGATCGCGACTATCGTCTCCACCCGCGTGCTGAGGCCGCACTATGCCGTGTTCTGGGCGGCTTTCTTCAATTTCATCGCCTTCCTGTTCTTCGGTCTGCATGTCGCCGAGACGGTGGGAAAGGGCATCGTCGACGCCGAGATCGTGACCCCCGCAGTGATCTTCGCCGCGCTCATCGGAGCCATCGTCTGGAACATCGTCACTTGGATCGCCGGCATTCCGTCGAGCAGCTCGCATGCGCTGATCGGCGGGTTGGTCGGCGCCGGCGTCGCCAAGGCCGGCCCGGGGGCCATCGTCTGGTCCGGGCTCGGCAAGACGGCCGCGGCGATCGTGCTCTCGCCGGCGACCGGATTCGTGCTGGCGCTTGTCCTTATCCTCATCGTCTCATGGCTGTTCGTTCGGCAGACGCCGTTCGCGGTCGATAACAGCTTTCGCGTCCTGCAGTTCTTCTCGGCTTCGCTCTATTCGCTGGGGCACGGCGGCAATGACGCGCAGAAGACCATGGGCATCATCGCCGTGCTGCTCTATTCGCAAGGCATGCTCGGCCAGAGCTTCCACGTGCCGTTCTGGGTGGTCATCACCTGCCAGTCCGCACTGGCGCTGGGCACGCTCTTCGGCGGCTGGCGCATCGTGCACACGATGGGATCGAAGATCACTCGGCTGAACCCGATGCAGGGTTTTTGCGCCGAGACCGGCGGCGCGATAACGTTGTTCGCCGCCACCTGGCTCGGTGTCCCGGTCTCGACCACGCATACAATCACCGGCGCCATCATCGGCGTGGGTGCTGCCCGCCGCGTCTCGGCTGTGCGCTGGGGCATTGCCGGCAACATTGTCGTGGCGTGGGTGATCACCCTGCCGGCGACGGCGGCGATTTCGGCGTTGACTTACTTTGTCACGCGCCTGGCGGTCTGAGGCTGAAATCTACTCGCCGGCAAGACACAGTATATTGCCGTCCGGGTCCTTGAACCAGGCGACCTTCATGCCGTAGCCGACATGGACATCGCCCTCGAGCGTGAGCCCGGGCATCTCATAGCGCTCGAAGGTGACGCCCTTCGACTTCAGCGCCTGGACAATGGCACCGATCTGGTCGCCGACCGTCCAGGTCAACGCCGTCGCCTTGTTGGTACCGGCGAATTCTGAACGATAGACGTTGATGACCGTGTCGCCGCTTTTGTAGACGATCAGTTCTCCGGCCATGTCGTCGACAGGCTTGAGGCCCAGCGTTCCTTCGTAAAAGCCCTTTGCTCTCGAAAGGTCTTTCACCGCCACATTGGCCGCTGCGTTGCTGTTTGCGAGCATGACAGTCTCCTTTTCCGGTTGCCGTCGCTCATGGCAACCGAGATAGGGCCCCTGGATCGATTGGCCATGGCAATCGGCGGATCGGGACGCGCTAGGCAAATCCGACACCACCGGTCGTTTTCCCGAGCACGCCGGACGAGCCATTGCGCCACGGCTTGGTTCTGCCGGGAAACTGCACTATCTGGAACGCCAAACTCCGAGGAAAGACCATGGCTGTAACCAAGGAAACCGTCATCGAGCGCCTGAGGACGGTCAATGGACCGGACTTCACCGGCAACATCGTCGACCTCGGCCTGGTATCTGAGATTTTCATCGCCGATTCCAAGGTGTTTTTCTCGATTACCGTTCCCGCCGCCCGCGCCCAGGAGATGGAGCCGCTGCGCGCCGCCGCCGAGCGTGTCGTCAAGGCGATCCCCGGCGTCGCCAACGCCGTCGTCGCGCTGACGGCGGAGAAGAAGGGCGGCGGCATGGAGGCGCCGGTTCGGCCGGCTCCCCAGGCAGCGCCGCCACGACCTGCCCCCCAGGCAGCGCCGCAGCGTTCTGGCCCGCAGGCGCCGGCTTCTCACAGTCACGGCAAACGCGGCGTGCCCGGCATCGATGCGATCATCGCGGTGGCGTCCGGCAAGGGCGGCGTCGGCAAATCGACCACCGCCGTCAACCTGGCGCTCGGCCTTGCCGCCAAGCGGCTAAGCGTCGGCGTGCTCGATGCCGATATCTACGGGCCGTCAATGCCGAGGCTGCTCAACATTCACGGCCGGCCGCAGACGGTCGACGGCAAGATTCTGAAGCCGATGCAGAATTACGGCCTCAAGGTGATGTCGATGGGCTTCCTGGTCGACGAGGAGACGCCGATGATCTGGCGCGGCCCGATGGTCATGTCGGCGCTCACCCAGATGCTGCGCGAGGTCGAATGGGGACCGCTCGACGTGCTGGTCGTCGATATGCCGCCCGGCACCGGCGATGCCCAGCTCACCATGGCCCAGCAGGTGCCGCTGGCCGGTGCCGTCATCGTCTCGACGCCGCAGGACCTGGCGCTCATCGATGCGCGCAAGGGCCTCAACATGTTCAAGAAGGTCGACGTGCCGCTGCTCGGCATCGTCGAGAACATGAGCTATTTCCTCGCGCCCGACACCGGCAAGCGCTACGACATCTTCGGCCATGGCGGCGCGCGCCGCGAGGCCGAACGGCTCGGCGTCACCTTCCTTGGCGAGGTGCCGCTGGAGATGGGCATCCGCGAAAGCTCGGACGCCGGCGCCCCGGTGGTCGCATCCAAGCCGGACGGCGCCGAGGCGAAGATCTATCGCGATATCGCCGCGAGGGTATGGGACAGGGTGCAAGAGGAACGCGGCGCCGCCGAGGCGGCAGTGCCCAGCATCGTGTTCGAGTAATTCGCCGGGCCGGCGCTAGGTGTCCGATTTCCTTTCCAGGCTCCGGCAGCCGGGAATCGCCTCCTTCAGGATTTCCGGGTCGTTGAGGGCTTCCCACACTTTCTCGACAGGTGCGGCGATCCGCTCCTCGCCTTCGATCACTACAGCCATCAAGACCTCCCGGATTGATGACGTCGATTGGTCCCAAGCCGCGGCCCTTTCTATGTCTATCGCACCAAAGTGCGGGTCTGCGGCGTGTCTGCCTCTTGCCTGCATGGGCGCGTTGTCATATCGATTTGTCATACAAATACGGAGACCACGATGGCAGGCGCCCCCACCAAGAAGAAGAAATTTCGCTCGCAGGAGTGGTTCGACAATCCCGACAACCCGGGCATGACGGCGCTCTATCTCGAGCGCTACCTCAATTACGGGCTGACGCGCGCCGAGCTGATGTCGGGCAAGCCGCTGATCGGCATCGCGCAGACGGGTTCTGATCTCTCGCCCTGCAACCGGCACCATCTCGAGCTCGCCAAGCGCGTGCGCGAAGGCATTGTCTCGATGGGCGGCATCCCCTTCGAGTTCCCGTGCCATCCGATCCAGGAGACCGGCAAGCGGCCTACGGCGGCGCTCGACCGCAACCTCGCCTATCTCAGCCTCGTCGAGGTGCTCTACGGCTATCCGCTCGACGGCGTCGTGCTGACCATCGGCTGCGACAAGACTACGCCCGCGCTCTTGATGGCGGCGGCGACCGTCAACATTCCGGCGATCGCGCTTTCGGTCGGCCCGATGCTCAATGGCTGGCATAAGGGCAAGCGCACCGGCTCCGGCACCATTGTCTGGGAATCGCGCCAGCGGCTGTCGGCCGGCGAGATCAATTATGACGAGTTCATGGACATCGTCGCCTCCTCGGCGCCGTCGACCGGCTATTGCAACACCATGGGTACCGCCACCACCATGAACTCGCTGGCCGAAGCGCTCGGCATGCAGCTGCCGGGCTCGGCCGCGATCCCCGCGCCCTATCGCGAGCGCGGCCAGATTGCCTACGAGACCGGCAAGCGCATCGTCGATATGGTGCATGAGGACCTGAAGCCGTCGGACATCATGACCCGCCAGGCGTTCGAGAATGCCATCGTCGTCAATTCGGCCATCGGCGGCTCGACCAACGCGCCGATCCACCTCAATGCCATCGCCCGCCATCTCGGCGTGCCGCTCGACAATGACGACTGGCAGAACATCGGCCTTAACGTGCCGCTGATCGTCAACCTGCAGCCGACGGGCGAGTATCTCGGCGAGGACTATCACCATGCCGGCGGCGTGCCGGCCGTCGTGGCCGAACTGCTGAAGGGCGGACTATTGCCGCACCCCGACGCGATCACCGCCAACGGCAAGTCGATCGGCGACAATTGCCGCGGCGCGGTCAACGAAAATCACGATGTCATCCGCGGCGTCGACAAGCCGCTCAAGAGCAATGCCGGCTTCATCAACCTCAAGGGCAATCTGTTCGATTCCGCCATCATGAAGACCAGCGGCATCTCGCCCGAATTCCGCGAGCGCTATCTCTCGAACCCGAACGATCCGGAGGCTTTCGAAGGCAACGCCATGGTCTTCGACGGCCCGGAGGATTACCACGCCCGCATCGACGATCCGGCGCAGGGCATCGACGAGCACACGATCCTGTTCATGCGCGGCGCCGGCCCGGTCGGCTATCCGGGCGGCGCCGAGGTGGTCAACATGCAGCCGCCGGCCCATCTCATCAAGAAGGGCATCCATTCGCTGGCCTGCATCGGCGACGGTCGCCAGTCCGGCACGTCGGGTTCGCCATCGATCCTCAACGCCTCGCCGGAGGCAGCGGTCGGCGGCGGGCTGGCGCTGCTCAAGACCGGCGACCGCGTCCGCATCGACCTGAGGAAGGGCACCGCAAATATCCTTGTCGGCGACGAGGAGATCGCCAGGCGGCGGGCAGCGCTGCAGGGCATTGGCGGCTATGACTATCCCGAGCACCAGACGCCCTGGCAGGAGATCCAGCGCGGCATGGTCGACCAGTTCTCCGCCGGCATGGTGCTGAAGCCGGCGGTGAAATATCAGGATGTCGCGCACACCAGGGGCGTCCCGCGCGACAACCACTGAATTCAGAGCACGGCGAAAAATCGAAGGGCGGTCCGCTTTCCGGCGGACCGCCCTTTCTCATGGCCCTTGTTTCGGCCGCGGGGCATCTACAGATTAGCCCGATCTCGGCGGTCCTACGAAGAGAGGCTATATATGGCGAAACGGCGCTCTTCCCTCGGCTTCCTCGGCATGTTCGGCCGTTCGGGCGACTTGCGCCAGCTCGACCACGCCTTGCGCAAGGCCGACTTGCATCCGGCACTGGTGCCTGAGGGCGTCAAGCTCACCATCGTCAACCTGATGAAGGATCATTGGCCCGAGGAGCCGCCGCCCCAGGCTTATCAATCGGTGGCGCAACTCTGCGGCTATTGCGTCGCCGGACCGGAAACCTTCGAGCGGGCCAATGGCAGGGAGCACACTTTGGAAGCCGAGCGCCGCATCGAGGCCGCGCTCGATGCCGGCGACAGCCTCGATGCGCAGATCGTACTGTTGACGCTGCATGCGAAGCTGATCAACGCCGAAGTCGTCGAGCGCTATCGGCTGCGTGCGGAGTGATCTGCGAGAGCGGAAAGATCAGCCGCCCATCTTGTTGCGCGGCAGCTTGATCATCTCGCCGAAGCGCGCGCGCAGCTTGTCGTCGACGAGCCGCGACACATGGCGCGGAAACCGCTCGGCCAGCACGCGCTTCTTCTCGGCGATCGCCCGCTGCAAAATGTCGGGCCGGCCCTTCTCGTTCCATTCCTTGGGCGAGAAGCGATCGCCGACTGCGGGATAAAAATATTCGGTCTGCATCAGCTTCAAAGTCTGCTCGTTGCCGAGATAGTGGCCCGGGCCCTTAAGGCAGACATCGGCGATCGTGTCGATCGACAGCGCCTCGTCCGTCACCTCGATGCCGCGCACGCATCGCAGGCAGTGGCCGAGCATATCGTTGTCGATGATCAGGCTTTCGAGACAGAAGCCGAGCAGCGAGGCATGCATGCCGGCCGATTCATAGACGAGGTTGAGGCCGGCAAGACCGGCCATCACATCGGTGATGCCTTTTTCATAGCCGGACTGGATGTCCGGCAGCTTCGAATCCGTCATGCCCGCGGCCGAGCCGCCCGGCAGGTCGTAATATTGCGCCATCTGCGCGCAGGCCGCGGTCAACACGGCCTGCTCGGCCGAACCGCCGGACATGGCGCCGGTCCGGAGATCGGAGACGAACGGCCAGGTGCCGAAAATCGCCGGATGGCCGGGCTTGATGGCGTTGACATAGACCAGGCCCATCAGCACTTCGGCCACCGCCTGCACGACGGCGCCGGCAATCGCGGCGGGAGCCGTGGCGCCGGCCTGGCCGGCCGACAAGAGCAGGATCGGAATGCCGCCCTCGACGCAGGCTTCGAGCACGCCGCAGGCGTCCTCGGCGAATTTCATCGGCGGCACCACGAAGCAGTTCGAGTTCGACACGAAAGGCCGCGCCCGGAAATTCTCCTCGCCGCCGGCGATCGCATAGAGCATTTCCAGCGCCGGCTTGACGTTCTCTCGCACGGTGAACGAGGTGCCGACATGCTTGGATGTCCCCATTACGCAGGCATAGAGCGTGTTGAAGTCCATCTCGAGCGGATCGGGGATATCGCGCGGCACCATGGTGCGCTGGAAGAAATGGATGTTGTCGAGCCCGTCGACGAGACGGGCGGCGTCATAGATGTCCTGCAGCTGCGATTCGCGATATTCGCGCTTCTCGACATCGACCAGATGCACCGCCGCGCCCGCGGTGCCGTAGTGCACGCGTTTGCCCTGGATCACCATGTCGTGCTTGGGATCCTGGCCGTGGAGCGTGAAGTGGCGCGCCGCCTTCTTGATCGTGTCGAGCACCAGCGCGCGCGGCAGGCGGATGCGGCCGTCGTCGCCATAGCTCGCCCCGACCCGGGTCAGCGCCTCGATGCAGGAGGGGATGGCGTTGGCGAAGCCCACCGTCTCCAGAAGCGTCAGCACCGCTTCATGGATGCGTTCCTTGTCGTTCTGGCTCAATGGCCCGTAGCTGCCGCCTTCGAGGCCGGCTCGCACCGGACGGATGTCGTCTGCGAGCGGTGCTGCCCGCATCGCGCGGCGCGCTTCGCGCCCGCCGGACCGCCGCGAACGCTGGTCCGACGTCGTTTCCTGCTTCTCAAGAGCCACTGACATGGAAAGCACTCCACCTTTGCTTTTTCAGGGGCAGGATGCGCGGCGGTTGGTCCACCATCGGCCTGCCTCGTCCCCTTTGTGCCTCGACTATGCCGTCGGCATTGGCACAGCCTATGAGCCAGTCAATCCCGTCGAATATGCCAGGATGCTGAAGCGTTGAGGCGCGCCAAAATAAAAGAGCCGGCAAAAACGCCGGCTCTTGATGTGGCAGTCCGTGGTGATCAGGCGGCAGCGGGCCTGCGGCCGGCGGCTGTGGCGAGCTCCCGAATCCCGGGCTCGATGTGCTGCAGCGAGATCGAGGAGATGCCCAAACGCATGAAACGCGAGGGCTTTTCGCTGCGGTCGAAGAACCGGTCGCCGGGTTCGATGATGACGCTGCGGGAAGCGGCCGCTTCGGCGAGCCCTCGTGAATCGGTACCGCGCGGGCCCTCCAGCCACAACGATGTGCCTCCCGCCGAGTCGGTCGAGCGCCATTCTGGCAGGAAAGCGGAAATCGCATGGACCAGACGCTTGCGCCGCTGGTCGAAGGCGGCGGAGAGCCTGCGCACCAGCGCCTCGTGATGGCCGAGCGACAAAAACAGCGCAACGGCGCGCTGGTTGTTTGCCGGCGGATGCCTGAGCATGAAGCGACGCAACGCGCGAAGCTCGGCAATCAGTCCTGCCGAAGCGACGATGTAGCCGAGCCTCAGACCCGGAGCCAGCGTCTTCGACATCGAGCCGACATAGATGACGCGGCCCGAGCGATCGAGGCTCTTCAGCGCCTGCTGCGGCGCCTCGTCGAGAAGCTGGCTGTCATAGCCGTCCTCGATGATGATCTGGTTGTTGCGGTTGGCGCGCGCCAGCAAATCCTGCCGCCGCTCGGCGGACAACGGCACCATCGTCGGGCAATGATGGCTGGGCGTGACGAAGACAAAGCCGGAATCGCTGGGAATCGCCGAGGTCACGATGCCCGACTGGTCGACCGGGACCGGCTGGATATCTGCGCCGGCGAGCCGGAAGATCGAGCGGGCATCCGGATAGCCGGGGTCTTCCATTGCCACCTTCGAGCCCTTGGTCATCAACAGCGAGGCGAGCATATAGAGCGCGTTCTGCGCGCCCAGGGTCACGATGATCTCGTCCGGATTGGCGAAGATGCCGCGGCGCGGCAAAAGCCGGGCCTGGATCTGCTCGATGAGCAGCGGATCGTCCCGGTCGACCATGTCGGATGCCCAGTTGCGGATCTCCAGCACCGCGAGCGCCATGCGGTTGCACTCGCGCCATTCCGCGGTCGGAAACAGCGCCGGATCGAACTGGCCGTAGACGAACGGGTAGGAGGACTTGATCCAGTTGTCGTGCTTGGCCGGCGGCGGCATGTCGCTGGCGGCGATCTGCCGACGCGCCTTCCAGTCGATCTCATTCTGCTGGTCGGGCGCCTTCTGGTGCGGCTTGGCGGGGGTGGCCAGCACTTCAGGGTTGACGAAGTGGCCGCGCCGCTCGCGCGCCACAAGAAAACCTTGGTCGACCAGCTGCTGGAAGGCAAGCACCACCGTGCCGCGGGCAACGCCCAGTTTTTCCGCCAGAATCCGACAGGATGGCAGCGGCATCGAAGCGGCGATCTGCCGGTCGAGGATGGCTGCGACGATCGCTTGGCGGATCTGTGCCTGGAGAGTTTGTCCGGATTCGGCCGAAATCCGGAACAGGCCGGACCATATGGCCGTGTCATTGCGCTGTGGCATGGGAGATCATCCTCGGATGGCCAGCTGTTTTCACTTGGCTGGACCAGTCGAGTGTAGGGGTGGCACAAGGGGTTGCGCCAATCAATTTTTCTGATCGCTGGGATTTATGCCAGTGATCCATTGGTCACGAAAGGGGCGCGTCCGCCAGGGAAGCGGATGTTGCGGGGCATCATAAAAGCGTGATGCAGTGCGTCACTGCCGCGCTTGAACGAAACGGAAATCCGGCTCAATACATTGTCGCGACGACACGCGCCGGAAACATCGGGCCTGTTAAAATGGTCTAAAAACCCGCCAGGAGCCACCATTGGATCAGTCAGCCTTCGACAAGCAGGTCACCGCCCTGCGTGAGCAGCGCGCGGCAGCCAAGGGCACGATGCGCGAAGCCTTCGCCGCCGATCCCAAGCGCTTCGAGAAATTCTCCGCGACCGATGGCGATCTTCTGCTCGACTGGTCGAAATGCGCGGTCGACGCCGACACGATGGCAATGCTGGAGAAGCTCGCCGGCGCCGCCGACATCGAAGGCCGACGCGCCGCGATGTTCGAAGGCAAGAAGATCAACATCACCGAAAACCGCGCCGTACTGCACACGGCGCTGCGCAATCTGACCGGCAAGAGCGTCGTGGTCGATGGCCAGGACACCAACGCCGATGTGATCGCCGTGCTCGACGCAATGGGCGCCTTCGCTGATGCGATCCGCTCCGGCGAGGCGGCCGGCGCCACCGGCAAGAAGATCACCGACATCGTCAATATCGGCATTGGCGGCTCGGATCTTGGCCCGGCGATGGTGACGTTGGCGCTCGCTCCCTACCATGACGGCCCGCGTGCGCATTATGTCTCCAATGTCGACGGCGCCCACATCCACGACACGCTGAAGGGCCTGTCTCCCGAGACGACTTTGTTCATCATCGCCTCCAAGACCTTCACCACTGTCGAGACGATGACCAATGCCGAGACGGCGCGCAGATGGGTGGAAAAGGCGCTGGGCAAGCAAGCGATCGGCAAGCATTTCGCCGCCGTCTCGACCGCGCTCGACCTAGTGGCCAAGTTCGGCATCGCCTCCGACCGCGTCTTCGGTTTCTGGGACTGGGTCGGCGGCCGCTACTCGGTCTGGAGCGCCATCGGCCTGCCGGTGATGATCGCCATCGGCCTGCGCAATTTCCGCGCCTTCCTCGACGGCGCGCATGAGATGGACGAGCATTTCCGCTCGGCCCCCCTGCAGAAGAACCTGCCTGTTTTGCTGGGGCTGATCGGCTGGTGGCACCGCGTCGTCTGCAAATACCCGGCCCGCGCCGTCATTCCATACGACCAGCGCCTGTCGCGCCTGCCGGCCTATCTGCAGCAGCTCGATATGGAATCGAACGGCAAGAGCGTGACACTGGACGGCGGCCAGGTGACGACGCCGACCGGCCCGCTGGTCTGGGGCGAGCCCGGTACCAACGGCCAGCACGCCTTTTTCCAGCTTTTGCACCAGGGCACCGATTTCATCCCGGTCGAGTTTCTTGCCGCAGCCGTCAGCCACGAGCCCGAGCTGAAGACCCACCACGATCTCTTGCTTGCCAATTGCCTGGCGCAGTCGGAAGCCTTCATGAAGGGCCGCACGCTGGAAGAGGCGCGCGCGCAGATGCTGGCCAAGGGCATGAAGCCCGCCGATGTCGATCGCATCGCGCCGCATCGCGTCTTTTCGGGCAACCGTCCGTCGCTCACCATCCTCTACCGCAAGCTTGATCCGCGCACGCTCGGTCGCCTGATCGCGCTCTATGAGCATCGCGTCTTCGTCGAGGGCACGCTGTTCAACATCAACTCGTTCGACCAGTGGGGTGTCGAACTCGGCAAGGAACTGGCGACAGGCCTGCTGCCTGTCGTGGAAGGCAAGGAGACTGCCGCAAAACGCGACGCCTCGACTGCCGGATTGGTGGCTCATATCCACCAATTGCGTGGCGCGGAGTAAACGGATTGGCGGATATCAGGGGAATTCTGTTCGACAAGGACGGCACGCTTGTCGACTTCAACGCTACCTGGCTCGGCATTGCCGATTTCATGGCCATGGACGCCGCCGAAGGCGATCGCTGGAAAGCCGACAGGTTGCTCGCCGCCGCCGGCTTCGATTTCGTCAGCAAGCGCTTCAAGCCCGATTCGATCTTTGCCTCGGGCTCGAACATGGACGTCGTCGAGCTCTGGTTCCCGCGCCTGTCGGAGGAGGACCAGATGCTGGCCGTCGCCCGCTTCAACGAGATCACCTCGGTTCAGGGCTCGTCGATGGCTGTCGCTCTGCCCGGTATCGTCGAATCGCTGCGGGCGCTGCACAAGCGATCCTTCCGGCTGGGCGTCGCCACCAACGATTCCACCAGCGGCGCCGAGAAGACGCTCGCCACGCTCGGTGTCGCGCAGCTCTTCGACGCCGCCTTCGGCTATGATGCGGTCGCGAACCCGAAGCCCGCGCCCGACACGGTCATCGCGTTCTGCGATCTGACGGGACTGAAGGCTGGCGAGATCGCCATGGTCGGCGACAATCGCCACGATCTCGAAATGGCGCGCGCCGGCGGCTGCGGCCTGGCGATCGGCGTGCTTTCCGGCACGGGCACGCGTGACTCGCTGTCGCCGATGGCCGACGTCATCCTGGATTCGGTCGCCGACCTGCCGGATTTTCTCGCCGCGCGGATGAGTGTGCCGGCGGGCTGATCAGGGCTCGCTGGGAAGGAACGCAAATATCCCGCTCGGTTTCGGCGCGCTACCGCCGTTTCCGCCGACATCAGACACCTGATACTCGCCAAGCAGGCGAATCCGCCGCCTGGGTAGCCAGGCGCGGCCCGGGTCGCCGACCAGCACCTCGATGCCCGCGGCAAGGCAGCGGTCGAGGAATGGGACGATCCGCCGCGCGACCGCTTGCCCGTAGAAAACGTCGCCGGCGAGCACAACATCGACCGACGGCGGCGGACCGGCGCTGATGTCCTCGCCGATTATGATGATGGCGACGCCGTTGGCCTCCGCGTTGAGGCGGAGCGCGACGATGCCGTTGCGGTCGATCTCCGCCGCGGTCACTTCCCTAGCCCCGGCTCGCGCCGCGGCGATACCGACAAGGCCGGAACCGGCGCCGAGGTCGAGCACGCGCCGGCCCGCAACGGTTGACGGCCGGTCGAGAACATAGCGCGCCAGCACTGCGCCGCCCGCCCAGGCATAGGCCCAGTAGGGCGGCTGCGGCTCGGCCGCGTGCTCATGCGACCCGTCCTCCGGTTCCAGCAGCCGCCTCAGCCCACTGCCGGGATGGGCCGTATAGAGCCGGATTTCAGGCAGCGACGGCACCGGCTGAAGCCGCATGTTCGCCTTGATGAATTCGGCGGGGTCGAGGTCGGCGCGATGTATTGGCGTCAGGCCGGCAACATTTTCGTTCAAATCTGCTCCCGCAACGCGCGCCGCAGGATCTTGCCCACCGGCGTCTTCGGCAGTTCGGCGCGGAATTCGATGTATCTCGGCCGCTTGTAGCCGGTCAGGTTCTCGCGGCAATAGACAGTCAGCGTCTCGATGGTGAGCGCTGGATCCTTCCTGACCACAAACAGCTTCGGCACCTCGCCGGAGTGCTCGTCCGGCACGCCGATCGCCGCCACTTCGAGCACGCCCGGGTGCTGCGCCACGACTTCTTCCAGCTCGTTCGGATAGACGTTGAAACCGGAGACCAGGATCATGTCCTTCTTGCGGTCGACGATCTTGGTGTAGCCGCGTTCATCCATGAAGCCCATGTCGCCCGACTTGAAGAACCCGTCCTTGGTCATCACCTTGGCCGTCTCGTCCGGCCGGTTCCAGTAGCCGGCCATAACCTGCGGACCCCGGATGCAGATCTCTCCGACTTCGCCGAGCGGCACGTTGTTGCCGTCGTCGTCGCGGATGGCGATCTCGGTCGAAGGCAGCGGCAGGCCGATCGTGCCGGTAAAGTCGCTGGAACTGAACTTGTTGGCGGTCGCCACCGGCGAGGTTTCGGAAAGACCGTAGCCTTCGCTCACCGGACAGCCCGTCAGCGCCTTCCAGCGCTCGGCCACACCTTTCTGCACCGCCATGCCGCCGCCAAGAGTGAGGATCAGCGGCTTGAAGTCGAGCTTGCGGAAATCCTCATTGTTGAGCAACGCGTTGAACAGCGTATTGAGGCCGGGAAAGATGTGGACCGGGTATTTCTGCAGTTCTTTCACGAAGCCCGGAATGTCGCGCGGGTTCGGAATGAGCACGTTCTGCGCGCCTTGCTGCATGCCCATCAGCGCGTTCACCGTCAGCGCGAAGATGTGGTAGAGCGGCAGCGCGCAGACGAAGTTGAGATGCGCCGGCTTCGGCTTGACCGTATAGGCGTCCTCCACCCAGAGCGAATTCTGCGCCACGTTGGACAAGACGTTGCGGTGCAGCAGCGTCGCGCCTTTCGACACGCCGGTCGTGCCGCCGGTATATTGCAGGAAGGCGATATCGTCGCCCGATACCGCCGCCGGCTTGAAGGCGCTTGCCGAGCCCGCCTTGAGCGCGGCGTTGAATTTGACGTGGCCGGGCAGCGACCAGACGGGAACCATCTTCTTCACCCGCCGCACGACGAGATTGACGATCGCGCCTTTCAGCCCGCCCAACATGTCGCCCATCGCCGCGACCACGACATGCTTGACCGGCGTCCTGGCGATCACCGCCTGCAGCGTGTTGGCGAAGTTCTCCAGAATGACGATGGCCTGCGCGCCGGAATCTTTGAGCTGATGCTCCAGCTCGCGCGGCGTGTAGAGCGGGTTGACGTTCACCACCGTGAAGCCGGCGCGAAGCACGGCCATCATCGCTACCGGGTATTGCAAAACGTTCGGCATCATCAGCGCCACGCGCGCGCCCTTCTCCAGTCCCTTCGACTGCAGATAGGCGCCGAAGGCCGCCGAAAGCCGCTCGAGCTCGGCATAGGAGATCGACTTGCCCATGCACACGAACGCCGGCCGGCTGGCGAACTGCTTGCAGGCGCCGACGAGGAAGTCGCCAATGGAATCGTAAGGCAGCGGACCGATCTCCGCCGGCATGTTCTTCGGGTAGTTTTTCAGCCAAGGCTTTTCCGGCAACCCTGCCGCGAGTTCCGTGATCGCCTTGGGCAGCCGCCTGGCCGACCCCGAGGCTGCCTTTGCCGCAGGCCTGGCGGTCTTTGCGGTTGCAGCCTTGGCGGCGGATGTGGGGTTCGTCTTCTTTGCAGCGGCAGCCGGTTTCGCAGTGGTCTTCGGCTTGGAGCCGGCCTTCGCAGGTGACGGCGTTTTGGCTGGCGAAGCGGTCTTGGAAGATGAAGCCTTGGGCGCGCCCGCATCGACGGGCGCGGCCTTGGCTGTTGCCTTCGCCGGGGGCGTTGTCTTTGCTGCTTTTGCCACCAAATCCCTCCCTGGTGTCCTAGTCTTACTGCTTGCGCCGCATCTCTTTCCGATTTCGGAAGCGTTCCTCCGCTGCGGCCGATTGCGGATTCCAAGAAATCCGGCCTGGCGTCTATGTATTGCCTCTATCGGCGGCCGTGCAAGTCTTGCCCCAGCGGCAGCGGCGGAAAGATTTGCCGAAATGTCATTCCTCGACGCCTCCTTCGGCGCGTCCCGACGAGGACCTGGGATCGCAGGCAGGAGCTCCTCGTTCCATTTCGGAAGAGGCTCAATCAATAAAAAAATGAGGTTGTTAACATTAGCGTGAGCGAAAAATTCTGCTCATTTTTTCTTCTATTTGAGGAAAATGCGGATTCTTTTCCTGCTTACCGTGGGGTACGCAAACGGGGTGTTCCAAAGCCCCAAAAACGGTGCTTATATGCGCGCTTCGCGAGCCTGATAGAGGGGCTTGGAAGAACATCAGGGAGTGCTCAATGAAAAAGACAATGACTTTTGCAGCCGCGTTGCTGGCTGCAAGCGTCCTCGGCGGGATGGCCAATGCAAAGACGCTTGTCTATTGCTCGGAAGCGTCGCCGGCCAATTTCGATCCGGGTACGACGACGGGCGGCAACGACTTCGACGCTTCGTCGCGCACGGTCTATTCGCGCCTGGTCGAGTTCAAGCATGGCGGCACCGAGATCGAGCCCGGCCTCGCCGACAAATGGGAAATCTCCGACGACGGCCTGGTCTATACTTTCCACCTGCACCCTGGCGTGAAGTTCCAGACCACCGACTATTTCAAGCCGACCCGCGACCTCAACGCCGATGACGTCGTCTTCTCGTTCGACCGGCAGTTCAACAAGCAGAATCCGTGGAACGGCGAGAAGTATCTGCCGAACCTGACCTGGGATTACTACACCGGCATGGACATGCCGAAATACGTCGCCAAGTGGGAAAAGGTCGACGACCTCACCGTCAAGCTGACGCTGACCGAGCCGAACGCGCCGATGCTGGCCAATCTCGGCATGGACTTCGCCTCGATCGTGTCGAAGGAATATGCCGACCAGCTCGAGAAGGAAGGCAAGATGGCCGACTTCTCGACCAAGCCGATCGGCACCGGGCCGTTCCAGTTCGTCGACTATCAGCTCGATTCGGTCATCCGCTATGCGGCGAACCCCGACTACTTCAAGGGCAAGGAAAAGATCGACGATCTGGTCTTCGCCATCACGCCTGACGCGACCGCCCGCATCCAGAAGGTGCTGGCCGGCGAATGCGATGTCGCTCCCTATCCGAACCCGGCCGACATCGCCACCATCAAGGCCAACAAGGACGTGACCCTCATGGATCAGGCCGGCCTCAACATCGGCTACATGAGCTACAACACCACGATCCCGCCGCTCGACAAGCCGGAGGTTCGTCACGCGCTCAACCAGGCGATCGACCGGGAAGCGCTGATCAAGTCGCTGTTCCAGGACGCTGGCGCGACGCCGGCGCAGAACCTGATCCCGCCGACCATGTGGTCGTGGAACAAGGATGTGAAGTTCGATTCCTATGATCCGGAAGCGGCCAAGAAGGTGCTGGCCGACGCCGGGCTGAAGGAAATCCAGCTCTGGGCTTCCGATCGCGTTCGTCCTTACAACCCGAACTTCCAGCGCGCGGCTGAGCTGATCCAGGCCGACTGGGCCAAGGTCGGCGTCAAGGCCGAGATCGTCAACTACGAGTGGACCAAGTATCGCGAGGAAGGCAAAAAGAAGGAGCGTCCCGGCGCCTTCCAGATCGGCTGGACCGGCGACAATGGCGATCCGGACAATTTCTTCGCCACCCTCTTCGCGTGCTCGGCCATCGGCGTCTCGAACTATTCCAGCTGGTGCGACAAGGACTTCGAGGACCTGATCCAGAAGGCCAAGAAGACCAGCGACCAGGGCGAGCGCACCAAGCTCTATGAGCAGGCGCAGGAAATCTTCGCCAAGCAGGCGCCGGCCTTCCTGCTGGCTCACAGCCAGGTCTATGCCGTTGTCCGCAACAACGTCAGCGGCTTCAAGATGGACCCGCTCGGCATTCATCGCTTCGACGGCGTTGACAAGGCCGAGTAATATTTGCGAACGGGGCGGCGCGAATTGTCGCCGCCCCATTCCATTTCACGATGCTCAGATATCTCCTCAACAAAATCGCACTTCTGATCCCGACGCTCGTCGGCATCACCATCTGCGCCTTCGCCTTTGTCCGGTTGCTGCCCGGCGATCCGATCCTGGCCATGGCCGGCGAGCATGGCGTCACCCCCGCCCGCTACGAAGAGCTCAAGGAACAGTTCGGCTACAATCTGCCGGTCTGGGAGCAGTATGCGCGCTATGTCGGCGAGGTCGCGACCGGCGATTTCGGCGTCTCGATTTCCTCCAAGCGCCCGGTGCTCCAGGAGTTCAAGACGCTCTTCCCGGCGACGCTGGAATTGTCCTTCTTCGCCATGATCTTCGCCATGGCGATCGGCATCCCGGCCGGCATATTCGCGGCCGTCAAACGCGGCTCATGGTTCGATCAGTCGTTGATGGGCGCCGCGCTGGTCGGCTATTCCATGCCGATCTTCTGGTGGGGCCTGCTGCTCATCATCTTCTTTTCCGGCTATCTCGGCTGGACGCCGGTGTCGGGCCGCATGGGCCTGCAGTTCTTCCTGAAGCCGATCACCGGTTTCATGACCATCGACAGCATTCTCTACGGCAAATGGGACGCGCTGCGCTCGGCGCTCAGCCATCTCATCCTGCCGGCGATCGTGCTCGGCACGATTCCGCTGGCGGTGATCGCGCGCCAGACCCGTTCGGCCATGCTCGAGGTGCTCGGTGAAGACTATGTCCGCACCGCCCGCGCCAAAGGCCTTTCCGCCGCCCGCGTCATCGGTGCGCACGCACTTCGCAACGCCCTGATCCCGGTCGTCACCACGATCGGCCTGCAGGTCGGCACGCTGCTTGCCGGCGCCATCCTCACCGAAACCATCTTCGCCTGGCCGGGCATCGGCAAGTGGATGGTCGATTCCATCTTCAAGCGCGACTATGTCGTCGTGCAGTCAGGTCTGCTTTTGATCGCACTTATCGTCATGGCCGTTAACCTCATCGTCGACGTGCTCTACGCCGTCATCAACCCGCGCATCAGGGCGGCGTGATGAGCCAGTCTACGGAAATCGCCCCGATGGCCGCCGGCAGCCCGGACCGGCTGACCGGCTTCAAGACCTTCTGGCACTATTTCTCGGTGAACCGCGGCGCCGTCATCGGCCTGGTCGTCTTCATCCTGCTGGTGCTGGCGGCGCTCTTCGCGCCGTTGCTCGCGCCCTATGCGCCCGACGTGCAGGACAAGACCGCCTTCCTCAGGCCGCCGGCCTGGCAGGCGGGCGGCAGCTCGCAATATATCCTCGGCACCGATCCGGTCGGCCGCGACATCCTCTCGCGCCTGCTCTATGGCGCGCGTTTCTCGCTGCTCATCGGCGCCGTCGTCGTCACGCTGGCCCTCGTCGGCGGCATCACGCTCGGCTTGCTGGCAGGCTATTTCCGAGGCTGGGTCGACGTCGCGATCATGCGCGTCATGGACCTGATCCTGGCCTTCCCGTCGCTGCTTCTGGCGCTGGTGCTGGTCACCATTCTCGGGCCCGGCCTGTTCAATGCGATGCTGGCGATCTCGCTTGTCCTGCAGCCGCATTTCGCCCGCCTGGTGCGCGCTGCGGTGATGGCGGAAAAGAGCCGCGAATATGTCGTGGCTGCCAAGGTCGCCGGCGCCGGGCACCTGAGGCTGATGCTCAGGACCATCCTGCCGAACTGCCTGGCGCCGCTGATCGTCCAGGGCACGCTGTCTTTCTCGAACGCCATCCTGGAAGCCGCAGCGCTTGGCTTCCTTGGTCTCGGCGCGCAGCCGCCGACGCCGGAATGGGGCACCATGCTCGCCTCGGCGCGCGAATTCATCCTGCGCGCCTGGTGGGTGGTGACTTTCCCCGGCCTTGCCATCCTTATCACGGTGCTCGCCATCAACCTGATCGGCGACGGCCTGCGCGACGCGCTCGATCCGAAGCTCAGGAGGTCGTGATGGCATTGCTCGACATCCAGAACCTCGTCGTCGAGTTCCAGACCGCCTCCGGCCCGTTCCGCGCCGTCGACGGCGTCTCGCTCCGTGTCGACGAGCGCGAGGTGCTCGCCATCGTCGGCGAATCCGGCTCCGGCAAATCGGTGTCGATGCTGGCGGTTATGGGCTTGTTGCCCTGGACCGCCACTGTCACCGCCGACCGCATGACGTTCGGCGGCCGCGATCTCCTCAAGATGGGTCCGGCCGAGCGCCGCAAGATCATCGGCAAGGACATTGCCATGATCTTCCAGGAGCCGATCGCCAGTCTCAACCCTTGCTTCACCGTCGGCTTTCAGATCGAGGAAGTGCTGCGCTTCCATCTCGGCATGGATCGCGCACAGCGCCGGGCGCGCGCCATCGAGTTGTTGAAGCAGGTCGGCATCCCGGAGCCGGCCGAGCGGCTCAACTCCTTCCCGCATCAGATGTCGGGCGGCCAATGCCAGCGCGTCATGATCGCGATGGCCATTGCTTGCAATCCGAAGCTGCTGATCGCCGACGAGCCGACCACCGCGCTCGACGTCACCATCCAGAAGCAAATTCTCGACCTGCTTGTGTCGCTGCAGGCCAAATACGGCATGGGCCTGATCATGATCACCCACAATATGGGCGTGGTCGCCGAGACCGCCGATCGCGTCATCGTCCAGTACAAGGGCCGCAAGATGGAAGAGGCCGACGTGCTGTCGCTGTTTGAGAACCCCAAGAGCAACTACACGCGCGCGCTGCTGTCGGCGCTGCCGGAGAACGCCGTCGGCGACCGGCTGCCGACCGTCTCCGACATGCTGTTCGAGCCGGCGCCCCCAGAAGCCAGTGCATGACCGGAGCCGGCGCATGACCAAGGTTGTCGAAGGCAAGAACATCAAACGCGACTACCATGTCGGCGGCGGCCTGTTCCGCCCCGCGCGCACGGTGCATGCGGTGAAGGGCGTCTCCTTCAGCGTCGATAAGGGCAAGACGCTCGCCATCGTTGGCGAAAGCGGCTGCGGCAAGTCCACGCTCGCCCGCATCATCACGCTGATCGATCCTGCGACCGCCGGCGATTTGTTCATCGACGGCAACAAGGTCGACATCGCCAAGGACGGATTGACCAAGGAAATGCGCCGCAAGGTGCAGATCGTCTTTCAGAATCCCTACGGGTCGCTCAACCCGCGTCAAAAGATCGGCGACGTGCTCGGCGAGCCGCTGCTGATCAATACCGACAAGCCGGCCGAGGAACGCCGCGACCTAGCGATGAAGATGTTGAAGAAGGTCGGCCTCGGCCCCGAGCACTACAACCGCTATCCGCATATGTTCTCCGGCGGTCAGCGCCAGCGCATCGCCATTGCCCGCGCACTGATGCTGAACCCGAGCCTGCTGGTGCTGGACGAGCCGGTCTCGGCGCTCGATCTTTCGGTGCAGGCGCAGGTGCTCAACCTGCTCGCCGACCTGCAGGACGAGTTCAAGCTGACCTATGTCTTCATCAGCCACGATCTGTCGGTGGTGCGTTATATCGCCGACGACGTGATGGTGATGTATTTCGGCGAGGCGGTCGAATACGGCTCGCGCGACGAGGTCTTCTCGGACCCCAAGCACAGCTACACCAAGACGCTTTTCGCCGCGACGCCGCGCGCCGACGTGGCAAGCATCAAGGCGAGGCTGGCGAAGAAGGCGGCGTAGGCTCGACCAGACGTCCGGGCGTCACGACAGCTTCGCAATGATTGCCCGCAGCGCTTCGCCGAAACGGTGCACTTCCTCGACCGTGTTGTAGTGCACCAGCGAGGCGCGGATCGCGCCGCTGTCCATCGACAGGTGGAGCCGCTTCATCAGCCGCGGCGCGTACATATGACCGTCGCGGATGCCGATCTGCAAGGCCGCCATCTCCTCGACGATCCTCTGCGGCGACAGTGTGCCGATGTTGAAGCAGAAGGTCGGCACGCGCTCATGGATGCGCGCCTCGTCGGCGACGCCGTAAATTGTCGCGCCGCAGGCCTTCAGCACCTTCATCATCTCGCGCGCCAGCGTCAGCTCGTACTCGCGGATGGCGTTCATGCCGGCGGCGATGTTGTCGCGGCGCGAGCGGTTGTTCTCGGCCAAGAAATTGCGGCCGATCGACTCCAGGTAGCGCACCGCTGCGTCCATGCCGGAGACATTCTCGTAGATGAAGGTGCCGGCCTCGACCTTGTAGGGCGGCTCATCCGGGATGAAGTCCTCGCGGAAGGTCGGCAGCCGCTTCAACGTTTCGAAGCGGCCCCAGAGAAAACCCATATGCGGCGAGAAATTCTTGTAGCCTGAGCAGACGAGATAGTCGCAGTCCCAGGCCTGCACGTCGATCAGCCCGTGCGGCCCGTAATGCACGCAGTCGAGGAACACTTCCGCGCCTGCCGCATGCGCGATCTTGGCGACCGAAGCGACATCGACAATCGAGCCGATCGAGTGCGCGGTCACCGTGCAGGCGACGAGCCGGGTGCGGTCCGACATCAGCGGCTTGAGGTCGTCGACATGCAGATTGCCGTCCTCGCGCATGCGCCACCATTTGAACCTGGCGCCGGCCTGCTCCAGCGCCAACCACGTGGCGATGTTGGCGTCATGGTCCATGTCGGTGACGACGATCTCGTCGCGTTCCGAAAGCATCTGGCCGATGCCGACGCTGACAAGGCGGATGAACGAGGTGGCGTTCATGCCGAAGCAGATTTCGGACGGGCTGTAGGCGTTGATCAGGAGCGCCACACTCTCACGCGCTTCGGCGACGGACTGGTCGACGGTGACGCTGCGGCCGTAGCGGCCGCCGCGCTGCACGTTGTGCGCCACCAGATGGCTGGTCACCGCGTCGAGCACGCTTTGCGGGATCTGCGCACCGGCGGCGTTGTCCATGAAGATGAAGTCGCCGGCCTGCCGGAGCGCCGGGAACATGGCGCGGATCTTCTCGACCGGGAACGAAGCGGCGCTCTCCTGCGCCTTCGAAACATGGTGCTGGTTCACGGGAGTCTCCTTGAGCTAATCGAGGTCATTCTAAGGGGATCAGTGCGCGGACCGAGCTTTGCCGCGCTCTTCGAGGTAGCCGACCAGCCGCACCAGCGGCCACAGGAAGGCGAGATAGATGATCGCCGCGCCGATCAGCGGCGTCGGATTGGCCATCAGCGCCTGCGCGTCGGTCGCCTGCTTCAAGAGGTCCGGCATCGCCACCACGGAGGCGAGCGCGGTGTCCTTGAACACCGAGACGCAGTTGCTGGTGAGCGGCGGAATGACGACGCGGATCGCTTGCGGCAGGATCACCTTGCGCATGGCGACCCAAAAGGGCAGGCCGAGCGCCGACGCCGCCTCGAACTGGCCCTTCGGAATGTTCTCGATGCCGGCGCGGCAGACTTCCGCCGTGAAGGCCGCCAACACCAGTGACAGCGCAAGTGCTGCCGAGACGAAGGACGACAGGCGGATGCCGATGAAGGGCAGGGCGTAGTAGATCAGGATCAGCACCACCAGGATCGGAAGCGCGCGGAACATGTCGATATAGAGCGTCGCCAGCCGCCTGAGCGGCTTCGGCGCGTAGAGCCGCACCAGGCAGATCGCCAGCCCGCCGATCGTGCCGAAGATGATCGCCGCGCAGCCGAGCAGAATGGTGTTGCCAAGACCGCGGATCAGGATCGGAAACGATCGGACCAGGATGCCCCAGTTGAAGAAGGTGTCGATCAGTTCCATCGGCGCTCACCGTGAGACAAGGTTCGCCGTGTTGGGCGAGACCCAAATGGTCGAAGCGAGAGCGCCAACTCTTGCTGCCGCTCTCGTCGGAATTTCTGATTAGCCGGCTTATTGCGGGATCGGGCCAGGCGTCACCGTGCTGGTGCCGGCTTCCGGATCGACGCCGAACCACTTCTTGTGGATCGCGGCCATGGTGCCATCCTTCTTCATTTCGCTGATGGCGTCGTTGACTTTTTCAAGCAGCGGATGGCCCTTCTTGGTCATCATGGCGAAGCGCTCGCCGGTCGGGATGCGCACCAGGATCTTTAGCGCTGGCATCTGCTTGATGGCGAACAGGAAGCCGGCGAGCTCGCCCGCGCCGCCGTCGATGCGGCCGTTCTGCACGTCGAGCAGAAGGTCCTGCTGGGCGTTGTAGCTCTTGGTCTCTGCAACGCCGAGCTTGGCGGCGTTCTCCTTCATGTAGGCTTCGCCTGTCGAGCCGGCGATGACCCCGATGGTCTTGCCCTTCAGATCGTCGAGCGATTTGATGGCGGAATCCGCCTTGCCGACGATGGTACCGTCGCTGTCGTAATAGGCTTGCGTGAAGCCCTGGTTCTGCAGCCGCTCCTTGGTGACCGAGATCGAGGACACGGCAAAGTCGATGCGGCCCGAAGCGGTCGCTGCGAACAGCGCCTGGAAGCCGAGGTCCTGGAACTCGACCTCTGCGCCGATGCGCTTGGCGACATCATTGGCGACGTCGATCTCAAACCCCTCGAAGGCACCGGAATCGGTCTTGTATTCCCATGGCGGGTTGGCCGGATAGGCGCCCACCATGATCTTGTCGGCGAAGGCGGGCGCCGCAAAGGCAAGGCCGGCAGCGACGGCCATCCCAATCAGTCCTAGACGTTTCAACATCTTGCTTCCCTCTGGTTCGGTTCCTGATCCGCCCCTTTCCGGCGCCAAACTCCCGGGCGCCGCAGGCGAGGCGGTACCTGAATTTCACGACGCGCGGCGTCGCCGCGAACCGATATGCTTCGTGAGTTGCGCGATCAGCGCGTCGACCGCCGTCTCTGTGGTGACCATGCCGGGAGACAGCCGCAGCGTCGTGCCGCGCGCATCGCAGTAAAGCCGCTCGTCGCGAAGCGCAGCTATGATCTTCGCCGGCTCGGTACCTTGCGGCAGGCCGAGCATCACGCTGCCGCCACGTTCACTGGCATCGAGCGGCGAGCGGATCTCCCAGCCATTCTCCAGCGCGGCGCCGATGATACGCTCGACGAGCCCGGCATTCTGCGCGCGGATGATGTCGATGCCGGTCTGTTCCACCCACTCCAGCCCGGGCAGCGAGGCGACGCTTGCCAGGATCGCCGGCGTGCCATGATCGAAGCGGCGCGCATCGTCGGCGTAAGTGAAAGCGTCGAGGTCCCAGGAGAACGGGTTCGGCTGACTGAACCAGCCCCGCAACTCCGGCCGGCAGGACGCCAGAAGGTCAGGCGCGACCTGCAAAAGGCCGGCGCCGGAGGATCCACACAGCCATTTGAGCGAAGTCGAGACGACGAAATCGACCGGCGTCGCGGCAACCGAAAACGGCGCCACGCCGATGCCTTGTGTGACATCAACGCCGACTATGCTGCCCACGGCGCGGCCATGCGCGGCGAGGCGGCCGACATCGCAGCGGTGCGAGGCCGTCGAGGTGACGAAGGTAATGAGCGCGAGCCCGACATCCGCCTGCCAGCGGTCGATGAAATCCTGGTCGCGAACCCAGGTCTCGCCAGGCCGCAATGGGACGGTGTCGAGGGTGAAGCCGAAACGCTCTCCCAAGCCCGCCAGCAGGAAATGCAGGCTAGGAAAACAGTCGGCGGCGACCAGCAGCCGCTTTCCCGCCAGCCGCTCCGTCGGCAAGCCACCGATCAGGCTATAGAGCGCGGCGGTGACATTCTCGGCCGTGGTCAGCGTGCCTTGCGGCGCCTCGATCAGCCGCCTCCAGGCATCGATGAAGCGTTGCCGCGCCGCAAGCGCGGCAGGCCACTGACCGTCGTCTTCCGCCGACCAGATGTTGGAGAAATCCGTCAGCGAGGCGGCCATTCGCTCGGCCTTGCCGGGGAAGGTGCCGATCGAATGATAGAGAAAATAGCCGGACATTCGCTGTCTCCCTGTGATCATGTGATCACAAATACGGACAGGGATCAATGCGCCGCGGCTGAAGAAATGCGGGTCAGCGCCTCACAATCCGGCTGTTCTCTTGGTCCAGGAGCTTGGCCCAGGCGGCTTCAAAGCCACTCTGCGGCGGCCGCCTATCAAGGCGCCCTTCCGAAAGCGGCAAAATCGACCGGTCTGGGCTCCGGCACGTCAGGACAGATCGCCCGCAATGTCGCTTGCGTCGCCGTGATATCGGCCACCACCTCGTCGCGCGCGCGGGTGAAATCCTTGTCCTTGATGGCCGCTATGATCGCGACGTGCCGGCCCGAAGGCTCCATGGTGCCGGCGCGCATCAGCGGCGCGACATGGTTGGACAACAGCCGCATGTACGGACCGAAGCGCAGCCACAGCGTCTCGATCAGCTGAAACAGCACATCGGAGCCGGAGGCGCGGTATATGGTGAAGTGGAACTGCTGGTTCTTGGCGATCAGCTCGTAGATGCTGCCGTCGCGGCCGATCGCCCGCTGGTCGTCAGTAACCCTTTGCAGCAAGCCGATCTCGGCTGCGGTCAGGCGCGGCGCGCCAAGCTCGGCGGCCAGCCCCTCGACGGCGAGGCGGGCCCGGCAGAGGTCGTCGAGCCGCGCCCGCGTCACCACCGGCACGCAGGCTGAGCCGTTCTGCGAGATTTCCAGCGCGTTCTCCGCCGCCAGCCGCCGCAACGCCTCGCGCACCGGCATGTTTGAGGTGCCGAAAGCCTCCGCCAGCGAGGCGATGGTCAGCACCTGCCCGGGATCGAAGCTGCCGACCATCAGGGCATGGCGAAGTTGCTGGTAGACGCCGTCCTGGACAGTAATGCGTCCCGATACTGGTTCGAAGCCCAGAGCCACGCTTTTGCTTTCCTTGGTGCCGGCAAAGTTTATGTGCGAATATCCGCCCGACGCGGGTATGATCATCTGATCACAGATTGTGGCGGCAGCCAAGCGGCCCTTGCCGTACTGTCACGGCAATGCTGACGCACGGAAGGCAGACACGATCCCTCGAGCGCGCCGAGTTGGAGTAGCCGCCTTCGCCGCTTCAGGCCATTGCGAAATAGAAGCCAGTAGCGCCTCCGACTCACTCCGGAATAATTGCGATTGCCTGTATCTCCACCTTCGCCCGGTCCTCGACCAGCGCCACCACCTGCATGGCGGCCATCGCCGGAAAATGCCGGCCGATGACGGCGCGGTAGACTTCGCCGATCCCTTTGAGGTTGGCGAGGTACTCGGCCTTGTCGGTAAAATACCAGGTCATCGAGGTGATGTGCTGCGGCTCCCCGCCGGCCTCGGCGAGAACGGCGACGACATTGGTGAGGGTCTGGCGCACCTGATCGACGAAATCGTCGGTCTCGAACCGGCACTCGGCATTCCAGCCGACCTGGCCGCCGATGAAGACCAGCCGGCCACGCGCGGCAACGCCGTTGGCATAGCCGATCGGTTTGGCCCAGCCTTCCGGCTGCAGGATCGTGTGCATGTCTAGCCTCCCTTAAGTGAAATGCGGTCCGCAAGCATGATCTCACGCCGCTCCCATCACTTGCCTGGCGATCACCACTTTCTGCACGTCGGAAGCGCCCTCATAGATGCGCAGCGCGCGTATCTCGCGATAGAGGCTCTCGACGATGTGGCCCTTGCGCACGCCGTCGCCGCCATGCAGTTGCACCGCCTTGTCGATCACTTCCTGCGCCTTGTCCGTGGAGAACAGCTTGGCCATTGCCGCCTCGCGAGTGACGCGGGCGGCGCCCATATCCTTGGTCCAGGCGGCGCGATAGACGAGCAGGGCGGCGGCGTCGACATCCAGCGCCATGTCGGCGATGTGGCCCTGCACCATCTGCAGTTCGGCCATCGGCGCGCCGAACAGTTTTCGCTCGGACACCCTTTTGATGCTTTCGTCCAACGCTCTTCGAGCAAAGCCGAGCGCCGCGGCACCCACCGTCGAGCGGAAGACGTCGAGCACCGACATGGCGATCCGAAAACCGTCGCCGGGTTTGCCGATCAGGGCGGAAGCCGGAACGCGCACATTGTCGAAGGAGAGCCGCGCGAGTGGATGCGGGGCGATAACTTCCAATCGTTCGGCGATGCCAACGCTTTTGGTGTCCGCAGGCACGATCAAAGCGGAAATTCCCTTGGCGCCGGGCGCCTCGCCGGTGCGGGCGAAAACAATGTATACGTCGGCAATGCCGCCATTGGAGATCCAGGTCTTCTCGCCCGAAAGCACATAGAAGTCGCCGTCGCGGACAGCCGCCATCTCCATGTTGGCGACATCCGATCCCGACCGCGGCTCCGACAGCGCAAAGGCTGCGATCGCCTGGCCCGCCCGCGTCTTTTCCAGCCAGCGCTGCTGCTCCGGTGTGCCGAACAGCGAGATCGCGCCGGTGCCAAGGCCCTGCATGGCGAAGGCGAAGTCGGCGAGCCCGTCATGGCGCGCCAGCGTCTCGCGGGTGATGCAGAGCGTGCGCACGTCGAGCGGCTCCGGCTTGTCGGGATCGAGCGCCGTCGGCTTCAGCCAGCCGTCGCGGCCGAGCATGGAGACGAGATTGCGGCAGGCCGCGTCGACATCGTGGTGATCGACGGGCAGGTTCTTGGCGCACCAGGCGTCGAGATTTTCGGCAAGTTCGCGATGGCGGCTTTCAAAGAAGGGCCAGTTAAGGAAGGAACGGTCAGGCATCGGTGCCTCCGCTACTCTTCAAGGCCTCTGCTCTATGGCGCCCCCCTCTGTCCTGCCGGACATCTCCCCCACAAAGGGGGAGATTGGCAGTTTTGGCGCCCCGCTCATTCTTGCGACCTTGGCGATTGGCGAAGGCAGAGACGACAGCTGATCTCCCCCCTTGTGGGGGAGATGTCCGGCAGGACAGAGGGGGGCGCTGTCCCGCAAACGTCTCCGTTAAAAGAGCCATCCTCATTTCCCCTCGAACACCGGCTTTTCCTTGGCCACGAACGCCTTGTAGGCGCGCTCGAAATCGCCGGTCTGCATGCAGATCGCCTGTGCCTGCGCTTCCGCCTCGATCGCCTGGTCGAGACCCATCGACCATTCCTGGTTCAACTGCGTCTTGGTGATGCAATGCGCGAAGGTCGGGCCGGAGACGATCCGCGCTGCCATCTCGAGCGCGTCGGCCTCGAGCGCCGCTGCATCGACCAGCCGATTGTAGAAGCCCCAACGCTCGCCTTCGGCCGCGCTCATGGTGCGGCCGGTGTAAAGCAGCTCGGCGGCGCGGCCCTGGCCGATGATGCGGGGCAAGATCGCGCAGGCGCCCATGTCGCACCCGGCGAGGCCGACGCGGGTAAACAGGAAGGCGGTCTTTGCTTCCGGCGTCGCGATGCGGATGTCGGAGGCCATGGCGATGATCGCGCCGGCGCCGACGGCGACGCCATCCACCGCCGCGATGATCGGCTTGCCGCAATTCAGCATGGCCTTGACGAAGTCGCCGGTCATGCGCGTGAAGGAGAGCAGCGCCTTCATGTCCATCTTGACCAGGGGTCCGATGATGTCGTGGACATCGCCGCCCGAGCAGAAATTGCCGCCGTTGGGCAGGAACGCCACGGCATCGACATCATCGGCGTAAGCGAGATCGCGAAAAGTGTCGCGCAGCTCCGCATAACTGTCGAAGGTCAGCGGGTTCTTGCGCTCCGGCCGGTCGAGCCGGACCTTCGCGACCCTGCCTTCCACCTCCCAGAGGAAGTGCTTCGGCTTGAGCTTGGCCATGGCGCTCATTCGCGTCCCTCCCAATTGCTGCGGAACGATTTCAGCATGCCGGTCAGCCGGCGCGCTTCGTCCTCGCTGACAGTGCCGAGGAGCTCGCCGACCCAGTTCTCATGCGCCGCGGCGATTGCCGCGAAAGACTTCGAACCTTCTTCGGTCAGCCGCACCATCGAGGTGCGGCGGTCGCCGTTGCGGCGCGCGCGCGTCACCAGCCCTTCGGAGACCAGCCGGTCGACGATGCCGGTGATATTGCCGTTCGACACCAGCAGGAATCGCGACAGGTCGCTCATCAGCATGCCCTCCGGCGAGCGGTAGAGCGCCGCCATGACGTCGAAGCGCGGCAGCGTGGTGTCGAACTCCTTCTTCAGCCGCTCGCGCAGCTCGGCCTCGATCGTGCGCGAAGCACGCAGCAGGCGGATCCACAGCCGCAGCCTGTCCTTGCCCGGCCCGATAGACGTCGGTCCCGCTACCATGTCTCGCCTCCCGAGACCGAGATCGCCTGTCCTGTGATCGACCGCGCCGCATCGCCGCAGAGCCAGAGCACCGCCGCGGCGACCTCTTCCGGCTGGATGAAACGCGCCTGCGGGTTCGCAGCCGAAAGGCTCGCGCGTGCCTCATCGGCGGAACGGCCGGTCTTCTCGACGATGCGCTGGATGGATTCCTCCAGCATGTCGGTTTCGACGAAGCCCGGGCAGATGGCGTTGACGGTGATGCCGGACTTGGCGGCCTCGGCTGCGAGCGCCCGCATCAGCCCGACGACGCCATGCTTGGCCGCTACGTAGGGCGCGACATACGCGTAGCCCTTCAGTCCGGCGGTCGAGGCAATGAAAACGATACGGCCTGTCTTCCGCGCCAGCATGCCGCCAAGCGCCGGCTGCACCGCCAGGAAGGCGCCGGTGAGGTTGACGTCGAGCGAGCGCTGCCAGTCGGCGAGCGAGGTCTTGTGCGCCGGCGCACTGACAGCCATCCCGGCATTGGCGACGACGATCTCGAAGGGACCGCGCGCCGCCTCGGCCTTCTCGTACAGCGCCGTCATGTCGGCTTCGTCGGTGACATCGGCGCCGATGCCGAAGATGCGGTCGTTTGCCTTCGCGACTTCATTCAGCGCGGCCTTGCGGCGGCCACAGATGGTGACGGCGACGCCGGCTTCCGCCAGCGACAGTGCGATCGCACGGCCGACGCCGGAGCCGCCGCCGGTGACCAGCGCATGCTTGCCGGCAATCATGCGCCAGTCCTCCAGGCAAGGCGCTGCGCCTCATCCTTACCCTCTCCCCGTGAAGGACGGGGAGAGGGGGCCGCCAGCGTTTGAGCTTGTGCCTTCTTCCCGTCCTTCACGGGGAGAAGGTGCCGGCAGGCGGATGAGGGGCGGCGCCGACGTGAAAACATAAATGCGCTCATACCTTCAGCCCTGCCGCCGCTTCGCGTTCGGCCAGCCGGTAGATCTGGTCGCGTCCGCGCAGATAAGGATCCGGCCATTTGACGCCGCGATCGCCGAGGGTGACCGCCGCATGCAGCGTCCAATAGGGATCGCTGAGATGCGGCCTGGCCAGCGCCACCAGATCGGCGCGTCCTGCCATCAGGATCGAGTTGGCGTGGTCCGGCTCGTAGATGTTGCCGACCGCCATCGTCGCCATGCCGACCTCGTTCCGGATGCGGTCGGAGAACGGCGTCTGGAACATGCGGCCATAGACCGGCTTGGCGGCGATTGTGGTCTGGCCGGCCGAGACGTCGCAGAGATCGACGCCGGTTTGATGCAGAAGCTTGGCGATCTCGACCGCATCGGCCGGCGTGACGCCTTCGATCCCTACCCAGTCATTGGCCGAGATGCGCACCGAGATAGGCTTTTCGGCCGGCCACACGGCGCGCACCGCGTGGAAGATCTCCAGCGGATAACGCATGCGGTTCTCCAGCGAGCCGCCATAGTCGTCGGTGCGCCTGTTGGTCAGCGGCGTGATGAAGGCGGAGAGCAGATAGCCATGCGCGGCATGGATCTCCAGCATGTCGAAGCCGCAGCGCTCGGCCATCTCCGCCGAGGCGACGAACTGGTCGCGCACAAGGTCCATGTCGGCGCGGTTCATCGCCTTCGGCACCTGATTCTGCGGCGACCACGGCACGGCTGAAGGCGCCATCACCGGCCAGTTGCCGGACGGCAGCGGCTCGTCCGTTCCTTCCCAGCCGAGGCGGGTCGAGCCCTTCGGGCCTGAATGGCCGATCTGGGCGCAGATCTTGGCTTCGGTCTCGGCGTGGACGAAATCGACCAGCCGCTTCCAGGCGACCTCATGCTCGGGCTGGTAGAAGCCGGTGCAGCCCGGGGTGATGCGTCCCTCCGGGCTGACGCAAGTCATCTCGATATAAACGAGCCCGGCCCCGCCCTTGGCGCGCTCGGCATAGTGGGCGAAATGCCAGTCGGTCGGGCAGCCGTCGACCGCCTTGTACTGGGCCATCGGCGAGACGACGATGCGGTTCGTGAGCGCCATCTCGCGCAGTCTGAATGGCGCGAACATCGGCGCGCGGCGCAGCATGTTGCCGCCGGCGCCGGCCTTGCGCTGGAACCATTGCTCCGCGCCCGCCAGCCATTCGGCATCGCGCAGACGAAGGTTCTCGTGGCTGATGCGCTGCGAGCGGGTGAGCAGCGAATAGTTGAATTGAACTGGATCCAACCCGAGATAACGTTCGACTTCCTCGAACCATTCGAGCGAGTTGCGCGCCGCCGATTGCAGTTTCAGCACCTCGGTGCGGCGAGCATCTTCGTATTTGCGGAAGGCCGCTTCGAGGTCGGACTCGGACTCGACATAGTCGGCGAGCGCGACTGCGCTTTCCAGGGCCAGCTTCGTGCCGGAGCCGATCGAGAAATGCGCCGATGCCGCCGCGTCGCCCATCAGCGCCAGATTCTTGTAAGACCAGCGCTCGCACAGCACGCGCGGGAAGTTGATCCAGGCCGAACCTCTGATGTGGTTGGCATTGGTCATCAGCGGATGGCCGCCCAGATGCTTTTCGAAAATGCGCTCGCAGACCGCGATCGATTCCTGCTGCGTCATCGCGCCGAAACCGAAGGCAGCCCAGGTCTGTTCGCTGCATTCGACGATGAAGGTCGCGGTCTCGCTGTCGAACTGGTAGGCATGCGCCCACACCCAGCCGTGCTCAGTCTTTTCGAAGATGAAGGTGAACGCGTCGTCGAATTTCTGCGTGGTGCCGAGCCACACGAACTTGCATTTGCGCGTGTCGATGTCGGGCTTGAAGACGTTGGCGAAGGTGGCGCGCGACTTCGAGTTCAATCCGTCGGCCGCAACGACAAGGTCGTGCGTTTCCATGTACGGCCTGGGATCGGAAATCTCGGTCTCGAACATCATCTTGATGCCGAGCTCGCGGGCTCTGCGCTGGAGCAGGATTAAAAGCCGCTTGCGGCCGATGCCGCAGAAGCCGTGGCCGGTCGACACCGTGCGCACGCCGTCATGGATGACGGCGATGTCATCCCAGTAGGCAAAATGCTTCCTGATCCAGACCGCGCTGACAGGGTCGTTCCTGGTCAGGTTCTCCAGCGTTTCGGCCGACAGCACCACACCCCAGCCGAACGTATCGTCGGGGCGGTTGCGCTCGTAGACCGTCACGTCATGCGAGCCGTCGCGCAGCTTCAGCGAGATAGCAAAATAGAGGCCGGCCGGTCCGCCGCCGAGAACCGCAACCTTCATGTCTTGCGATCTCCTCTAGAGCAATTCCAGGAAAAGTGCGCAGCGGTTTCCCGTCCGGAATTGCGTCAAACGCTCAAAGGGCATCAGGGACCGCCGGGGGGCCGGCGGTTCCAACATCAGTATCGCGCCTGCCGGCAATTATTTCAAGCTTAAAGTTTCATAATTGAACAATTGCGGCGCGATCAGCTCACTTGGCTGGATCTTTGGGACTCCACAGCACCGTCTCGGCGCCTTTCTCGTAAGCCATGCCGTCGGGATAGCTGATCGCTTCCAGCTGCAGTCCCCAGGGCGCCTGGAAATAGAGGATGGTTTGGCCGGCGGCCGGTCCTTCTTTGACCGGCAGAGGACCCATCCTGGTCTTCACGCCCTTGGCGTCGAGATAGGCCTTCGCGGCGGCGACATCGTCGACATAGAAGGCGATATGGAAGCCGCCGATGTCGCTGTTCTTCGGCGTCAGGTCCTTCTGGTCGGGCGCGGTGTATTTGAACAATTCGATGTTCGATCCATAGCCGCAGCGCACCAGGGTGATCTCCTCGATTACCGCTTTTGGATCGACGCCGAGCAGGTCCTGCATGAAGGTGCCCTTGTCGTCGGCGAACGGGCCGAAGGACATCGCCTTCTTGCAACCGACCACATTGGTGAAGAAGTCGACGGCCTGCTTCATGTCGGGCACGGTGACGCCGGTATGGTCGTGGCCGCGCATGCCGGGGATCGAGTCGGCCGAAGCCGTTCCCATTGAGCCGAACAGGATTGCGCCGACCATTGCGCCGCTTGTGGCGTATTTCATGTCACCCTCCTTTGGCGGGCTGACTTTGCTCCCATGCACATCCGAGGCCCGCTGTTCGGTGTGCGGACAAGGTTTGCCTTTCTCATGCCGGTGCCTTTGCAGGCGGCTGCAGCCAGTCCGCATCGATCTCAGGCAGCGGGATGGCAGCGAGCAGGTCGCGCGTGTAAGTCTCCTTCGGATTGTCGAAGAGCGCGTCGGTTGCGCTGGCTTCGACGATCCCTCCCTCGCGCATGACGATGACTTGCCGGCAGAGCCGCCGGATCACCGACAGATCATGGCTGATGAAGGCGACCGTCAGCCCCATCTCGGCCGCGAGCTTTTCCAGCAGCGTCAGGATCTGTGCCTGCGTCGAGACGTCGAGGCCCGAGACGATCTCGTCGGCCAAAACGAATTTCGGCGACAGCGCCAGCGCCCGTGCGATGCCGACGCGCTGGCGTTGCCCGCCGGACAGCTCGTGGCGGTAGCGGCCGGCAAAACTCTGCGGCAGGCCGACGCGTTGCAGGGCTTCCGCCACGCGCTCCTTCAGCCGGTCGCCAAGCCCGTTCTGCCTCAAGGGTGCCGCGATGATGTTGAAGATGGTGTGCCGCGGGTTGAGCGAGGACATCGGGTCCTGGAAGATCATCTGCAGGTCGCGACGCAGCGGTCTGAGCTCCGCTTCCGAAAGATGGCCGATGTCTCGCCCTTCGAAGCTGATCGAGCCGGCGCTCGGCTCGATCAGCCGCACCAGCGCGCGGCCGAGCGTCGACTTGCCGGAACCGGATTCGCCGACGATGCCGGTCACCGATCCCTTGGGCAGGTCGAAGTCCAGTCCTTTGAGGATCTCGGCCAGTGGCGCCCGGCCGATCAGCGGCTTGCGCGTCATGTCGGGCAGCGCCACCTTCAGCCCGCGGACGGAAAACAGTGGCTCAGCCATGGCTTGGCCTCCACGCCCTGTCGGCGCCCGCGATCTCGTCCGCGAGCCCGGCCAGCACGGTTTCGTTCACCGGCTTCAGCGATGCGTAGGGATCGGTATAGCGCGGCGTCGCCGCGATCAGCGCCCGCGTGTAGGGGTGCTGCGGCGATGCGAAGAGGTCAGCGGTCGCGGCTTCTTCGACCACCTTGCCGGCATAGAGCACCGACACTTTCTGGCTGATCTTGGCGACGACACCGAGATCGTGCGTGACGAACAGAAGCGCCGTGCCGTGGTTGCGCTGCAATTGCGCGATGAGGCGCAGGATCTGCTTCTGCACGGTCACGTCCAGCGCCGTCGTCGGCTCGTCGGCGACCATCAGCCTGGGCTCGGCGGCGAAGGCGGCCGCGATCAGCACGCGCTGGCGCATGCCGCCGGAGAGCTCGTGCGGATAGCATTTCAGAACACGTTCGGGCTCGCGGATCTGCACCTCGTCGAGCAACTGCCGGATACGCTTGTCTGCCTTCTCACCGCTCCAGCCGAGGATGCGCACCAGCCGGTCGGTCATCTGCGGGCCGATGCGGCGCGACGGGTTGAGCGCGGTGAGCGGGTCCTGTGGGATCAGCGCGGTACGCGCGCCGATCAGCGTCCGCCGCGCCTTCGCATCGAGGCGGCCGAGATCCTCGCCCTCGATCAGCATCTCGCCCTCGACGATGCGCACGCTCTTCGGCAGCACGCCGAGCACCGCCTTGCCAATCATCGTCTTGCCGGCGCCGCTCTCGCCGACCAGCGCGCGGACTTCGCCCGGCTGCACGGTGAGCGACACCGAGCGCAGCACGCGCTGGCCGTTGGACAGCACGGCGCTCAAGGAGCGGATTTCGAGGCATGGTTCCATATTGGCGCTCATCGCAGCACCGGATCGAATCGCGCCTTCAATCCTTCGCCGAACTGGCTGAAGGACAGCACGGTGAGGATCAATGTAATCAGCGGGAACACCAGCACCCACCAGGCCTGATGGATCGACAGCCGGCCCTCGGCGATGATGCCGCCCCAGGTCGGATCGTCGCTCGAGATCGACAGATTGACGAAGGAGAGGATCGCCTCGACGATGACGGCGATGCCCATCTCAAGCGACAAGAGCGCCACCACCGACGGCAGCACATTGGGCAGGACTTCGCGCAGCATGATGCCGATGCGGCCATAGCCGGCGATGCGCGCGCTCTCGACATAGTCCATGCGCGCCTGACTCATCGCCTCGGCGCGGATCACGCGGCAGAAGCGCGTCCAGTCGATGACGGCGATGGCGATGATGACGGAGCTCAAGCCGGTGCCCAGCACCGCGACCAGGAGGATCGCGAACAGCACCGGCGGGAACGCCATCCAGACATCGACGATGCGCGAGATGACGCGGTCGGCCCAACCGCCGAAATAGCCGGCAATGAGCCCGAGCGCCGAGCCGATGATGCAGGCGGACGCCGCCGCGGCGAAGGCGACGATGAAGGCGATGCGGCCGCCGAAGATCAGCCGTGACAGGAGATCCCTGCCGAGGCTGTCGGTGCCCAGCCAATAGCCGGGCTCGGCGCCATCGAGCCAGAAGGGCGGCAGACGCTCGAGCATCAGGTCCTGCGCCAGCGGATCTTGCGGTACGATCAGCGGCGCCAAGATGGCCGCAAGCAGCGCCAGCAGAAGCCAGCCGCCGGCCAGCCATAGCCGCGGGCTGAAGCGCCGTCGCGAAATGCGCGCCTCATCCATGACGCAGCCTCGGATTGAGCAGCGCATACATCATGTCGACGGCAAGGTTGATCAGCACGAAGAGCAGCGCGAAGACCAGCACGATGCCCTGGATCAGCGGCAGGTCGCGGTTGATGACGGCATCGATCGCCATATTGCCGAGACCCTCATAGGAGAACAGCCGCTCGACGATGACCGTGCCGCCGATCAGGAAGGTGAACTGCACGCCCACCAGCGTCAGCGTTGGCAGCGCCGCGTTCTTCAACGCCTCGCGCAGGATAACCTGCGTTTCGGAAAAGCCTTTGACCCGCGCGAGCACGACATAGTCGAGGTCGAGCACTTCCTTCAGCGACTGTTTCAGGAGTTGCGCGATGATCGCCGCCAGCGGCAACGCCAGCGCGATCGCCGGCATCAGCATGTGCTTGAGCAGGTCCCAGGTGAGGTCGAAGCGGAGCCTGAGAATGCTCTCGGCGAGATAGAACTGGGTGACGAAGGGCAGGTCGAGTTGCGGTGACACTCGACCGGAAATGTCGAACACCGGGATGAGCACGCCGAACAGCAGGATCAGCACCAAGCCCCACAGGAAATCGGGGATGGAGAGCGTCGCGCCGCTGGCGATGTCGATGCCGGCTTCGACGGCCGTGCCACGCGAACGCGCACCGAGGATCGCAGCGGAGACGCCGATCGCCACCGCCATCAACAGCGCGACGGTGGCCAATTCCAACGTCGCCGGCAGCCGGTTGAAGACGAGGCCGAGCACATCCTGGCGCAGCGAGATCGAAGTGCCGAAATCGCCATGCAGCACGCCGGCGAGCCAGATGAAGAACTGCTGCGCAATACTCTTGTCCAGCCCATAGAGCGCGCGCAGACGCGCTATGTCGTCATTGCTGGCGCCGGGTGGCAGCATCATCGCGATCGGGTCGCCGGGCGCCACGCGGATGACGACGAAGACGACGACGGCGACGCCGAACAGCGTGACCAGCATCGTCATCAGACGAACAAGAAATCTCTGCAGCAGCATGCTCGCTGAGCCTAATGCATTCGGCCCCTCACCGGCCGGACGAGGGGGGCCTTGCGTCGTTGGAGAAGGTGCGCTGCGCCAGCGCAGCTTCCCAGATGTCATCAGGCCGGGGTCATCAGCGCCGGCAGCAGCGCGCCCGATACATGCTGCACGACATTGACCTTCTTCGAGTGCACGATCGGCTGAGCATACTGCATCAGCGGCAGCACATAGGCCTGCTCGGCGATGTATTTGTCGACGGCCTTCCAGCCGGCGATGCGCTTGGCCTCGTCCTTCTCGCCCCACAGCGGATTGATCATGTCGATCAGGTCCTGGCTGTCCCACACCGAATGCGGGCTAGGTCCATACATGGCAAAGCCGGTCGAGGTGGTCGGATCGCCGATCGCATTCCCCCAGTTGTAGAAGGCGGCCGGCGCCAGCTTGTCGGCGGCCCGCAGCTCGTAATGCTTGGCGATCTCGTAGACCTCGATATTGGCCTCGATGCCGACCTTGCGCCACATGCCGACGATCGCCTGGATCATCTCATAATCCTTGGGCTTGAAGCCCTTGGTCGTTTGGATGGTGAACTTGACCGGCTTCTTGGGCGAATACCCTGAAGCGGCGAGCAGTTCCTTGGCCTTTTCCGGATTGTGCTCGACTTTGATCGACGCGTCGAAGGCCGTGTATTCCGGCGTCTCCAGCGTGGCGATCGGCTGGCCGTAGCCGCGCAGCAGCCGCTTGACCAAGAGCTCCTTGTCCACCGCCATCACAGCCGCTTGGCGGACGTTCTTGTCGAGCATCGCCTCGATGTCGTTGAAGAAGATCATGCCGATGTCGGAGACATTCTTGATCGAGCCGGCGAGTCCGTCCTTGGCGATCAGCCGGTCATATTCTTCATAGGGGATTTCGAGCGTCACCTGCGAGGAGCCGGACTCGACCTCGGCGACGCGGCTTGCCGCGTCGGTGACGAACTTGATCGTCACGTTCTCGAAGGCTGGCTTGGCACCCCAGTAATTCGGATTGGCCTTCAGCCGCAGGAAGGCGTTGCGCTCGAATTTGTCGACCATATAGGGCCCGGTGCCGATCGGCGCCTTCTCGAAGCCTTCCGCGCCTACCTTCTCGTAATAGGCCTTCGGCATGATGTAGCCGGTCAGGAAAGACATCCATTTGAAATAGACCGGATCGAACTGCACGACGTCGGCGGTGATCTTGTTGCCGTCGATCTTGAAGTTGTTGACGTTCTTCCAGACGAACTGGATCGGATTGCCGGTCTTCTCGTCGCCCGCCCGCTGCAGCGACCAGACAACGTCCTCGGCGGTGAAGGGCGAGCCGTCATGCCATTTCACGCCGTCGCGGACCGTCATCGTCACCTTGCTGCGATCGTCGTTCCAACCCCATTCGGTGAGCAGGCCGGGTGTGAAGGAAAGGTCCGGCTTCTGCGGGATGAACTGGTCGAACACCGACTGGTAGAGGCCTTGGATGGTCGGGTTCACCGCCGAAGGCCCGGTCGTCGGGTCCCAGGATGGCAGGTTCACGTTGTAGGCGATGGTGAGCTCGTCCGCCGCCTTGGCTGCCTTCGGCAGTCCGAGTGTCGCCGCGCCAAGCGCTGCTGCGCCAAACCCAAGCAAATCGCGTCTGTTGATGGTCATGGTCGTTCCCCTTGTTGGTTGTCGGTTTTTGACTTTCATTGTCGCGCGGCGTTGTTCATTCGCAAGGTCTGGTGGGCAACCGCGCCTTGTCCATCCTGGAATTCTGCTGCTAGTGCCCTCCCAGCTGTTGCGCCAGCATGAAGCCGGATCCGGCACCGGTGCCGGCGCCGGGCCATGTCGCGGCGCCGGTGAGGTAGAGGTTCGACACCGGCGTGTTCCAGCGCGCGAAGCCGCGCGCCGGACGGAAGAGAAAGTTCTGCGCCAAATGGTGGCTGCCGCAAATCTGGTCGCCGCCGACGAGGTTCGGATTCTCGCGCTCGAGGTCGAGCGGCGAGAAAATCGCGCGGCCGAGGATCTTCTGGCGCAAACCAGCCGCATAGCTCTCGATGATGTCGAGCACGCGCTCGGCATAGGCGTCCTTGACCGCGTCCCAGGAACCGGGCGCGATCTTGCCGGCGGCATCGCCAAGGATTTCCGCCGGCAGCATGCGCACCTGGACCCAGAGCACGTGCTTGCCTTCTGGCGCCCGCGAGGGATCGACGGCGGTCGGCTGTCCTACGACGAGCACCGGCTGATCGGGCAGCACGCCGGCAATCGCCTGCTGATAGGTGCGCGACATGGCATTGAGCGAAGGCGCCAGATGCACATAGGCGAAGTGGCGAAGCTCGGCGCCAGCGCTCCAGTCCGGCAGATCGTCCAGTGCCAGATGGATCATCATCGTGCCCGGCGCATGGCGGAACTTTTTCATCGCCGCGTCAAAGCCGGCATCGCCGGATCCGTTCGGCAACAGCTTGCCAGTCAGCGCCTTGGGCGCGACGCCGGCAATGACGGCCTTGCTGGCGACATGGAAATCGCCGGAGGCGAGCCGCACGCCGGTCGCGCGGCCGCCGGCGACGGTGATCTCCGCCACCTCCGCGCCGGCCATGATCTTGCCACCGGCCGCTTTGACCATGCCGACAAGCGCGCGGATGATGGTGTCGGCGCCGCCCTTGCCGAGCACCATGCCAAAACTCTGGTTGGCCATTGATTCCAGATAGGGGAACACGGCGCCGCCGGCGATGTCGGGCGCGAAGTCGAGATGCATGCCCCAGGCGGCGAGCGTGGCTTGCACATGCGGCGTCTCGAAATTGTCCTCGAGCCACGCGCGGGGTGAGGACAGCAAGAAGCGGCCGGTATCGAGCGCGCCGCCAATGCCTTTCTTGCGCCAAAGATTCCAGGCCGTGCCGGCGAGCGCCCGCGGGTTCATCGGCGATCCGAGCAGCCGGAACAGGTGCTCCGCCTCGCCCGGGAAGGCGCCGACCAGCCGACGCCATGTAGCGGCATCGGCCGCGGAGAAGGCGGCGAGCCGCGCCGCGGTCTTTTCGAGATCGTTGCTGACGCCGAACCAATTCCCATCCGGGAAGGCGCTGGCGAAACAATCGGTGACGGGCGCGAATTCCAGCCCGTGGCTTTTCAATTCATTTGCATATTTCCGGTGGAAGGCCGAGCCAGCGAACAGGCTCAGGTTCATCGCGCCGAAGTCGTGCCTGAAACCGGGAAGCGTGTATTCCGCGGTCCGGACCGCGCCGCCGATAGTTGTGTTGCGCTCGAAAACTGCGGTTTTCCAGCCTTTGAGCGACAGATGCGCGGCGCAGGCCAGACTGTTGTGGCCCGCCCCGACAAAGATGGCGTCGAACTCGCTCACGCCCTGCCCCAAAATGCTTTATGCTTAAAGATAATTGCAGATGCATATGTTTTCGTCTAGTAGGATATTAAGGGCCGCAACGAGCCTTGATGAGCACGAACAAGAGGGAACGAAGACAATGGACACGCAGAAACTCCTCGGCGAGGTCGCCGGCCAGCTGCTTTCGGGCGCCATCAAGGTGGTCGACCTGTCGGCGCCGCTCGGGCCCAACACGCCGCTAATCAAGCTGCCGCCGGAACTCGCCGTCGACACGCCGAAGGTCGAGATCCACCCCATTTCAAAGTATGACAAGAATGGTCCGTGGTGGGCCTGGAACTGGCTGAAGCTCGGCGAGCATTCGGGCACGCATTTCGACGCGCCGCAGCACTGGATCACCGGCAAGGACTATCCGGACGGCGCCACTGACACCATCCCGGCGCAGAATTTCGTCGGTCCGGTCAATGTCATCGACTGCTCAGTGGAAGCCGCCGCCGATCACGATTTCCTTCTCACCGTCGACCACATCAAGACGTGGGAGGCCAAGCATGGCACCATCAATGCCGGCGAATGGGTGGTGATGCGCACCGACTGGTACAAGCGCAACGGTTCGGAAGCCGACTTCCTCAACGCCAACGAGACCGGCCCGCATACACCCGGACCGACAGCGGAAGCCATCCAGTTCCTGATCAGCAAGGACATCAAGGGCTGGGGCTCGGAGACGATCGGCACCGATGCCGGCAAGGCCGGCGGCATGGAGCCGCCTTTCCCGGCGCACACGCTGATGCACAAAGCCAATCGCTATGGGCTGGCCAGCCTCTGCAACCTCGACCAGCTGCCGCCGAAAGGCGCGATCCTGATCGCCGCCCCGCTCAAGATCGAGCACGGCACCGGCAGCCCGATCCGCGCCCTGGCGCTGGTGCCGGGCCGATAGGCGAGGTGGCGGTCTTCGGGAGAAGATCATGCTCGCGCGCAATGGAGTAGTGGAGAGGTGGGATCGGAGCGACGCTGACGCTCTACGGCGCCCCCCTCTGTCCTGCCGGACATCTCCCCCACAAGGGGGGGGATTGCACGTCACCTCCGCTTTCGCCAATCTCCGACGTCCTAGGATTGAGCAGGGCGCCGAAACTGCCAATCTCCCCCCAAGTGGGGGAGATGTCCGGCAGGACAGAGGGGGGCGCGAAGGAACTCGCCTTAGTGCGATTGACGTTCACTTCTCGATTGCGAGTGCGCAATGACCGCTGCCGATCACATCATCGTGGGCAGCGGCATCAACGCCCTGGTCTGCGCGGCGATGCTTGGCGCCAAGGGCGCCAAGGTGCTCGTGCTCGAACGCAACGACCGCATCGGCGGCTGCATGCGCACCGATGAGATCACGGCGCCCGGCTTCGTCCATGACGTGATGGCGACGACCTTCGTCCTCTTCATCACCTCGCCGGCCTATGCCGCGCTCGGCAAGGATCTTGCGCGGCACGGGCTGGTATTCTGTCACACGACCACACCCACCGGCGTGCTTCGGCCCGATGGCAGTCATGCCGTGCTCACCACCGACCGGGCCGCCAATATCGCGGCGCTGAACGCCTTTGCCTCCGGCGATGGCGACCGTCATGGCGGCGATGTCGGCGACATCGAACGCAATGCCGGACTGCTCTTCGGCCTGCTCGGTGGCGCGCTCTGGTCCTATCCGACGACGAAGCTCATGGCCGGCGAGGCGTGGCGGCGCGGTCCGCGCCAGCTTGCCGCCGTCCTGGGCGAGGCGCTGGTGCCGGCGCGGGGCTGGCTGGAGACCGCGTACAAGTCCGATACCGTCCGCGCGCTCTGGGCGCCCTGGGTGCTGCATGCCGGGCTTGGGCCGGAAGACGCCTTCTCCGGTCAGATCGCCAAGGTCATCGCCTTCGCGCTGGAGGCGGCCGGCGCACCGATCGTCAAGGGCGGGGCGAAGACCCTGCTCGCCGCCTTCGAGGCATTGATCAAGGAGCGCGGCGGCGAAGTCCGCGTCAACGCCGACGTCGCCTCGATCGTCCAGGCCGGCGGCCGTGCCACCGGCGTCCGGCTCGCCTCCGGCGAGACGCTGACGGCGGCAAAGGGCATCATCTGCTCGCTCACGCCGACGCAGCTCTATGGCCGTCTGCTCGGCAACGATGTGCCCGACGCAGCAACCAAGGCCACGCAGTCCTACCGCTACGGCAAGGGCAACTTCCAGCTCCACTACGCGCTGAACAAGCCGCCGGCCTGGCGCGGCGAGGGCCTCGACAAGGTGGCGCTGCTGCATCTGACGCCGGGACTCGATGGTGTGTCGAAAGCCTGCAACGAAGCGGTGCGCGGCCTGTTGCCGGAAGTGCCGACGATCTGCGTCGGCCAGCCCCACGCGCTCGATCCGTCGCGCTGTCCGCCGGGCAAGGCAATCCTGTGGCTGCAGCTTCCGGAAGCGCCGCGCCACATCAAGGGCGATGCCGCCGGCAAGCTCGAGGCCCCAGCCGATGGCCGCTGGAGCGAGGCGCTGCGCGAGGCCTACGCCGACCGCGTCGAGGCGATCCTCGCTCATCACATCGATGGTTTTCGCGACACGATCATCGCGCGCCGCGCCTATTCGCCGGCCGATCTCGAAGCGATGAACATCAACCTGGTCGGCGGCGATCCCTATGGCGGCTCGTCGACCATCGACCAGGCCTTCCTGTGGCGGCCGTTCAAAGCAAGCCGCAACCACGAGACCGGCATCAAGGGCCTCTACCACATCGGCGCGTCGACGCACCCGGGCGCGGGGCTCGGCGGCGGCTCCGGCTTCCTGCTGGCGGGGAGGCTCTGATGGAACAGAAGCTTCCGGAAAAGCGCCAGCGCATCTCGACCCTCGGCCAGATCGGCCTGCAACAATTCGCGCCCTATCTGATGAACCGCATCATGGGCCGCTACAACGCCACCCTGCGAGAAGACTTTCGCAAGCAGGGCCTGACCATTCCGCAGGTGCGCACGCTGGCCGTGCTCTCGGTCACCGACGGCATCACCGTCAACGACCTCTCGGTCTATACGGTGATCGAGCAATCGACCTTGAGTCGCACGCTCGACGCGCTGGAAGGCCAGGGCCTCGTGCGGCGCGAGCAGGGCGTCGCCGACAGCCGCTTCCGCCATGTGTTCCTGACCGATGACGGCCGGGCGCTTTTCACCCGCGCCTGGCCGGCCATGCATGATGCCTTCGAAGCGATGTTCGACGGCGTCGACGATGCCGAATATGCCGCGCTGATCGCGATTCTGCAGAAGATGCTGAAGAACATCCGCAAGCACGACATTTAAGTTTGACGTACGCGCCGCCGTCCAAACGGCGGTAACGGAAGGAGGCAGAGATGGCCGAACGGTCTTTTGCCAAGGAAGTTGAAAAGCTGAGGCTTGGCGCCGGCCAGGAATTCGCGGGCGAGGGCATCCTCGCCATCACCAAGGCGCTGCTGCAATGCGGCGTCGGCTATGTCGGCGGCTATCAGGGTGCGCCGATCAGCCATCTGATGGATGTGCTCGCCGACGCGCAGGACATTCTGGGCGAGCTCGGCGTGCACTTCGAGGCGAGCGCCTCGGAAGCAACCGCCACCGCCATGCTGGCCGCATCCGTGCACTACCCGATCCGCGGTGCCGCCACCTTCAAGTCGACGGTGGGTACCAATGTCGCCTCGGACGCTTTGGCGAACCTCGCCTCGGGCGGCGTCACCGGCGGCGCGCTGATCATCATCGGCGAGGACTATGGCGAGGGCTCCTCCATCATGCAGGAGCGCAGCCACGCCTTCGCCATGAAGAGCCAGGTCTGGCTGCTCGATCCGCGCCCGAACCTGCCCTCGATCGTCAAGGCGGTCGAGGATGGCTTCGAGCTGTCGGAGGCCTCCAACACGCCGGTCATGCTGCAGGTGCGCATCCGCTGCTGCCACGTCCACGGCCACTTCATCGCCAAGGACAACAAGCGGCCGCCTATGTCGGTTGCCGATGCGCTGTCGGCCCCGCGTCGCGACACCGGCCGCATCGTGCTGCCGCCTGCCTCCTTCCTGCACGAGAAGGAGAAGGTCGCCAAGCGCTGGCCGGCGGCGGTCGATTTCATCAAGAGCCGCAAGATCAACGAGGTCTTTGGGCCGGACAATGGCTCGATCGGCATCGTCATGCAGGGCGGCATGTACAATTCGGTCGTCCGCGCGCTGCAGCGGCTCGGCCTTGCCGACACCTATGGCGACACCGACGTGCCGCTTTATGTGCTGAACGCCGTCTATCCGCTCGTCGATGACGAGTTCCTTTCCTTCTGCGAGGGCAAACAGGCGGTGCTGGTCGTCGAAGAAGGCCAGCCCAACTATATCGAGCAGGCCTTTGCCGCGATGCTGCACAAGGCCGGGCGCGGCACCAAGCTGGTCGGCAAGGAGCATCTGCCAATGGCTGGCGAATATACCGGGCAGGTGATGCTGGACGGCATTGGCTCCTTCCTGCGCGCCTATGCTCCGCATCTGCTGCCCGGCGAGGTTCGTGCGCCGAACAAGCTGGGCGAGGGCGTCGACACGGCCGATCTCATCAATGTCGTTCCCGGCCGCCCGCCGGGCTTCTGCATCGGCTGTCCGGAGCGGCCGATCTTCGCTGCGACCAAGCTGGTCGAGCAGGAGCTTGGCAAGCACCACATCGCTTCCGACATCGGCTGCCACCTGTTCTCGATCATGCCGCCCTTCGAGCTCGGCGCCACCACCATGGGCTACGGCCTCGGGCCGGCCTCGGCTTCCGCCTTCAATTCGCCGGAAGCGAAACGCCGCTCGATCTCCTTCGTCGGCGACGGCGGCTTCTGGCATAACGGTCTCACCTCCTCGATCGGCAACGCCGTCTTCAACAAGAATGACGGCGTCATCGTCATCGTCGACAATTTTTACTCGGCCGCCACCGGCGGCCAGGACATCCTGTCCTCGCGCGCCTCGAACCGCACCAAGTCCACAAAACATCCGATCACCGAAGCGGTGAAAGGCATGGGCGTCAAATGGCTGCGCCACATCGACCGCACCTATGACGTCGGCAAGATGCGCGACACGCTGCGCGAGGCGCTGACCACCGAGGAGAAGGGGCCGAAGGTCATCGTCGCCTCGTCCGAATGCATGCTGAACCGCCAGCGCCGCGAGAGGCCGCTGGTCGACAAGGCGGTCAAGGGCGGCGAGCGGGTCGTCAAGCCGAAATTCGGCGTCGACGAGGACGTCTGCACCGGCGACCACGCCTGCATGCGGCTCTCCGGCTGTCCGTCGCTCTCGGTGAAGTCGCTCGACGATCCGCTGCGCGACGATCCGGTCGCTTCGATCGACCAGAACTGTGTCGGCTGCGGCAATTGCGGCGAGGTGGCGGATGCGGCCGTGCTCTGTCCCTCCTTCTACCGCGCCGATGTCGTGCACAATCCGAGCCGCTGGGACCGTTTCCTGGAAAGCGCGCGCCGCGCCGCGATCGGCCGGTTGCAGCGCCGCCGCGAGAGTCGCCGTTTGATGTTCGCCGATGCTTGAGCAGGCTTCACCGCTGCGCCCGAAGCCGGGCGCCTCTGATGACGAGCGGGTGATAAAACTCGCCGTGCTTGCCGTCGGCGGCCAGGGCGGCGGCGTGCTCGCCGATTGGATCACCGACGTCGCCGAGCGCAGCGGCTACATTGCGCAATCGACGTCGGTGGCGGGAGTCGCCCAGCGCACGGGGGCCACGATCTATTACATCGAGATGGCCCGCGACACCGGCCGGCTGCCGGTCTTCGCGCTGTCGCCGTCGCAGGGCGACGTCGACATCTTGATCGCCGCCGAGCTGATGGAGGCTGGCCGCGCCATCATCCGCGGTTTCGTCACGCCCGAGCGCACGACGCTGATCGCCTCCTCGCACCGCATCGCCGCCGTCTCGGAAAAGATCGAGCCGGGCGACGGCCGCGCCTCGTCGGAAAAGGTGCATGCGACGGCCGAGGCGGCCGCCAAGCGCTTCATCGCCTTCGACATGGAAAAGATCGCCGCCGAGCACGGCACGATGATCTCGGCCAGCCTGCTCGGCGCGCTGGCCGGTTCTGACGCGCTGCCCTTCGCGCGCGAAAACTACGAGCAGGCGATCGGCGCCGGTGGCCGTGGCGTGAAGGCCAGCCTTTCCGCCTTCGGCGCCGCCTATGACCGGGCGCGCGGCATCGCGGTCGCGACAGCCGGGGATAACGCAACCGGGAAGCCTGCCGCTCCCGACACCACACCAACGGCGAAGATCAGTGGTCCCGAAACGCTGCTGAAGGGCTGGCAGGAACTCGTCGCCCGCGTTGCGGCGCTGCCCGCGCCGGTGCGCGACATGACCGAGCGCGGCCTGAGGAAGGTCGTCGACTTCCAGGACATCGCCTATGGCGGCGAATATCTCGACCGGCTGGACAAGGCGATCGCGCTGGACAATGCGGAGCGTGGCCATGCGCTGTCGGTCGCGGCGGCGAAACATCTGGCCAACGCCATGTGCTATGACGACATGATCCGCGTCGCCGACCTCAAGACGCGTTCGACCCGCGACAGGCGCGTGCGCAAGGAAGTCGGTGTCAGGGAAGGCTTGGTCCTGCAGGTCACTGAATATTTCCATCCGCGCATCGAGGAATTCTGCGGCACGCTGCCGCTAGCAATCGGCAGTTACATCGAGAACCGCCCGAAGCTCGCCGCCTTCCTTGACCGCCGCATCAACCGCGGCCGCCATATCCGCACCGACAGTTTCACCGGTTTCGCCATGCTCTGGTTCATCGGCGGCCTGCGCCGCTGGCGCCGCCGCCTGCTGCGCCACAAGGTCGAGGTCGAGCATCTGGAGCGCTGGTACGGCTTGGCGCTTGCCCATGCGCGCGAAAACTATGCGCTTGGGCTGGAGATCCTGAATTGCCGCCGCCTGATCAAGGGCTACAGCGACACCCACGCCCGTGCCCAGTCGAAATTCGACCGCGTGCTCTCGGCGCTTGTCATGCTCGAGGGCCGCGAAGACGCCGCCGACTGGATCCGCCGCCTGCGCGAAGCGGCGCTGAAGGACGAAAAGGGCGACGTGCTCGACGGCGCGCTGAAGACCGTGGCGACGCTCGACGACGCCGCCCGATAACGAGGATGTGATCCATCCTCCTCCGACGGATTTCGACCCTGTCGTCCGTTTCACGGCGGTAGGGATGAATCACGGAGACGAACTTTATGCTCACCAAATATTTGCTGCCGTTCGCATTGGCCGCCGGCACTTTGATGCTCTCCGCCGGCGCGCAGGCCATGCCGATGGCAAAGCCCAGCGCTGCGCCGCTGCCGGTCGAGACGGTCGGCTGGCGCTGCGGTCCTGGTTGGCACGTGAATCACTGGGGCAGATGCGTGCCGAACGGTCGCCGGTTCATCCGGCCCGTGCGCCACTGGCATCCGGGCTTCCGGTATCACCACCGCTGGCATCCCGGCTATTGGAGCTGGTGATCGCTCTCGGATCGCCATCGACGCCCGCGCTGGCAACGGCGCGGGCTTTTTCGACTTACACGAGGCAGTCATGTCGGTGGGCTTCCCGAAAGCGGTCCTAGACTAATTTGCTGAAGTCCCTCGGCTGCGTCATCCACGGGCGGAGCGGGAGCGAAGCGGACGCGGAGACCCGAGGATCCATGCCGTTACCTTTAATCGTAGAATCCAGCGGAGCAGAATTCTGCCTCGCAGCGACGCCTCAACTTCACAGAATGGATGCTAGGATCTGCATGCGTCGCTTCGCTTCCTTGCTCCGCCCGACAATGACGAATGACAGCAGACGCCGCACCTGTCACCGATGGGCAAAGTCGAGGCTCACGCCACCAAATCCCGCATCGGCTTCACCTCTCCTGAGTCCGGAAACACCTTGTCGCCGAGCACGGCGGCGGAGAGCCCGAACTGCTCGGCAAGCAACCCCTTCAGCACCGCGCGCACATCGCTGGTCGGCGCGAGGTCGCGGCCTTGGTAGAGCTGAGCCGGCTTCAGCCCCGGCCAGTCGGCGATGACGCGGCCACCTTTGATCGCGCCGCCGGCGAGCAGCACTACCGTGCCGGTGCCGTGGTCCGTGCCGACGGTGCCGTTGACGCGGGCGGTGCGGCCGAATTCGGTGATGGCGACGATCGCGGTGTCCTTCCAGCGCTCGCCGAGCCCTTTCTCGAATTCCTCGAAGGCGCCATCGAGGCCGCCGAGCAGCTTGGCGAGCCGCCCGGTGGCGCCGCCCTCGTTGACATGCGTGTCCCAGCCGTCGAAGGCCAGCGCCGCAATGCGCGGCCCGTCGTCGGCCGCCATCAGTTTCGCCGCGCCTTGCGCGGACTGGCGCATGCAGGCGGCGTTGGCGAGGCCGCCGCGGGGTTTCTTCGTGCTGCCATCGAGCTGGTCGCTCATCGCCATGCGGTCGGCGTCGAGGCCCTTCTGCAGCACCGCTGCCAGCACCGGGTCGCGATGGTTGTAGAGGTCGAGTACACGCTCCGCCAGCGCATCGCTGGGCGTCGGCAGCGCCTGCGGCGCCCAGCCGAGCACGGGTGCTGCGCCACGGATCACCAGCGGCGTCGATGGGCCTACCGCCAGCCCGCCGAGCTTGGCCACTCTTTCACCTGCCGGGAGGCTGGCTATCGCGCGGTTCAGCCAACCGGTTGTGGCGTTGCCAGGGCCCGGCAGGCCGCTCTCCAGCACATCCTGGCCGTCGAAATGCGAGCGCTCGCGGTAGCCGGTCGCGGCCGCGTGCACCGCGGCCGCCTGACCTGCCTTGAACAGCCGCGCGAACACCGGCATCGCGGGATTGATCGCGAAGAAGCTGTCGAGCGGCAGCGCCGCATTGGCGCCGGAGAGCGACAGCGCGATGTCGCCATGCAGGCCGGCATAGTCGGGGTCACCGAGGGGGCCGATCGTCGACAGCCCATCCAGCGCGCCGCGCAATATGATGACGATCAGGCGCGGATCGCGATGGTCGGCGGCGCGGGCGAAGCGTGGCAGATAGGCCCAGGCAAACAGCGCGCCGCCTGTCATCAGCACGGCGCGCCGAGATGGGTTCGGCGTTTCACAAAGAAGACTCATGCCGCTTCTCCATTGTTCACCGGCGTTGAAATTCCGGCGCCATCAGCAGCAGCGCCAGGCCTTGCTGTTTGGACTCGGCGCGCGCGATCGCTTGGCGCGTCTCGGCCGAGGCGGAGGCGCCGATCACGGTGGAAAGCATGTCATCGGGATTGCCGATGTCGCTCGCCTGACGAGCCGCTTGCCAGGCGATGTCGAGGCGCGTCTTGAGGCCTTCGGCGGACGCCCAGCTATCCGTCCGGTCGGAAAAGCCGTTCGGCCCGGGCGGTTGCCAGAGCGGCTCGCCCAGCGCCCTTAGCCAGCGCAGCGTTCGTTGCGGCTCTTTCCCGGCGGTGGAGCCGATCGCCCGCCGGACCGCTACGGCATAGTCCAACGGCGAGCGCAATTTTGTCAGCGGCAGCGACCAGGCTTCAGGCAGATCGACCAGGGCAAGCGCCAGCGCGCGCAGGTCGCCGTCCGTCTTGGTGAAGATCTCGGCAAGGCGGTCGACTACAGCCGCCGGCGGATCGTCGGCAAAGAAATGGCGGGCGAGCTTGGTAGCGATGTGGCGCGCGGTCGCCGGCTGGCGGGCGATGTCGTTGAGCGCGGCCTCGGCCTGGCCCATGCCGCCGGCCGGGTAGGTCTTGCCGAGCAGCACCGCCTCGCCAGGCTGATGCGCATCGGGGTCGAACACAAATGTGCCGGGCTCTCCGAGGCGGCCCTTCCGCCCGGCCATCGTCCAGCCGGTGAGCGCTCCCGCGAAACTCGTGACGTCCGCCTGGCTATAGCCGCCGTCGACGCCGAGTGTGTGCAATTCCAGGATCTCGCGGGCGAGGTTCTCGTTGAGGCCGCGGCCGCGCCTTTTTCCGGCGCGCGAATCCGGTCCGGTCGATTGTCGGTTGTCGAGGTAGAACAGCATCGCCGGGTGATGCTCGACGGCCAGCAGCATGTCGGCGAAGCGGCCGAGCACGAAGGGGCGGACAGCCTCGCGCTCGAAAGCGCCGGCGCAGGCCCGCACGAGCTGGCCCTTGGCGGTCGAGACGCAGAAATGGTTCGACCAGAAACCGACCAGTCTTTCGACAAAGCCGGGTGCGGCACCGAGCGCCTTGTCGAAACGGGCTTGCGCTTCATCCCGATAGATGTCGGCCTCGACCGGCGGCACGCCTGACTTGCGTTTTGCCTCGGCTGAGCCGTCCGAAGTGTCTGCCGCAGGCTGCATGGCGGGCGCTGGTTTCTCCCGCGCTGCCTTGCGCTCCGCGGCGGCGGCCATGCTGGCCTGGATCGCGGCGGTGCTGTCCAACAAGCCGGCATTTTTTGAATCGTCGGCCGAGACAAGCGCGACATCCAACAGCTCGAGCTCGGCCTTTAGATAACTGCGCGCATCGGCCGCAATCTTGCCGAGATCGTCACCAGGTTTCGCGCCAAGCCCGAAGCGGTTGAGCGCGACCAAGGCTGGATCGGGCAGAACGGCATTTGGAACGGATGGAGCCAACAGAGCCTCCGTCGCGGACCGACGCAGGTCGCGTCGGCGGTATCTCCACGGTCGAAAAGCCTTATGATGCCGGAGTCGACATGATGAGGCCGGCAGGGGCTTACCAGCGGCGCCAGTAACGATCGCCGTGCCACGGACGCCAGGCCGGGCCGATATAGACGCTTGGGCCACCCCAGTAGTAATAGCCCGGATAGATCACGCGGCGGTTGGGCACGCAGCGACCCCACCGGTTGGGGTACCAGCCGGGGCCGCAGCCCCAGGCCACATGCTCGACAATCGCAGGCGCCGCAGGCGCCGCAAGCGGCATTGCCGAGGCTGCACTTGCCGCGGCAGTCCCGCCGATGGCAAGCGCAGCCGCAACAGAATATTTCGTCAGACCATTCATGGGATACTCCGAAGTTTCTCGAGGTTGAACCGGCCACGTCGCGTTCGCGTGGCGGCAGGCGTGTCCCTCTTTTTCTTTGAACGGAGACGATCGGCGCTTTCCGTCGCTCTTATGGCGTATTTTTTGCCGGGATGGGCCGCTGCCTGCCGACATGACGCAATAGGGCGTCGGCCAGCAGCTTACGGTCATCTAGCGGGCTCGACGCGGCGAATTCGACGATGCGCTGTTCCAGCCGGCTGCGGATGGTGGCGTCGGCATTGCGCGCCCGCTCCAGGGCTGCGGCCAGAGCGTTGGCGTCGAGCGTCGGCTGCTGCAAGAGGTTGGCCGCCTCACGCCGCGCCTGCTGTCCGTCGAGGATGACTGCGCGCGACTCGCGCCGAACCTCGCGCAACGCCTGGCGGAATACCTTGCGGTCGCTGGCGGGAAGCTGACCGCCGGCCGATTCCAGCGAATAGCCGCCTCCGGAACGGCCGATCAGCCAGCCTGCACCGCCGGCGACGGCACCGATCAGGAAGACGTTCAGCACCAGCGATGCCGCGAAAAGACGAGCGCTCATAGGTCCTCCGTGTCGGCGTCGGGACCGGCATCGCCGAACGACGTTGCGTTGGCATCCATCACATAATGGTCGGACGTGGCATCTGGCGTGACAACGGTGACCAGCGCCAGCCCGACCACGGCGCCGGCAAGGCCGACGCCGGCAAGTCCAAAGCCCAGCCACCAAAACCGGCGGCGCCGCCCCTGGCTGAGCTGCGTGGTGGCCCGTGCGACAATCTCGCCATGCAGCGTCCGGCTTGGGGCTTCGACGTGATGACGGTCGAGAATGGCATCGAGCCTGCCGGCGGTCGCCAGAATGGCGCGACCCTCTTCGCTCTCCGCAAACAGCGTGGCGGCAGCCTGGTCGGCCCGCGGCCAGCGATGCAGGGCGCTGCCATAGGCGTCCGCAAGTGCAGCGAAGCGTTGGGCACTCATCGCCCCGTCAGCGGCCTTTCTTTCGTCAGCCATCTCGTTTCCCCTTCCACGGGTTTGACGTGGCCACCCAAGTCCCAACCGCCGCCAGCTGCTCAGTCATCGCCATCTCCGATGAGCATGGCTTGCAGCGAGCGTCGACCCCGCGCGAGCAGGCTTTCCAGCGCATCGACGCTGACCTGCATGGCGCCGGCGGCCTCGATGTTGGACATCTCCTGATAATAGACGAGCACGATCGCCTCGCGCTGGCGCGGCGCGATGCGCAGCAGCGCCTGCTGGACGCGCCGGCCTTCGTCTCCGGCGTCGGGAAGCGGTGCCTCATCCGCCGCCTCCGGCAGTTCGTCCGTCACCCATTCGCGGCGCCGCCGCAGCCGGTCGTAGCAGAGGTTGAGCGCCACCCGGTGGACCCAGGTGTCGAAACGCGCATGACCCTGGCGCCAGCCCGAGGCATGACGCCAGATGCGCACGAAGGTCTCCTGGGCGACGTCCTCGGCCTCGGCGGCATCGCCGAGCATGCGGGTGGCGAGCGAAAGCAGGCGCGGCAGCTTGCGCGCCACCATCGCCTGCACGGCGGCTTGATCGCCGGCACCGATGCGCCGTACCAGTTCCTCGTCCGGATCGGCGCCCATCAATCGGGGCGCTCCCAATGGCCATCGTGCTGCATAACCTCTCGGTCATTGCTCCTGATTGGGAGCGGTTTTGTGGCCCGGCCGTTCCTCGGCGCTCATAACGCCGTCGCCGTTCTTGTCGAGCCTGGCGAAGCGCTTGGCCAAGAAGGCGTCGAGCTCGGATTTGTCGACGAAGCCGTCCTTGTTGGCGTCCATGCGCGCGAAGGATTTGGCAGGATCGGCCTTGGCCTTGCGCTGGGTCTGGAACGCCGTCCACTCGGCGAGGCTGACCTTGCCGTCGCCGTCGGTGTCGGCCCGCATGAAAGCCTTTTCCCGGCGCGCCTCGAACTTTTCCAGCGTGATGCCCGGCCTGGCGGAGGCGGATGCGATTGGCGCCGGCTGCGCCGGCGCGGTGGCATGCGTCGCTGTCTGGGCGGCCGCGGCGGCGGCCTGCAGGCCAAGGGCAACGACAAATATCGAACGGCGGATCATGCTCTCGTCTCCGGTTGCGCATGGCCATTGGCGGCCACGCTTCAGCCGTTAAACGCGGCAACAGGGAAAATCCGTCGGTCGTTTCTGACGAGACAATTAGCAAGAGTCCGGCAAGAAGCCGGGCCGGAGCCGATCGGGAACGAGGGTGAGCGAAACTATTTCCGTTCGTCGACCACCATCAGCTGATCCGGCTTGAAGCCGGCATGTTGCGGGGTCCAGACGTCGCCGTCACGGTTGAACCAGTGGCACAGATACGTGCCCGAGGCAGCGCCATCACTCACCGTCATCTCCGGGCCTCCGGATTTTAGCCTGACGATGTCACCGGTCTTGAAAGTGTTGGGCATTTTGGCCTCCTTGCTAGAGACCGGGAGTTTCCCACCAACAGCGATTCTCGACAATGCCCGAGATTCGCTGCAAAGCCCGGAAGAGCGTGCGTTCCGCTTTCAGCCTCTGGGTAAAGGAGGTCGCCTGGCCGCACGCGGCGCGCAGGAGAGGGCATCGTCGCAGCCGCGGCGATCACTCCGGCACGCCGGCGATGCCCAGCGCCTCGACGTAGCGCTCGGCGAACACCTTGTCCAGCCACGGGTTGATCTGTCTCTGCAGGGTGAGCGTGAAGGTCGGGAACGCCTCCATCAGGCGGCGCGCCGCGGCCTGCGCCTCGTCCAGCCGGTTGAGCTTGACCAGCGCCATGATCACCACGCGGTGCGAGGAGCCGTAGTTCGGCATCTCGTGCAGCGCGCGTTCTCCCCATGCCAGCGCTTCCTCGTAGCGCTCGAGCATCAGATAGCTCATCCCGATGCCGGAGAGCGCGATGCCTTTCTCGGGGTCGACCGGACTCAGCCGCATCGCCCTGTGAAAGTGCTCGATCGCCACGAGCGGGCGGCTGGAATGCGCGTTCACCCAGCCGCTGCCGGTATGGCCCTGCGCCGAATTGGGGTTGAGCAGCAGGGACCGTTCGATCGTGCCCAGCGCCATCTCGTATTCCTTCGCGCTGTAGGCGATCACCTGCGCCGCGAAGCGCAGGCTCGTGGGGTCGTCGCGCGCTTCCGCCAGCACCTCGCGCGCCATACGCGCGGCGACTCGCACATCGTCGGGTTCGTGCCAGCACTGGCTCACAGATAAGCTGCGGATATAGGCGCCGAGTGCCTTCGCCAAGGTGAAGCCCGGGTCGATGCTGAGCGCCTCGTTGGTGAGTCGGCGTACATCGGCAAAGCCTTCGCGCGTCATGCTGTAGAAGCGCGGCAGTGCGCGAAGATAGAGGTCGTAGGCGCTGATGTAGTCGGTCGGCTTCATGCGCGCCTGCTTGATCTCCTCCAGCCGGATGCTCGGCTCGACAGCACCGACGACGCTCTCGGTCACCTTGTCCTGCAAGTCGAAGATGTCGCTCACGTCGCCTTCGAAGCGGCCGGTCCAGACATGGTGACCGCTGATCGCGTCTACCAACTGCCCGCTGATGCGCACGCGCGATCCGGCTCTGCGGATGCTGCCTTCGAGCACGTAGCGGACGCCCAGCTCGCGCCCGACCTGGCGCAGGTCGACCGCCCGGCCCTTGTAGGTGAAGGACGAGTTGCGGGCGATCACGAAGAAGGAGTTCACCCGGCTCAATCCCGTGATGATGTCCTCCACCAGCCCGTCGGCGAAGTATTCCTGGTCAGGGTCGCCGCTCATGTTGGTGAAAGGCAGAACCGCGATCGAGGGCTTCTCGGGCAGGGGAGGCGGTGCAGCCACCGAGGCGCTGGCGTCGGTCTCGACGCGGTAGGCGCGCACGGGACGCTCGATGTTCTTGAGGCGCAGGTTGCCGAGCGGCGTGAAGCCGCAGTCGAGCTTGCCCTGGAGGTGGTCGTAGGCGGTGCCCGAGACGACCACGGTCCCGGGATCGGCGGCGCTTTCGAGGCGGGCGGCGATGTTGACCCCGTCGCCGTAGAGGTCGCCGTCCTCCTCGCAGACCACGTCGCCGAGATTGACGCCGATGCGCAAGCGAATCCGCTCTTCCTCCGGCGTTTCCGCCTCGTGTTCCGCCACAGCCTGCTGGATCGCCACCGCCGATGTCACCGCATTGACGACGCTCGCGAATTCGCAGAGCATGCCGTCGCCGGTGAGCTTGACGATGCGTCCCTGGTTCTCGGATACCAGCGGCTCGAGGAGGTCCTTGCGGTAGGCCTTCAGCCGCTCGAGCGTGCCGCGTTCGTCGCGCTCCGTCAGGCGCGAATAGCCAACCACGTCGCAAGCCAGGATCGCTGCGAGGTGGCGCTGCGTGCTCATTACACGGCTCAGCCAGGCGCCTGCACGCGGGCCGTCCCGCGTCCATGTCCTGCCGGCTTCCATGCGCCTCACCTGCACGCTATCCATCTTTCCCAATCTCCGCCCGTCGCTGGAACGGAGAGCAACTTGACCTTGCCCTCACGAGATTCCGCTATCCAGCTTGCGAAGCGTGGAGCGTTCAGTCGCGCTACAGTCAACCAACGACCCGCCCACGCAGCCTCTGGGGACGCTGACGCCACTTCCAGAAGGCCGGGGATGTTGGCTGGCTTGTGTAACCGGTTGACGCCACCGTGGCGGCGCTTTTGTATCGGCATCACACCGAACACTCACGCTTGGAGGTGCTGAGGTCGGCAAGCGGCGAAATGCTGCCGTACGACGCCGCAGCGTTTCGGCTTAGGGCGATCTTGGGTGGGTTTATGGGCGAACCCAAATCCACCCGACACGTATGGTATTGGAATTACACGCTTTTAGGAAACTGGTGCCGCTTGCGTGACTCGAACACGCGACCCCATCATTACGAATGATGTGCTCTACCAACTGAGCTAAAGCGGCCCGGGAAGCCGCTGGGCTTCCAAGATGCGCCGGTTGATAGACTCAACCGCCAGCTAATTCAAGATGGCTGGCGGCGAAATCCTGCGCTCATGCGCGGCAATTCCGTCGCTTGCCGCTGCGCGACAGCCTTAAGCCCCGCGCCAGCACGGCTTGCGGGCTCGCCGGCGGGAGGCTCCGATTTCGTTGCAGGCCGATCCGGCGGCGGCGACAAAAATGTTGATTCTTCAACAAAAAACGCCGAAATGGGCATTGGATGCGTCGGCAAGGCAGCCGCCCGCCCGTTGATTGACTGGTCGCCTGCGGCTAACGATCGATAACTGTGAGCGAACGCGCAGAGGGAGCTCGCTTGGACGCCATCGAGAAAGCGATCCGCAACGCCTTCGAGAAAGGCAATCCCGAGGACCGGGCGTTTCGCGAGAAGGTCTATCGCTCGGCCTTTGCCGCGCTCGATCGCGTGCTGCAGGCCAACCCCAACGTGACGGTGGAAGCCGCCATCAACCGCCGCAAGGCGGTGCAGGCCAAGATCACCGAGATCGAATCCGAATTCCTGCCGGCTGTCCAGGCCGTTCCTGACGTGACGCTTCCGCTGGACAGCGGTCCATTCGTCGGCAACGCCGCGCCGGGGCCCGCGGTCGACACGCCGAGCCAGTCTCCCGCGCCGCCGGTGGATGCCCCGCGGGGCCCCGACCAGGGGGCACCGTCGCCGTCGATTACCGTCGACGGTCCGGTGCAGCCCGACACATCGGATGCGCCGCGCTCGCGCGTGCTGCCCCGCGTGCCCGACATCATGCCGGACGAGGCGCTTCCGAACGCGCCGACGCTTGATGACTCTCCCGGAGCGTCCATCGGCAACGGCGCCGAAGTGGCGCCGGATCGCGATGAACGGCGTATCCGTGGCCGGCGCCTGCCGCTCACCGCCATCTTTGTCGCGGCGACGCTGCTGGCGGCTGCCGGCATCGGCCTCTATTTCGCCAAGCAGACCGGCGTCTTCAAGACGGCGGCTGAACTCAACACCGGTCCGCCCGAGCCGACCCCGACGCTGGAAGACGAAGACTCCTCGCAGCCAGCCGAAACCGGCTCGCCGCAGAAGCCCGGCGAGGCGGATCAGTCGAAGAACTGGATCAACGTCTTCTCGCCCAGCGATCCGACCCATGTCAGCACACCGTCCGACGCCGCCGCCGATGTCATGAAGGACGACACCGGTCAGTTCCTGCGCGTCCGCTCGGGCGCATCCGGCTCGGCCATCGCCTTCGATGTCGGCCAGGGCGTGCTGGAAAAGCTCGCCGGCAAGCATGCCATGTTCGACATCATCGCCCGCTCGGAAGAAGGCAAGGAGACGCAGATCTCGGTCGACTGCAATTTCGGCGAGCTCGGCGATTGCGGCCGCAAGCGCTATGCCGTTGGCCACGAGCGCAACGAATACCTGTTCGACGTGCAGTTCCCGAACAAGCACCCGGGTGCGGCCGGCACCATCGCCGTCAACTCCGACTTCGACAAGCAGGGCAAGTCCGTCGACATCTACGAGATCCGCGTATCGATCGCGGAGTGACCTCGGCATCGGCAGCGAGGGGCTATCTCCAGGGATGCGACCGACCTCCCCTTGATGGGAAGGTCGGCGCGAAGCGCCGGGTGGGGTGAAGCATCGGCAGATTTCTAGCTGTCGAGCAACGCCTGCAGCGTCTCGATCCGGTCGGCCTCGGCGGAGGGCTTGTCCCAGCGCAACCGTGAGATGCGCGGAAAGCGCATCGCGACGCCAGATTTATGGCGCGTCGAGCGGTTGAGCCCTTCGAAGGCCACTTCCAGCACCAGCCCATTCTTGCGATCGGCGCGCACCGAGCGCACCGGCCCGAACCGCTCGATCGTATGGTCGCGCACATATTTGTCGATTTGCCGCAGCTCCTCGTCGGTGAAGCCGAAATAGGCCTTGCCGACCGGCACCAGCTCTTCCGATCCCTCCGGGCCTGACCAGACCCCGAAAGTGTAGTCGGAATAGAAGCTCGATCGCTTGCCGTGGCCGCGCTGCGCATACATCAGCACCGCGTCGATCGTGTGCGGATCGCGCTTCCACTTGAACCAGGGGCCTTTCGGCCGGCCGGCAAGATAGGGCGAATCCCAGAGCTTCAGCATCACCCCTTCGATGATCGGATGCGGCGGCGCCTGGCGCAGCCGCTCCAGCGTCTCCCAATCCGAAAATTCGACCAGCGGCGAAAGGTCGAAGCGGCTGGCATCGAGCGTCTGGACGAAGGCTCCGAGCCGGGTGCGGCGCTCGGCGAAGGGGAGGCTGCGCAAATCCTCGCCGTTGATTTGCAGCGCGTCGTAGCAGCGCATGAAGGCCGGATATTGCTGCTGGATTTTTGGCGAGACGCTCTTGCGGTTCAGCCGCTGCTGCAGGTCGGAGAAGGTTCCGGTCGCCTCGCGCGGGTCGCCGACCAGCAATTCGCCGTCGAGCGCCGCCTCGAAATCCATCGTCGCGGCGAGGTCCGGGAAGGCGCCGGAAACATCGTCGCCGGTGCGCGAATACAGCCGGCGGATGCCGCCCTCGCACACCGCCTGGACCCGGATGCCGTCCCATTTCCACTCCGCCGCATAATCGGCCGGTTCGAGCTTTTCCAAATCGCCGTCGTCGACCGCGTTGGACAGCATCACCGGCCGGAACAATGCGAGCGCGGCGCTTCTCGGTTTTTCCGCCCGGCCTTCCAGCCACGCAAAGAGCGCCGTGTAGGGAGGCGTCAGCCCGTGCCAGAGCTCCTCGATCTCGACGACATCGACTTGGCCGAGATCGGCCAACGCCTGCTTGGCAAGCCGCGCCGACACGCCGATGCGCAACCCGCCGGTAACCAGCTTGATGATGGCGAAGCGCGCAGAGATGCTGGCGCTGTCGAGAAGCCTGGCGAGCACCTGCGGCCCGTCGGAGCGGCTCGCCGCCTGGAGCTTGCCGACCACTTCGGCGAGCGTCGGTGCGTGGTTCGGCATGTGGCCGGCCGGCTGCGGCCAGACCAGCGACACCGTCTCGGCGAGGTCGCCGACATAATCGTAGGAATAGCCGAACAGCACGGGGTCCATGCGCTCGACCACCAGCGCGCGCAGCATCGCCGGCTTCACCGCCGCGATCGACAGATCGCCGGTGATCGCCGCCAGCGCCAGCCCGCGGTCGGGATCCTCGACGCTGCGGAAATAGTCGGTGAGCAGCGTCAGCTTGCCGTTGCGCGAAGGCGTCAGCACCAGCCGGTCGAGGAGCTCGGCGAAGCGGTTCATCGTTGGTTGCGCCATGCCGATCGCAAGAGCAGGCGCAAGGCGCCCCCCTCTGTCCTGCCGGCCATCTCCCCCTCAAGGGGGGAAATCAGATGCCGCGCCGGCTTTCGCCAATCTCTCGCGTCGCGGGAGATGCGTCGGCGCTGAAATTGCCAATCTCCCCCCTTGAGGGAGAGATGTCCGGCAGGACAGAGGGGGGCGCCGTAGAACTCGGCGGCGGCGATTGGCGAACACTGTTCCATCAATCGCCCTCGTCCTCGTAGCCAACAAGATGCAGCGGCCGCGCGGCGATGCCCTCCAGCTCGCACCAGCGCACCAGCGCTTCCTCGCGGCCATGCGTCACCCAGATCTCCTCGGCGCCGGTTTCCTTGATCGTGGCGATGAGCTCGTCCCAGTCGGAATGGTCGGAAATGATCAGCGGCAGCTCGACGCCGCCCTGCTTGGCGCGCTGACGGATGCGCATCCAACCTGAAGCGAAGCAGGCGATCGGGTCGGGGAAGCGCCGCGCCCAGCGGTCGGCGAAGGCGGCCGGCGGCCCGACGACGATGGCGCCTTCGAAATCGGCCTTGCCGCCGCTTTCCACCGTCGCTGGTTCGATCTGCCCCAGATCGATGCCTTGGCTCTGGTAATATTCGCTGAGCTTGGCGAGCGCGCCGTGGATGTAGATCGGCCTGTCGTAACCGGCCTCGCGCAGCAGCCGCATGACGCGCTGCGCCTTGCCCAGCGCATAGGCGCCGATCAGGTGCGAACGCTGGGGAAATTGCATCGCCGATTTGAGGAGGCGCGCGATCTCCTCATGGTCCGGCGGGTGCCGGAACACCGGCAGCCCGAAGGTCGCCTCGGTGATGAAGACATCGCAAGGCACCGGCTCGAATGGCAGGCAGGTAGCGTCTTTCTGGCGCTTGTAGTCGCCGGAGGCGACGATGCGCAGGCCCTGATGCTCGACGACGATCTGCGCCGAACCCAGCACATGCCCGGCCGGATGGAAAGTGACGGAGACGCCGTTGATATCGATCGTCCCGCCGATGACGGCTGCCTGCGTGGTTTCGGCGAAATCCTCGCCATAGCGCAGGCCCATGATGTCGAGCGTTTGCTGGGTGGCAAGCACCGAGCGGTGGCCTGAGCGCGCATGATCGGAATGGCCGTGCGTGATCAGTGCGCGGCTGACCGGCCGCACCGGATCGATGAAGAAATCGCCTGGCGGGCAGTAGAGCCCTTCGGGTCGTGGCTTGAGCAGGTCGCTGGCGCGCATGGCCTTGAACATAGTGGCTAAATTCGACGCGGGAAGCCTGTTGCAACAGACTGCTGACTCGTCCTACAGCCGGCCGCCGGTTCGCACACCGGCGGGACCAATGGAACCATGAAACCACTTCAGGCCTCGTCCGGCTATTTGACCGCCGACCGTCGCGCCGACTTCGCCGAGATGCTGCTGGCCTCCGGCGAGCCTGCGCAGGCGGCGGAGCTTTTGCTTGGCGCGCTGGAGCTGGCGCCGCAATGGGCGGCGGGCTGGTTCCGGCTCGGCGAGATGCAGGAGGCCGCACGTTTTCCCGACCAGGCAGCCCAGGCATGGGCGATGGCCTTGAAGCTCGATCCCGCGGACCGGCTGGGTTCCGCGCTCAAGCTGCAGCTGATCGGCCATGCGCCGGTGGCAGCGGCTCCGCCCAGTGCTTTCGTCGAGACCCTGTTCGATCACTATGCCGACAATTTCGAGCAATCGCTGGTCGGGAAACTCGGTTATCGAATGCCAGAGTTTCTCGATCGCGCCATTCGCGCGGCGAGCCCGGGCCGGTTCCGGCTGGCGCTCGACCTCGGCTGCGGCACCGGCCTGATGGGCGAAAGGCTGCGCCCGATCGTCGACCGGCTGGAAGGCTATGACATTTCGAGCAGCATGTTGCGGAAGGCGCGCGCCAAAGGCATCTACGACAAGCTCTCCAAGTCCGATCTCCAGCATTTCTCTCGACCTGGCTCGAAAGCCGACCTCGTGGTCGCCGCCGACGTGTTCATCTATGTCGGGGCGCTCGAACGCATTGTTGGAGCAGTTGCCAACAGTCTGGTCGATGAAGGCCTCTTTGCGTTCTCGGTCGAGACACTTGCCTGTGGCGATGACTTTGCATTGCTGCCCTCGCGGCGCTACGCGCATTCCGTGGCCTATGTGCGGCGCGTTCTCGCCGACAGCGGGTTTGCGATCCTGTCGCTGGAAAGCACGACCATCCGGCATGACCGCGGCGAGCCAGTAGGAGGCCTTGCGGTGATAGCCCGTCGCAGGCCGGCGGAATGAGGGCGACGGCTGCTCGCGAAAAAGCCCGAATCGCGTGTCGGCTTAGGGCGTGGCGATACGGCACGGAGAATTACCATGCGCTGGACCATGGCTGTGTTGGCATCTTGCCTGATGACGGCCGGCTGCGTTGGCGGCACTTCGATGGCGGAGCGCCAGGACGAAAACGTCCAATCCTCGCTGCAATATGACAGCGTGCCCTGCGACCAGCTGCTAGCCAATCGCAACGCGCTGGCGCAGCAATACAACCTGCCGGTCACCGCAAAACCGGCTTTCTCCAATCCGGCGATGGGTTTTGGCCCGTTTACGCCGGACATGCGCTCCAGGGCGCAGCGCGACAGCGACAAGGCGAGCGGCGAGATCGACGCAATGAACCGTTCGATCGAACGGCGCGATTGCGGCAAGCCGAAGAAGAAGGACAAGTTCGCGCTGCCGGGCTCGAAGCCGGCGTCTACTCAGTAACCCGCTTCGCGATCGACGACGTTTTCGAGCTTTTCGCCGCGCTCGAAGGCGGCCATTTGCCGAAGCATGATCGGCACCAGATGGGCCGGGTCCGAGGTCGCCGCCGCATGCGGCGTCACGAACACTTTCGGATGGCTCCACAACGGGCTCGTCTTCGGCAGCGGCTCGACCTCGAACACGTCGAGGCTCGCTTCCTTCAGCGTGCCGTCGTCCAGCGCGCGCAGGATGTCGGCATCCTTCTGCAGCCGCCCGCGCCCGGCGTTGATCAGCACCGAGCCGCCGAGGCCGTTGCGTTTGCGCAATTCCTTCAGAACGGCGTAATTGACGATGCCTTGCGTGCGCGGCGTCAGCGGCAACAGCACCACCAGGATGTCGGTGGCGTTGAGGAAGGGGATCAGCCCGCCTTCGCCGGAATAGGTCGACACGCCCTGCATCGGGTGCTCGGTGCGCGACCAGCCGTTCACGGCGAAGCCTAGCGCCAAAAGCACCGATGCCGCGGCGCGGCCAAGGTTGCCGAGACCCATGATGCCGACCGAGATGTCGCCGGCCGGGCGTTGCGGCGGCTCGTGCCAGGTCTTCTTCTGCTGTTGCGCTCGGTAGAGCATGCCCTGGCGATGGTGGTCGAGCACGCGCCAGACGACATACTCGGTCATGTATTGCGTGAGATTGTCGGCAACGACCCGGACGATCGGCACCTCGGGCAGGCCGGGGTCGGCGAAGATATGGTCGACGCCTGCGCCGATCGAGAAGATGGCGCGCAAATTGGGCAGCGACGACAACAGATTCGGTTTCTGCTTCCACACCACTGCATAAGCGATCGAGGGATCGCTCGGACCATCGGGCTCCAGCACCACCTCGCGCTCGGCCGCGAGCAGTTCGCGCCAGCGCTGCGGGTGAAAGCCGGTGAGGGCAAGCAGAACTTTGCCTTTTTCCATTCGTGGAGTGTCTTTCCTGTATTTCCAGCCTACTCGCTGACGACCCCGGTCGGTGCCGTTTCGATCCGGAACGCGGCCGAGATCAGCGCCCTCGTATAGTCGGTTTGCGGGCGGTCGAAAATCTGTTCGGACGGCCCGGCTTCGACGATCTGACCATTGCGCATGACGATCACGTCATTGGCAAGGGCGCGGATGACCTTCAGGTCGTGGCTGATGAAGAGATAAGCGAGGTTGTGCCTGGCCTGCAGGTTGCGCAACAGATCGACCACCTGCGCCTGCACGCTCATGTCGAGCGCCGAGGTCGGCTCGTCGAGCATGACGAAGCGCGGGTTGAGCACCATGGCGCGGGCGATGGCGACACGCTGGCGCTGGCCGCCCGAGAATTCATGCGGATAGCGGTGACGCGTCTCCGGGTCGAGACCGACTTCCTTCAACACCTCGACGACCTTGTCGTCGCGCTCATCGGGCGAGAGTTTCGGCGCGTGGATCTTCAGCCCTTCCTCAATGATCTCCGCGACCGACATGCGCGGGCTCAAGGATCCGAACGGGTCCTGGAACACGATCTGCAGCTCGCGCCGCAGCGGCCGCATGGCGCTGAAGGAAAGCTGGTTGATGTCGCGCCCGTTGAAGTTGATCGCGCCCGTGGACGAGATCATCCGCGCAAGCGCCAGGCCGAGCGTCGTCTTGCCGGAGCCGGATTCACCGACCACGCCGAGCGTCTGGCCGGCGCGTACGGTAACGTCGATGCCGTCCACCGCCTTCACATGGTCGACGGTGCGGCGGAAGAAGCCCCGCTTGATCGGGAACCAGACCTTGATGTCCTTGCCGGTCATGACGGCCGTGGCATCGGCATTCGCCGCCGGCGGTTTGCCCTTCGGCTCGGCGGCCAAGAGGTGCTTGGTATAGGCGTGTTGCGGGTTGGCGAAGATCTCCTTGGTCGGCCCGGTCTCGACTATTTTGCCCTTCGTCATGACGCAGACGCGGTCGGCGATCTTTCTGACGATGCCGAGGTCATGGGTGATGAATAGCATCGACATGCGCTTGCGGCTTTTCAGGCCGGCGAGCAGTTCGAGGATCTGCGCCTGCACGGTCACGTCGAGCGCCGTCGTCGGCTCGTCGGCAATCAAGAGTTCCGGCTCGTTGGCCAAGGCCATGGCGATCATGACGCGCTGGCGCTGGCCGCCGGAGAGCTGGTGCGGATAGGCATCGAGCCGCTTCTGCGGGTCGCGTATCCCGACCTCGGTGAGCAGCTCCAACGTGCGAGCGTGGGCCTGGCGATCGCCCAGCCCCTGATGCAGCTTCAGCACCTCGACGATCTGCTGCTCGATCGTGTGCAGCGGATTGAGCGAGGTCATCGGCTCCTGGAAGATCATGGTGATCTTGTTGCCGCGCACGCCGCGCAGCGTCCTTTCGTTGGCGTGGAGCAGGTCGGCGCCGTGGAACAGGATCTTTCCCGAGGGGTGGCTGGCCGACGGATAGGGCAACAGCTTCAGCACCGACAGCGCGGAGACCGATTTGCCGGATCCGGATTCGCCGACCAGCGCGACCGTCTCGCCCTTGCCGATCTCGAAGGAGACGTGGTCGACGGCGATCGATTGCGTGCCGCCTTGCGCGAAGGCGACACTCAAATCGCGGACGGAAAGCAGAGGCTCGCTCATTTGAACGTCTTGCGCGGATCGAAGGCATCGCGCGTCGCCTCGCCGATGAAGACCAGCAGCGACAGCATCAGCGAAATCACGATGAAGCCGGAGATGCCGAGCCAGGGCGCGTTGAGATTGCGTTGCGCCTGCTTCAGCAATTCGCCGAGCGAGGCCGAACCCGGCGGCAGGCCGAAGCCGAGATAGTCGAGCGAGGTCAGCGTCGAGATCGAGCCCGAGAGCAGGAAGGGCAGGAAGGTCAGCGTCGCCACCATGGCGTTGGGCAGGAGATGGCGGAACATGATGGTGAGGTTGGGCACGCCAAGCGCGCGCGCCGCGTTGACATATTCGAAGTTGCGCGCGCGCAGGAACTCGGCCCGCACCACGCCGACCAGCGCCACCCAGGAGAACAGCAGCATCAGACCGAGCAGGATGAAGAAGCCGGGCGGCAGGATCGCGGAGACGATGAGGAGCAGATAAAGCACCGGGATCGCCGACCAGATCTCGATGAAGCGTTGGAACAGAAGGTCCGTCCATCCGCCGAAATAGCCTTGCACCGCGCCCGCCGCGACGCCGATCAGCGAGGAGCCGAGCGTCAGGATCAGCCCGAACAGCACCGAGATGCGGAAGCCGTAAAGCACGCGCGCCAGCACGTCCCGCGCCTGGTCGTCGGTGCCCAGCCAATTCCAGTTGCCGACGACGCAGTTGGGATCGGCTTCGCCCTGCGGATACTGGCTGCAGCGCGTCTTCTTGTCGTAAAGCCAGGACGGCTTGGCGGGTGCGGCTTCTGGGATGGCGTTGTTGACCGTTTGATAGGAGTAGCGGACCGGCGGCCAGATCATCCAGCCATTGGCATTGATCTCGTCCTGGATCACCGGATCGCGATAGTCCGTGACGGCATAGAAGCCGCCGAATTTCTCCTCCGGATAGGCGACGAGCACCGGAAACAGGATCTCGCCCCTGTAGGAGGCGATGATGGGCTTGTCGTTGGCGATCAATTCGGAAAACAGCGACAGCACGAACAGCAACAGGAAGATCCACAGCGACCAGTAGCCGCGCCGGTTCGCCTTGAAGTTTTGCAGCCGCCGCTGATTGAGCGGCGACAACCACGGCCGGGCGGCGCGGGCCGGCTTGGCTTCTGCCGAAGCTGCCGTCATCAGACGTCTCTCCGCTCGAAATCGATGCGCGGATCGACCCAGGTGTAGATCAGGTCCGAGAGCAGGGCGACGAACAGGCCGAGCAGCGAGAAGATGTAGAGATTGGCAAAGACCACCGGGTAGTCGCGGTCGATCACCGACTTGAAGCCGAGCAGACCGAGCCCGTCGAGCGAGAAGATGTTTTCGATCAGCAGCGAGCCGGTGAAGAAGGCCGAGATGAAGGCGCCCGGGAACCCTGCGATAACGATCAGCATGGCGTTGCGGAAGACATGGCCATAAAGCACCTTGCGCTCCGACAGACCCTTGGCGCGCGCCGTCACCACATATTGCTTGCGGATCTCCTCGAGGAACGAGTTCTTGGTCAAAAGCGTCGTCGTGGCGAAGGCCGACAGCACAAGTGCGGTCAGCGGCAGCGTCATGTGCCAGAAATAGTCGATGATCTTGTCCGGCCAGGACAGCTGGTCCCAATTGTCGGAAACGATGCCGCGCAGCGGGAACCAATCCCAGAACGAGCCGCCGGCAAACAGCACCATCAAAAGGATGCCGAACAGGAAGCCGGGGATGGCATAGCCGACGATCACCACGCCGCTCGTCCAGACATCGAAGGTCGAGCCGTCCTGCACCGCCTTGCGGATGCCGAGCGGGATCGAGATCAGGTAGGAGAGCAGCGTGATCCAGAGTCCGATCGAGATCGACACCGGCATCTTTTCCAGGATCAGGTCGAGCACCGAGATGTCGCGGAAATAACTGTCCCCGAAGTCGAAGCGGGCATAGTTCCACAGCATCATGCCGAAGCGCTCGAGCGGCGGCTTGTCGAAGCCGAACTGCTTTTCGAGCTTCTTGATGAATTCGGGGTCCAACCCTTGGGCCCCGCGATATTTCGAGCCGACATCGCCGGCGACGTCGAAATTGGTGGCGCCCGCGTCGCCACCGCCGCCGCCGAGGCGATCGGTGCCGCCCTGGTTGGTGAGCTTGGCGATGACCTGCTCGACCGGGCCGCCCGGCGCGAACTGGATGACGGCGAAGGAGATCGCCATGATGCCGAACAGCGTCGGGATCATCAGCAGGATGCGGCGCAGGATATAGGCGCCCATCAGATGTTGCCCTCCTTGGGGAAGACCACTGTATCTGGAGGCGTCCCCGAGGCAATCGCTTCAGACCAATTGTCGGCGTCGGCGCCGCCGCTCATCGTCCTGCCGGACATTTCTCCCCGTAAAGTGACGGGGAGAAAGGGGCTGGCCGCGATCTCGGCACGTTCGCCACGGCGCTTGTGATTGGCGAAACCATAGATGAAGGCTTCCCGCTCCCCGTCACTATACGGGGAGAGGATGCCGGCAGGCAGGTGAGGGGCGGCACCGACGCCCGCAAGAAATTCACCCTTTGCCAATTTTCGCCGCCTTGCCCTTGTCGACCCACCACAGCGCTTCGACCGGAAAGCCGAAATCGGGCTTCTGCTCGGGAAAGCCGAACATGTCCCAATAGGCGCTTCGGTGATTCGCCAGATACCAACTTGGAATCCAATCGCGCCGAGCGCGCAAGGCCCGATCGAGCGCCCGCATGGCGACGGTGAGGCTCTCACGGTCCTTGGCCGCGCCGACGGCGTCGATCAGCGCGTCTATAGCCGGACTCGCTATGCCCGGCAGGTTCCGAGAGCCTGAGACCGACGCGCTTCGCGAATGGAAGAAGGTCTCGAGGTCATCACGGGTCGGGGTTGCGCTAAAGGAGAAGGCGGCGGAGATCATGTCGTAGTCGAATGTGTTCTGTCGCAATTGATACTGCGCGGCATCGACCAGCCGGATTGAGGCATCGATGCCGACAGCCTTCATATTGTCGACCCAGGGCGAGTAAATCTGCACGAACGCGTCGTCGTCGACGAGGATTTCGGCTGATAGCCGTCCGCCCTTGTCGTTCACGACAAACGCGCCGGATCGCTTCCAGCCGGCCTCGGCGAGAAGCTTCGCCGCCTTGCCCAGCAATTGGCGGTCGCGGCCTGAGCCGTTCGATACAGCCTGGGTCACGGCTTCGCCGAAAGTCTCGGGCGGAATCTGATCCCGCAGCGGCTCCAGCAAAGTCAGTTCCTGCGGCGACGGCACGCCTTCGGCGCGAAAATCCGATTTCTCGAAGCAAGACTGCGAGCGCTCATATGAGCCGTAGAAGAAATTGCGTCGGGTCCATTCGAAGTCGAAGCAGAGTGCGATCGCCTGCCGAACGCGGGAGTCCCGGAACTGTTCCCGCCTTTGATTGACGGCGGTGGCCTGCATGGAAGGCACCTTTTCCGCCGGGAATTCGTGCTTCACCACCTTGCCGGCCGTGACAGCCGGAAAATCGTAACCCGTGGCCCAGACACGCGAAACGGATTCTTCCCTGTAGAGGATCTCGCCCTTCTTGAACGCTTCGAACGCGGCGTTGCGGTTCTGGTAGGATTCGATGCGAATGCGCTGGAAATTGTTCTGGCCGCGATTGACCGGAAGATCGTTGCCCCAATAGTCGGCCACCCGCTCATATTCGATCCAGGCCCCGGCCGACCAGCGGCCGATCTTGTAGGCGCTTGAACCCAACGGAGGATTCATCTGCGAGGAATCGAACGGATTGGCCGTATAGAAGGCTTTCGACAGGATCGGCATCTGGACGACGTTGAGAATCGTGCGGGAGGCCTGCTTGCCTGAGAATTTGAGTTCAAGCGTGTGGGCGTCCACCGCTACGGCGTCCTCCAGATGCGTCAGCGACAGCGAATAGTCTGGGTGCCCCTTGTCCTTCAGCAGCTTGAAGGTGAAGGCGGCATCCTCGGCCGTCAGCGGCGTGCCGTCGTGGAAACGGGCCTGCGGGCGCAGCGAGAAGGTGAAGCCGTTGCGGTCGTCGGAAATCGTGACCCCGTCGGCGATCAGCCCATAGACGGCGTCGGGCTCGTCAAGCGCCCGCACCATCAGCGCATCGAAGCACATTTCCGTGCGCTGCGGCGCATCGCCCTTGGGGACGAATGAATTCAGGGTGCTGAAGGTCAGCGGGGTCTGGTTCGCGACCCAGTTGAAAGGCTGGAAATTGAAGGTGCCGCCTTGCGGCGCATCGACATTGACATAATCGAAATGCGCGAAGTCAGGCTTGTATTTCAAATCGCCGAACGCCGACAGCCCATGCAATTTGACACCGGTCGGGGTCTGAGCGAAAGCCCGACCCGGCAGCAGCACTGCGGCAGTCGCCGCCGCGCCGAGCGCCAGGAAGTCACGACGAGGAAGCAATGTCTGCCGCCTCATCAGTTACCCCTGTATTTGGCGGTCAATGCCTTTTCCTTCGCCGTATCGATCCACCAGGAGTCGATATCGGCGCCACGGTAGCTGGGCTGCTTTTCGGGCATGCCGAACTTGTTCCAGTAGGCAAGCCAGACCACCGCCCGGTAGTATTGCGGCACGGTATAGTAGTTCCACAACAGCACGCGATCGAGCGCATGAGTGGCGGCGACGAGATCGTCGCGGTCGGTGGCGAAGATGACGCGGTCCACCAGCGCGTCGACGACCGGGTCCTTGATGCCGGAGTAATTGCGCGAGCCGGGTGAATCGGCGGACTTCGAACTCCAGAAATCGCGCTGTTCGTTGCCGGGCGAATCCGACTGCTGCAGCACGTTGGTGATGACGTCGTAGTCGAAATTGTTGACGCGGTTGACGTACTGGCTGGGGTCGATGATGCGCAGCGTCGCATCGACGCCGATCTTGCGCAGATTGGCGATATAGTTGCCGGAGAGGATCTGATCCGTGTCGGACGTGCCGAGGATCTCGAATTTGAATGGCGCGCCGCTCTTGGCGTTCATCATCTTGCCGCCCTTGATCACCCAGCCGGCCTGGGCGAAGAGGTCGACAGCCTGCTTCAGATATTTCCGCTCCGCTTGCGGTGAGTCGTAGACCGGCAGCTTGAATTCCTGGGTGAACAGTTCAGGCGGCAGCTTGTCGCGATACTTCTCGAGGATTTCGAGTTCCTTGCCTTGCGGCAATCCGCTCGACGCGAGTTCCGTACCTTGGAAATAGCTTTGGGTGCGCGTGTTGGAATTGAAGAACAGCGTTCGGTTCATCGTCTCGAAGTCATAGGGATAGGTTAGCGCCTCGCGGACCCGGCGATCCTGGAACAGCGGCCGGCGCTGGTTCAGCATGAAGGCTTGCATCGGCTCCGGCGAAGTGGTCTTGAATTCCTTTTTGATCACGTCGCCGGCGTTCACCGCCGGAAAGTTGTAAGCCGTCGCCCACCGCCGCGAGCTGTTTTCGGCCTTGATGTCGTCTAGCCCGCCCTTGGTAAAGGCCTGCCACGCAGCATTCTCGTCCAGTATGTAGGTGAAGCGCTGAGTGTCGAAGTTCTCCCGGCCGATCTTCACCGGCAGCTTGGCGCCCCAGTAATCAGCCACGCGCTGCCAGACGATCTCGGAACCCGGCTTGAAGCTGGCGATCTTGTAGGCGGCTGATCCCAGCGGCGGCTCGAGAGTCGGCCTGGTGATGTCGCGCTTCTTGCCGCTGGCATCGGTGCCCTCCCACCAGTGCTTCGGCAGGACGACCAGATCGCCGATAATCTTGGGCAGCTCGCGGTTGCCCTTCTGGTTGAAATGAAACTCGACCTCGCGGTCGGAAATCGCCACCGCGTCGGTAACGTTCTCGAAATAGCGGTTGTATTGGGGAGCGTTGGCCTTCAGCACCTGGAACGACCAGACCACATCGTCGACGGTGATCGGCTGGCCGTCATGCCATTTGGCGCGCCGGTCGAGCCGGTAGGTCGCCGAGGAATAGTCGGGCGGGTATTTATAGGCCTCGGCAACCAGCGGGTGGCTGACGCTGCCCTCGTCGGTCGCCTGGTCCATCAGCGTGTCGTAGAGCAGGCCGCCGCCGAACCCGGCGAGCCCCGCGGCCGGCGACCCCGGCACGATATAGGGGTTGAAGCTGTCGAAAGTGCCGACAACGACGGAGTCGTGGGCGCCACCCTTGGGAGCGTCCGGATTGACATAGTCGTAGCGTTGGAAATTTTCGCCGTATTTGGACGGGCCGGTCAGCGAGGACGTGGTGTGCCACTCATCAGCGAGGCTGGCCTGCAGGCTGGCGGCGAAGGCGATCGCCAGCATCGATGCGAAAAACGTCCGGGAGCGGCCGACCGTCATGCGTTCTCCTCGTCGCAACAGTACCCACCGGCAATCTAGATCATTTGACGCCGGTGAAAACCGCAAGCGCCGGCTTTTGTCTCAGCATATGCGGCTTTCCGAACAAAAAAGCCGGGACGAACCCGGCTTTTCCAAGGTGTCTTTATGACGAAATGTTTATTGCGCGGGCGCGACCGGCTTGGCCGGGGCGGCACCTTCGGCCGGCTTGGCGGGTGCCGTACCTGCGGCCGGTTTCGCCGCGGCGGCGCCTTCGGCGGGCTTGGCTTCCGCCGAAGCGCCCGGCTGCGGCAGCGGCTTCGGATTGTCCGACAGCGTGCGCAGATAGGCGATCACGTTGGCGCGGTCCTCATCCTTCGGCAGGCCGGCAAAGCCCATCGCCGTGCCCTTCACGAACTTCTTCGGCGCGTTGATGAAGTGGTTGAGGTTGTCGTAGGTCCACTTCTCGGCGCCGCCCTTGGAGAAATCCTTCATGCCGGCCGAATAGGCGAAGCCCTCATGCTCGGCGACGGGGCGATCGATGATGTCCCAGAGGTCCGGACCGACCTTGTTGGGGCCGCCCTTTTCGCCGGAATGGCAGGCCTGGCACTTCTTGAAAATGGCGGCGCCCGTCTCGGCATTGGCGGTCGCGAGCAGGTCGGCGATCGGCTTGGCTTCGGCCGCGGGCGCGGCAGCGCCGCCGCCTTCGGCCGGCTCGGCCGCCTCGATGGCGAAGCCCGGCTTCTCGGGAGCGGGGGAGGCAAACAGCCCGTCGGAAACGATGCCCACGGAAAAGACGACGAAACAGGTTCCGAGGAATCCGGCGAGCAGCTTGTTGACTTCGTTGGAATCCATACGCCCCTTGCTCCCTTTTCCGGCGGACCGTCCCGTCCACTCCGTCCGTCGGTATAGCGAAGGCCCCAACGGGCCCGTTAAATCGCGCGGAAACTAGGTCTTTTGCTTCGTCGTTGCAACACCTATAAGGGCGCTTCCAGTGAGACGTTTTGCCACTTTTCCATCCGCTTCCCCGGCTGTCCCAGAAGTCCCATGTCGACATTGATCCTGATCCCCGCCCGCATGGCCTCGACGCGCCTGCCGGGCAAGCCGCTGGCCGACATCGCCGGCGCGCCGATGATCGTCCATGTCGCCCGCCGCGGCGCCGAGGCTGGGCTCGGCCGTGTGGTGGTGGCGACCGACACCGAAGCGGTCGCCTCGGCGGTAAGGGATCACGGTTTCGAGGCGGTGATGACGCGCGCGGACCACGAATCGGGATCCGACCGCATCTTCGAGGCCCTCACCCTGCTGGACCCGGAGAAAAAGGTCGAAACCATCGTCAACGTCCAGGGCGATCTGCCGACCATCGATCCTGAGATCATCGGCGCATCGCTGCGGCCCTTCGCCGACCCGTCGGTCGACATAGCCACGCTCGGCGTCGAGATTGTGCGCGACGAGGAAAGGACCAATCCGAACGTGGTCAAGATCGTCGGCTCGCCGCTCTCGGCGACAAGGCTGAAGGCGCTCTATTTCACGCGCGCCACGGCGCCGTGGGGGGAGGGCCCGCTCTATCACCACATCGGCCTCTATGCCTACCGCCGGACAGCGCTGGAACGCTTCGTGGCGCTGAAGCCGTCGCCGCTCGAACGCCGTGAGCGGCTGGAGCAGCTGCGAGCGCTGGAAGCCGGCATGCGCATCGATGCCGAGATCGTCCGGTCGCTGCCGCTCGGCGTCGACACGCCCGACGATCTCGAGCGCGCCAGGCAAATTCTTTCAAACTGAGACATCCGTAAGCGAGACCTTGGCGCATGCCTGAAAAGACCAACAGAATATCCTTCCAGGGCGAGCCGGGCGCCAATTCCGATACCGCTTGCCGCAACATGTTCCCCTCGATGGAGCCGTTGCCCTGTCCCACCTTCGAAGACGCCTTCAACGCGGTCGAGACCGGCAAGGCCGAGCTCGCCATGATCCCGATCGAGAACACGATTGCCGGGCGCGTCGCCGACATCCATCATCTTTTGCCGGAATCGCGCCTGCACATCGTCGGCGAGTATTTCCTGCCCATCCATTTCCAGCTGATGGTGCTGCCGGGCGTGAAACGCGAAGAGATCAGAAGCGTGCACAGCCATATCCATGCCCTTGGCCAATGCCGCAAATACATCCGCAAGAATGGCTGGAAGCCGGTTGTCGCCGGCGACACGGCGGGATCGGCCAAGATGGTCTCCGAGGTCAAGGACCGCACGATGGCGGCGCTTGCGCCTGCGCTTGCCGCCGAGCTCTACGGCCTCGACATCATCGAGAAGAATGTCGAGGACACCGACTCGAACGTCACCCGCTTCGTCGTGCTGACCAAGAACAAGCAATGGGCCGAGCGCCCCTCGCTGGAAGCCAAGATGATGACCACCTTCATCTTCCGCGTCCGCAACGTGCCGGCCGCGCTCTACAAGGCCATGGGCGGCTTCGCCACCAACGGCATCAACATGACCAAGCTCGAGAGCTACCAGCTCGGCGCTTTCACAGCGACGCTGTTTTATGCCGACATCGAGGGCCACCCCGATGATCCGCTGGTCAAGCTGGCGCTCGACGAATTGCGCTTCTTCTCGCGCGAGATGCGCATTCTCGGCGTCTATCCGGCAAGCGCGTCGCGCGAGCAGTGGAAGGTCGCCGATTAGGTGGTTCCTAGGACCTTCGAGATTGGCAAAGGACTTGATGCTTCGTCATCCACGGGCGAAGCAAGGAGCGAAGCGACGCGGCGCAGACCCGAGGATCCATGCCCGGACTTCAACGCGTTAGGACGGTCCAGATTCTGCTCCGCTGCGCCCCTCGACTGAGGTAACGGCATGGATCCCCAGGGTCTGCGCTCCGCTTCGCGTCGCTCCGCCCTGGGATGACGACCTCATGGAGGTCCGCGTCAATCTTAGACGCCGGCGCTCGATCCAATCTCAGCCAAAGCCGAGCGGGACATAGTCGATTTCGAGAAATTTCTCGACCTCAGGCACCCAGCGGTCGCGCACGAACGCGACGTGGTCGGGATGCTCGTTGTATCTGGTGTAGGCAGCCTGGTCGGCGAACTCCATCGAGAAGCCGAACTGATAGTCGTTCTTCGGGCTCACTTGGCGCAGCTGCTCGAAATGCGTCACACCCTTGATCGCCGTCAGGATCTTCTTGGCATCGTGGAGGAACCGCTTCGCCTCCAGCGAATGCGGCGGATGCTTCAGCGTGAACACGACGGTATGACGGATCATTTCTCGGCTCCTATTCGCTGTTGACCCAGGCGCGGATGAGGTGGTGGGCGATCGCTCCTTTCGGCGGCGTGATCAGGCCGCCGGGGTGCGTTCTCTCCAGCATCGAGCGCACCTCATCGCGCGAAAACCAGCGGCAGTCTTCGAGCTCATTCAGGTCGGCCTGGATGTCCTCGTTGAGCGGCTCGCCGAAGCAGCCGATCATCAGCGAATAGGGGAACGGCCAGGGCTGGCTGGCGTGGTAGACGACGCGGCCGAGCCGGATTCCGGCCTCCTCCAGCGTCTCGCGGCGCACCGCCGCCTCTATCGTCTCGCCGGGCTCGATGAAGCCGGCAAGGGCCGAATACATGCCGGGCCCGAAATGCCGGCCGCGCCCGAGCAGGCATTTCTCGCGCGTCGCCGTCAGCATGATCGCCACCGGATCGGTGCGCGGGAAATGGTCGGTGCCGCAAGCTGCGCAATGCCGCCTGTAGCCGCCGGCGCGCATCTCCGAGCGATTGCCGCATTTGCTGCAGAAAGCGTGGCTGGCATGCCAGGCGAGCAGCGCAGCGCCCTGCGCCAGCGCGCCGGCCGCCGCTTCGTCTATCAGCCCCTGCATATAGACGGAGCGGTAGTCGATCGCCTTCACCGTTTCCGGGAGATTTTCCGGTTCGATGCCGGCGGGCACGGCCAGCACCGGGCCGCTCTCCGAAAGGCCGAGCAGCACGCCGCCGTCGAGCGAAACCTCGAAGGCCTGGCTTTCCGCCGCTTCGAACCATGGGTCGAATTTGCCGTCGTCGAGCTTCAGATAAAGCCTGCCGCCATGCATCAGCATCAGCCGCGCCGATCGCTCGCCAAGCGCCTTCTCGACCGCGTCGTCGGCGCGGTTTTCCGATTGCCGGTCGATCCGGTTGCCGGCGAAACCGACGAATTGGCTCGGCTCGCGCAAAGGCGCGTCAAACAGACGAAAGTTCATAGGAGACTCGAGGAGGGGCAGGAATGGACACTGATGGGCTTATAGCGCTGCCTTGATCTTTTCGGCAAACCGGCGGATGTCGGAGCGCTCATACGGCTCGCGCATGCCATGCCCCCAGACCGGCCCTGGCCAGCCGGGGTCGCTCTCGCTGCGGGCGATGACATGGACGTGCAGCTGGCGCACGATGTTGCCGAGCGCCCCGGTGTTGATCTTGGTGCAGCCGGTCACCCGCTTCAGCGCGTGCGCCACCATATTGGTCTCGAAGGTCAGCATCGTCTGGTCGAGCGGCGTCAGGTCGTGGATTTCCTCCACGCCCGGCCGCTGCGGCACCAGGACCAGCCACGGCCAGCGGCGATCGTTCATCAGCCGGAGCTCGCACAGGCCGAGCCACATGAGCTGCTCACTGTCCGCCTCCAATCGGGCGTCCAGTGTGAAACCGGCCTTTAGGCCAGGCAGCATGGGCGTTTCCCTCACTTTTCGAGAATGCTTCAAACCCTGAACGCTAGAGCGACGGCAAGGTGGCTGCAAGCGAATCATTGACCGCTCCTGCGGATTTGAAGGTCGTCTGCACCGCATGGCCTGGCCGGTGATCCACTACGACCCTTGCATTTCGCCGCTGAATTGCCGATATGGAGCTTGGGAGGTTGGTGGTGGACGATCCACTCGCCAACCGGGTCAGGTCCGGAAGGAAGCAGCCCTAACGAGCCCGGAACGGGTCATTGTTCCAGCCTCCCGCCTCTTCGCCTTTCTCCCGCGACATTGACGGCGCCGAGCCGTGCGGGCGAGACTATGCGCAGGAATCGGCCGCCTTCCGTCGCGGTCCTTGGAGCTTTTGACGGCGAATGAGCGAAGCCGGAAATTCGGGGCCAGAAAGCCTGGAGACAGGTAAGGCCGGCGCCTATCGCGTGCTGGCGCGCAAATACCGCCCCTCCAATTTCTCCGAACTGATCGGCCAGGAGCCGATGGTCCGCACGCTCACCAATGCCTTCGCCACTGGCCGCATCGCCCAGGCCTGGATGCTGACCGGCGTGCGCGGTGTCGGCAAGACGACGACGGCGCGCATTCTCGCACGCGCCCTGAACTATAAAACCGCCACTGTCGACCAGCCCTCCGTCGACCTTTCGACCCCCGGCGAGCATTGCCAGGCGATCATGGAAGGCCGCCATGTCGACGTCATCGAGATGGACGCGGCTTCCCATACCGGCATCGACGACATCAGGGACATCATCGACCGCGTCCGCTACGCGCCGGTCGCGGCCCGCTACAAGGTCTACATCATCGACGAAGTGCACATGCTCTCCACCCAGGCCTTCAACGGCCTGTTGAAGACGCTGGAAGAGCCGCCGCCGCATGTCAAATTCATCTTCGCCACCACCGAGATCCGCAAGGTGCCGATCACGGTTCTGTCGCGCTGTCAGCGCTTCGACCTGAGGCGCATCGATGCCGGCGCGCTCGTCGCGCATCTTTCCTCGATTGCCGCCAAGGAAGGCATTTCCGTGGATGATGAGGCTTTGGCGATGATTGCGCGGGCCGCCGAGGGCTCGGCGCGCGATTCGCTCTCCATCCTCGATCAGGCGATCGCCCATGGCAGCGGCACCGTCAGCGCCGCCGCCGTTCGCGCCATGTTGGGCTTGGCCGACCGCGCCCGTATCATCGACCTGTTCGAGCACGTCATGAAGGGCGATGTTGCGGCGGCCTTGTCCGAATTCCGCGCACAATACGATACCGGCGCCGATCCGGCCGCGGTGCTCACCGACCTGGCGGAATTCAACCACCTCGTTACGCGTCTGCGGTTCGTGCCGGCCGCGGCCAATGATGCCTCGCTCTCCGAGGACGAGCGGCGGCGCGGCGCCGAATTTGCGAGCACGCTGTCGGTGCGCGTGCTCTCGCGAACCTGGCAGATGCTCCTGAAAGGTATTCCCGAGGTGCAGTCCTCCAACCGTCCGGTCAGCGCCGGCGAGATGGTGCTGATCCGGCTGGCGCACGCCGCCGACCTGCCGACGCTGGACGAAGCGCTGAAATCGCTCGAGGGGGCGGCCCCTGTGCCGAATGGCGCTCCGCGCGCCAATGGAGCGCCGGCAAGCAGTGGCGGCGGCACAAATGCCGTGGCGCCGGCGCGGATGCCGGCCTCTAACGGCGGAGGGCAGACCATGCGGCTGGTCGAGATGCAGCCCGCGCCCGCCGCCTTCGTCCCGGCGCCCGAACCGGTCATCGAAACACCGGCCGTTCCGGTGAAGTCGCTGGCCGACATCGCGGCCCTGGCCGATGCCAACCGCGACATCGCCTTCAAGGTGTTGGTCAAGCGCTGCGTGCGGCTGGTGCGCATCGAGCCTGGCCGCATCGACGTCTGCCTGACCGACGATGCGCCCAAGATGCTGCTCAACGACCTGACCTCCAAGCTGCGTGCCTGGACCGGCCGCAACTGGCTGGTCTCGCTGTCGAAGGAAGAGGGTAGCAAGACGCTGGCCGAGATGGAGACGACAAAGCGCGAGAACGCCTTCTCCGATGCCAGGAGCGATCCGACCGTCGCCGCCATCCTCGCCCGCTTTCCCGGCGCCAAGATCATCGACGTGCGCATTCCCGATGTGCCGGAAGCGGAAGGCGCTGACGCCGACCTGCCGATTGAGCCGGCTGCCGACGACGAAGAGATTTAGAGCTGACGAACGCGTCAGGGAAAGAGTACGGACCGGTTTCGGTCAAGATCATACTCGCGTTAACGTAGATTCCAACAAGAGGAAGTTTCACGATGAAGGATCTTCTCGGCCTGATGGGCAAGGCAAAGGAAATGCAGGCCAAGTTCCAGGCCATGCAGGATGAGATCGCCACCCTGGAAGCCACTGGGCAGGCGGGTGGCGGCCTGGTCAGCGTGACCCTGACCGGCAAGTTCGAAATGAAGGCGCTGAAGATCGATCCGTCCTTGCTGAAGGACGACGAGGTGGAGATCCTCGAAGACTTGCTGTTGGCCGCTCACAATGATGCCAAAAATAAGGTCGAGTTGGTCATGCAGGAAAAGACCAAGGCATTGACTGCGGGCTTGCCTATACCGCCCGGAATGAAATTGCCGTTCTAAGGCATCTGCCACCAGTTAATTGATTGTGAACGAAAATTGAGCCCGGGCCGCAATATTAACCATTTTGCCGGCATGCTCACGGGCTCATTTCGCGACATTCATAAAGTTTTACCCAAGTCCAGAGATTGCTAACCATCTAGCCATCTTTTTGCCTGAAAGAGTCTCATTCTTGCCACATCTCGGGGCGGGCTGGCATCTGGAAATGAGGCTTTTTTGTTGATCGCGACGCGATGGAAGACGCCGCTGCTGCTTATCGGCATCGCCGCTTCCCCCTTGCTCCTGGCCGGCTGCAGCCAGACCGCTTCACATGGCATGTCGGTGGCGAGCCTGACCGACGCCGTCACCCCGAGCTTCCTCAGCTCGCGTTCCTATAAATACTCGATGAAGGACAAGGAGTGCCTGCAAAGGGCGATGTTCTTCGAGTCCAACCGGTCGAGCCGTGACGGCATGATCGCCGTCGGCACGGTCGTGATGAATCGGCTACGCTCGGGACAGCATGGCAGCACGATCTGCGAGGTCGTCGGCGAAAAGGGCCAGTTCGCCCCGGGCGTGCTGACGCGCCCGATGAATTCGCGGGCATTGCCAGATGTCGAGGAAGCCGCCGAGGCAGTGCTGAAAGGCGAGCGCAAGGCCAAGCTCAAGAACACGATGTTCTTCCACACCGCCGGCCTGCGTTTCCCCTACAAGAACATGCACTACACGATGGTGGCCGGCGGCAATGCCTTCTATGAGAAGCGCGGCCGCAACTGGCAGCCGTTGCCGGATGAGCCGATGGTCGCCATGGCCTCCGGCAAGTCGCAGAAGACCGACCCCACCGCTCCGGTCCTCGTCGCTTCCGCCGAGCCGGTGGTCAAGACGATCGTTCATGCTGATCCGGCCAAGCAGGCCGCTACGACCGCGGCTGCCGCGCCAGCGCTTCCGGCCAAGACCACAACCGTTGCTGCCCAGCAGACCTATGTGACGGCCTCCGCCGCGCCAGGGCAGAAGGCCGGCCGCGTCACGGCGAAGCCGATCATGGTGGCGATGCAGGAGCCGATGGAGGAGCCCGACGCCTCCCGCTTCGGCGGCACGTTGAAAGGTCGCTACATCACCTCCGTTCCGAGCGCTCCGCAGGAAGCGGCGATGGGATTCCAGTCGACGCCTGAGAACACCGACGCCATCGGCGCGCTGATTGTCAGCCAGTCCCGGCCGCTCGAAGCCTACTGAGCCAACCCGCCATCAAATGATCCGCCTTGACGGCATGGCGGATCATTTCCTGTTGCGGATGTCACCAAAGCGCTCTGAAAACCGTTTCGCACTTTTCCCGGAATTGCTCTAGATCAGAGCGATGTCGAAAAGAATCGCCGGTCCAGAGATAGAACGCCTGATCCAGCTCCTGGCCAAGGTGCCGGGGCTCGGGCCGCGTTCGGCAAGGCGCGCGGCTCTCCATCTCATCAAGAAGAAGGAGCAGCTGCTCGAGCCTTTAGCCGCAGCCATGGGCGAGGCGGCCGATAAAGTGCGCATCTGCTCGACCTGCGGCAATGTCGACACCTCCGACCCGTGCATGATCTGCACCGATCCACGCCGCGATGCCGGCACGCTTATCGTCGTCGAGGACGTCTCCGATCTCTGGGCGCTGGAACGCGCCGCCGCCATGAATGTGCGCTATCACGTGCTCGGCGGCACGCTGTCGCCGCTCGATGGCATCGGCCCGGACCAGCTCAACATCCGCTCGCTGGTAGACCGTGTCGCCGGCGGCGAGGTGAAGGAGGTGATCCTTGCCGTCAACGCCACCGTCGAGGGCCAGACCACGGCGCACTACCTGACCGATCAGCTCTCGGGTTTCGAGGTCAAGGTGACTAGGCTCGCGCATGGCGTTCCGGTCGGCGGCGAACTCGACTATCTCGACGAAGGCACGCTTGCCGCGGCGCTGCGCTCGAGGACGGCGTTTTGAGGGGAGGGGATTGGTGACTGGCGTTTTTCCCGGAAAGGCCGCACTCCGTCCCACCCCCCTCTGTCTTGCCGGACATCTCCCCCGCAAGGGGGGAGATCAGACGTCACGCCGGCTTTCGCCAATATCCAAGGTCGCAGGAAGAGGCGGGGCACCGAAACAGCCAATCTCCCCCCAAGTGGGGGAGATGTCCGGCAAGACAGAGGGGGGCGCGACAGAACGCGGCTTTTCCAAATTCGGCTTCGCATTTTTCCTTGCGGCGCTTGCCGTCCTCCTCACCCTCCCCGCTCGCGCCACGCCCATCGACAACCAATTCCAGGCCTGGCTGCAAAACGACCTCTGGCCCGAGGCCAAGGCCAAAGGCATTTCCAAAAAGACCTTCGACGCCGCCTTCATCGGCGTGAAGCCGAACCTGAAACTGCCGGATCTCGTCATGCCCGGCGAGAAGCCGGCGACGCCGCAAAAACAGCACCAGGCGGAGTTCGGTCCGCCCGCCAATTATTTCGCCGAGAAGACCATTCGGGCCGTCACCGGCGGAGGACGGTCGCGCGAGAGCGCCAACGCCCGCGTGCTTGGGCTCATCGAGAAGCGCTACGGCGTGCCTGGCGAGATCGTGCTGGCGATCTGGGGTCGCGAGACCGGCTTCGGCGCCGCCAAAATGCCCTACGACGCCTTCGAGGTGCTAGGCACCAAGGCGTTCATGTCGACGAAGAAGGATTTCTTCCGCACCGAGGTGCTGGCCGCACTAGAGATCGTCGAGCGCGGGCTCGCTCCGGTCAATGCGATGAAGTCCTCCTGGGCCGGCGCGCTCGGCCAGCCGCAATTCATGCCGACGTCCTTCCTCAAGCATGCCGTCGATTTCGACGGCGACGGCCGGCCCGACATCTGGAATTCGACGCCGGACGTGCTCGCCTCCATCGCCAACTATCTTGTCCACTATGGCTGGGTGAGGGGGCGCGGCTGGGGGACCGAGGTGATTGCGCCGGCAAACGTCTCCTGCGCGCTCGAAGGACCCGACCAGGGTAAGAAGATTTCTGACTGGGTGGCGATGGGCATCAGGCGCGCCGACGGAAAGGCGTTTCCGGCCAGTGAACTCAAGGCCGAGGGTTTCCTGCTGATGCCGGCCGGACGCAGCGGCCCCGCTTTCATCGTCACGCCGAATTTCTATGTGCTGAAGCAATACAACACCAGCGATCTCTATGCGCTGTTCATCGGCCACGCCGCCGATCGCATCGCCAAAGGCGACGCCACCTTTGCCGGTACCTGGGGGCGGGTGGGCGATCTCCACCGGTCCGATATCGCTGCCCTCCAGCAAGCGCTGGAGGCGAAGGGCTACGATGTCGGCAGCGCCGACGGCCTGCCCGGCTTCAAGACACGCCGCTCGATCGGCGTCTGGCAAGCGAAGAACGGCAAGACCGCCACCTGCTTTCCGGACGCGAACCTGGTCGCGCAGCTGAAATGACGGGCGACTTCCAAGCGGCCAAGATTTGGCAGATTTTTCCCAATCGACGGCTTCGGCTAGCCGGCGCCTGGGTCGACTCGCGGTGGCCCATTCTGGCCCAATAAGCTGTCTCGAAAAATGCGCGTTGCGGGTTCGAACGCCGCCGAATAGGGTGTTGACCAACTGGACAAAAACCACGACGGTAAGGTCGGTGGGCCGTCGATCGGTCCCAAGGAATTCTGCAACCCTGAGCCGGGAACTCAGGTCAACAATCAACAAAACAGGGAACGACTACCATGATGCTGGAAAGGTTTGCTCTTCGCTCTCGTGGCTTGCTCGCGGGTGTGGCGATGTCGGCGCTGCTCGCGGTGCCGGCCTTTGCGGTCTCGCCTGCCGACACGCTGGTCGAAGGTTTCGCAATCGACGACATCATCTCGATGGATCCGGGCGAAGCGTTCGAGCTGTCGACCGCCGAGGTTACCGGCAATACTTATGATCTTCTGGTCCGCCTCGACCTCAACGATACTTCCAAGGTCAAGGGCGATCTCGCCGAAAGCTGGAGCGTTTCGGATGACGGCCTGACCTATACCTTCAAGCTCAAGCCCGGCATGAAGTTCGCCTCCGGCAATCCGATCACCGCGGCCGATGTCGCCTATTCCTTCGAGCGCGCCATCAAGCTCGATAAGAGCCCGGCCTTCATCATCAATCAGTTCGGCATCAGTGGCGACAATGTCACCGAGAAGGCGAAAGCGGTCGACGACACCACCTTCCAGTTCGTTGTCGACAAGGCCTATGCGCCGAGCTTCGTGCTGAACTGCCTGTCGGCCACCGTCGCCTCGGTCGTCGACAGCAAGCTGGTCAAGGAGCATGTCGCCGCCGTCACGCCGAGCGCCGACTACAAATGGGACAACGACTTCGGCAACGCCTGGCTGAAGACCGGCTATGCCGGCTCTGGCCCCTACAAGCTGCGCGAATGGCGCGCCAACGAGGCTGTCGTGCTGGAGCGTAACGACAATTACAATGGCGAGAAGGCCAAGCTCGCCCGCGTCATCTACCGCAACATGAAGGAGAGCTCGGCGCAGCGCCTGGCGCTGGAGGCCGGCGACATCGATGTCGCCCGCAATCTGGAACCGAACGATCTCGATGCCATCTCCAAAAACGCCGATCTCACCACGACAAGCGCGCCGAAGGGCACGGTCTATTACATCAGCCTTAACCAGAAGAACCCGAACCTCGCCAAGCCTGAGGTGCGTCAGGCGTTCAAATATCTCATCGACTATGATGCGATGGCCTCGACCATCCTGAAGGGCATCGGCGAGATCCACCAGTCCTTCCTGCCCAAGGGCGACCTCGGCGCGATCGACGACAATCCGTTCAAGCTCGACGTCGCCAAGGCCAAGGAGCTGCTGGCAAAGGCCGGGTTGGCTGATGGCTTCAAAGTGACCATGGACGTGCGCACCGGCCAGCCGACCACCGGCATGGCGGAATCGATCCAGCAGACGCTCGGCCAGGCCGGTATCAAGCTTGAGATCATCCCCGGCGACGGCAAGCAGACGCTGACCAAATACCGCGCCCGCAACCACGACATCTATATCGGCAATTGGGGCCAGGACTATTTCGACCCGAACTCCAACGCGCAGACTTTCGCCTCGAACCCGGACAATTCCGACAGTGCCAAGATCAAGACACTGGCCTGGCGCAATGCCTGGGATATTCCGGACCTGACCAAGGAAACCGAGGCGGCGCTGCTCGAGAAGGACTCCGCCAAGCGCGCCGACATGTACAAGGACCTGCAGAAGAAGATCCTCGACACCAGCCCCTTCGTCATCATCCATCAGCAGCTGGAGGTGGCGGGGCTGCGCAAGAACCTGAAGGACTTCAAGCTCGGCCCGAGCTTCGACACCAACTTCGTCTGGCCGGTCTCGAAGGAATAGCGCTTTCGGACGCGCCGCGTGAGCGTAGCTGAGAACCAGGCGGCGGCGGGGCGCGGCGGCGCCCGTGCCGTCGCGCTTCTGTCGTCGATCGGCCGCTTCCTGGTCATCGCGGTGACGACCTATCTCGGTCTTCTCGCGGTGACCTTCTTCATCGGCCGCGTCATCCCGATCGATCCGGTGCTGGCCGTGCTCGGCGACCGGGCCCCGACAGCCGTCGTCGAGCGCACGCGCCGCGAGATGGGGCTCGACCTGCCGCTGATCCAGCAGTTCTACATCTACGTCAAAAACGCGCTCAGCGGCGATTTCGGCACTTCGGTGCTGACCACCAATCCGGTGATGTCCGACATCCGCCGCGTCTTTCCGGCGACCATCGAGCTGGCGACGCTCGGCACGATCATCGGCGCCGTCATCGGCGTGCCGCTCGGCGTGCTGGCCGCGGTGCGGCGCGGCAGCCTTATCGACCAGATCGTGCGCATCATCGGCCTTATCGGCTATTCCGTGCCGATCTTCTGGCTGGGGCTGCTCGGCCTCGTCCTGTTCTACGCCAAGCTGCAATGGGTCGCCTTTCCGGCGCGGCTCGACGTCGTCTACGAATACACTTTCACGCCGATCACCGGCTTCTACCTGCTCGATGCGGCCATGCAGGGACAGTGGGATGTCTTCTACGACGCCTACCGCCACATCATCCTGCCGGCCTCCCTGCTTGGCTATTTCGCGCTCGCCTATATCAGCCGCATGACGCGCTCCTTCATGCTGAACGAGATGGCGCAGGAATATATCGTCGCCGCGCGCGCCAAGGGCCTGTCGGAGACGCGCATCATCTGGGGCCACGCGCTGCGCAACGCCGCTGTGCCGATGGTGACGGTGATCGCGCTTTCCTATGCCAGCCTGCTCGAAGGCTCGGTGTTGACCGAGACCGTCTTCTCCTGGCCGGGCATCGGCCTCTACATCACCAATTCATTGCAGAACGCCGACATGAACGCGGTGCTCGGCGGCACCATCATCATCGGCTCGGTCTTCATCGCCATCAACCTTCTGTCGGACCTGCTCTATCGGCTCCTCGATCCACGGACGAAAGTCGAATGAGCGCCGAGACGATGCAAACCCGTCGCGAATGGCTGCTCAGCGAGCGGCCGTCCTCGCGCATGCAGGCAAGGCTCGGCCGCGCCTATGTGGCCTGGCGGCGCTTCACAGCCAACCGGCTCGCGCTCATCGGTTTGCTCATCATTCTCGCGTTGGTGGTGGTAGCCGCGCTTGCCGGCGTGCTGGCACCCTACTCGCCAACCGTGGGTGACCTGAAGAATGCCCGTCTGCTGGCGCCGAGCGCCGCGCATTGGTTCGGCACCGACGACCTCGGCCGCGATATCTACTCGCGCATCCTCTACGGCTCGCGCTGGACGCTCTATGTCGTCATCCTCGTCGCCATCATCGCCGCGCCCATCGGCCTGCTGGTCGGCACCGTCGCAGGCTATGCCGGCGGCTGGACCGATGCCATTTTGATGCGCATCACCGACATCTTCCTGGCTTTCCCGAAGCTGGTACTGGCGCTGGCCTTCGTTGCGGCGCTCGGCCCCGGCATCGAGAACGCGGTGCTGGCGATCGCCATCACCTCCTGGCCGCCTTACGCGCGTATCGCGCGCGCCGAGACGCTGACGGTGCGCAATTCCGACTACATCAAGGCGGTGCAATTGATGGGTGCCTCGCCCTTCCGCATCGTGCTGCGCCACATCATGCCGCTCTGCATCTCCTCGCTGATCATCCGGGTGACGCTCGACATGGCGGGCATCATCCTCACCGCCGCAGGCCTCGGCTTCCTCGGCCTCGGCGCGCAGCCGCCGCTGCCCGAATGGGGCGCGATGATCGCGTCCGGCCGCCGCTTCATCCTCGACCAGTGGTGGGTGGCTGCCGCACCAGGCGTTGCCATCCTCATCGTCAGCCTCGGCTTCAACCTGCTCGGTGACGGCCTGCGCGACGCGCTCGATCCCCGGAGCGGCGACCAATGAGTGGCGACCGATGAGCGGCAACCAATGAGCGGCAATTCCGATAGGCAAACGAAAGGCACGCTGCTCGAAGTCGACGATCTGCGCGTCACTTTCCCGACACGCACCGGGATCGTGCAGGCGGTGCGCGGCGTGTCCTTCTCGCTCGGCCGCGAGCGGCTGGGCATCGTCGGCGAGAGCGGCTCCGGCAAGTCGCAGACCGGCCGCGCCATCATGGGCCTGACACCGCCGCAGGCCGAGGTGTCGGCGAAAAAGCTGCGCTTCGACGGCATCGACCTGCTCTCGGTGTCATCCAGCCGGCGCCGTGCGCTGCGGGGAAACCGCATCGCCATGATCCTGCAGGACCCGAAATACTCGCTCGATCCGGTGATGACCATCGGCCGCCAGATCGTCGAGACGCTGCGCACGCATGAGAAAGTTGGAAAGGCCGAAGCGCGCGAGCGCGCGCTGGAGATGCTTCGGGCGGTCCAGATTCGCGATCCGGCCCGTGTCTTCGACCTTCACCCGCATGAGGTCTCGGGCGGCATGGGCCAGCGCGCGATGATCGCCATGATGCTGATCGCCGGGCCGGAACTGATGATCGCCGACGAGCCGACCTCGGCGCTCGACGTCACCGTGCAGCTCGATGTGCTGAACATTCTCGATAGGCTGGTCGCCGAGCGCGGCATGGGGCTGATCTTCATCTCGCATGATCTGCGCCTGGTGTCCTCCTTCTGCGACCGCGTGGTCGTCATGTATGCCGGCAAGGTGGTCGAGCAGCTCAAGGCGTCCGAGCTGCGCGAGGCCCAGCATCCCTATACGCGCGGCCTGCTCAACTGCATGCCGAGGATCGGCTTCGAGCGACACCCGCTGCCGGTGCTCGACCGCAAGCCGGAGTGGGCGGCATGACGGCCGCCATCACCATCGAAGGGCTGGAGGTGATTTTCGACCGCTTCCGCGCGCTGAAGGGCGTTAAACTCGAAGTCAGGGAAGGCGAGTCCTACGGCCTGGTTGGCGAAAGCGGCTCCGGCAAGTCGACCCTGCTCAAGGCAATCACCGGCCTTGCGCCTGTCGCTGCCGGCACCATCGCTATCAACGGCAAGACGCTTGGCAAGACCCGCGACAAGGCCTTTTACCGCGACGTGCAGATGGTCTTCCAAGATCCGTATGGGTCGCTGCATCCGCGCCAGACCGTCGACCGGCTGCTGCAGGAACCGCTCGCCATTCACGCAATCCAGGATGGCGAGAAGCGCATCGAGCGCGCGCTGGACGAAGTCGGCCTCGGCAAGGGTTTCCGCTTCCGCTATGCGCACCAGCTCTCCGGCGGCCAGCGCCAGCGTGTCGCGATCGCCCGCGCGCTGATCCTCGAACCTTCGATCCTTTTGCTCGACGAGCCGACCTCGGCGCTCGATGCTTCTGTCCAGGCCGAGGTGCTGAACCTGCTCGAAGAGGTGCGGCGGCGGCGCAAGCTCACCTTTCTGATGGTCAGTCACGACCTCGCCATCATCACCCATATGTGCGAACGGCTGATGGTGATGCAGAACGGCGAAGCGGTGGAGACGCTGACCGCAAGCCAGCTGATCGGCCACCGCGTGAGCGAGGATTATACGCGCAACCTGCTTCGGGCGAGCGAGGGGTTTGTGAGGGTGTAGTTTTCTCTCGCAGGTTCGCGACGGGGTGCGACCTGGCTTTTAACTCTCCGCAGCAACGATCACGTCTGCTTTGGCGCCATCCCGCACCCGACATGCAGGGCGGAGCGGCAAGGACGGCAAGGCGGACGATGTCGCGTTCCTGCTCATGGTTCCCTCGGCCCGCGGGAAGCCGCTCCCGGCAGCGGCACGTCGCGGCTGCAGCGAGGATAATCGATCGGCCGGAAAAGGAAACTGTTTCTGCCTGACGATCGACTGGCTGGTCGAGATCGATTTCGGCCTTGCGGCAGGTCCAATCGACTGGGCCAATGTGCCGACTTGAGGAAAACCTGAAATAAGGTCAGAAGAGGCTTTGACGGCATCAAAACGGAGCGGGCGCCGGCCCGATGAGGTGTGAGATGAAGAATTCAGCCATTTCCGAACGCAAGAACCAGTCGATCTCGCGCGGCGTCGGCATGACCACGCAGATCTACGCCGATCGTGCCGAGAATTCGGAAATCTGGGACGTCGAGGGCCGCCGCTACATCGACTTCTCGTCGGGCATTGCGGTGGTCAACACGGGTCACCGCCATCCGAAAGTGATCGAGGCGGTCAAGGCGCAGCTCGACCGCTTCACCCACACTTGCCATCAGGTCGTTCCTTACGAGAGCTATGTGCGCCTCGCCGAGCGCCTGAACGGCATGCTGCCCGGCAAGTTCGACAAGAGGACCGTCTTCGTCACCACTGGCGCCGAGGCGGTCGAGAACGCCATCAAGATCGCGCGCAACGCCACCGGTCGCCAGGCGGTCATCGCCTTTTCCGGCGGCTTCCACGGCCGCACCTTCATGGGCATGGCGCTGACCGGCAAGGTCGTGCCTTACAAGGTTGGCTTCGGCGCCATGCCGGCCGATGTCTTCCATGCGCCGTTCCCGGTCGCGCTGCACGGCGTGTCGGTCGCGGATTCGCTTGCAGCGCTCGACAAGCTGTTCAAGGCCGATGTCGATCCGGCCAGGGTCGCGGCCATCATCGTCGAGCCGGTGCAGGGCGAGGGCGGCTTCTACGAGGCGCCGCGCGATTTCATGACGGCACTGCGCAAGACCTGCGACCAGCACGGCATCCTTCTTGTCGCCGACGAGGTGCAGACCGGCTTTGCCCGCACCGGCAAGATGTTCGCGATGGAGCACCATGACGTGGCGCCGGATCTCACCACCATGGCCAAGAGCCTCGCCGGCGGGTTCCCGCTGTCGGCCGTCACCGGCCGCGCCGAGATCATGGACGCGCCTGGACCGGGCGGGCTCGGCGGCACCTATGGCGGCAGCCCGATCGGCGTCGCCGCGGCGCATGCCGTGCTCGACGTCATCGAGGAAGAAAAGCTGTGCGAGCGCGCCAACGCGCTCGGCGCCAGGCTGAAGCAGCGGCTGGCGTCGATCCGCGAGGACGTGCCGGAGATCGTCGACATCCGCGGCCCGGGCTTCATGAACGCCGTCGAGTTCAATGATGTGAAGAAGGGCCTGCCCTCGGCGGAATTAGCCAATGCGGTGCGGCTGAAGGCGCTCGACAAGGGCCTCATCCTGCTCACCTGCGGCGTCTACGGCAACGTCATCCGCTTCCTGTCGCCAATCACCATCCAGGACGGCGTCATGACGGAGGCGCTGGATATATTGGAGACCTCGATCCGCGAGGCGCGCGCGGCCTAAGGGGCGGACGGTGCGAATGATTCTCCTGGCGGCCCAGGCCGGTGCGGCAACTCGCCGTCAGGAGTTCGGATTCTGTAACCAGGCTGGAATATCCATTTTGGCGTGCAGGACCCGCCACACATCGATATGATCGGCCTGTTCGACATAGAAAATCAGGTACGGATAGCGCTTCAATTGCACACTGCGCAGACCGGGTAGTCCAATCGCATAGCTATATCTCAGCGAGCCCGATGCAGGATGGTTGGCTATCACTTTGTAGGCAGTTTGAAGATCCTCGACATAGGCTAGCGCCACGTGCGAACCAGCTTCGCGTGCATAATAATCGACAGTGTCTTCGATATCCCGCAAGGCAAGGGCACGAGGAATAATTGCCTTTACGGCAACCAATTATTGGCCCAGCGCTCGCTTGCGCAGCGCCGCGAAATAGTCGTCACCGACAGGAGCGCCTGGCGCGGACGAAGCGCCTTCAAGAAGCAGACCGCGCAAACGCTGACGATCCTGATCGTGGCGAATCAATTCACGCACATATTCGCTGCTCGTGCCGTAGCCGCGCTCCGTCACCTGCTGATCGACAAAATGCTTCAAGCTGTCGGGCAGTGAGATATTCATCGTGCTCATTCAACCAATGTAAGGCTGATGGCAAAAATTGGCAATCTCTACGCGCTGGCCCTTGCCGGCTCGTCCTGGCTGAAGGCCGCAAGCGCCGCCTTCAGCGCATCCGGCCCGGCTGCCACGGTGTGAGGCGCGGGCGAGAAGCCGGCGCCGAGCATCTTGCGGCCGAGCATGTGGTCGGCCGGGCGGTTGACGGATTCGATGCCCAGCAGCCGGTTGCCGGCATAGTGGTAGATCGAGAACCTGTTCTCGGCCGGCTCGCCCAGCACGACATGGCTGTCGCCGCCTTGCGTCAGGCCGACCATCTGCAACTTCATGTCGCCGATATCCGACCAGAACCAAGGCACGGCCGCGAAGGGTTCGGCATGGCCGACGATGGTGCGCGCGGCAAGCCGCGCCTGGTCGGTGGCGTTCTGCACCGATTCCAGCCGCACGTCGCCGCCGGTGAACCAGTGCCGGTAGGAGGCGGCATCGCCGACGGCGAGGATTTCCGGGATCGAGCTCTGCATATGCTGGTCGACGCGGATGCCGTTGGCGATCGCGATGCCGGCGGCTTCGGCCAGCTCGACATTGGGCACCACGCCGATGCCGATGATCACCAGTTGCGCCGGCAGGCGCTCGCCGCTTGACGTGATCGCGGCCGAAACGCGGCCGCCTTCGCCTTCCAGACGGGCAACCGTGGTGCCGGTGAGCAGGCGCACGCCCATCGCCTCCAGGCGCTGGCGCACATGCGCCGCGATTGCCGGCGCCACGGCGCGGCCGAGAAGCCTGTCGAGCGCCTCGACGACGGTGACCCTGCGGCCGGCGGCCCTCAGCGTCGCTGCGATTTCGAGGCCGATGAAGCCGCCGCCGAGGATGACGACCTCTTCGCTCTGCGCGCTCAACTCGCGGATCAGCCGCGCATCGGCCAGCGAGCGCAGCGACACCACGCCGGCGAGCTCCGCGCCATCGAGCTTGAGGAGGCGCGGCCGCGAGCCGGTGGCCAGCACCAGCCGGTCGAAGGCAATTGTGCCGCCGCCGGAAACGTCCAGCCTGCGCTCGCCACCATCGATCCTGTCGATCCAAACGCCCGGCCGGTAGTCGATGGCATTGCCGGAATAGAAGGCCTCGCCGCGCAAAGGCTGCGGCTTGGCGTCGGCATCCTTGATGAAGGTCTTGGACAGCGGCGGCTTGTGATAGGGCGGCTCGTTCTCGTCGCCGATCAGGATGACCGGCCCGTCATAGCCTTCCTCACGCAGGCTAGCGGCCGCCTGCACGCCCGCATGACCCGCACCGACAATGACCACCCCGTTCTTCATCGCAGCCCTTTTTGCCTTCAAATCTAGGATCTTCCGCCAAGTGGCGATTGTCTGCCGCCGCCGCAAGAGCCGTGGTCCGGGTCGCACCCAGGATGGCCGCCTGTCAATCCGGATGTCCGCCGCATGCGCCGCCTTAAAGTTGATAATTCCAGTTTAGAATAATTCTAAACTGTTGTTTCAATTGAATTTTCTCTGTACCGCCAGTTGACTTCCAGCCGCTCCGCCGCTTTATGGAGGGCTGCGCCGCTGGCGCATTCCTTTGATGTCTGGGCCTTGAACCCTTTCGATTGGAGGCATTTCGGTGTCTTTTGCTGATTGGCCGCGCCATTGCGCGGCAACTTTGCCTTTCCGCTCATTCGTGCTTGCGCTGGCGCCGCGCGCCGGCGGCCGCATGCCTATGTCATTGAATTTTTGAGGAGATGGGATTGATGAAAGCGATAATCACGCCGCGAACTATTGCGCTACGTTGGGGCACCAGGCTTGCCGCGATCGGCGCCACCGCGGCGCTGACGGCGGCCGTGTTCGTGCTGCCGGCGAAGGCCGAAACCGATGCGAAGGCGGTGATCAAGACCTATGCCGACATCGCGCTCGCCAAATACGAGGATTCGCTGATCACGGCTGAGGCGCTCGACAAGGCCGTCGACGCGCTTCTCGCCAAGCCCTCGGCAGAGACGCTCAACGCTGCACGCGACGCCTGGAAGGCGGCGCGCGTGCCTTACCAGCAGACCGAGGTCTACCGCTTCGGCAACAAGATCGTGGACGACTGGGAAGGCAAGGTGAATTCCTGGCCGCTGGACGAAGGCCTGATCGACTATGTCGCCAAGAGCTACGGCACCGAGTCGGACGAGAACTCGCTCTATACGGCGAACGTCATTGCGAACAAGGAGATCGAGATCAACGGCAAGAAGGTCGACGCCTCGAAGCTGACGCCGGAGTTCCTGTCAGGCACGCTGCAGGAAGCCGGCGGCGTCGAGGCCAATGTCGCGACCGGCTATCACGCCATCGAATTCCTGCTTTGGGGCCAGGATTTGCACGGCACCGGTCCAGGCGCCGGCGAGCGCCCGTACACCGACTACGATCTCAAGAACTGCACTGGCGGCAATTGCGACCGCCGCGCGGAATATCTGAAGTCGGCAAGCGACCTTCTGGTCTCCGACCTGCAGGAGATGGTCAACAACTGGAAGGAAGACGGCGCCGCGCGCAAGACCCTCGTCGATGGCGAGCCGAATTCCGGCATCTCCACCATCCTCACCGGCATGGGATCGCTCTCCTATGGTGAACTGGCCGGCGAGCGCATGAAGCTCGGCCTTTTGCTGCACGATCCGGAGGAGGAGCAGGACTGCTTCTCGGACAACACCTACAACTCGCATCTCTATGATGCGATCGGCATCCGCGCCGCCTATCACGCCAACTATACGCGTCTCGACGGCACCGTGGTTTCCGGCCCGTCGGTGTCGGACATGATGAAGGTGGCCGATCCGGCGATCGACAAGGAACTGTCGGACAAGCTCGATACTTCGGTCGCCAAGATGGAAGCGATCAAGGCGCGGGCGCTGGCCGGCGAGGCCTATGACCAGCAGATCGCCGAGGGCAATGCGGAAGGCAACGCCACGGTGCAGGCGGCGATCGACGCGCTGATCGACCAGACCAAGTCGATCGAACGCGCGGTCGGCTCACTCAAGCTCAATGCCATCGCGTTCGAGGGCTCCGACAGCCTTGATGCTCCGGACAAGGTGTTCAAGTAGCACCCGAGCATGATCCCAAAAAGTGGAAGCCGGTTTTTGGACAAGATCATGCTCAATTGAGAAACAAGCCAAACGGCGCCAGAACAGTGCCGCCAGCCAGAGCAAGTGAATGCTGATCTGCCATTGCAACATCATCACCGAGAAGGAGATCGAGCAGACGATCATCGGTCTGCTGGATGAAGATCCCTGGCAGCTTATCGTGCCGGCCAAGGTCTATCATGCCATGCGCAAGCGCGGCCGCTGTTGCGGCTGCTTTCCAAATGTGGTGGAAACGATCATTCGGGTCACCGAGAATTACCACGCCCGTTCAGAGGGGAGCGGCGCGGATATCGTTTCACACCTGGACCGCGTCAGAGGACTGCGCGGCCAATTCGGGAGCAGAACCCATGAAAGGCGAACCGCAGGTCATCGAGCGGCTTAACGAAGCCCTGTTTCTGGAGCTTGGTGCCGTCAATCAGTACTGGGTCCATTATCGTCTGCTCGAAGACTGGGGCTACACCAAGCTGGCGAAGAAGGAGCGGGCGGAATCGATCGAAGAAATGCATCACGCCGACCGGCTGGTTGCCCGCATCATCTTCCTCGAAGGCCATCCGAACCTGCAGTCGGTCGCGCCGTTGCGTATCGGCCAGAATGTAAAGGAAGTGCTCGAATCCGATCTCGCCGGCGAATATGACGCGCGCACCTCCTACAAGCGCTCGCGCGAGATTTGCCAGGATGCGGGCGACTATGTGTCGATGAAACTGTTCGAGGATCTGCTGACGGACGAGGAAGGCCACATCGACTTCCTGGAGAGTCAGCTCGACCTGCTCGCCTCGATCGGCGAGGAAAAGTACGGCCAGCTCAACGCCGACTCGGCCAACGAGGCGGAGTAAGGACATGCGGGAATGCGGCGCCCGATAGATTTTTCGCGCCGCTCATGGCGGGCCGAGATAGCCGGCCTGCTGCTCCCGAGGAACCCGCGATACCGGATCTGGCGCGGTGCCACGCTCCTGCTGGCAATCACGCTTTCTGCTCCCGCCATGGCGGGCGAGCCGGCGGGTCTGCCGACGAGCCGCACAGATCTGACGCCGGAGGATCAGGCGCGGGTGTTGGCGGTCACCAAGCCTACGACCGACTTTACAAAGCCCGAACCGTTCGAGCTGATGCAGGGCGGCGCCGGCACGTCGAGGAAGGGCGTCAACCGCGACGCCTTCTCGCAGCCTTCCGCCAACATCACCTTCGAGGAGGAAGGGACCTTCAAGCTCGGCAATGCGCTTTTCCGCAAGAACTGGGTGTCGTCGCCGTCATCGACCCAGGCGTCCGACGGGCTCGGTCCGCTGTTCAACGAACGCGCCTGCCAGAACTGCCATCTGAAGGATGGTCGCGGCCGACCGCCGGGAAGCGGCGCAGGCTCGACCTCGATGTTCTTGCGGCTGGCGCGCGACGCAAGCAATGCCGAGGAGAGAGCCGAACTTGCCAACCATAAGCTGCTGAATTTCCCCGATCCTGTCTATGGCTCGCAATTGCAGGATCTGGCCGTTCCCGGCCTCAAGGGTGAAGGCCGCATGCGCATCGACTATTCGGAAGAGAAGGTAACGCTGGGCGACGGTGCCGTCGTTTTGCTGCGCAAGCCCCGCTACTCGGTCGAGAATCCGGGCTATGGCCCGCTCGACCCGCGCACGACGTTGTCGCCGCGCCTGACGCCGCCGATGATCGGGCTCGGCCTGATTGAGCAGATCGCCCCGGCCGACATCCTTGCCCTTGCCGATCCGCATGACCGCGACAGCGACGGCATCTCCGGCCGGCCGAACATAGTTCGCGAGGAGTTGAGCGGCGCGATAACTTTGGGCCGCTTCGGCTGGAAAGCTCAGGCCGCATCGATCCGGCAGCAGGCCGCCGATGCCTTTGCCGGCGATATCGGCATCTCGACGCCTGAAGTGCCGAAGCATTGGGGCGATTGCACCGAGGCTGAGAAGGCGTGCCTTACCCTGCCGAATGGCGTCCAAGAGCGCCTGGGCGCGGCGGAAGCGCCGCCCCCGGTCATGGACCTCGTCACCTTCTATTCGCAGAACCTCGCTGTGCCGGCGCGGCGCGACCTCGACAAGCCGGAGGTTCTTTCCGGCAAGAAGCAGTTCTACGAGATGGGCTGCATTTCCTGCCACACGCCGAAATTCGTCACCATGCGCGGCACGCCCAACAAGGCGCAAGCCTTCCAACTGATCTGGCCATATTCCGATTTCCTGCTGCACGACATGGGCGAGGGTCTCGCCGACGGGCAGCGCGTGGGGGAAGCGAGCGGCAGCGAATGGCGCACGCCCCCGCTCTGGGGCATCGGCCTGACCGCCACGGTCAATGGCAACAGCTTCTATCTGCATGACGGCCGCGCGCGGACGCTCGAAGAGGCGATCCTGTGGCATGGCGGCGAGGGCCAGAAGGCGCGCGACCGCTTTGCCGGCGCAGCTGCGGCCGACCGCGATGCGCTGATCAAATTCCTGGAGTCGCTCTGATGTTTAACCGACGTGCCGCCGCGCTTGCCCTTCCTTTCTTGCTGGCCGCGGCCTTGCCGACCCAGGCCGCGGTCAAAGCTTCCGATCTTATCGGACGCGCGATCGACGGCTTCGTCCGCCCGGCCTACGCCAGCCTCGACGATCATGCCGGGACCCTGACCCAGGCGATGCGCCAGCTCTGCAATGCGCCGTCCCAGCAAAATCTCGACGCGGCGCGTACCGAGTTTTCCGCCACAGTCGAAGCCTGGTCGGTGGCCGAGATCATCGCCTTCGGGCCCATCAAGGAAAACAACCGGCTGGAGCGCATGCTGTACTGGCCGGACCGCAAGAGCATCGGATTGAGGCAGGTGCAGTCGACCCTCGTTGCCAAGGATCCATCCGCCGACGATCCGGCGCAACTCGCGCGAAAGAGCGTTGCCATGCAGGGCCTCGGTGCGTTGGAATATGTGCTGTTCGGCGATGGTGCCGAAACGCTTGCCAGTAAGGACGATCCCTATCGCTGCGCCTACGGGGCGGCGGTGGCCAGCAACATCCAGGCGATTGCCGGCGAGGTCCGCGAGGCATGGAGCAAGCCCGATGGTTTTGCCTCGCTCTGGGCCAATCCGGGGCCGAAGAACCCGCTCTATCGTGATGGCACCGAAGCGGTCACGGAACTGGTCGGCGTTTTCATCAATGAGCTGGAAATGATCCGCGACGTGCGGCTCAAAGGTTTTCTTGGCGCGAAGCCCGATGCTGACAAGCCGAAGCAGGCGATCTACTGGCGTTCGCAGAACACGCTGAATTCGCTGGCCGGAAATCTGTCCGGCATCGACAAGCTGTTTCAGGCCTCGAAGCTTGGCGGTGCGCTGCCCGCCGATGCGCGGTGGATGGCCGAATCCATCCACATCCAGCTGACCAACGGCGTGGCGACGGCGAAGTCTGTTAGCGGCCCGATCGACAAGGCGCTCGCCGATCCGGCGCTACGCGACAAGCTCGAGCATCTCGCGCTGATCACCTCCAGCCTCTCGACCCTGATCGGCACCAGGATGACCGCCGAGTTTGGCCTGACCGCCGGCTTTTCGTCGCTGGATGGTGATTGACGCCGTGACGACGCCGCTCATCGATCGCCGCGACTTTCTGCGTGCCGCCGGCGCCGGCTTCGCCGCGGCGATGGCGCCGCGCGCCTGGGCGGAGACGCTTGCAACGGACGCCGTCTTCGCCACGGCCTTCGTCAGGCGCGACGGCAGCTTCGGCGCCGCCGTGCTCTCCGAGGCCGGCAAGATCCTGCACACGCTCGATCTGCCCGACCGTGGCCACGACGTCGCGTTCGATCCGGTGTCGAAACGCTCGATCGTCTTCGCCCGCCAGCCCGGCACCTTTGCGATGGTCTTCGACCACACCGGCCGCGAGGAGCCTTTGACCATCGCCAGCATCGCCGGCCGGCACTTCTTCGGTCACGGCGTGTTCTCGCCCGACGGCGCGCTGCTCTATGCAACGGAAAATGATTTCGACAACGCCGCCGGCGTCGTCGGCGTCTATGACGCGCGGGCGAAGTTCAGCCGCATCGGCGAGTTCCCGACCTACGGCACGGGTCCGCACGAACTACTGCTGCTCGGCGACGGCAGGACGCTCGCCGTCGCGAATGGCGGCATCGAAACGCATCCGGATTTCGGCCGCGCCGAGCTCAACATCGCAACGATGAAGCCTTCCTACACGCTGGTCGACCGCATCACTGGCGACCTGATCGAAAAGCACGAATTGCCGCCGGCGCTGCATCAGCTGTCGATCCGTCATATGGACCGCGACCAGGCGGGCACCGTCTGGTTCGGCTGCCAGTATCGCGGGCCGGCGACTGACCGGCCGGCACTGGTCGGCCGCGCCGCGCGCGGCAAGGAGCTCGAGCTTTTGGAGATGCCGCAGGACGTGCTGTCGGGCTTCCGCAACTATATCGGCTCGGTTGCCGCCAATCCCGATGCCGGCACCGTCGCCGTGACCTCGCCGGAGGGTAATTCGCTGGCCGTCATCGATGCCGCCAGCGGACGCGTTGTCGCAACGAAGTCGCTGGTCGAAGTTTGCGGTCTCGCGCCGGACGGCGCCGACTTCATGGCAACGACTGGCGCTGGCGAGATCGTCGGCGGTGCGGGCGGGTCGCGCGCCGAACCTGACTATGTCTGGGACAACCACGTGCTGCGCATCGCGGCTGCGGGCTGATCGCTGTCAAGGCCAGCTTCGCTGATGTCGCGCTAAAGCCAAGCCGCATAACATTTATGCGGCGTGGCCCTTGCGGCGGCGGGCCATGCCGGGCACAGGGAATGTGTTTTGATCCAGTTGGTTAACCGGCCCTATGAAGCTGCTCGCCATCGACTGCGCCGCCAATCTCTGCGCCGCCTGCGTACACGACGCTGACGCTGGCATCGAGCTTGGCCGCCAGGTGCTCGACCTCGGCAAAGGGCATGCCGAGCATCTGATGGCCGTCATCGAGGCGGCATTGAAGGCCAGCGGGATCGGCTACCAAGGCTTGGACGCTGTAGCCGTCTCGATCGGCCCCGGTTCTTTCACTGGCCTGCGCGTCGGCGTCTCGACCGCGCGCGGCTTGGCCCTGGCGCTGAAGATCCCGGCCATCGGCGTGACGACGCTGGAAGCGTTGGCGGCGGAGGCCGCGAATGCCTTTCCCGGCCGCGCCGTGCTGGCGGCGCTCGACGCCGGCCGCGAGGAACTCCATGCGGCACTTTTCGATGAAGCGTTAGTTCTGACTTACGGACCAATGGTGGCCACGCTTTCCCAAGCGACCGGAATGGCAGTCGATGCGAAAGCGGTCCTCACCGGCACCGCCGCGCCGCTGATCGCGGCGAGCGGACATGGTTTCGACACCGGGCCGGCCGTTGCCACAGCCGACATAGCGACCTATGCCCGACTGGCCGCGGCGAAAGGGCCAGGCGCAAAGCCGAAGCCGCTCTATCTGCGCGGCGCCGACGCCAAGCCGCAGGCCGGTTTCATTCTGCCAAGGCGGAGCCATGAATCCGGGAAGCCGGGTTCTGGAGAAGATCATGCACCAAAGGGAAAAAAATCCTGATGCGCATCCCTTTCTTTCAGCCGCGCCGCAGGGATTATGCGCTGGAGCCGCTGACGGTGGCCGACAGCGCCGCCGTTGCGGTGCTGCATCGCGAGGATTTCGTTCGCCCCTGGACCGATGGCGAGTTCGCGGCACTGCTCGAACAGGAAACCGTGTTCGGTTTCGCCGCGCGCGAGACCGGGCAGGGTGCGAAGCCGCCGGTCGGTTTCGTGCTGGCGCGGCTCGCGGCAGGCGAGGGCGAGATCCTTACGGTCGCGGTGGCTCGCGCCCATCGGCGCCAGGGGCTTGGCTGGCAATTGATCGATGCGGTGCTGCGCGAATTGCATGCGCAGCGCGCCGAGGCGCTGTTCCTCGAGGTCGACGAGACCAATACGCCGGCCATCGCGCTCTATCGCCGGCTCGGCTTCCGTCAGGTCGGCCAGCGTCCGAACTACTACCGGTCGACCGAGCACGGCCCGACCGGCGCGCTTGTCATGCGCCGCGATCTTCGCTAGCCAGACCGTGGGATAGGGCCGGAGCGAATGATCAAGAAATTGCGGATTTTCTTGGCGTTCGGCCTCGTCGCCGCCGGCACGCTGGTGCTGGCGCCGCTGCAGCTCCTGTCGATGAAGACGAGGCTTTGGCCGGAGACGGTGGTCCTCAAAATCTGGCACAGCATGATCCTCAAGGCGCTCGGCATGCGCGTGCACGTCAAAGGCGCGCTCTCGAAGGAGCGCCCCTTGCTCATCGCGGCCAACCACATCTCCTGGACCGACATCATGGTGCTCGGTTCCTTTGTCGATGTGAAGTTCATCGCCAGGGCCGACATGGAAGGCTGGCCGATGATCGGCATGCTGTCCAAGCTGCAGCGCACCGTCTTCATCGAGCGCGAGCGCAAACGCACCTCCGGCGACCAGGCGAGCGAGATCGCCAAACGCATGGCCAAGGGCGATGCGATGGTGCTGTTCGCCGAGGGTTCGACCGGCGACGGCAATCTGGTGCTGCCGTTCAAGAGCACCTTGTTCGGTGCCGCCTCGATGGCGATTTCGGAAGGGGCGGCGGACCAAGTGTTTATCCAGCCGGTGGCGATCGCCTATACGCGCCTGCATGGCGTGCCGATGGGCCGCCGTCACCGGCCGATCGCCGCCTGGATCGGCGACCAGGACCTGATGCCGCATTTGAAGGGTTTGCTTGCCGAAGGCTCGCTCGATGCCGAAGTGCATTTCGGTGATCCGGTGCCCTTCTCCAAGGGTTCAAACCGCAAGGAAACGGCAAGATTGATGGAAGCCAGGGTGCGCGAGATGATGCAGGCTGCGCTCGCCGAGCCGCGTCCCAGTCGTCAGCGCATAGCTTGAAAAACCGACGCGCGGCGCCGTAGCCTGCCGGAATCGGCTGTTTTTTGTCGCGGAAAGGCGTTAGAAGCCGCCCGATGGAATTGAACACGATTGAAAGCCACGACATCGGCACCGCGCCTGAGCGCGAGCCGGTGCATGCCGGGGCGGCGAAGAAAGTCTTCGTCAAGACTTATGGCTGCCAGATGAATGTCTACGATTCCCAGCGTATGACCGATGCGCTGGCGGCCGACGGCTATGTCGCCACCGACGCCGTCGAAGACGCCGATCTGGTGCTGCTCAACACCTGCCACATCCGCGAGAAGGCAGCCGAAAAAGTCTATTCGGAGCTTGGCCGCATCCGCGACATGAAGGCCGAGCGCGCCGAGGCCGGCCGTGAGCTGCTGATCGGCGTCGCCGGCTGCGTGGCACAGGCCGAAGGGGCGGAAATCATACGCCGTGCGCCGGCCGTCGATCTCGTCATCGGCCCGCAGACCTATCACCGGCTGCCCGACGTGCTGGCGAGGGTACGCGGCGGCGAGAAGATCGTCGAGACCGACTACGCCATTGAGAACAAATTCGAGCATCTGCCGCAGCCGAAGCGCGCCGAGCTGGCAAAGCGCGGCGTCACCGCTTTCCTTACCGTTCAGGAGGGCTGCGACAAGTTCTGCACCTTCTGCGTCGTGCCCTATACGCGCGGCTCCGAAGTCTCGCGGCCGGTGGCCCAGATCGTCGCCGAGGCCGAGCGCCTCGCCGAGGCTGGCGTGCGCGAGGTGACGCTGCTCGGTCAGAACGTCAACGCCTGGCACGGCGAGGGCGAAAACGGCGAGGAATGGGGCCTCGGCCGCCTGCTCTTCCGCCTGGCGAAAATTCCCGGCCTGGCGCGGCTGCGCTACACCACCAGCCATCCGCGCGACATGGATGATGAATTGATCGCCGCGCACCGTGACCTGCCGGCCTTGATGCCCTATCTGCATTTACCAGTGCAGTCTGGCTCCGACCGGATACTGAAGGCGATGAACCGCAGGCATACGGCACGCGATTATCTGGCCCTCATCGATCGCATCCGCGCCGCCCGCGGCGATATCGCCATGTCCGGCGACTTCATCGTCGGCTTCCCCGGCGAGACGGAAGCGGATTTCGAGGCAACGCTCGAACTGGTGCGCGAGGTGAATTACGCTTCGGCCTTCACGTTCAAATATTCGCCGCGTCCCGGCACGCCGGGCGCCGAGATGGACGGCCATGTGTCGGAAGCCGTGAAGGACGAGCGGCTGCAGCGCCTGCAGGCGCTGGTCAACGAGCAGCAGAAGGCATTCATCGCCAGCCTGGTCGGCCGCACCGTCAGCACGCTGATCGAGAAGCCCGGCCGCCATGCCGGTCAGATCGTCGGCCGCTCGCCCTGGCTGCAGCCTGTTATTGTTGACGACAAGGCCGGCGGAATCGGTGACATTATCGACGTACGAATCACGAAGACAGGTCCCAACAGCCTGTTCGCCGAGTTGGCCTGATGCATGTCGCCCAAAAAGTGCTCGCGGTTTCGGGACAACGACATGCATAGCCACAAGCCTCGGCAGATGAGGAGAGACGGTTGAGCGCTGCTGAACTGAAGAATCCGCCCCAGAACCAGGCATCCGGGGCCTCCGACATGGCGCACATCGTACTGACCTTCGACAACAACAAGCTTGCCAGCGCCCTATACGGCCAGTTCGACGAGAATCTGGCCCGTCTCGAGCAGAAGCTCGGCGTCGACATCCGTTCGCGCGGTAACCAGCTTGCGATCAAGGGCACGGCTTCGGCCGCCGAGCAGGCGCGCCGCGCGCTCGACACGCTCTACGGCATTCTGCAGAAGGGCGTCGATATCGGCCAGTCCGACGTCGACGGCGCCGTGCGCATGGCGATCGCCGCCGACGACCAGCTGACGCTGCCCACCATGGAGCGCAAGGGCAAGGTTTCGGCCGCCCAGATCGCCACGCGCAAGCGCACGATCTATGCCCGCTCGCTCAACCAGGACGCCTATATGCGCGCGCTGGAGCGCTCCGAAATGGTCTTCGGCATCGGCCCGGCCGGCACCGGCAAGACCTATCTGGCGGTGGCCCATGCGGCGATGCTGCTCGAGCGCGGCATGGTCGAGCGCATCGTGCTGTCGCGCCCGGCGGTCGAAGCCGGCGAGCGGCTCGGCTTCCTGCCCGGCGACATGAAGGAGAAGGTCGACCCCTATCTGCGGCCCCTCTACGACGCGCTATACGACATGATGCCGGCCGACAAGGTCGAGCGGGCGATCGCCGCCGAGGTCATCGAGATCGCGCCTTTAGCCTTCATGCGCGGCCGCACGCTGGCGCATGCCGCGGTGATCCTCGACGAGGCGCAGAACACCACGCCGATGCAGATGAAGATGTTCCTCACCCGTCTCGGCGAGAACTCGCGCATGATCGTCACCGGCGATCCGACCCAGATCGACCTGCCGCCCAACACCAAGTCGGGCCTGGTCGAGGCGCTGCGCATCCTCGACGGCGTGCCGGGCATAGTCACGGTCCGCTTCAACGAGGGCGATGTCGTGCGCCATCCACTGGTTGCCGAGATCGTCAAGGCCTATGACCGGGACGGCAAGTTCGCCAGGGGCCTCGGCGCCGAGAGCTGATCCAAGCCCCATGGCTGAAAATCCGGGATCCAGCGGCAAGACGCCGGTCGACATCGATATTTTCGTCGAGGCCGGCGACTGGCCCCCTGAGGCCGAGCTGGCGCACCTGGTCGATCAGGCCGTCGCTGCCGCCTTTGCCGAAACCGGCGCGAGCGGCGCTTCGGAGCTCAGCGTCGTTTTTTCCGACGACGCCCATATCCGCACTCTCAACGCCGAATGGCGCGGCAAGGACAAGCCGACCAACGTGCTGTCTTTCCCAGCTTTTTCCGTTCCGAAAGGCGCCGAGCTGCCGCCGATGTTGGGCGACATCGTGCTTGCTTCCGAGACCGTTGCGCGTGAGGCCGCACTGGAAGACAAGCCGCTGGCGAACCATATCACCCATCTCGTCATCCATGGCCTGCTGCATCTTCTGGGCCATGATCACGAGACCGACGCCGAGGCCGAGGAGATGGAAGCGATCGAGCGCGCGGCGCTTGCGAGGCTTGCCATTCCCGATCCCTACGCGTAACAAAAAAGACCAATTGACCTGATGGCGATGAACGATAAACCAGAAACTGCCGCCCGTCCGGACGCCGGCAGTGCGGCCAAGCCTTCCGAAAAATCGGAAGAGGGCTCCAGTCCGAGTATTCCGACCGGCAGCGTGGCCGCCGAGCCTCCGCATGCCGGTCCTTCTCTCTTCGATCGCGTGCTAGGCCTGTTCAGGCACCGCAACGGCACCAACCTGCGCGAGGAGATCGCCGACGCGCTGGCCGAGACGGCCACCGATGCCGAATCCTTCTCGCCCGGCGAACGTGCGATGCTCAACAACATCCTGCGGCTGCGCGAAGTGCGCGTCGAGGACGTCATGGTGCCGCGTGCCGATATCGAGGCGGTCGAGATCACCACCTCGCTTGGCGATCTGCTTGGCCTCTTCGAACAGTCCGGTCATTCCCGCATGCCGGTCTATTCCGAAACGCTCGACGATCCGCGCGGCATGGTCCACATACGCGACGTTCTTGCCCACATTACCAAGGTCGCCCGCGTCAAGAAGGGCCGGGCGAACAGGAAGACCCAGGCGCCGACCATCCTCGATCTGGCCCAGGTCGATCTCGCCCGCACCATCGGCGATCTCGACCTGATCCGTCCGGTGCTGTTCGTGCCGCCATCGATGCTTGCTTCCGACCTGATGGGGCGCATGCAGACGACGCGGACCCAGATGGCGCTGGTCATCGACGAATATGGCGGCACCGACGGCCTCGCCTCGCTGGAAGACATCGTCGAGATGGTGGTCGGCGACATCGAGGACGAGCACGACGACGACGAGCCGATGATCACCCGGATCGGAGAGGGCGTGTTCGTGGTCGACGGCAAGGCCGAGATCGACGAGGTCGCCAAGATGATCGGCGAGGATTTCGCCGCCGGCGAGCACGGCGAATATGTCGACACCATCGGCGGCATGATCTTCAACACGCTCGGCCGGGTTCCGGCCCGTGGCGAAGTGGTGCAGGCCATACCGGGCTTCGAATTCCACGTGCTCGACGCCGATCCGCGCCGCGTCAAGCGGGTGCGCATCGTGCAGAGCCCGAAGGGCGAACGGCAGCGCCGCCGCGCGGCGCGCACCGAGCAGGCCTGATATTCGCTCATGCCGATCGACGACCCGTTCAAGCACGCTGTCCTCGGCTCCGGCGTCTTCTATCAAGATCCCCGCGCGGCTTTGGCCTGGCTTCAGGCGGCGTTCGGCTTCGAGCCGAGCATGCTGGCGAGCGACAGCGACGGGCGACTTGTTCATGCCGAAATGCGGTTCGGCGACGCCTATATCATCGTCGATGGCGAATGGGCCGCGCATATTGCCAGCCCCGCCTCTGTCGGCGGCAAGAACACGCAGTCGGTTTATATCCGATTGAGGGAAGACCTCGGCGCCCATTGCGAGAAAGCGCGCGCCGCGGGGGCAGAAATCGTTGAGGAGCCCATCGATCGCTTCTACGGCGAACGGCAATATCGAGCCCGCGATCCAGAAGGCCATGTCTGGACCTTCACACAGACCGTGCGCATTGTGCCCAAAGAGGAGGCCGAGCGACTGAGCGGCCTCAGCATTGAAGGGTGGCACCGTTAGCGCGACCGTGAATTTGGTTGCGCTTACTCGTGTTTGGAGCATCCGGCTCGGCCTGTTAAATCTCTGGCTGCCTGATTCGCGCGACTTGGAAAGTTGAATGCAGCGCTTTGCCGGCCGGATAATTCTGCTGTGGGGGTGGCGGCGGTCGCTGGTAGCGTTTGTCGCGGGAGCGCTCGCGGTTCTCGCCCAGGCGCCTTACGATTTCTTCGCCGTCTGTTTCGTCTCGTTTCCGGTGCTTGTCTGGCTGCTCGACGGCGCCACCGGTGAAGCCTCCGACGGCTGGCTGCGTCGCCTTCGCCCGGCTTTCGCCATCGGATGGTGGTTCGGCTTCGGCTATTTCCTCGCCGGCCTCTGGTGGATCGGCCAGGCCCTTCTTGTCGAGGCCGACAGCTTCGCCTGGGCGCTGCCCTTCGCCGTCGTCGGCATCCCCTTTGGGCTCGCCTTCTTCTATGGTTTTGCGACGCTCGTGGCGCGGCTTTGCTGGAGCAGTGATATCGGCCGCATCGCCGCACTTGCCTTCGGCTTCGGCCTTGCGGAATGGCTGCGCGATTTCCTGTTCACCGGCTTTCCCTGGAATGCCGTCGGCTATGCCGCAATGCCGGTGCCCCTCCTGATGCAAAGCGTGTCGGTGACGGGCATGATCGGCATGAACGCGCTCGCCGTTTTTGTCTTTTCCCTGCCGGCGCTTGTCGCGGCGCGCCGGCATCTCAGGCTGGGCTTGGCCTTGTTCGTCGCTCTCGTTGCCGCTCACGTCGGCTTCGGCTATTTCAGGCTTGCCGTCCCAGCCCCGCCGGCCACCCGCTCGATCGACGTGCGCATCGTTCAGCCCGCCGTCGACCTCACCGAGAAATGGGATGCCTCGGTGCGCGACCGCATCTTCGCCACGCTGATGGGGATTTCGGCGAAGGCACCGGAGCAAGGCCATGCCAAGCCGCAACTGATCCTGTGGCCGGAAACGTCCGTGCCGTTCCTGTTCACGGAGCGTCCGGACGCGCTGACGGCCTTGGGGGATATGCTGGGCGACGGCCAGATGCTGATTGCCGGCGTGGTGCGCGAGGAGGGTGGCGCAGGCAATGCCGGCAGCCGTTATTACAACTCCGTGGTGGCGATCAACGACAAGGGCGAGATCGTCGATGCTGTCGACAAGGTGCATCTGGTGCCGTTCGGCGAATATCTGCCTTTTGCCGGCCTGTTCGAGCGTTTCGGCATAGGTCAGCTCGTTGCCGGACCGATGAATTTCGCCGCCGGCAACGAACGCCATCCGATCGCGGTGCCGAACGGCCTGCGCGCCGTTCCGTTCATCTGTTACGAGGTCATCTTTCCTGACCTCGTTGCAATCGATGCAGCGTCATCCGAGCTTATTGTGAACGTCACCAACGACGCCTGGTTTGGCGACACGCCAGGCCCCTACCAGCACTTCAGGCAGGCGCAGATTCGTGCGGTGGAGAATGGAGTGCCTTTGTTGCGTGCGGCCAACAACGGCATCTCCACCGTTGTCGATTCGCGTGGGCGCATCGTCGATGCCCTGGCGGTCGATGCGCGCGGCGCCATCGACGCCCATGTGCCGGTTTCCGGGCGCGCCCTGCTAACCGCCGATCAGCGGCGAATTAACGGATTGCTGATCATGTTGCTGTTTGCCCTCGCGGCCCTCACATTGAATGTAAGGCAGCGGCTACGGGTGAATTGACAGTCGGCACATTAGAAACTCATACTGTAACGCCTAAAATTTTCTCGAAGTCGGTTGGAGGGGTCTGTTGGGGCAGGTGGCTCCGGTTTCGTTTGGGCGGCAAAAATAGAAAAAGCCGGAAAAATTCGGCGAGGAAAAAATGACAGAAGAGAACAAGAAGAAGCCGAATCCGATCGACATTCATGTCGGCAGTCGTATTCGGCTGCGTCGCAATATGCTTGGAATGAGCCAGGAAAAGCTGGGTGAAAATCTCGGCATCACGTTTCAGCAGATACAGAAGTACGAAAAGGGGACCAACAGGGTCGGCGCCAGCCGCCTGCAGGCAATCGCCTCCATCCTGAGCGTCCCTGTCGCCTTCTTCTTCGAGGACGCCCCGGGTCAGGAGGCCGTCGCCGGCAACCGGGGATTTGCCGAGGATGCCTCGATGACTTTCGCGATCGAATTCTGCGGCAGCCCGGAAGGGCTTCAGCTCAATCGTGCCTTCGTCAAGATTCCCGACGTCAAGGTGCGGCGCCGGATTATCGATCTTGTGAAGTCCCTTTCGCCGGACGACGCCGAGTGAATCCAGGCTCATGTCGCCGGCGGTGCCCTGCCGCCGGTGGCACAAGTTGATTGTGCCGATAGTCATGCCAGATCTGTCGCGCCGCTTGACGAGCGGCGCCCGGCACCGCTAACACGTGGCGCGCCAAAATCGGCAGCCTTGCCGATCCTTTTCAAGAGGGGACACCCGTGACGCGGCAGAACTATCTCTTCACCTCGGAATCCGTCTCCGAAGGCCATCCCGACAAAGTCTGTGACCGTATCTCCGACGAGATCGTCGATCTCGTCTATCGCGAGGCCAGGAAGACGGGCATGGACCCGTGGAAGGTGCGCGTTGCCTGCGAGACGCTGGCCACCACCAACCGCGTCGTCATCGCCGGCGAGGTCAGGGTTCCCGAGACGCTGCTGAAGAAGGACAAGGAAGGCAACATCCTCAAGGATGCGGCGGGCCACCCAGTCGTCAATCCGACCAAGTTCAAATCGGTCGCCCGCAAGGCCATCCGTGAGATCGGCTACGAGCAGGCTGGCTTCCACTGGAGGACGGCCAAGATCGAGGTGCTGCTGCACGGCCAGTCGCCGGACATTGGCCAGGGCGTCGACAATGCCGCCGACCGCCAGGGCGAGGAAGGCGCGGGCGACCAGGGCATCATGTTTGGCTATGCCTGCCGCGAGACGCCGGACCTGATGCCGGCACCAATCTACTACAGCCACAAGATCCTCGAATTGCTTGCCGCCGCGCGCCACGAAGGCAACGGCGAGGCCGCCAAGCTCGGCCCGGACGCCAAGAGCCAGGTCACCGTGCGCTATGCCAACGGCAAGGCGGCGGAAGTGACGCAGATCGTGCTTTCCACCCAGCACCTCGACTCGAGCTGGGATTCCAAGAAGGTCCGCAATGTCGTCGAGCCATACGTCCGCGAGGCGCTTGGCGAACTCAAGGTCGCCGACGACTGCAACTGGTACATCAACCCGACCGGCAAGTTCGTGATCGGCGGGCCAGACGGCGATGCCGGCCTGACCGGCCGCAAGATCATCGTCGATACCTATGGCGGTGCTGCGCCCCATGGCGGCGGCGCCTTCTCCGGCAAGGATACCACGAAGGTCGACCGTTCGGCGGCTTATGCGGCGCGCTATCTCGCCAAGAACGTGGTAGCGGCCAAGCTCGCCGACCGCTGCACCATCCAGCTTTCCTACGCCATCGGCGTCGCCCAGCCCCTGTCGGTCTATGTTGACCTGCACGGCACCGGCAGAGTCGACGAGGCCAGGCTCGAGGAGGCGCTGCGCAAGGTGATGGACCTCTCGCCTTCCGGCATCCGCCGTCATCTCGGCCTCAACAAGCCGATCTACGCGAAAACCTCGTCCTATGGCCATTTCGGCCGCAAGGCCGGCCGGGACGGTTCCTTCTCCTGGGAGAAGACGGACCTTGCCAAGGCGCTCAAGGACGCGGTTGCCGATGCGATTGCCGCCTGACGGCGTCGCCAGACCTGTTCATGGAGCCGACCGACAGGCCAAGCCGCGCGACCGAAGGTTTTTTCGGCCGCCGGCACGGCAAGACCATTCGTCCGCAGCAGGCCGAGGCGCTTGAACGTGGCTTGCGCGCCTATCGCCTCGACCTGACGGCGGAGGCACCCGCGGACCTTGGAACGCTGTTCAAGGCGCAGATTTCAGCCTGTCGGCTCGAGATCGGCTTCGGCGGCGGCGAACATCTTCTGCATCGCGCGACGGAGGCTCCGGCGACCGGTTTCATCGGCGTCGAGCCCTTCGTCAACGGCATGGCCAAGATGATGACGGCGCTCGACAAGCGCCCGCTCGCCAATCTGAAAGTCTATGACGACGACGCCACGCGTCTGCTCGACTGGCTGCCGCCAGCCTCGCTCGACGGCATCGACCTGCTCTATCCCGATCCGTGGCCGAAGAAGAAGCACTGGAAGCGGCGCTTTGTCAGCCCCGCCAATCTCGACCGGTTCGCCCGGGTGCTGAAGCCGGGCGGGAGATTCCGCGTCGCCTCCGATATCGACAGCTATGTGAACTGGACGCTGCTCGCCTGCCGCGCCAATGGCAGTTTCGCCTGGCAGGCAAACGAGGCTGCCGACTGGCACACGCCCTATCAGTGCTGGCCCGGCACCCGCTACGAGGCCAAGGCCCTTCGCGAGGGAAGACGGCCCGCCTATCTGACCTTCATCCGGAAGTAGGCCGACCGAGCACTAACTTCCCAGGAACCGGTAACCAGCCGCTCAGCAGCGGGGGGACCGCTTGCCAAAGCGGTCTTCCGGTCGCAGAGAACTCGGCTTGCGGCCGGCTTGGACGGTTGATGTATTGCAGTTCGCGCTACATGCTGCCATATTAACGGCAGGGAGATTAACTATGGCCGCCACGGTGGAACGTAAGGAATATCCGATCTCGATGCGCCTGCCGGAGGCGGACGTGGCGATCATTGATCGTGCCGCCGCTCTCCGCGGCCGGTCCCGCACGGATTTCGTGCGCGATGCTGCCGTGCGCGCGGCCGAAGATGTGTTGATGGACAGCCGCCTTATCCGCATGAGCCCGGAAGGCTTCGCGGAGTTTATCGAGGTTCTGTCAGCCCCGGTCGCTCCGGTTCCCGACATGGTGGAATTGGCAAAGCGGCCCGCGCCCTGGGAAGCCGGTTACGCAGCAAAGCGCTAGGCCGTGGCCTTATCGGCTCCCGAACCGCTTGGCGCAGCTCACGACGTTTCCGGGTTTTCCTGCGGGAAACCTACACTTGATCACTGGCTGAAAACGCGCGCGCTCTCCAATCAGGAGAAAGGCTTCACGGCCGTTCTCGTTGTCCACAAGGCCGGCCGAGTGGTCGGATATTATGGCTTGGCGCCGACGGCTGTGGTGCCGTCGATCTTGCCCCGGTCGATTCGCACAGGGCAACCGCCCGATCCGGTGCCCTGTCTTCTCCTTGGCCAGCTTGCGACCGATACAGAATGGGCTGGGCGCGGTGTCGGCACTGGCTTGCTGAAGCACGCGCTCCAGCGCTGCGTTCAGGCTGCAGATCTGATTGGAGGACGTGCGCTCATGGTCGATGCAATCGACGGGGAGGCGGCGCAATTCTGGCAAAGACGGGGATTTCTGCCGACGAAGGACGATCCGCTTGTCTTGTTCCGTTCGATTGCTGCAATCGCAGCGTCGCTCGTAGAAGCCCAGAAGTAGGGGCGAGGGCTGCCTCGCGAAGAAGCCGCGACCGCCAACGAATTCTGCGCCTCGAGGCTTAAGCTCGAACTCAGCTATTGTCCGTTTCTTCCGTGGGCGGCCTAAAAGCGGCCGAGCTTGTCGAAAGCGGCCGGGTCGATGCCGAGTTTCTTCAGGTCGCTGCGGCGCGGCTTGCGGTTCGCCTCGACGGCCCGCGATGCGGCAGCCGCGCTGCCGAACGTGCCAAGAAAATCGCCAATCACAAAAAACAATCCACGGTCCATGACAAATACCTTCGCGCGCCAGTGCGCCCGACCTTTCTTTCTGCACCGCAACATAGATGGTTGTCGGCAGGCGAAGGTTACAGAGGCGCCGGCGCATGGCTGCCATGCTCGGCACGCAACGCTGCTACCGTCGGGCTTCCGATGCATCGTCAGGCTTGAAACGCCGGACGGGATCGTTTATATCAGCCTCAAATTCTTGGTCGGTATGACGAAGAGTGGGTCCACCCGGTCCCGCTCTTTTTTGTTACCTGCCGGCCGGAGCGACAAGGCGACAGGAAACTTATGACCGCAGCGGCAAGCGAGGCCGACGACCGTATCATCCGCGAAAGCGGTATCGATGCGCGCATTGCGCTGATCATACAGCCGGTGCTGAAGGCCATCGGCTTCCGCCTCGTGCGGGTGCAACTGACCGGCCAGAACGGGCTGACGCTGCAAATCATGGCCGAGCGCGACGACGGCACCATGACCGTCGAGGATTGCGAAGAGGTCAGCCGCGCGGTTTCGCCCGCGCTCGATGTCGAAGATCCGATCGAAAAGGCGTATCATCTCGAAGTCTCGTCGCCGGGCATCGACCGGCCGCTGGTGCGCAAATCGGATTTCACCACCTGGACCGGCCATCTGGTCAAGATGGAGACGTCGGTCCTCATCGGCGACCGCAAGCGCTTCAAAGGCAAGATCGCCGAGGCGGACTCCGACGGCATCTTGCTGGAGCGCGACAAGGCGGCCTATGGCGAAGAGCCGACGGTGCGCGTGCCCTATGACGCGATTGCCGAGGCGCGTCTGGTGCTGACCGACGATCTTATTCGCGAGGCCCTGTCGAAGGACAACAGGGCCCGCAAGGAAGCAAAAAAACGCCGAGGCGAAGCGGAAGAAGATGCAGTCGCCGGCGAAGAAAGCGAAACCGAACAGGAAAGTTGATCGAGCTTCAGGGCCGATGCCCGGAGCGAAGTCGGGAGAAAGACAATGGTTGTAAGCGCCAACAGGCTCGAACTGCTGCAGATCGCCGATGCGGTCGCGCGTGAAAAGTCGATCGATAAGCAGATCGTCATCGCGGCGATGGCCGATGCGATCCAGAAAGCGGCGCGTTCGCGTTATGGGCAGGAAACCAATATCCGTGCCGACATCAATCCCAATACGGGCGAGATGAAGCTGCAGCGGCTGATGGAAGTGGTCGAGAAGGTCGAGGATTACGCGACGCAGATCGCCCTTTCCACGGCGCGCGAGCGCAATCCCGACGCCCAACTCGGCGACTTCATCGCCGAACAGCTGCCGCCGATGGATTTCGGCCGCATCGCCGCGCAGTCGGCCAAGCAGGTCATCGTCCAGAAGGTGCGCGAGGCCGAGCGCGATCGTCAGTATGACGAGTACAAGGACCGCATCGGCGAGATCGTCAACGGCACCGTCAAACGCGTCGAATATGGCAACGTCATCGTCGACCTCGGCCGCGGCGAGGCGATCATCCGGCGCGACGAGCTGATCCCGCGCGAGAACTACAAATATGGCGACCGCGTCCGCGCCTATGTCTACGACGTGCGCCGCGAGCAGCGCGGCCCGCAAATCTTCCTGTCGCGCACGCATCCGCAGTTCATGGCCAAGCTCTTCACCATGGAAGTACCGGAAATCTACGACGGCATCATCGAGATCAAGTCGGTCGCCCGCGATCCGGGCTCGCGCGCCAAGATCGCCGTCATCTCGCGGGATTCCTCCATCGATCCGGTCGGCGCCTGCGTCGGCATGCGCGGCAGCCGCGTCCAGGCGGTGGTCGGCGAATTGCAGGGCGAGAAGATCGACATCATTCCGTGGTCGCCTTCGGCCGCTTCCTTCATCGTTAATGCGCTGCAGCCGGCGGAAGTCGCCAAGGTGGTGCTCGACGAGGATGCCGAGCGCATCGAGGTGGTCGTGCCGGACGACCAGCTGTCGCTGGCCATCGGCCGCCGCGGCCAGAATGTTCGTCTTGCCTCGCAGCTCACCGGCTGGGACATCGACATCCTGACCGAGCAGGAAGAGAGCGAGCGCCGCCAGAAGGAATTCGTCGAGCGTTCGGCCCTCTTCATGGAAGCCCTCGATGTCGACGAGATGGTCGGCCAGGTGCTTGCCTCGGAAGGCTTTACCAGCGTCGAGGAAGTCGCCTATGTCGATTCTGGCGAAATCTCCTCGATCGACGGCTTCGACGAGGACACCGCTTCGGAAATCCAGTCGCGCGCCCGCGAATATCTGGAGAAGATCGAGGCCGAGCACGACGAGAAGCGCAAGGCGCTCGGCGTCGAGGACGAGCTGCGCGAGATCCCGGGCATCACCACGGCCATGATGGTGACCCTCGGCGAGGACGGCGTGAAGACGATCGAGGACTTCGCCGGCTATGCCGCCGACGACCTGATCGGCTGGAAGGAACGGAAGGACGGTGAGACCAAGGTCTATCCCGGTGTGCTCGCCGATCACGGCGTCTCGCGCGCCGATGCCGAGCAGATGGTGCTGACCGCTCGCAAGAAGGCCGGCTGGATTTCCGAGGAAGAACTGGCCGCTGAGGAAGCGGCCGGTGAAACCGTCGGTGCGTGAGGTGACCACCAATCGCAAAACCCGTGGACGAGATGAACGATCGCACTTGCATCGTCAGGCGCAGGCAGGCCGAAGCGGATGAACTGATCCGCTTCGTCGTCGGCCCGGATTCGGCCGTCGTTCCGGACATCAAGCGAAATCTGCCCGGCCGCGGTTGCTGGGTCACCGCCGATCGCCTACATATCGACAAGGCAGCGGCGAAGAACCTGTTTGCCCGCGCCTTCAAGGCGCAGGTCACCGTTCCAGCCGAACTCGGCGACATGGTCGACGGGCTGCTTTCCAGATCCGCCCTGGGCATGTTGGGTCTTGCTCGCAAGGCCGGAGCGGTCGTACTGGGCGCCGCCAAGGTAGAGGCTGCCGTGCGCGACGGGCAGGCGCTCTTCGTGCTGCACGCGAGGGAAGCCTCGGACGATGGTGTGCGCAAGATCAGTCAGGCGCGGCGGGCAACCGTTCATCTCGGCGGCCCCGCTACACCGGCCTACAAACTTTTCCCCGAAGCCGAGTTGAGCTTGGCATTGGGGGGTACAAATGTGATACATGCTGCCGTCCTCGCGCAGGATGCGGGTAAGGCGGTTGAGAAGCGCATGGTTGCGCTCGACCGTTATCGGGGCGGAACCCCGGACGATTTGGCAATGCTTGCGGCCGTTGCTGACGATGAGGATGCCGCAGAGGATATGGAATGAGCGATACGAAATCGGGCGACGACAAGACGTTGAGCGTTACGCCGAAGAAGACCTTGACGCTGAAGCGCCCTGGCCTCGAGCAGGGCACCGTGCGCCAGAATTTCTCGCACGGACGCACCAAGTCGGTCGTGGTCGAGACCAAGAAGCGCAAGTTCTCGCTGCCCGGCGACAAGCCGGAGCCGGTGGCGCCGTCCGTCTTCACCCCGAAGCCCGCAGCCGCGGCACCCGCGCCTGCCGTGCCGGAAGCGCCGAAGGCGCCGCCGCAGCCGGAACGCTCCGGCATGGTGCTGAACGAATTGTCGCGCGGCGAGATGGAAGCGCGCCGCAGGGCGCTCGAAGGCTCCAAGGCACGTGAGATCGAGGATCGTCAGCGCGCCCAGGAAGAGGCCAAGCGCCGCGCCGAGGAGGAAGAGCGCCGCAAGCGCGAGCGTGAGGAGTCCGCCCGCCGTCAGGCCGAGGAAGAGGCACGTCTGCAAACCGAGGCCGAGTCCCGCCGCCGCGCCGAGGAAGAAGCGCGCCGCCGCGCCCCGCAAGCCGCCGAACTGGCCACGGCCGACGAGGAAGAGGAGGTCAAGCCGCGGCGCCCTGGTGGTGCCGGCGCCGGAGCGCCTGTGCGCCGTCTGGTCACGCCGGAAGTCGCGCGGCCGGCCAAGCCGACCAAGGGCGAGGAAGACCGTCGCCGCGGCAAGCTGACGCTGAACACCGCGCTGTCGGATGAAGATGCGCGCGGCCGCTCGCTGTCGTCGATGCGCCGCCGCCAGGAAAAATTCAAGCGCGCGATGCACAACGAGCCGCGCGAGAAAGTCATGCGCGAAGTGATCCTGCCCGAAACCATCACCATCCAGGAACTGGCGCAGCGCATGTCCGAGCGCGCCGTGGACGTGGTCAAGTTCTTCATGAAGCAGGGCCAGATCTTGAAGCCGGGCGACGTCATCGACGCCGATACGGCCGAGCTGGTCGCTTCCGAGTTCGGCCATACGGTCCGCCGCGTCGCCGAGTCCGACATCGAGGAAGGCCTGTTCAACATCGCCGACCGCCCGGAAGACCTGGTGTCGCGTCCGCCCGTGGTGACCATCATGGGCCATGTCGACCACGGCAAGACCTCGCTGCTCGACGCCATCCGCAACGCCAATGTCGTCTCAGGCGAGGCCGGCGGCATCACCCAGCATATCGGCGCCTACCAGATCGAGAAGAACGGTCAGAAGATCACCTTCATCGACACGCCCGGCCACGCCGCCTTCACGGCGATGCGCGCTCGCGGCGCCCAGGTGACCGACATCGCCGTGCTGGTGGTGGCGGCCGACGACAGCGTCATGCCCCAGACGATCGAATCGATCAATCACGCCAAGGCGGCCGGCGTGCCGATCATCGTGGCGATCAACAAGATCGACAAGCGCGACGCCGACCCGCAGAAGGTGCGCACTGAACTGCTGCGCCACGAAGTGTTCGTGGAATCGATGGGCGGTGAGGTGCTGGACGTCGAGGTTTCGGCGACCAAGGGCACCAATCTCGACAAGCTGCTGGAAGCGATTCTGCTGCAAGCCGAAGTCCTCGACCTCAAGGCCAATCCCGACCGCACCGCCGAAGGCGCGGTCATCGAGGCGCAGCTGGACAAGGGCCGCGGTCCGGTCGCCACCGTGCTGGTGCAGACCGGCACGCTGATGCCCGGCGACATCATCGTCGCCGGCAACGAATGGGGCCGTGTCCGCGCGCTGGTCAACGATCGCGGCGAGCATGTGCCGGAAGCGCCGCCGGCAATGCCGGTCGAGGTGCTCGGCCTCCAGGGCACGCCGCAGGCAGGCGACCGCTTCGCGGTCGTCAACAACGAGGCGCGTGCGCGTGAGATCACCGAGTATCGCCAGCGCCTGGCGCGCGAGAAGGCGGTGGCCAAGCATGCCGGCCAGCGCGGCTCGCTCGAGCAGATGATGTCGCAGTTGCAAGCGAGCGGGCTGAAGGAGTTTCCGCTGGTCATCAAGGGCGACGTGCAGGGCTCGATCGAGGCGATCAACGCTGCGCTCGAAAAGCTCGGCAACGACGAGGTCAGGGTACGGATCGTCCATTCGGGTGCCGGCGGCATCACAGAAACCGACGTCTCGCTTGCCGAGACCTCGGGCGCTGCGATCATCGGCTTCAACGTCCGCGCCAATGCGCAGGCGCGCACGGCTGCTGCCGCTGCCGGCATCGAGATCCGCTACTATTCGATCATCTACAACCTCGTCGATGACGTTAAGGCAGCTCTTTCCGGCATGCTCTCGCCCGAGCGGCGCGAGACCTTCATCGGCAATGCCGAGATCCTCGAGATCTTCGACATCTCGAAGGTCGGCAAGATCGCCGGCTGCCGCGTCACCGAAGGCAAGGTCGAGCGTGGCGCGGGCGTGCGCCTGATCCGCGACAACGTCGTCGTCCACGAAGGCACGCTGAAGACGCTGAAGCGCTTCAAGGACGAGGTTTCGGAAGTGCCGGGCGGTCAGGAATGCGGCATGGCCTTCCAGAACTACGAGGACATGCGCGTCGGCGACGTCATCGAGTGCTTCCGCGTCGAGATGGTGAGCCGGACGCTCTAATTTCGGATATACTTGCCGGAATTCACCGGGCGGCGGCCGCAAGGCTGCCGCCCGAGATTCTTGTTTCGTAGTTGAGACATGTGGCGCGGTCCCATCCCGCGCTTCACGATTTCAGGACTGAAGAAAAATGTCCCGTTCGACAACATCAGGCCCCTCCCAGCGCATGCTGCGCGTCGGTGAGCAGGTGCGTCACGCCCTATCCGAGACCCTGCAGCGCGGCGAAATCATCGACCCGGTGATCGAGAACAGTGTCGTCTCGGTCTCGGAAGTACGCATGTCGCCCGACCTCAAGATCGCCACCGCTTTCGTTTCTCCGCTTGGTGTCGGCGACGCCGATGCCGTGGTCGGGGCGCTCAACAGGCATGCGAAATTCATTCGCGGCCGCGTCTCGGGCGCGCTCAGGCAGATGAAGTACATGCCCGAGTTTCGCTTCCGGCTCGATACGTCTTTCGACAATTTCGCCAGGATCAACGAATTGCTGAAATCGCCCGAGGTCGCGCGCGATCTCGACCACCAGAATAAAAACAACGACAAGGACGAGGAATAGGTGGCGCGCCGCGGCAAGAAGAAGGGCCGGCCGGTCTCCGGCTGGGTGGTGCTGGACAAGCCGGTCGGCATGGGCTCGACCGAAGCCGTCTCCAAGATCAAATGGCTGTTCCAAGCGGAGAAGGCCGGCCATGCCGGCACGCTCGACCCGTTGGCTTCCGGCATGCTGCCGATCGCGCTCGGCGAGGCGACCAAGACCGTGCCTTACGTGCAGGATGGCGCCAAGGTCTACCGCTTCACCGTCGCCTGGGGCGAGGAGCGGTCGACCGACGACCTCGAAGGGCCGGTGACGAACAGCTCGGACCGCCGCCCGGCCGAGGCCGAGGTGCGGGCGCTGCTGCCGAAATACACCGGCGTCATCATGCAGACGCCGCCGCAATTCTCTGCCGTCAAGATTGCCGGCGAGCGCGCCTACGATCTAGCCCGCGACGGCGAGACGGTCGACATTCCCGCCCGCGAGATCGAAATCGGCCGTTTGGACATCGTCGAGCATGGTGTCGATAGAACCGTCTTCGAGGTCGAGTGCGGCAAGGGCACCTATGTGCGCTCGCTGGCGCGCGACATGGGTCGCGATCTGGGCTGCTTCGGCCACATCTCCGAGTTGCGCCGCGTCGAGGTCGAGCCGTTCACGGCGGACGATTTCGTCACCGTCGCCGAGCTCGAAGCGGCGCGCTTCGGCGGCAAGACGGATGAGAATGCGGACGAAGAAGCCGAGGTGTCGGTCGATTTCGGCGCCATCGATGCGCTGCTGGTCGAGACCGCCGCAGCACTTGACTGCTTGCCGCAGGTCGCCGTCAGCGACGACGCCGCGACCAAGATCCGCCTCGGCAATCCCGTCATCATTCGAGGGCGCGACGCGCCGGTCGAGGCCGAGGAGGCCTGTGCCACGGCGCGCGGCAAGCTCGTCGCCATCGGCGCCATAGAACAGGGCATGTTCAAGCCCAAGCGGGTCTTTGCCGGTTGACGGCACTCGGCTAGTTTCGGCTCGCAGTTCCAGGAAAACGTGTAACGGTTCCCGTCGGAATTGCATGAAAACCGACGGTTAGAGCAGCGATCTGCTATGACGTCGCGCCCCAGGGGAGCTCATGGCCCAGAGGAATCATGGCCCAGAGGAATCATGGCCCAGAGGATTATGGCCCAGAGGATTGTGGCAATGGCTGAGACCGTCGGAAAGCGGGCGCCGCTGAAAATCCGCCGGCCGCCGGTCGGCGCTTCGCCCGGCACCTTGATCGCCGATCCGGCGGCGCGGCGCAGCGAGCTTCGGCTGACGTTGATCTCGCCGGAGAAATACAAAACCATCGACAATGCCAGCATCGACGAGCTCAACACCCATTGCGACCGCTGGCCGGTCGTCTGGCTTGATTGCACGGGGCTCGCGAACATCCCGTTGATCGAAGAGATCGGCCGGATTTTCGACCTCCATCCGCTGGCGCTCGAGGATGTCGTCAACACCGGCCAGCGGCCGAAGGTGGATTTCTTCGAGGACCACGCCTTCGTCGTCATGCGCATGATCGACGATGTCGCCGCGCATCGCTACGAGCAGATCGCGGTGTTCTTCGGCGAGAATTTCGTCGTCACCTTTCAGGAGCGCGAGGGCGACCCGTTCGATCCAGTGCGCAAGCGCATCGCGGCTCCCATGCCCAACCGGCTGCGCTCGCGCGGCGCCGACTATCTCGCCTATGCGCTGATCGACGCCATCGTCGACAGCTATTTCCCGCCGATCGAGACGGTGAGCGAATTGGTCGACGGCATCGAAGACCAGATGCTCAGCACGCCCCACAAGCACCAGATGCGGCAGTTGCACGAATTGCGGCGCGACGCCAATGTGCTGAAGGGCGTGCTGTGGCCGATGCGCGACGCGCTGGCGACGCTGATCCGCAACGACGTGCTCTTCGTGAAGGCCGAGACCAAGATATTCTTCAACGACACGCTCGACCATGCGCTGCGGCTGATCGAGCTGGTCGAGACCCAGCGCGACATGCTGACCGGCTTGATCGAAATGCATCTGTCGCTGACCCAGGCACGCACCAACGACGTCATCTCCTATCTGACCATCGTCTCGGTGATCTTCATGCCGCTCACCTTCCTCGTCGGTGTCTGGGGCATGAACTTCGACCCGGATAGCTCGCCCTGGAACATGCCGGAGCTGAAGGCCTACTACGGCTACCCGGCGGCACTTTTGTTCATGCTGGTCGTTGCTGTCGGGCTCGTCGCCTTCTTCAAATGGAAGAAGTGGCTGTAGCAGCAGAACCCTCTGTTTTTGCGGCAGGACATGCGACAAGCCGGCTTGACAATTAGGCTGGTGTTTTGCGGGAAATTGCACTATATGCGCGGCAGCTTCGCGCCCTGACGCGCTGCTTGCACCGGCCCCTGCTGGACGACATCCCGGCTGAGGGCGTCCCGTTTCCTCGAACAGATAAGGAAAAACACGATGTCGATTACTGCCGATCGCAAAAAAGAACTGATGGCCGAATTCGCGACCGCGAAGGGCGATACCGGGTCCCCGGAAGTCCAGGTTGCCATCCTTTCCGAGCGCATCAAGAACCTGACGGAGCACTTCAAGGACCACAAGAAGGATAACCATTCCCGCCGTGGTTTGCTTGCTCTCGTTTCCCAGCGCCGCAGCCTGCTTGATTACCTCAAGCGCAAGGATGACACGCGCTATCAGACGCTGATCGACAAGCTCGGTCTCCGTCGCTGACGAATTGACCGGCGGGCTCTTTGCGGAGAGCCCGCCGGTCGCGCATTGGCGGACCGGTCGCTCTGGTGCCCGATGCTGGAGTGGAGCGCGCCGCGCTCTCGAAATTCGCATTCGCGCATGGCGCGTCTCGGAAACAGGGGTTTCCGGCGTCGTGCGCAAAAGGCCGGCCGACCGGTCGGCCAGACCGGTTCCGGAAGCGCAAAGGGCCGTTCGGAACCGCCCATGGACGGTCATGGGGCAGGATTGCAGGATGCTCGCTCGGCAATCGCCACATGTCGAGCTTCCCGTTGTCTTGCCCGTGGCTGCCCGAAGGAAGCCAGGGAAGGGATGCTCCGCGACCGTTGAGACGGCGCGGCCCTTCCGCACATGAAGGACAAGATATGTTCAATCAACACAAAGTGGAAATCGAATGGGGCGGCCGTCCGCTCATCCTGGAAACCGGCAAGATCGCTCGCCAGGCTGACGGCGCGGTGCTCGCCACCTACGGCGAGACCGTGGTTCTCGCCACCGTCGTTTCGATGAAGGAGCCGAAGCCCGGCCTCGATTTCTTCCCGCTCACCGTCAACTACCAGGAAAAGACCTATGCCGCCGGCAAGATTCCGGGCGGCTACTTCAAGCGCGAGGGCCGTCCGAGCGAGAAGGAAACGCTGGTTTCCCGCCTGATCGACCGCCCGATCCGTCCGCTGTTTGCTGACGGCTACAAGAACGACACCCAGATCGTCGTCACCGTCGTCCAGCACGATCTCGAGAACGATCCGGACATCCTGTCGATCGTCGCTACCTCGGCCGCGCTCACGCTGTCCGGCGTGCCCTTCATGGGCCCGATCGGCGGCGCCCGCGTCGGCTACATCAACGGCGAGTATGTGCTCAATCCGCATATCGACGAGATGGAGGAATCGAAGCTCGACCTCGTCGTCGCCGGTACCGCCGACGCCGTGCTGATGGTCGAATCCGAGGCCAAGGAGCTCAGCGAGGAGCTCATGCTCGGCGCCGTCGTGTTCGGTCACAAGAGCTTCCAGCCGGTGATCGACGCCATCATCAAGCTGGCCGAGGTCGCCGCCAAGGATCCGCGCGACTTCACCGCGCCGGACCATTCGCAGCTCGAAGGCGAGATGCTCAAGGTTGTCGGCGACGAGCTTCGCGACGCCTACAAGATCATCGAGAAGCAGTCCCGCTACGCGGCCGTCGACGCCGTCAAGGCGAAGGTCAAGGCCGCGTTCACGCCGGCCGAAGGCGAGGATCCGAAATACTCCTCCGAGCAGATCGCAAGCGTCTTCAAGGAGCTCCAGGCCAAGGTCGTACGCTGGAACATCCTGGACACCGGCTCGCGCATCGACGGCCGCGACCTGAAGACCGTGCGCAAGATCGTCGCCGAAGTCGGCGTCTTGCCGCGTACCCATGGTTCGGCGCTGTTCACCCGCGGCGAGACTCAGGCGCTGGTTGTCGCCACGCTCGGCACCGGTGAGGATGAGCAGTTCGTCGATTCGCTGACCGGCATGTACAAGGAGAAGTTCCTCCTCCACTACAACTTCCCGCCCTATTCGGTTGGCGAAACCGGCCGCATGGGCTCGCCGGGCCGCCGCGAGATCGGCCACGGCAAGCTTGCCTGGCGCGCGATCCACCCGATGCTGCCTTCGGCGGACCAGTTCCCGTACACGCTGCGCGTCGTCTCGGAGATCACCGAGTCGAACGGCTCGTCCTCGATGGCGACGGTCTGCGGCACCTCGCTGGCGCTGATGGATGCCGGCGTGCCGATCGCCAAGCCCGTGGCCGGCATCGCCATGGGCCTGATCAAGGAAGGCGAGCGCTTCGCGGTGCTCTCCGACATCCTTGGCGACGAGGATCATCTCGGCGACATGGACTTCAAGGTCGCCGGCACCGCCAACGGCGTCACCTCGCTGCAGATGGACATCAAGATCGATGGCATCACCGAGGAGATCATGGGCATCGCGCTCGGCCAAGCCAAGGAAGGCCGGCTGCACATCCTGGGCGAGATGGCGCATGCCATATCTTCCTCGCGCGCCGAGCTCGGCGAATTTGCGCCGCGCATCGAGGTCATGCACATCCCGACCGACAAGATCCGCGACGTCATCGGCTCCGGCGGCAAGGTGATCCGCGAGATCGTCGAGAAGACCGGCGCCAAGATCAATATCGAGGATGACGGCACGGTCAAGATCGCGTCGGCCAACGCCAAGGAGATCGAGGCGGCGAAGAAGTGGATCCACACCATCGTCGCCGAGCCGGAAGTCGGCGAGATCTACGAAGGTACCGTCGTTAAGACGGCCGACTTCGGCGCCTTCGTCAACTTCTTCGGCCCGCGCGACGGCCTCGTCCACATCTCGCAGCTCGCCAATGAGCGCGTCGCCAAGACCTCCGACGTCGTCAAGGAAGGCGACAAGGTTTGGGTCAAGCTGATGGGCTTCGACGAGCGCGGCAAGGTGCGCCTGTCGATGAAGGTCGTCGACCAGGCGACCGGCAAGGAAATCGTTCAGGAAAAGAAGAAGCCGGAAGGCGAGGAAGACGCCGCCTGATTGGCCTGACCGCATGATTGAAACGGGCGCGCTGCAAGGTCGCGCCCGTTTCTATTTCAAGCGCCCTTCAAGGGTAGGTGAATGGCCGCTGAGCCGCTGAAGACGCTGTTCTATCCGTTCGAGGCCGAAGCGCTGCCTTGGCCGCGAAGCGATGCCCGCATCCTGTTTCTTGGCGCTGAGCCTGGTTTCCGTTTGCCCGGCGGCGTCGCTGCGGCGCTGCATCTCGTGCAAGGTTTTCGGCCGCATTTTCGTGCTCTGCAGGCAGCCGGCTATTCGGTCACGCCGCAGGCGGAAGGCTCGGCCTTCGATGCTGCCCTTGTGCTGGCCGGCCGGCATCGCGGCCAGAACGAGCTGCGCATCGCCGAAGCCATCGAGCGCGTCGCGCCCGGCGGGTTGATCGTCGTCGCCGGCGGCAAGGAAGACGGCATCGATAGCCTGCGCAAGCGCGTGGGCGCGCTGGCGCCGCTCGAAGCCCACCTGCCGAAGCATCACGGCGTCGCCTTCTGGTTCCGCCGGGCCGGCATGGATGCGGCCCGGGCGCTTCGCGCCGCCAATCCCGATCTGGTCGTCGAAGGCCGCTTCCGCACCGCGCCCGGCATGTTCTCCTTCGATCGGGTCGACGCAGGGTCGAAGCTTCTGCTGGACAGCCTGCCGCAGGAACTTGCGGGCAATGTCGCCGATTTCTGTGCCGGCTGGGGCTATCTGGCGGCCGGAGTGATGGAACGCTCGACAGGGCTTTCCGGTCTCGACCTCTACGAAGCGGATTTCGAGGCCCTGGAGGCGGCAAAGGTCAATATCCGCGCAACCGCAGTCGAGCCCCGCTTCTTCTGGACCGATCTGCTGACCGAAACGGTCGAGCGAGGTTACGACGCGATCGTCATGAACCCGCCCTTCCACAGCGGCAGGGCTGCCGACCCGGGCATCGGCGCTGGCATGATCCGTGCGGCGTCGAAGGCACTGAAACCAGGCGGACGCCTGTTCATGGTGGCGAACCGGCAGTTGCTCTACGAACAGGTGCTGGCGGGAGCCTTCTCCAGTCACGCCGAGGTCGCGCGCGATGGCATGTTCAAGGTGTTTTCGGCGCGGCGTTAAAAGTAATTCCAGGTAAAGCGTGAGACGGTTTTCCGTCCCCGTGATCGCTCCAGGAAAGAGCGCAGCGCCCTACTGCAGGCTGACGAGGCGTGCCGGCTCGCGCCTGGCATGAACAGGGCGCAACGCGCCGAGCTCGATCTCGAGCGGCGCGGGGCGGCCGAACAGATAACCCTGCACGACCTCGCAACCGGCGGCTCTCAGCAGCGTCGCCTGGTTCTCGGTCTCGACGCCTTCGGCGATGATGCCGACGCCGAGCGCCCGCGATAGCCCGACGATGGTCGAGACGACAGCGCCCGAGCTGGAATCGGTATCGATGCGGCTGACGAAGGAGCGGTCGATCTTCAGCTTGCCGAACGAGAAGTCGATCAGATAGCTCAGGTTGGAATAGCCGGTGCCGAAATCGTCGACGGCGACCGAGATGCCCATCTCGGCGAGTTGCCGCAGGATGACGGCCGCGCGGTCGCGGTCCTGCATCATCGCCGTTTCGGTGACTTCGAGTTCCAGCCGCGACGGCTTGATGCCGGTCGATGCCATGGTCTGGCGCACGATGCCGACGAAGTCCCTGGTCATGAACTGGACCGGCGAGATGTTGACGGCGACGAAGCAATCCTCCGGCAGGTACTGGGCGTCGCTGCAAGCCTTGCGCAGCACCCATTCGCCGATCGGGTTGATCATGCCGGTTTCCTCGGCGATCGGAATGAATTCCATCGGCGGGATCATGCCGCGTTCCGGATGCTTCCACCGGATCAGCGCTTCATAGCCGACGACACGGCCGCCCTGCAGGTCGAATTGCGGCTGGTAGTGGAGGCTGAAGTCGCCGCGGTCGAAGGCGGTTTTCAGCTCCGATTCAATCCATTGCCGGTGGTCCGCAACGCGGCCCATGTCGGCGTGGAAGACCGACCAGTTGCCGATGCCGCTTGCGCGCGCATTCTGCAGCGCCAGGTTCGAACGGCGAAGGATGAGCACTGGATCGACGCCGTCCTTCGGCATCGCCACGATACCGACGGACATGCTGACCGACTGCAGATGCGTCTGGAGCTGGTAGGGCTCCATCATGCGGTTGATGAATGTTTCGAGGAACCGTTCGAGATATCCCCGGATCTCGCGGTCCGGCAAGAGTACGGCGAATTCGCCGGCGCCGAGCCGTCCGATCACCGCATCCTCCGGCATGCTCTCCTTCAGCCTTTTGGTGAAGGCGCGGATCAGCTCGTCGCCGTGACTGTAGCCGATGGCATCGTTGATCTGCTTGAAGCGGTCGATGTCGATATCGATCAAGTAGACCGGTTCGCCGGTCTCCAGCGTTTCCGCTGCCGCCGCCGCGACCTTTCCGACGATCGCCTGGCGCGTCAGCAGGCCGGTCATCTTGTCGAAATGGGTTTCCTTGAAGACGTATTCGGCCGATTCATCGATGCCTGCGAAGAAGGACATCGCGGCGCCGCCGGCGGAAAGGGCACAGAGCGCGGCGATGATAGCCGCCATCGTCCCGGCAGACATGCCGGCCAGGCCGTCGCCGAAGCCGAAGCGCAACCCCCAGAGTCCGAGGATAAAACTGCCCATGGCCGAGCTGGCGATGGTGATCAGCCGGAACAGCGGTGTTCGCTTCGGGTTGCTGACTGCAGACATGCAAGGTCCCTGAACTACAGGGCCGTTTAGCGGATACCTCCTTAAAATGGGTTTCCGCCAATGCCTCCAATTTTACTGGAAGGTGCTTTTTTCGTTAGCGAATTATTCGCGGGGGCCGTCGTTCTGCTTCAGTTCCTCTAGCGTCGGCATGGAGACGATGTGATAGCCGGAATCGACATAGTGGATCTCGCCTGTGACTCCCGAAGATAGATCGGACAGCAGGTAGAGCGCCGAGCCGCCAACCTCGTCGATGGTGACGGTGCGCCGTAGCGGCGAATTGCGCTGCTGATAGGAGAACATGTGGCGTGCGTCGGATACGCCTGAGCCGGCGAGCGTCCGCACCGGTCCTGCCGAGATGCCGTTCACCCGAATGCCGCGCGGGCCGTAATCGTTGGCGAGATAGCGCACGCTCGCCTCCAGTCCGGCCTTGGCGACGCCCATGACATTGTAGTTCGGCATGACCCGCACCGACCCGGCATAGGTCAGCGTGATCATCGAGCCGCCATTGGTCATCAGCGCGGCGGCATTGCGGGCGATCTCTGTAAAGGAATAGCAGGAGATCACCATGGTGCGGACGAAGTTGTCGCGGCTGGTGTCGGCGTAGAGGCCCTTGAGCTCGTTCTTGTCGGAGAAGCCGATGGCGTGAACGACGAAATCCAGGCCGCCCCAGGCTTCGCGAAACGTCTGGAAGGTTGCGGTGACCGAGGCGCTGTCCTCGACGTCGCAAGGCACGACCAGCGAGGCCCCGAGCTTCTCGGCCAGCGGCTTGACCCGCCGCCCGAAGGCGTCACCCTGATAGGTGAAGGCAAGCTCCGCCCCGTGCTCGGACAGTTTCCTGGCGATGCCCCAGGCGATCGAATGATCGTTGGCGACCCCCATGACAAGCCCGCGCTTGCCCTTCATCAACCCTTCCATAAAAGGCAATCCTTATGCGGAATAGCGCTGGAAAATCAGCGTTGCGTTGGTGCCACCGAAACCGAAGGAATTGGACAGGACGGTGTCGATCTTGGCGTTGTCGATGCGCTTGCGCACGATCGGCATGCCCTCGAATTCGGGATCGAGCTCCTCGATATGGGCGCTCTCGCCGATGAAGCCGCCTTGCATCATCAGGATGGAGTAGATCGATTCCTGGACGCCGGCGGCGCCGAGCGAATGGCCGGTCAGCGACTTGGTCGAGGTGATATACGGCATCTGGTCGCCGAACACCTCGCGGATGGCGCCCATTTCCTTGGAATCGCCGACCGGCGTCGATGTGCCGTGCGTATTGATGTAGTCGACCGGCGTCGAGACGGTTGCAAGGGCTTGCCGCATGCAGCGCACGGCGCCTTCGCCGGACGGCGCCACCATGTCGTAGCCGTCGGAGGTCGCGCCGTAGCCGACGATCTCGGCGTAGATCTTGGCGCCGCGTGCCTTGGCGTGCTCCAGCTCCTCCAGCACCAGAACGCCCGCGCCGCCGGCGATGACGAAGCCGTCGCGGTTGATATCATAGGCGCGCGAAGCGGCCGATGCCTTGTCGTTGAATTTCGACGACATGGCGCCCATGGCGTCGAACAGGTCCGACATCGTCCAGTCGAGATCCTCGTGGCCGCCGGCGAACATCATATCCTGCTTGCCCCACTGGATCAGCTCACAGGCATTGCCGATGCAGTGCGCGGAGGTCGAGCAGGCGGACGAGATCGAGTAATTCACGCCGTGGATCTTGAACCAGGTGGCCAAGGTGGCCGAAGCGGTCGACGACATCGCCTTCGGCACCGCGAACGGACCGATCCGCTTCGGGCTGCTGTTCTTGAGCGTCGTTTCGGCGGCTTCCACGATGGTCCTGGTAGACGGTCCGCCGGAGCCCATCACGATGCCGGTCCGCTCATTGGTGATGTCGCTCTCGCCGAGCCCGGCGTCCGCGATCGCCTGATCCATGGCGACATGGTTCCAGGCAGCGCCTTGGCTCAGGAAACGCATTGCGCGGCGGTCGATCATCGCCGACGGGTCGAGCGTCGGCGCGCCCCATACCTGGCAGCGAAAACCGTGCTCGGCGAAGGAATTGGAAAAGCTGATGCCGGACTTGGCATCGTAAAGCGAGGCCTGCACCTCATTGGCGTTGTTGCCGATCGACGACACAATGCCGAGGCCTGTCACTACGACGCGTCTCATTCGCAACTCCTTCCGGCGTAGTTTGACGAAAAACCTAATTGGTTTCCGCCTTCGATCATACGCAAAATAAAACCGCGGCGTCCTTGCGCATCCGCCGGACACGCCAGGGCCCGTGGCGATGGCGATCAGGCGGCGGACTGCTTGGACAGGCCCACCTTCAGATCCGTTGCCGCGTATATGGGTTCGCCATCCGCCTTGAGCCAGCCGTCGGCGATGCCGAGCACGAGGCGGCCACGCATCACGCGCTTGAAGTCGACGCCATATTCGACCTTCTTGACCGATGGCGTCACCATGCCCTTGAACTTCACCTCGCCGGTCGACAGCGCCATGCCTTTGCCGGGTTCGCCGAGCCAGCCGAGATAGAAGCCGGTCAATTGCCACATGGCGTCGAGGCCGAGGCAACCCGGCATGATCGGATTGCCGATGAAATGGCAGGCGAAGAACCAAAGATCCGGCTTGATGTCGAACTCGGCACGGATGAAGCCCTTGTCGAAGGCGCCGCCGGTCTCGCTGATCTCGGTGATCCGGTCGAACATCAGCATCGGCGGGTAGGGCAGCTGGGCGTTTCCCGGTCCGAACAGCTCGCCGCGGGCGCAGGCAAGCAGTTCCTCGTAGTCGTAGCTAGACTTTTGACCCGCCATTAATTCCGTCCCCGTTCTCGTTCCGGGCGGCAGGGCGCCCATGTCGTTGGTTTCCTAACACACTCTGTTTGTGGCCGGAAACCGGCGTTTGCGCTTAACCCGTGCGCCTGCCTGGGTCAATGCGCGGCTATTGATCGCATTTGGGCGACAGAATATATGTCGGGTGGTGTCCAGTTTTTGGCATTGACCTCTTTTTGCCATTCTGGACCGGTCTATGGGGCTTGCAAGCTTAGACGGGATAGATGGATTCGGGCTGCCGGAAGGAAAATGTCGCTGTGGACAAGCGGGTTCGCGAAGCCGGCCTGAGGCCGACGCGCCAGCGCGTTGCGCTGGCCGACCTGCTTTTCGCCAAGGGCGACCGTCACCTTTCGGCCGAAGAATTGCATGAAGAGGCGATCGCCGCCGGTGTGCCGGTTTCGCTGGCCACCGTCTACAATGCCCTTCATCAATTCACCCAGGCCGGCATGCTGCGCATCCTCGCCGTCGAAGGGTCGAAGACTTATTTCGACACCAACACTTCCGATCACCACCACTTCTATGTCGAGGGCGAGAACCGGATCTTCGATATCGCCAGCGGCCCGGTGAGCGTCTCCAACCTGCCGGAGCCTCCGGAAGGCATGGAGATCGCCAACGTCGATATCGTGGTGAGGCTACGCCCCAAGCGCCGCGACTGATCTGCGCGCGATGAGGCCCGTCGATCTGGCGATACGGCTCGAAGACCATGATCGCGAAAAGTCGGAACCGGTTTTGCTACGCTGACCTACGGTTTGGATCAGATCATGGTCCAGACGAAATAGATCAGTTCTTGACCTTTTCTCCCGGGTAGGCGCCCCAGACCTGCGACTGGGCGACCCAGCCGGTATGGCCGTCGAAGGTCATCTCGCACCACTGACCGTCGCACTTCTTGATCGAGCCCATCACGCCTGGCTCAAGGATGGCGACAACGCCGGCGTCCTTGTCGGGATCGTCGAGCAGATTGATTCGGCCGCCCTTGCCGCGCTGCCAGGGGGCGACGATCGCGGTGCGGCGGCCCGAAAGCAGCGACTGGTTGATCCAGCCTTCGGAGCCGTCGGCGTCACGCACGCGGCGCCAGGTGTCGAATTCCTGGATGATTTCCATCGGCAGTCCGGCCTTCATGTACATCCAGTCGACGGAATAGTTGGCGCCCGGACCGACGCGCGAGTTGACGCGTCCGGATTTCAGGCTGACGAAGCGCGGCAGCGGCAGGCCGCTCGGCCCCAGCGTCACGGTCTGCGCCGACGTGGCCGCGCCTTGCGCGGATGTCTGCGGCGCCCAAAGCAGAGTGCCGAGAACGGCTGCGCTGAAAGCCAGGCGGAGCGAGGCGAAACCAGACACGTTCATTCCTTTCGGCGCCGGTCCGTGGGAGGAGCGCCCCTTTTTCTTTGTCTTCGGCGGCACCGCTTGTTACAGGAGTGGGCTGATACCGCGACTGGCTTCAAGTTTCGCTTGTCTTGGTTAAAGAGGTCTCAACGAGATCGGTTTCGAGGAAGCTTCGGGGAAACAATGGCAGGTAAAAAACGGCCCCTCGTCGTCATCACGCGCAAGCTGCCCGATCCGGTGGAGACCCGCATGCGCGAACTGTTCGACGCGCGCCTCAACGTCGAGGACCGGCCGATGACCCAGCCTGAGCTGGTTGCGGCGGTCAAGGAAGCCGACGTGCTGGTCCCGACCATCACCGACCACATCGATGCCGCGCTGATCGCCCAGGCCGGCGAGAACCTCAAGCTGATCGCCAATTTCGGCAACGGCGTCGACAAGATTGACGTCTCGGCGGCGGCCAAGAAAGGCATCACCGTCACCAACACGCCGAACGTGCTCACCGAAGACACCGCCGACATGACCATGGCGCTGATGCTCGCCGTGCCGCGCAGGCTGGCCGAAGGCGCCAACGTGCTCACCGGCGAGAAGAAATGGGCCGGCTGGTCCCCGACCTGGATGCTCGGCCGCCGCATCTGGGGCAAGCGCCTGGGCATTGTCGGCATGGGCCGTATCGGCACGGCGGTCGCCAGGCGCGCCAAGGCGTTCGGCCTGTCCATCCACTACCACAACCGCCACCGCGTGCTGCCGGCGGTCGAGGACGAATTGGAAGCGACCTATTGGGAAAGCCTCGACCAGATGCTCGCCCGGATGGATATCATCTCGGTCAACTGCCCGTCGACGCCGGCGACCTTTCATCTGCTGTCGGCCCGGCGGCTGGCGCTGATGCAGCCGGCGGCCTACATCGTCAACACAGCGCGGGGCGACATCATCGACGAAGAGTCGATGATCAAACTCATCCAGGACGGCAAGATCGCCGGCGCCGGCCTCGACGTCTACGAGCACGAGCCGGCGCTGAACAGCAAGCTGTTGAAGCTCGCCCACAAGGGCAAGGTCGTTCTGTTGCCGCATATGGGCTCGGCGACGCTCGAAGGCCGCATCGACATGGGCGAGAAGGTGATCATCAACATTCGCGCCTTCTTCGACGGCCATCGCCCGCCGGACCGTGTGTTGCCGCTCAGGACCTGAAAAACCACGGGTTGTTCAGGCGGCGACGCTCACGGCGCCGTCGTCGTCGACTTTGACGGTGCTTCCGCGATAGGCGTCGAACACACCGCGTCCGAGCCGCACCGCCATAGGTGTTTCCCAGCCCATTTCGCGCGCGACGATCAGGCCGAGCAGAAGAATGGCGTCCGGCTCGTGCAGCACAAGGGCTGCCGGCCCGCGGCCGTTGTGGACCAGTTCCATCAGCACTGCCGAAGCCGACGACGAGCCGATGGTGCCCGGCAGGAACAGCACCCGGCCGGAAATCACCTCGCCATGCTGCGGGTGGCGGACATCGGCGATGCGGCCTGTCTGCGGGTCGACGCCGCCCCAGAAGCTGATCGGCGCCGTCAGCACCAGCGCTTCGCCCTTACCGGCCTTGCCCCGTACCAATATCTCCGTGGCGGCGCTCATGCGGCGAGGTCCGTGAAGCGCGGCTTGCCGGCGACCGCGCTTTCGACGCAATCGGCGAGCGAGGCATAGAGCACCGCATAGCCGGTGTTGCCCGGAGCGTAATGCGCGAACTTGCCCGAATTGGTCATAAGCACGCCGCCGGCAAGTTCCGGCATGATCGGCGTCACCACCACGCATGTGTCGGCAACGATGACGACCCCGCTCGCTTCGAGCCTCTTCCGCCGGCCGTCCTGCTCCAGGAAGGCAAGCACATGACGGCCGGTGCAGGCATAGATCGGCACGGCGAGCCGTCTTCCGGCAATCAGCCGCTCCAGCATCTCGAACTCGGCAAAGGACAGATGCGGGCTGCCAATGGCGACCGCATCGATGGTTTTCGGCACCGCCGCCGTCGACAGGCCGGCGCGAGCCTTCGCCGCCATCTGCGGCGTGACGTGGATCACCGCCTCCGGTTTCGGCTCGGCCAGAATGGTTTCGACGTTCGGCGCCTCTGGCGTGACACCTGCAATGTGGAACAGCCCGACCGCGCCGGAGGAAGCGGCAGCGGCGCCGAAGGCCTTTAGCGCGTCGTCGCCGGGATGATTGGCGATGCCGACGACGACGCCGATCGTATCCCCGACCTCGCGGCCATAGAGGCTGCCCAGCACCGGCCAGGCGATCTCGGAAGCGAGGAAGGAAGGCAATAGGCCCGAGACGTCGAACACCAGCCGCGCCCGGCGGTTCTCGGCCCGGTGCAGGCCATAATCCGGTGCGCGGCCGGTGATGGCGCAGGCGATGTCGAGGAAATCGCCGTAGCGGTTGGTGCGGGCGCCCAGCACCGAATTGCAGAACACCACCGCATTGGACTCGCCCCAGGCGACATCGCTGCCCTGTGCCGGCCTGTGCCCGGCCTGATAGGGCGCGCAGGTCCAGCTTTGTTCGCAGCCGAGCTTGCGATAGGCATCCATCATCCGCCGCGCCATGCCGCGCTGCGGCTCTTCCAGGCGGATGCGCGAGCAGCCCGTCAGGTCGAGCGCCCCGACATTGAGCGTCGAGCGCACGGCAACACTGGCGCCGCCTTCGACCAGCCGCTCGGCGAACAGCGTGCCGGAATCGCCATGATAGAGCGCGCCGTCGATATGCGCCGAACAGATCGGGATCAGCCCCGGCGCGCCGAGCAGGCGCGCGCTCTCGGCGACGATGCGCATCGCCATTCCCGCGCCGTCCTTACCGGCGGCGGTTGCCTGTTCCTCCGGGCTGAGCGCGAGGCTCAAGACAGCACCTTGCGCATGGTGATCGAGGTCGGCCTGTCGTAGCCCGCATGCGCGGTGCGCCCGGTCTCGCGAAATCCGAGCCGGGCGAAGGCCGCGTGGTTCGCCGTAAGCTCGATACGCGTCTGCAGCTCGAGGGCCTGCTTGCCGCGTCGGTGGGCAAGATCGTCGACGGCCTGCATCAGCCGTCCGCCTATGCCTTGCCCCTGGAGGCTGGGCTCGACGGCAAGCTTCCCGACATAGAAATCGTCTGCCCGCTCCAACGCAAAGACGCAGCCGACGATCCGGCCGTTCTCCATGGCCAGGAACGCCGTTTCTTGCCCCGCCTTGCTCTTGAGGTTTTCGGGTGTGAGATGATGCGCCGAGGATGGCGGGTCGATGACGCGGTCCATATAGGCGAAGGCGCGCCGGATCAGCGCCAGCAATTCGTCCCACTGCGCGAAGTCCGGCGGAAGCTCGCTGACGAGGAGAGTAACCGACTGATCCATGCGCTCAGACCGCCTTGTAGCGGACGGTGTCGAAACGTGCGGTCAGCCCGTCGTAAAGCAGCAGCCGGCCGACCAGCGGCTCGCCGATGCCGGCGATCAGCTTGATCGCCTCCATCGCCTCCAGCGTGCCGATGACGCCCGTCAGCGCGCCGACGATGCCGGCAACGGCGCAGGATGGCACCAGCCCTTCGGGCGGCGCTTCCGGAAAAAGGTCGCGGTAGCCTGGATTGCGCTGGCCATCGGCGCCCGTTTCAAATGGCTTCAGCACCGTCACCGAGCCGTCGAAGCGGCCAACGGCAGCGGTGACCAGGGGCTTCTTTTCCTGGGCGCAGGCATCGGCCAGAGCATAGCGTGTCTCGAAATTGTCGGAGCCGTCGACCACGATATCGTATTGGGCGACGAGGGCAGGGGCATTTTGCTCGGTCAGCCTGAGGCGATGCAGTTCCACCCTGACATTGGGGTTGATGCGCAAGATCGCCGCCGAAGCGCTGTCGGTCTTCGCCATGCCGATTGTATCGCTGCCATGGATCACCTGCCGCTGCAGGTTGGACAAGGAGACATCATCGTCGTCGACGATGCCGAGCGTGCCGACGCCGGCCGCCGCGAGATATTCGAGCACAGGCGCCCCAAGCCCGCCGGCGCCGATCACCAGCACCCGCGCCCGCTTCAGCTTCTGCTGGCCGGGGCCGCCGATTTCGGGCAGCACGATGTGGCGGGCATAGCGCTCAAGCTCTTCGTCGGTGAGGGCAGCGTTCGTCATGGCCGGACCATATAGCGGGCAGGAAGCCTTGTCATGCACATGCAAGGCGAAGCCTTGTCACTGACATGCAAGGCGAAGCCTTGTCATGCATATGCAAAGCGAAGCTTTGTCACTCACATGCAAGGCGAAGCCTTGTCCCGCAGGACAAATCGTCGTGCAAGGGCTTTCAACTCTTCGACAGTTCAGCCGGTCGGGCCGACGCTGCCGTGATCGACCGTCAGGAATTGCGCCCGCCCGGCAAGGCTGGAAAACAGCGCCTCGTCGGTGCCGGTCATGAAGGCCTGGCAGTTGAGCTCTTCGAGGATGGAAAACAGCGCAGTGCGCCGGCCGCTGTCGAGATGTGCGGCGATCTCGTCGAGCAACAGGATCGGCGTCAGGCCCGACATCTCGCCGGTCAGCCGCGCATGCGACAGCACGATGCCGACAAGCAGCGCCTTCTGCTCGCCGGTCGAGCACAATTCGGCCGGCATCGACTTCGGCCGGTGGCGGACCGCGAGGTCGGAGCGGTGCGGACCGTCGAGCGTGCGGCCGGCGGCGCGGTCGCGCTCGCGGCCATTGGCGAGTATGGCGCGGAATCGCTCCTCGACGTCGACTGCCGGTGTGACCGCGATTTCGCTTTCCAATTCGCCGGCGAGGCTGATGTCGGCCTGCGGAAACGGGCCGCTGCCCGGCAGCTTGTCGATCATGGCCGCAAGCAGTCGCACCAGCTCGGCCCTGGCCGCCGCGATCGCCACTCCGGTTTCGGCCATCTGCATCTCGATCGCGTCGAACCAGCCGGTGTCGCGCGAGCCTTCCGTAAGCAAACGGTTACGGCCACGCATCGCCTTCTCGTAATCGAGCGCGCGCTGCCCGTGGCCGGGGTCGATCGCCAGCACCAGCCGGTCGAGGAAGCGGCGGCGGTCGGCGGCCGGCCCTGGAAACAGCCCGTCCATCGCCGGCGTCAGCCAGACGACCCGCAGCCATTCGAGCATATCCTCGGCCGATTTTGCCGGCGCGCCGTTGATGCGCACGCGCCTGCCGCCTTCCGCGGCACCATCGCCGCCGGCAATGCCGGTGCCGATTTCGACCTGACCTTCCGGTCCTTCGATGCGCGCATGCAAGGCAAAGCCGCCATCGCCGCCCTCGCGGGCGACGTCGGCGTAACGCGCGCGGCGCAGCCCGCGCCCCGGCGTCAGCAGCGAAACGGCTTCGAGCAGATTGGTCTTGCCGACGCCATTGTCGCCGGACAGCACGACAGCGCCGGGGCCGAGATCAAGCGAAAGTCCCGCATAGTTGCGAAAATTTGTAAGTGTAAGCTTACTTATATAGCTCTGCTGCCGAAGCTGTTTGGCGTCCGAGGTCACGGCGACATGTGAGGCCCTGCTAGAGCAATTCCAGGAAAAGTGCATAGCGGTTTTCCGTCCGGAATTGCGTCAACAAAAGAGACAAAGCCTAGACCCGCATCGGCATCAGCACGTAGAGCGCGGTCTCGTCGGCCATGTCGTGGATCAGCGTCGGAGACCCGGCATCCGCCAGCATGAACTTGGCTTCCGAACCGGTGAGCTGGGCGGCGACGTCGAGCAGATATTTGGCGTTGAAGCCGATCTCGATCGGGTCGGACGAGTAGTCGGCCGCCAGCTCCTCGGTTGCGCTGCCGGAATCCGGATTGTTGACGGCGAGCGTGAGCTGGCCGTCATTGATCGACAGTTTCACGGCTCGGCCGCGCTCGGACGAAATGGTCGAGACGCGGTCGACGGCGGCGGCAAAGCTCTGGCGGTCGATAACCAGCTTCTTGTCATTGCCGGTCGGGATGACGCGCTGATAATCGGGGAAGGTGCCGTCGATCAGCTTCGAGGTCAGGATGACGCTGCCGATGGTGAAGCGGATCTTGGTATCCGACAGTTCCGTCGTCACCGCGATATCAGGGTCGTCGACCAGCTTCTGCAGCTCGCTCACCGTCTTGCGCGGGATGATGATGCCGGGCATGCCTTCGGAGCCTGCCGGCGCGTCGATCTCGGCGCGCGCCAGTCGGTGCCCGTCGGTCGCGACCGAGCGCAGCTTCAGCTTGCCGCCCGCCTCATGCGTGTGCAGGAAGATGCCGTTGAGATAGTAGCGCGTCTCTTCGGTCGAGATCGCGAACTGCGTCTTCTCGATCAGGCCCTTGAGCGCCACCGAATCGAGCCGGAAGATGTGCGAGAAGGAGCCGGCTGAAAGCTCCGGGAAATCGGACTGCGGCAAGCACTGCAGGCGGAAGCTGGAGCGCCCGGACGTGACGGTCATCGCGTTGCCGTCCTCGTCGGTCTTCAGCATCACCTCGGCGCCGTCGGCCAGCTTGCGCACGATGTCGTAGAGCAGATGCGCCGGAACCGTCGTCGCGCCGCCGCGCTCGACCTTGGCCGGCGTGGCTTCGGTCACTTCAAGGTCGAGGTCGGTGGCCTTCATTTCCAGGCTGGCGCCCTCGGCGCTGAGCAGCACATTCGACAGAATCGGGATGGTGTTGCGCCGCTCCACCACGCGATGGACGTGGTTGAGGGACTTCAGAAGATTGGATCGTTCCAGGATAACACGCATGACGAAACAGGCTCGCTTCAATGAATGAGCGGGTCACCGGGCAGCGGCGTCCCGCAAAAGCTCCGAAAAGCTCAGAATCTATGTAAGCTGACAGTAAAAACCCTGCAAACGCAAGCCCGCGGCACCGGTTCCAGCCGGTTGCGCGGGCTTTCTGGGGATAAAGCGGGCTAAGCGCTCAGGCCTGCTCGTTGATCAGCCTTCTGAGCAGTTCGAGTTCCTGTGCCAGCGTGTTGTCGGCGCCGGAAAGATCCTCGATCTTGCGCACGGCGTGCAGAACCGTCGTGTGATCGCGGCCGCCGAAACGGCGTCCGATCTCCGGCAGCGAGCGCGGCGTCATCACCTTGGAGAGATACATCGCTACCTGCCGCGGTTTGACGATGGTGCGCGTGCGACGGTTTGAGAGCAGTTCCGTCTTCGAAACGTTATAGTGGCGCGCCACGATGCGCTGGATGTCCTCGATACGCACCCGCTTCGGCTCGCCCGAGCGGTAGATATGGCCGAGGATCTCGTCGATGCGGTCGATAGTGATCTGCGGCTCGAAGGACTGGCGAAACAGAAGCTGGTTGAAGGCGCCTTCGAGCTCGCGCCCGCTGCCCGTCACCGTTCTGGCGACGTGATCGAGGATCTCATCCGAAATGTCGAGCGAGGTATCGTCGATCTTGGCGGTGGCAAGGCGCAGCTTCAGCATGCCGAGGCGCATGCCGAAATCCGGTGCCGACATTTCGAGCGCCACGCCGCCGTTGAGGCGCGAGCGCACCCGCGGCTCCAGCGACTCCAGTTCAGACGGCGGCCGGTCGGCGGCGACCACCACCTGCTTGGCGCTGTCGAGCAGCATGTTGATGAGATGGCAGAACTCGTGCTGGATCGACTTGCCCTGCAGGAACTGCATGTCGTCGATGATCAGCAGATCGATGTCGCGCAGCTGCTCCTTGAGCGTCAGCGCATTGTTGTCGCGGATCGCGGTGGCGAAGCGCCACATGAAATATTCCGCCGTCAGGTAGACCACGCGCGATTTCGGATTGTGCCGCAGCGATTCCGCCGCGATCGCCTGCAACAGATGCGTCTTGCCCAGGCCGACGGTCGCATGGAGGAAGAGCGGGTTGAAGCGCACCGCGCTCGACTGCGATTCCGCCACCGCCTTAGCTGCCGCGAAAGCAACACGGTTCGAAGGGCCTTCGATGAAGGAAGTGAAAGTGTAGCGCGGGTCGAGCGGCGACCCCAGCACATTGTGGCGGAACTCGGTCTCCACTGGCACGCCCTGGCGGGGCGCCGGCGTCCGTTCCACCCGACCGGCGCTCGCGGTGCCGGCGGCAAGCGCGGTCTGGGCCTGCTTGGTCATCTTGCGCGCCGGCGCGATCTCCGGCTCGACATTGTTGCGGCCCTGCCGCATGGCGGTCCGCACGACGATCTCGATCTTGAGAAGGTCGGGATCCTCGTGCCTCCACAGTTCGGCGATAAGATCAAGGTAATGGCCGTTGATCCACGACCGCAGGAAGGCCGTCGGTACCGAGATGCGGACCATGCCGCGCGACGCCTCGGCAACCTTCATGCGGCCAAACCAGCTCGAATAGACCTCGGCTCCCAGACGCGCCTTCAATTGGGCCTTGACCCGCTCGAACTTCTGTTCAGCGTCGCTGGATGCCGCCATGTCGTCCCCTCCGACGATAGTTGCTGGGAATGGGAGTTCGCCCGCAATCTCCCCTTCGATGCCGCTCTGCATGATCAAGTTCCTTGTCTCTCGTACCCTTTTTCCGCCGGGAGTGCGCCTCCTGCACCCTGGGTCCGGCGACGTTTTTCGCTGCGCCTCTATCGCCGCCGCCGGCGATATCGTTGCAACGTTGCGCAAGGGACCTCTGCCGGCTCTCGCAAGCCGGCTTGATCATGCCAAGACAATACAACACCGCCCGGCGAAAATGCCGGCCCAACGTCGACTGCCATGTACAATTACGCCAGTCCCCTACCCGCACCGAAGAGACAAACCAAGCCGCACGCGGAATTGCTCCGCGTCATGAATTCCGCCATTTTTTGCTGGCCGATTCAGGCTGGGTTAAGGGCAGGTGCCCGTCCCTTCGATGGATGGACATTACCGAAATCGCTGTGGATAGGGCAAGGCCACGTCTAACGGATTTTTAACGAATCTGGTTACCGGAGACGTGTTCAAAGCAGGTGCCACTGCGGCCCATTTTCATAAAGCCATTGTGATTCAAACCCTTTTCCGTGGAATGTGAAAAAGGCCACACCTTCGGAAATTTTCTGAAATAATTCTCTTGACAGCTACTTGTCCCCCGCCGCTCCTCCGCGAGTTGAACAAGCTGTGGATGACCGTCTGTAAGCTTTTGAAAAATATATCGATTTTGTGGCAGGCTCATCTGTGGCCGTGCCCGCATCCAGCGGTCGTCGACATGAGCGATTATGTATATGCCGGCAAAACATTGGCTACTTTGAAATTCGGCCCAATCGTAGTTGTCCGACCGTTCTTTTTAAGTACTTGCCGGCAAACGAAAAAACCCGGCCTGTGCGGCCGGGTTCAAGGATAACGGTTCTAAAGGGAAGTCGGTCAGGCCGACAGCACCTTGACCCGCTGGGCCAGCCGCGAAACCTTGCGGGAAGCCGTGTTCTTGTGGAGGACACCCTTGGTTGCGGCGCGCATCAATTCCGGCTCCGCGGCCTTGAACGCTTCGAGCGCAGCAACCTTGTCGCCGGCGGCGAGCGCCTCTTCGACCTGGCGAACATAGGTGCGGACGCGCGACCGACGGTTCTTGTTGATCGCCGCGCGGCGGGCGATCTTGCGCGTTGCCTTTTTGGCCGAGGACGTATTGGCCATGATGCCTCTCTTCTGATCTGGTGGGCGCCAGCGGGTCGCAGGGCGCAAAAAACAAACGGGCAGCCACGGGCCGCCTCGGTTGGTGCGGCTTATAGTTCAGCTTTTCCGGCGCGTCAACGCCGCTTCGCGGTCTTTTTGGGCTTGAAGCCGCGCCGCGCTGAAACGGGTCTGCGCACCTAAAGCAGTTGTCTTTGTGTATGCCCGGCTTCTTGCCAAAATCGCGGCACGCATTAGGCCGACAAGCCCTAGTGGTTGCTGAAATTCGGCTTCCGCTTCTCGACGAAGGCGGCCATACCCTCCTTCTGGTCATCGAGCGCAAACAGCGAGTGGAAAAGGCGGCGCTCGAAGCGCAGCCCCTCGGCAAGCGTCGTCTCGAAAGCGCGGTTGACGGCTTCCTTTGTCATCATCACCGACGGCAGGGAAAACTCGGCGATCTTCGCTGCCGCTTTCAGCGCCTCCTCGACCAGCTCGGCCGCCGGCACCACTCGCGACACCAGTCCGCAGCGCTCGGCCTCGGCAGCGTCCATCATCCGCCCGGTCAGGCACATGTCCATCGCCTTCGACTTGCCGACGAAGCGGGTCAATCGCTGCGATCCTCCCATGCCCGGCATGACGCCGAGCGTGATCTCGGGTTGGCCGAACTTTGCGTTGTCGGCTGCGATGATGAAATCGCACATCATGGCCAGCTCGCAGCCGCCGCCAAGCGCATAGCCGGCGACCGCGGCGATGATCGGCTTGCGCGCCCGGGTGAGCTCCTCCCACCCGACAAAGAAGTCTCCAGTATAGGCGTCGACAAAGGAGATCGCCTGCATTTCCTTGATGTCGGCGCCGGCCGCGAAGGCTTTTTCCGAACCCGTGAGCACCATTGCGCCGATGCCGGCATCGGCGCCGAACGCATTCACCGCCGCCACGATCTCGGCCAGCACCTGCGAATTCAGGGCATTGAGCGCCTTCGGCCGGTTCAGCGTGATCAGCCCGACCTTGCCGCGTGTCTCCACGAGAATGGTTTCATAGGCCATGGCATCATCTCCTCGCTTCGATTGAGGAGACCGGTCTAGCTCACCGCTGACAGGTCCGGCAATAGAAGGTCGATCGGCCGCTCTGCACGATGCGTTCGATATGGCCGCTGCAGCCCGGCTTCGGACAAGGCTCGCCTTCGCGGTCATAGACCGCGAAGGAATGCTGGAAATAGCCAAGCGACCCGTCTGCCTGGACATAGTCGCGCAGCGAGGATCCGCCGGCGGCGATCGCGTCGGCGATGACAGAGCGGATGGCCGCGGCCAGGCGTTCGCATTGCTCTTTCGCCTTCCTGCGGGAGCCGGCGATGGTGCCGCCTTCGCGCAGCGGCGACAAGCCGGCGCGCCATAGAGCTTCCGACACATATATGTTGCCGAGCCCGGCGATCAGCCGCTGGTCGAGCAACGCGGCCTTGAGCGGCGTTCTGCGGCCTTCGAGCAACGAGGCGAGCAGGGGACCGTCGAGCGCATTGCCGGTCGGCTCGATGCCCAGCCCCGCCAGCATTGGATGGGTGTCCGGCTCGCCTTCGGCAAACAGCATGAAGCCGAAACGGCGCGGGTCGTTGAAGATGACGCGGGACCGCTCGCCCTTCGGGGAGTCGACATCGAATACCACGTGGTCATGCGCCTCGCTCTTCGAGCGCTCGTGATGGAAGCTGCCGGGAATGCGGCCGTTGCCAGCGGTTTCGACGCGGAACGATCCCGACATGCCGAGATGGCAGATCAGCACCGGACCGTTTTCGATGTGCATCGTCAGATATTTGGCGCGCCTGCCAAGCGCCGTCACGGTCTTGCCGGCAAGCCGCTCCGAGAACCGTTCCGGAAAGGGAAAGCGAAGGTCTGGCCGTCGCGCCTCGACATTGACGAGCCGCGCCCCTTCCAGAACCGGCTGCAGCCCCCGCCGCACCGTTTCGACTTCAGGCAGTTCCGGCATGGCCGCCTATCGTCGCGAGGAAAGAGGTGCCGTGGCGGCCACGCGCAAGCCCGAGATGATCCGCGATGGTTTCGCCGATATCGGCGAAGGTCGGCCTGAGCCCGATGTCGCCGCCCTTCAGTCCCGGCCCTATCCCGATCACCGGAACGCGTTCGCGGGTATGATCGGTGCCGCGCCAGGTCGGATCGTTGCCGTGGTCGGCGGTGAGGATGAGAAGGTCGCCCTGTTTGATGCGCGACAGCGCTTCCGGCAGCCGGCGATCGAAGGCCTCGAGCGCTCCGGCATAGCCGGCGACATCGCGCCGATGGCCGAACTCGGTATCGAAATCGACGAAATTGGCAAAGACCAGATCGCCTTCGCCGGCGTCGTCCATGGCGGAGAGCGCCTTGTCGAACATCGCCATGTTGCCGCCCGCCTTGCGCACCTCCGCGATGCCGCGATGGGCGAAGATGTCGCCGATCTTGCCGACGGCGATGACGTTGCTGCCGCGCTCCGTCAGCCGGTCGAGCAAGGTCGGCTCCGGCGGCGGCACGGCATAGTCGCGGCGGTTGTGGGTGCGCTGGAAGGTGGCGCTTGTCTCGCCGACGAAGGGCCGCGCGATCACCCGCCCGATGTTGAGCGGATCGACCAGCCGGCGCACCGTCAGGCAAAGCTCGTAGAGCCGCTCCAGGCCGAAATGCGTCTCGTGCGCGGCGATTTGCAATACGGAGTCGACCGATGTGTAACAGATGGGCTTGCCGGTGCGGATGTGTTCCTCGCCGAAGCGCTCGATGATCTCGGTTCCTGGCGCATGGCAATCGCCGAGGGTGCCCGGCACCTTGCCTTCGCGGATGATCGCGCCGGTCAGCTCGGCCGGGAAGGCGGGCACGGTGTCGGGAAAATAACCCCAGTCGAAACGCACGGGCAGGCCGGCAATCTCCCAATGGCCCGACGGCGTGTCCTTGCCGCTAGAGACCTCCTGGGCAGCGCCATGGAACGACGCGGCAAGCAGCGGCGCGTCGAGGTCGACCGTCAGCCCGGTTGCCGTCTTGGCCGCGCGGGCAAGCCCGAGCGAGATCATGTTGGGGACGGCGAGCGGTCCGCTGCGCAGGCCTTCACGATCCGCGCGGCCCTCGGCGCAAGCTTGTGCGATGTGTCCGAATGTGTCGGCGCCGGCATCGCCGTAGCGTTCGGCATCGGCCGCTCCGCCGATGCCGAAAGAATCGAGAACGAATAGGAAAGCCCGCGCCATAGGGGTGCCATCGTGCCAGTCTAACCAGCCAGACATAGAGTTCCGCAGCGGCGTTGGCAAATCGGATACCAGACCGCAACGGCTTGGTGCAAAGTGGTGCGGATCGAGGGAATGCGGCAAGGATGGGCATGGGCGCAAGATCGGCGGCAAGCCAGGCATTGAGGACCTGCGCGGCGGCTCTCGCGGTGCTCTTCGCTGCCCCGCCGGCGCATGCCGACTGTCGCGCCGACATCGGCACGTTTCGCATAGGAATCGTCGCCGAGCCCGGAGGAGGCAACACGGTACCTGGTCTGGCCCGCTTGACGGATGCCTATACGAACGCTCTCGGCATGAAGGTCGAGTTCGTCGTTGCTCGCGACTATGCGGCGTTGATCGAGGCTCAGGCGAGCGGCCGCATACAGTACGCGGTCTATTCGGCGCTCGCCTATGCTACGGCTTCGGAGCGCTGCGGCTGTGTCGAGCCGCTGGTGGCGCCGGTCGATGCCGATGGAGCCGCCGGCGTCCGTTCCGTGCTGGTGACGCGCGACGGCAAAGTGCCGGGCCTCACAGCGATCGCCTCGCATCGGATCGCCATCGCGCCCGCCGACAATGTCGCCGGTTCTCTCCTGCCGCTGACCGGACTGGCCGGCGAAGGCGTGCCGATCGCGCAGGATTCACCTTTCCTGGCGCGCGCCCCGTCGGCCACCGCGGCCGAGGCGATGCTCGGCGACGGCGAAGCCGACGGCCTGTTCGGCTGGGAGCCTGTCGGCGCCGACGGCCAGCCTACCGACACGGGCGGCACCATCCTGCGGCTTGCGGCCGCCGGCGTCCCGAAGACGTCGCTTCGGGTGCTGTGGAGCTCGGCTCCGCTGCGATATGGGCCTCATGCGGTGCGCAGCGATCTCGACGCCGAAGCCAAGCGACGGCTGGCCGTGTTTCTGACCAATCTCAAGTCGCTGACCCCGGATGTCTACGATCTTCTGGAGCCGACGCACTCCGGCGGCTTCGAACTGGCCGTATCAAAGGACTACGCAACGGCCCTGGCCATCGTGCGGCGGGAAACTCGCGGGGATTAGTCCGTCAGCAGTCGGTGCAAGGAACCGTAGGACCGCGGCGCGGCCTCAGATAGTACGTTTCGCCCATCGATATGTTGTTGAAGGCCGAGGTCAATCCAAGCGTCGACGAACTGTCGGCTGACCAGGTGATCATCGGCTTATAGCCGAGGTCGCTTTCCACCCGGACAAGGAAGGTGTTGCGGATATTCAGCGTTGGCGGAACGGTGGTGGGACTGGTCTTCGCCGCGTCGGCGCTATAGGTGGTGCCCACGAGCTTGCGCGACCAGGCCACCGTCGCCTTGGGCGATGCCTCGTCGGAGATCTGGATCCCGGTGATGATGATCGTCGGCGTGGAGCGGTTGTAGGGCTGCAGCGTCGAGGTGCCGATCTTCATGATCGCGTCGAGATCGGCTTTCGTGACGCTGGTCTGCTGCGTGACGAGATCCGCCACCATGCTGCCGATGCGGCTGACCTTCTTGCTGGTTTCGATGGCCTGCGAGGCTTCCATCGTGATGAAGTACATGATGAGCAGCACCGGCACGATGAACGCGAACTCGATTGCCGCGACGCCGCGGCGATCGAGGCAAAACCGTGCCGCCTTCGTCACGAAAGCCGAAATTCGCCGCTGTGCCCCCGCACGGTACATATCCTACCCCCACACCGCCGTAAGTCTCGGCCGGCCGCAATCTTGAAGCATGTCTCCCGAAGTGGACCCGGTTTCGGGAGACATGCCGAAAATCAAAAAGCCAAAGCAGGTCGCCTCACGCGACCTGCCTTAGTCGTCGAATGGTTCGTTCTGCCAGGTCACCGATGCGAAGTGCAGCGTCTTGCCGCCATTCAGATTGGCCATTTGTTTGGCCAGGAAATCGGTGATCACCGGCCATTTGTAGAAAACCCGCAGCATGTTCTTCGATTCCGCCAGCCCCGGCGACACCGTGAAAGTCGTCGAGCTCGTGCCTGTCAGCACGATTTCGCCGTTCTGGATCTTGAAGCCCGCCGCCGCGGCGTCGGCGAAGGTCGGATATTCGCGCAGGTCCACCAACAGGGAAGCATTTGACCCGGAACCGGGGCAGTTCGTGGCGACCATGATCTCCAGCCTGTCGCAGATCAGCGTCTTGATCGAGGCGTCGGTGACGTTGGCCTTCTTGAGCTGGCCGGTTCGCAGCTGGCGCGCGATATCGTCGGTGGCGTTGGCCATCACTTCCTGGCCGGCGAACGAGATGCAGCTCTCCAGGATGGCGAAAACGAGCAAGGCGAACGGCATGGCCAGCATTGCGAATTCCAATGCCGTGCTGCCGCGCCTGTCGCTGAAGAAACCGGGGCGTGGCTTTGCCTCGGCCTTGCCGTTCATGCCACCCTTGGGCGCCCTGCTCATGTTCCGTTCCTGCCGATCCCTTGCAATGTCGGCTGCAACCTATCGGCCACCCATTGAGGTCCGGTTTGGATCAGCGTTAAACTCGGTGGGCTGCCCTTAACCCGCTGTTAACCTGCGGGCGCTTGCGTCCTTAAGCTCAGCGGGCTGCGTTCATTTCCGTTTCGGACGTTTTCTCAGCCTCGCTCTTGTACGAGCTTTCGCAATAGGGCGTGCAGGACATGGTCTGGACTTCGGCGCGTCGATAGATGCGCACCGAGGACGCGGCTTGTCGGACGACCGTCACCTGCTCATCTATGATCGGGCTGCCATCGGAATCGAGCACGACCAGATTGGTCACGCCGAAACCCTTGCCGGTGAGAACGACCGTCGAGGCATCCTGCACGGCGGCATCGGCGATTGCCGGATTGCCGACGACGATCGTATCGGCCGCGCGCGACAACTTGACGATCTTTGCTTGATTCATGGTGACCTCGATGCCGGCGCCGGCGCTGGCCGGCATGACGGATGCGGCGACAGCCAGCAGCGCGACGACTGAAAATGGCGATCTCGACGAGGTCATTGAAGCGCTCCGGAGCGGCAGACTGTTCAACGGAACATGAACGAAATTGGTGAACCGACGGTTAAGCGCCGCATGGCCGCGATAAGGATTGGCCGGCTCGGCGGTCATAAGCCGGAGAGCATACGCTGTTTTAGCGAAATCGCGGATGGGCCGGATCTCCGCGCTTTTCCTGCCCGCCGCTCCGCCTCTGGAGGTTTAGGCCACGGTTAACCAAGCAACGGGATCGCCTCCGGAAAGGAATCGGTAAGGGTATTTATTAAGCCGATCGAAAGGGCTTCCCCCTAGATTTGGCACATCCGATCAACCGGCAAGAGAAGTTGACGGAAGTGCTGTAACACGTGGAGTAGGAGCTCTCGAATGTCTAACCTCATCGCACGTTTCGTGAAGGACGAATCCGGCGCGACCGCCATCGAATACGGTCTGATCGCCGCCCTCATCGCGCTCGCCATCATGGTCGGCGCTGGCCAGCTCGGCACTGCCCTGAACACCAAGTTCAAGGCAATTGCCAGCGCGGTCCAAAACTCCAACTAACAACAACCCGAGGACGACGAAGTCGCTCTCGACGAGAAGGGCCGCCTCGAGGCGGCCCTTGTTCGTTGCAGCATCTGGTTGCGCGCGAATTTGATCGTCGGCACTCACCGACCGTTAATGGCGTGTGGCTAGACTGGGCGTGTTACTTTTCTCACGGCATTGTGTTGTCTCATGCTTGAAGCTGTAATCTTCGTCGTCTTTCCATTCTGCATGCTGTTTGCGGCGATCTCCGACATGCTTTCGATGACGATCGCCAACCGCGTGCCGGTGCTGCTCGTGGCGACGTTCGCTCTGGTCGCTCCTTTGACCGGGATGGACTGGGCCATTTATGGCGGGCATTTCGCGGCAGGTGCCCTGGTGCTGGCCGCGACGTTCGGACTGTTCGCGCTCGGCGGCATGGGCGGCGGCGATGCCAAGCTGCTGGCCGCGACCGCCGTATGGATGGGGCTCAACATCAATCTCATCGGCTACTTGGTGACCTCGACATTGATCGGCGGCCTGCTGACGGTTGCCATTCTGGCCTACCGGAAATCGCCATTTGCGGTTTACACCGGCCACAACCGTTTTCTCCGCCATTTCGCCGACGAGACCGCAGGCATTCCTTATGGCATCGCGCTTGGTCTTGGCGGGCTCCTCACCTTTCCGGATTCTTCGTTGATGGTCTGGGCGCTGGATAGGCTCACGACCTAAAGCATATCGCCATCTTCAGATGCGCTCGGTGCGCTTCGGAGTCTGGCTTTACGCCTACCAAACAGCTTGTTGCCTTCGGAAAATCCGTTTCTGTGACAAGGGTTCTCGCGGCACTTGGCCGCCTTTTTTGTTAACGGCAAGGCGGTTCAGTCCAATTTGAGTAAACGTTAAATTAATCACGATCGTAAGCATTGCATTAACCTTGTTTTGACGATTGCGGCTGCAAAGTCCGGCTTGGCGAGGTGGTTTGCCTTGAGGCGAAGGGTCCGGACGAATGCCAGCATCCCGACTGATTATTCTGAGCGTGGCCGTGGCCGCGGCGGGTGGCGCGGGTTATGTCGCGAAGAACATGGTAGTGGCGCCGCCGGCTCAAGTCGTCGTCAACGCTCCCAAGCAGCCGGCGATCGCGCTGCAGGACGTGCTGGCGCTTTCCGGCGATGTCGCAATGGGCAGCCAGCTCGGTGACAACATCAGGTGGGAGCAGTGGCCGGCGAGCGGCATCAACGCCAATTTCATCACCCGTGCGGCCGAACCGGACGCAGTCGAAAAGCTGAAGGGCTCGGTGGCGCGTGTAGCCATGTATGCCGGTGAGCCGTTGCGGCGCTCCAAGCTGGTCGGCGAGGGGCAGAGCTTCATGTCCTCGATCCTGCCGTCCGGCATGCGCGCGGTCGCGACCGCCATATCGGCCGATACGTCCGCCGGCGGCTTCATCCTGCCCAATGACTTCGTCGACGTCATCATGACCCGGCGGGCCGACGCCAGCAATGGCGGCAGCGGCTTCAATACCGAGACCATCCTGAAGAACATTCGTGTCCTGGCCATCGACCAGACCATCCAGGAGGACGAGGAAGGCAAGAAGACCAGGGTCGGCCAGACCGCGACGCTGGAGCTCACGCCGCAGCAGGCGGAGATCATCACGGTGGCGCAGCAGATGGCGGACCGCCTGACCCTGGCGCTGCGTTCGATCACCGACACGAATGAGAAGAACCTGGGCGAGGCCGACTATCTGGTGAACGGCAATGGCCGGCGCGGCACGGTGCGATTGATCAAGTCGGGCCAGGTTTCCGAAGTGGGAGCAAGGAAATGAGGCTAATCGGCAAACTGCCCGTCATCGCGGCGGCCGCAATCGGCCTGTTCCTGATCGGCACCAATGCACCTGGGCCCGTCGAGGCAAAGGCCGCGAACAGGGCAGCGGGTGTGACGGCCTCGGTTGCCTCGCAGCGCGTCAAGCTCGGCCTCAATAAGTCGGTGGTCATCGACCTGCCGAGCGACGCCTACGACATACTCGTCGCCAATCCCGCGGTCGCCGACGCAGTGACGCGCACGGCGCGCCGCATCTATCTGTTCGGCAAGGCGGTCGGCGAAACCAACATCTTCGTCTTCGGCCCCAACGGCGAGCAGATCGCCAGTCTTGACCTGGCGGTCGAACGCGATGTGGCCGGGCTGGATGACTATCTCAAGCGCTTCCTCCCGACGTCGCAGATCAAGGTCGAGCTGCTGAACGACAACGTGATTCTCACCGGCAATGTCGATACACCGCTCGACGCCAAGCGCGCCGTCGACCTGGCCACCATCTTCGTCTCGGGCGGTGAAGCGACGACCGGCCAATATTCGCAGACGGCCGCCGGCGGGTCCGCCAATGGCGGCGTCGACATCAACAATCCCGACCAGGAGCGCCGGGTCTCCAAGATCGTCAATCTGCTGCAGATCATCGGCGACGATCAGGTGACGCTGAAGGTGACGGTGGCCGAAGTCAGCCGCTCGGTGATGAAGCAGCTCGGCGTCAACATGATGGCCAGCGGCGGCAGCAACGGCATCTCCTGGGGCGCGCTCAGCGACCCTTACACTGGTCTCGGTAAGCCGCTGTCGAACGCGGGCCTAGGTATCAGTGCGTCCGGGCTGCAGTCCTATATCAACGCAATGGAGCAGTCGGGGGTCATGAAGACCTTGGCCGAGCCGACCTTGACCGCCGTGTCGGGGGAGAAGGCGACCTTCAAGGTCGGCGGCGAATACAACATGGTGACCAATGTTTCCGCCAACGTCTCCAACGACAACCAGACCGGCCTGAAGACCTATCAGATCGAGAAGATCGAATACGGCATCGGATTGGAGTTTCAGCCGGTGGTGCTGTCACCCGGCCGCATCAGCCTGAAGGTGAGAACGTCGGTTTCCGAACCGACAACCGAGGGCTCCGTGTCGGCATCTACGGATAACAGCAGCATCGGCATGAACGCTTTGTCGCTCCGCAAACGCCTGGCCGATACGACGGTGGAACTGCCTTCCGGCGGCTCGATGATGATCGCAGGCCTCGTGCGCGACGACGTCAGGCAGGCCGTCGTTGGATTGCCCGGACTGACCAAGATTCCGGTGCTCGGCGCGCTCTTCCGCAGCCGCGACTTCGTGCGCAACGAGAGCGAGCTCGTGATCATCATCACGCCCTATCTGGCGCGGCCCGTGGCGCGCAACGAATTGGCCAAGCCCGACGATAATTTCAATGCGCCGAGCGACGGCGCTGGCATGTTCCTCGGTCGCGTCAATCGCGTCTACGGCACCATGCAGACCGATAGGCCACCTGGCCGTTACCACGGCGTTGTCGGCTTCATCTACAAGTGAGCGGGAAAGCGGACATGTCCAACTCAACATTGAAGGCCATGACGATCGCAGCGGCACAATCGGGCCGCGGACGGTTCCGCGGGTCGGCTCCGGTCCTGGCGATCGCCCTTGCGGCGTCGCTCGCCGGATGCGCCAACTTCCATCGCGATAGTGTGACAGTGGGCTCCATTCCGGACGACTACCGCACCAATCATCCGATCGTTATCGTCGAGAAGAACCAGAAGATCGACCTCCCGGTCGGCGCCGGTGATCGCGGCATGACGGCTTCGCAGCGCGACACTCTGCTCGGCTTCCTCGACGGCTACGACAGGAGCGCCGCGCCGGCGCTGACGATCGCGGCCCCGGTGGGTTCCGCGAACCAGGCCGCCGCCCAGGCCGCGAGCCGCGATTTCGCCAGACTTGCGATGGCCGCAGGCGTCAAGCGCAACAATATCATCATGACCTCCTATCAGTCGGCCGTGCCCGAGGCTTCGGCGCCGGTCCGCGTGGCCTTCGTGGCGGTGAGGGCACAGACCGACAAATGCGGGCGTTGGCCCGAGGATCTGACCGAGACTTCCGAGAACAAGCACTACGCCGATTTCGGGTGCTCCTATCAGAACAACCTCGCCGCCCAGATGGCCAATCCCAACGATCTGCTCGGGCCACGCAAGCAGTCCGACATCGATGCCGAAAATCGCGGCGCGGTGATCGACGTCTATCGGGCGAGAGGCATTTCGGATGAGTTCCTCGGCAATTCGGAAGTGACTTACTGAGCCCGCGGCGGATCACGGAAAGAGCATGACGATGAGCAATCTTGCCTACGACACGCCTGCGGATCCCGGCGATCTTTCGCAACAGGACATCGCCGCCATGCAGGCGCTGCGCCCGGTGCCGCGCATCTCGATCCAGGCTTTCTGCGAGACCGAAGGCGTCGCAAATCCGATCGGGCGCGCCGGCGAGGATCGTCGCATGGCCAAGGCCCATCTCAAGGTCCATATGGGCGGCATCGCCACCGCGATCGAATTCTACCAGTCGGCGCCGACGCCAAACCTGATCCTGCTGGAATCGCGCAGCGAGCCGAAACAGCTGCTGGAGCAGCTCGCTCAGCTCGCCGAATACTGTGATCCGACCTCGAAGGTCGTGGTCATCGGCCATTACAACGATGTCGGCCTCTACCGGGAGCTTATCCGTTCGGGCATTTCCGAATATGTCATCGCGCCGGTCTCGATGACCGATATCGTCAGCGTCGTCTCGTCGATCTTCATCGATCCCGAGTCCGATCCGATCGGCCGCTCCATCGCCTTCATCGGCGCCAAGGGCGGCGTCGGCTCCTCGACGATCGCCCACAACGTCGCCTGGGCGATGTCGTCCTTGTTCAAGTCCGAAGTCGTCGTCGCCGATCTCGATCTCGCCTTCGGCACCGCCAATATCAACTTCGACCGGGACCCCGCGCAGGGCATCGCCGAGGCGGTGTTTTCGCCCGAGCGCGTCGATGAGGTCTATCTCGACCGGCTGCTCGCGCAATGCGCCGAGCATTTGTCGCTGCTGGCGGCACCGTCCACGCTCGAGCGCGTCTATGATTTCGATCCGGACGCCTTCTCCCAGGTCATCGAAACGGCGCAGCGCAGCGCGCCCTTGCTCGTGCTCGACGTCCCTCACGTCTGGAGCGGTTGGACCAAGAGCACGCTGATCAAGGCCGACGAGATCGTCATCACGGCCACGCCAGAACTCGCCAATCTGCGCAACACCAAGAATATGGTCGACATGCTGAAGCGGCTGCGTCCGAACGACCCGCCGCCGAAGCTGATCATCAACCAGGCGGGCGTTCCGAAACGCCCGGAGATCGCGGCATCGGATTTTTCCGAACCGCTCGGCATCACACCCATGGCGGTGATCAATTTCGAGCCGCTGCTGTTCGGCAACGCGGCCAACAACGGCCGCATGCTCGGCGAAATGGACGCCAAGAGTCCGGTTGTCGGCACGATCAACGAAATAGCGCATGTGCTGACAGGGCGCAGCGAGATCAAGGCGAAGAAGAAGGCAAGCCTTGGAGCCATCCTCGGCAAGCTTTCACGCAGCAAGAAGTGACGCTCGCTGAGCGGCATCGGGTAGTCGATCATGTTTGGTAAAAGAGGCACAGACGACGGCAGCCGGGCAGCTCCCGAATTCCGTCCGCCAGCACCTCCTCCGGCCGCTCCCGCTCCGGCTGGGACGATCGCTGTCGATCGGCCGGCCGCGCCCGCGCCGAGCACGCCCGCCGCGTCCCCCGTTCGCCGTCCGGTGGAGGCGCCGCCGATGGCGCCCGAGCCGCCGAAAAGGGTCCAGCGCGAGCGCAGCGAAACCTACTATGACACCAAGAGCCAGGTGTTTTCCGCGCTCATCGACACGATCGATCTTTCGCAGCTCGCCAAGCTCGATCCGGAAAGCGCGCGCGAGGAAATCCGCGACATCGTCAACGACATCATCGCGATCAAGAATTTCGCGATGTCGATCTCCGAGCAGGAAGAGCTGCTCGAGGATATCTGCAACGACGTGCTCGGCTATGGGCCGCTGGAGCCGCTGCTCGCGCGCGACGACATCGCCGACATCATGGTCAACGGTTCAAAGAACGTCTACATCGAAGTCAACGGCAAGGTCGAACCGACCAGCATTCGCTTCCGCGACAACCAGCAACTGCTCAACATCTGCCAGCGCATCGTCAGCCAGGTCGGCCGCCGCGTCGACGAATCGAGCCCGATCTGCGACGCGCGCCTTCCCGACGGCTCGCGCGTCAACGTGATCGCGCCGCCGCTGTCGCTTGATGGCACCGCGCTCACCATCCGCAAGTTCAAGAAGGACAAGCTGACGCTCGACCAGCTGGTCAAGTTCGGCGCCATCTCGCCGCAAGGCGCGGAGATCCTGAAGATCATCGGCCGCGTCCGCTGCAACGTCGTCATCTCGGGCGGTACCGGCTCGGGCAAAACGACGCTGCTCAACTGCCTGACCAACTACATCGATCGCGAGGAGCGGGTCATCACCTGCGAGGACTCGGCCGAGCTGCAGCTGCAGCAGCCGCACGTGGTGCGTCTCGAAACCAGGCCGCCCAATCTCGAAGGCGAGGGCGAGGTGACCATGCGCGATCTCGTCAAGAACTGCCTGCGCATGCGGCCCGAACGGATCATCGTCGGCGAGGTGCGCGGACCGGAAGTGTTCGACCTTCTGCAGGCGATGAACACCGGCCATGACGGCTCGATGGGAACGATCCACTCCAACAGCCCGCGCGAATGCCTGAACCGTATTGAATCGATGATCGCCATGGGCGGTTATTCACTGCCGCAGAGGACGGTGCGCGAGATCGTCGTCGGCTCGGTGGACGTGATCATCCAGGCGGCTCGTCTGCGCGACGGCTCGCGCCGCATCACCCACATCACCGAGGTGATCGGCATGGAAGGCGACGTCATCATCACCCAGGACCTCGTCCTCTACAACATCAAGGGCGAGGACGCGAGCGGCCGTCTGATCGGCGAGCATGTCTCCACCGGCATCGGCCGCCCGCATTTCTGGGATCGTGCCCGCTACTATGGCGAGGAGCAGCGCCTCGCCAACGCGCTCGAGGCCATGGAGAAACGCGCTGACTAGAGCAATTCCAGGAAAAGTGCGTAGCGGTTTTCCGTCCGGAATTGCGTAAAAACAAATACTTAGAGCGGGTCAGCGCTTTTATAAAAAGCTGAACCGCTCTGGTGCATCTGGAGGTGTAGGGGCCCCGGTCGATGTTCGGAATTGACACCACGGTTCTGGCTTTCGTCGTGCTCGCGGGCCTCAGCGCCGGCGCGATAGCCTATGCCTTCCTGTTCAAGCGCATCGATAACGAGAAGCAGGCCGGCAAGCGCCTTGAAACGATCAAGACGGCCGAGACCGACCGATCGGTGGTGAAGGCTACGCGCGACCGCGCCGCGGAAGCGGTCAGACGGCGCAAGACGCTTCAGGATTCGCTCAAGCAGCTCGATGAAAAGCAGAAAACCAATGACCGCAACGTCAAGAAACCGCCGCTGAGGGCCCAGATCCGCCAGGCCGGCATGACCGTCTCCCTTGAGCGCTTCTACATCTACTCGGTGATCTGCGGCATCGTGCTTACGATCCTCGCCTTTCTTGCCGGCGCGCCGTTGCTGGTCCTGCCCGGCGCTCTCTTGGCCGGAGCCCTCGGCCTGCCGCGCTGGTTCGTCTCGTTTCGTCGCGCGCGCCGGGTGAAGGCCTTCCTGGAGGAATTCCCGAATGCCCTCGACATCATCGTGCGCGCGGTGAAGTCCGGTCTGCCGCTCAACGACGCGATCCGCCTGATCGCCAACGAATCCCCGGAGCCGGTCCGCTCCGAGTTCCGCCGCATCGTCGATTCCCAGCAGATGGGTATGTCGATCCCCGATGCCACGATGCGCATGTCCGAGACCATGCCATGCACCGAGGCCGGCTTCTTCGGCATCGTCATCCAGATCCAGTCGCAGGCCGGCGGCAATCTCTCCGAAGCGCTGGGCAACCTTTCGCGCGTGCTGCGCGACCGCAAGAAGATGAAGGCCAAGGTACAGGCGCTGTCGATGGAAGCAAAGGCATCCGCCGTCATCATCGGCGCCCTGCCGTTCGTCGTCGCCTTTCTCGTCTATCTGACCAGCCCGAACTACATCATGCCGCTATTCACCACCAGCGTTGGCAATCTGATCCTCGGCTGCTCCGGCGTCTGGATGTCGATCGGCATCCTGGTGATGCGCAAGATGATGAACTTCGAAGTCTAGGGACGCGGATTAAATGACAGACCAGGTCGTCAAGACGCTAACCGATCCTTCGTTTCTTATCGCGCTCCTGGTCGGCATCGCGGTTTTTGCGACCGTCTTCACGCTCATGCCTGCGCTTGGCGGCAATCAGCTCAAGGCGCGCATGAAAACCGTGGCGCTCGAGCGGGATGAGCTGCGCGCCAAGCAGCGTCAGCGGCTCGCCAATGAAGCCGACCGCCGCCGCAAGGGTTTGCGCGAGGAACAGTCGATCGGCATGCGCAACATCGTCGAACGGCTGGATCTCAAGCGCGCGCTTGCCGACGAAGGCACGCTGCAGAAGCTGAAAGTCGCGGGCTTCCGCGGCCAGAATCCGCTGACGCGCTTCCTGTTCTTTCGTCTGATCCTGCCCTTCGTCGGATTCGCGCTCGCGGCGATCTATCTGTTCCTTCTCGGCGGTCTGGCGCAGCAGCCTGCCTTCATCAAGCTGTTCGTCTGCATTCTTGTCGCCTATGGCGGCTTCTATGCGCCGATCCTCTACGTCAACAACCGCGCCACCAAACGCAAGCAGTCGATCCAACTGGCGTGGCCGGACGCGCTCGACCTGATGTTGATCTGCGTCGAATCCGGCATGTCGGTGGAAGCGGCGCTTCGCAAGGTCGCCGACGAGATCGGTACTCAGTCCGTGGCGCTCGCCGAGGAATTCGTGCTCACCAATGCCGAGCTCTCCTATCTGCAGGACCGCAGGGTCGCTTACGAGAACCTGGCAAGCCGCACCGGTCTAGATTCGGTGAAGGCGGTGACTCAGGCCCTGGTCCAGGCGGAGCGCTACGGCACGCCGGTGGCGCATGCGCTGCGCGTGCTCGCCTCAGAAAGCCGCGACATGCGTATGAATGCGGCCGAAAAGAAGGCCGCAGCACTGCCGCCGAAGCTCACCGTGCCGATGATCCTCTTCTTCCTGCCGGTTCTGTTCGCCATCATTCTAGGGCCGGCCGGCATCCAGGTCAGCCAGCGCGGCATCTTTGGCGATCAGCACAATTCCAGCAGCCAATAGGCGAAGCCATCGAAGTCATGACAGAAGCCGCGTGGCAGGCGCCGCGCGGCTTTGCTGTCTGGCCCAGCCTTGAAGCAATTCCAGGAAAAGTGTGTAACGGTTTTCCGTCCGGAATTGCGGAAAAAACAAACAGCTAGAGCAACTCGCGGTTTCCGTAGAACGATGACCTCTGTAGGTGCCGGGCAGTCAGTTGGTCGCGACCTTCGCCTTGCCCTTGTCCTGATCCTTGAGTTGGCTCCAGGCATTCTGCTGCGCAAGCATCTGGCGCAGATAGGCGATATTGGCCTGCGCCTGCTCCGGCGAAAGCTCCTGCGAGGCGATCTTTTCGGCCTCGTCGAAACGACCCTGCAGGCCGACGACCAGCGCCAGGTTCTGCCGCACCCGGCTGTCGGCGTTGGGTTGCTGCGCGGCCGAGCGCATATAGGTCTCGGCGGTGCGCAGATCCCCCTCCAGCACATAGGACATGCCGAGATTGGAAAGGATCGAGGGTTCGTTCGGCTTGAGCTCGAGCGCCTTCCGGTAGTCCTGACGTGCCTCGTCCCGCTGCCCCATCTGGTCAAGGATGGCGGCTTCCGCCGAAACCAGGCGCCAGTCCGGATATTCCGGCGTCTGCGCGCGGCGCACCGCATCGAGCGCCTGCTCGAACTGCCCGTTGGCGGCAAGCGCCTTGCCGTAGGCGGCGAGCACGTCGCGGTCCTTGGGGTAGGCGATCGCGAGCTTGCGCATCACCGCCAGCGACTGGTCGGCGTCGCCATCCATCTGCAGCGCCGCGGCATAGTTGGTGGCGATGCGTTTGTCATTCGGGTTCCGGGCGTAGGATTCGCCGAGCCTGGTCGTGGCGCTGTGCAGTTCGCTGGCTGACATCGTTTCGAGGGGCCGGTTGTCGGAGCGGGAAATGGAGCCGGTCGTGAACTTGCTGGTGCTGCCGCAGCCGGCCACGCTGGCCGCCAGCACCGCCAGCAATGCCGTGGTGACCAGACGCTTGCTTGTGAAGGTCAACGCTTTGAGCGGCATCGGCGCCTATCTCCATTCCTGCGCGGCCATTAAGCTGGCCGTCTTCCCTCCCACAGAAATATTCTGTTAACCCTAACGGATCGTTAAGAAGCCGACTCGCTGTGCCGGCCGGAGACCATCGAATGCCTGTCGAACTCGTTGACAAGAAACCGGAAGCAGCCTTGCCAGTCTACCTGGTGGGAAAGGATGGCCTCGACGGCACTGGCCTTTCCCCTTCCGTCATCGCCTGGGCACGGGCCAACGGCTTTTCCGGCGAGGCGGGCCGCACGCTCGTTCTGCCGGGCGAAGGTGGCGGTCTCGCAGGCGCGCTGTTCGGCACCGGCGACAGCGAGAGCCAGCTTGCCGTGGGCGCCCTGGCGCGGTCGCTGCCCGAGGGTGAATGGCATTTCGCCCAGGATCTGCCAGCGCCCGATCTTGCGGCGCTGGCCGTCGTCCTCGGTGGCTACGCCTTCACCCGCTACGGCAAGAAACCCGGCAGGGCGTTGCGCTTCGCGCTGCCGTCGGGCGCCGACGGCGCGCATGTGCGCCGCACCGCCGAGGCTATTTTCCTGACGCGCGATCTCGTCAACACGCCGACGAGCGACATGGGGCCGGATGAGTTCGAGGAGGCTGTCCGGGCATTGGCAGCCGGGCACGGCGCCGACGTCTCCGTCGTCAAGGGTGACGATCTCCTGGCGCGGAATTTTCCGATGATCCATGCCGTCGGCCGCGCCTCGGCCGGCGCGCCGAGGCTGATTGACATGACCTGGGGCCCGAGCGACGCGCCGAAGGTGACGCTGGTCGGCAAGGGCGTCTGCTTCGACACCGGCGGCCTCGACATCAAGCCGTCGTCGGGCATGCTGCTGATGAAGAAGGACATGGGCGGCGCCGCCAACGTGCTGGGTCTCGCCTCGATGATCATGGCGGCGAAACGGAATGTGCGGCTGCGCGTGCTGATCCCTGCGGTCGAGAATTCGATCGCCGGCAATGCCTTCCGGCCTGGCGACGTGCTGAGGAGTCGCAAGGGGATAACGGTGGAGATCGGCAACACCGATGCTGAAGGCCGGCTAGTGCTGGCCGACGCTCTGGCGCTTGCCGACGAGGAAAGGCCGGCCCTGCTGTTCGACATGGCGACCTTGACCGGAGCGGCCCGTGTTGCGCTCGGCCCCGATCTGCCGCCCTTCTACACCGGCGACGAGGCACTGGCGTCCGACCTGGCTGCGGCTTCGGTTGCTGTCGAGGATCCGCTGTGGCGCATGCCGCTGTGGCGTCCCTATGACGCGAAGCTTTCCTCGAAGATCGCCGACGTCAACAATGTCACGACGGACGGCTTCGCCGGATCGATCACGGCGGCGCTCTTCCTCAAGCGCTTTGTCGAGAAGACCCCCGGCTGGGCGCATCTCGACATCTTCGCCTGGAACCCGAGTGATCGCCCATACGGCTTGACCGGGGGTGAAGCGCAAGGCATTCGCGCGCTGGAACGAGTAATCTCGAAGCGCTTCGGGTGAGTGTGACGAGAAAACTGGCAAAGCCGTCGCGGACTGAAACGGAAGCGAAACAATTTCCCGTCATGCTTGGCGGATGTCGATCTCGATGCGCCCGAGCCAGGCCTTGCGACTGTGGCAGCAGGTATTGCTGTCGCAGGTGCGCGACGACGCGCCCGACCTCACCATGCGCCAGACCGCGATCCTGCTCACCATCTACCTCGATCCGCCGCCGCATACGGTGCGCGGGCTGGCCGCGAGGCTCAACGTCACCAAGCCGGTCATTACCCGCGCGCTCGACACGATGGGCGCGCTGAAGCTGGTCTCGCGCCACCGCGACGAGCTCGACAAGCGCAACGTGCTGATCCGGCGCACGGTGGAGGGCGCGCTCTTTGTCGAGCGCTTCGGTGATGGTATCGTCGCAAAGGCGCATGAGCTGCCCATCTGACCGACAACTCGTCTGTCTGACCGATAAACCCATTTGACTGGACTACCGATTTGACCGCCAGGGATGCCCGCCTTCACGCCTTTCGTTCCGATCTCGCCGATGCCAGGCTGAAGGGGGAAGTCGCCGCCGACCGCTTTGTCGCCGGCCGCCCGGCGCGGATCACCACCGCCGTCGCCGACCTGCGCAAGGCCCCGCGCCCCGATGCCGGCATCAACACGCAGGCGCTGTTCGGCGACGACGTGCTGGTCTTCGAGGTTGCGGAAGGCTGGGCCTGGGTGCAGGCCGAGCGCGACGGCTATGTCGGCTATGTGGCCGACAATGTGCTCGGCGCACGTGAGCATGCGCCCAGCCACATCGTCTCCGTGCCGCGCACCTTCCTCTATCCCGGACCGGACCTGCGCTTCCCGATCGGCGGGCAACTGTCGATGGGCTCCGCGGTGACGGTGACGGGTTCCGCCGAAACGCGCGGCACGCACTACGCACTGTTGCCATCGGGCCAGGCAGTCATTGCCCGCCATCTGCGGCCGCTCGCCGAGGTGGCAGCCGACTTTGTGACGGTCGCCGAAAGCTTCCTCGGCGCGCCATACCTCTGGGGCGGTGTCTCCGGCTTCGGCATCGACTGCTCCGGCCTCGTGCAACTGTCGATGCGCATGGCCGGCAAGGATGTGCTCCGCGACTCCGACATGCAGGCGGCATCGATCGGGACGCCGCTCGAGCCGGGCACTGAGTATTCCGGGCTGCAGCGCGGCGACCTCGTCTTCTGGAAGGGCCACGTCGCGATCATGACCGACGCGAAGGACATGATCCACGCCAATGGCCACACGATGCTGGTCTCGCGCGAAGGGCTGAAGGAGGCCGTCGAGCGGATCGGCTATCTCTATGGCGGCCCGACCGGGTTCCGCAGGCCTTAGCGCCCTTACCTCTCCTCCAGGGGGAGAGGTTGGATTGCCCCGATTTGCTCTTCGCAAGTCGGCTGGCAATCTGGATGAGGGGTAAGTAGGCCAAGCTGGATCACCCTCATTAGGCTCGGCGGTGCGCGCCGAGCCACCTTCTCCCACAAGGGGGAGAGGGGAAGAATGATCCCCTTTTGTTCCGATTTTCCTTGGCGATCGCTTGCCAGCGCGCTACCTCTTTGCGCGTGACAGAGCAGCCGCGCCTCGCCGAACAGAATGTCGCCGTCCTTCTCCCCGAGCCGTTCGTAAAATGGTTCGCTGCAAAAGGCTGGTCGCCGCGCGCCCACCAGCTCGAACTGCTGGCGAAGGCTCGAGCCGGCCAATCGGCGCTGCTGATCGCGCCGACCGGCGCCGGCAAGACGCTTGCCGGATTCCTGCCCTCGCTTACCGAACTCGCCAGACGTCCGCGCCGCAAGCCCGGAGGGGCGCATCGTGGCATCCACACGCTCTACATCTCGCCGCTCAAGGCGCTGGCCGTCGACATCGAGCGCAATCTCGGCAAGCCGGTCGAGGAGATCGGACTGCCGGTGACCATCGAGACCCGTACCGGCGACACGCCCTCGCACAAGCGCCAGCGGCAACAGCTCGCACCGCCCGACATCCTGCTCACCACGCCCGAACAGCTCGCTCTTCTGATTGCCTCCGCCGCCGCCAGGCGCCTCTTCGAGGATTTGCGTTATGTCGTCCTCGACGAATTGCATTCGCTCGTCACCTCGAAGCGCGGGCATCTTTTGGCGCTAGGCCTGGCGCGGCTGCGCACCTTCGTCCCTGAGCTGCAGACCATCGGCCTGTCGGCTACGGTCGCCGAGCCGGATGAGTTGCGGCGCTGGCTGGTCAGCCAGGCTTCCCCTGAGGCCATGTCCGAGTTAATCGTCGTGACAGGCGGCGCCAAGCCCGACATCTCCATTCTCGATTCCGAAGAGCGGGTGCCATGGGCTGGCCATTCCGCCCGCTACGCCACTCCGGAGATCTATCGCGAGGTCAAGCGGCACAAGACGACGCTGCTCTTTGTCAACACGCGCAGCCAGGCCGAGCTGCTGTTTCAGGAGCTGTGGCGCGTCAACGACGACACGTTGCCGATCGCCTTGCATCACGGCTCGCTCGACGTCGCCCAGCGGCGGCGGGTCGAGAAGGCGATGGGCGAAAACGCCTTGCGCGCTATCGTCGCCACCTCGACATTGGACCTGGGCATCGACTGGGGCGATGTCGATCTGGTCGTGCATGTCGGCGCGCCGAAGGGGGCAAGCCGCCTGGCGCAGCGCATCGGCCGCGCCAACCACCGCATGGATGAGCCATCGAAGGCGATCCTGATCCCGGCCAACCGGTTTGAGGTGCTTGAATGCCGTGCCGCGCTCGACGCCAACTATCTCGGCGCGCAGGACACGCCGCCTTTGGTCAATGGCGGGCTCGACGTGCTGGCGCAGCATGTGCTCGGCTGCGCCTGCGGTGCCCCGTTCCACGCCGACGCGCTGTTTGACGAGGTGAGATCGGCTGCGCCCTATGTCAGCCTAGACCGCCCGACATTCGACCGGGTCATCGACTTCGTCGCCACCGGCGGATACGCGCTGAGAAACTACGAGCGCTACGCCCGTATCCGCCAAACCAAGGAAGGCTTGTGGCGAGTATCCAATCCCCGCGTGGCGCAACAGTACCGGCTCAATGTCGGGACCATCATCGAAGTGCCGGCCCTCAACGTTCGTTACGTCCAGGCTGGAAGCAAGGGCGCGGCCTCGCGCGGCGGCAGAGTCTTGGGAAAGATCGAGGAAGCGTTTCTCGAGACCTTGACCTATGGCGACACTTTCATGTTCGCCGGAAGGGTTCTGCGCTTCGAGGGTATCCGCGACAATGAGTGCTTCGTGTCGAATGCTCCCGGAAGCGAAGCAAAGGTGCCCTACTATGGCGGCGGCAAATTCCCGCTTTCGACCTATCTCGCCGAGCAGGTGCGCGCCATGCTCGACGATCCGCAGCGCTGGAAGAAGCTGCCCGAGCAGGTGGCCGATTGGCTGCGGTTTCAGGCGGATAAATCCGTCCTGCCGAAACGGGACGATCTGCTGATCGAGACCTTTCCACGCGGAAACCGGCACTATCTCGTAGCCTATCCGTTCGAAGGCAGGCTCGCGCATCAGACGCTGGGCATGCTGCTGACGCGCCGCCTGGATCGAGCGGGCGCCAAACCGGTCGGCTTCGTTGCCACCGACTATGCGTTGGCTATTTGGTCGCTGGCCGACATGGGCTGGATGTTCAAAAACAAAAAACCATCGCTGGCTGCGCTCTTCGATCAGGACATGCTCGGTGACGATCTCGAGGCATGGTTTGCCGACAGCTGGCTGCTCAAGCGCACCTTCCGCAACTGCGCGCTGATTTCCGGACTGATCGAGAAACGTCATCCCGGCAAGGAGAAAAGCGGCCGCCAGGTCACCGTCTCGACAGACCTGATTTATGATGTGCTGCGCAGCCACGAGCCCGACCACATCCTGCTCCAGGCGACGCGTGCCGATGCAGCGACCGGATTGCTCGATGTCAGCAGACTTGCCGAGATGCTCTCGCGCATCCTCGGTCGAATCGTGCATAAGGACCTGGAACAGATATCGCCGCTAGCCGTGCCGATCATGCTCGAAATCGGCAAGATGCCGGTGCATGGCGAGGCGGATGAAACGCTGTTGATGGATGCCGCCACCCTCGTTGAAGAGGCCATGGGGCCGGAGATGGCCGACTGAGAGAAGGCAAGAGGGGATGAATTTTTCGCTGTCGCGCGCAACGCTGATCGCCGAGGCCGACTTTGTCGGCATCGCCGGCGAACGCGCGGTTTGCGACCGGCGCGGCGTGCTCTATTTCCCCGATCTGCGGCTGCTTGCGGTCTCCGACCTGCATCTCGAAAAGGGCTCGTCCTTCGCCAGGCGCGGCGCGCTGATCCCGCCTTATGACACAGGTGCGACCTTGCTGCGGCTGCAGGCTGTGATCGCCGACTACGGTCCGCGGATCGTCGTCAGCCTTGGCGACTCCTTCCACGACGGCGGCGGCGCCGAGCGCATGCATCTAAGCTTCCGCGAGCGGCTGGAGGCGATGATGGCCGGCCGCGACTGGTTCTGGGTTGCCGGCAATCATGATCCGGATGCTCCCGCCGACCTGCCTGGCGAGACGGTGAGGGAACTCGCCATCGGTTCGCTTGTCTTCCGCCATGAACCATCCAAGCTGCGGGTGGAAGGCGAGATCGCCGGCCATCTGCATCCCTGCGCCCGCATCGTCCAGCGCGGCCGCTCGGTCAGGCGGCGCTGCTTCGCCGGTGACGGCGGCCGCATGATCATGCCGGCCTTCGGCGCCTATACCGGCTCGCTCAACGTGCTCGACCGCGCCTATGCCGGACTGTTCCGCCTGGAAACGCTTGTTGCCTACATGCTGGGTGCGGAGCGCATCTTTGCCATTTCCGGCTCGATGCTGCGGCCGGGCTGAAGCGGCTTCATCTGCCGTAATAGAGCGTGACGGTGTGCTTTGCCTCGGCGAAGAACAGCCAGCGTTCGACCAGCATGCCCACGAATTGCATAAGCGCTGCAAGCAGTGATGCGGCTGCTGCGAAAGGCCATGGCAAGGCGAAGGCGATCACGAGCAAGATGGCCGGCACGGCGAAGGCCAGCACCTGCGTCATTCGCCTCAGCTTCGCGCTATGCTTGCGCGCAATGCGAAAGCCCATCTCCTTGAGCAGGTAGTTTTCTTCGGTGTGCGGCCATTCGATGGACCGCACCGTGCCGCCGGCCAGGCCGGTCGCCGTGTTGGCCGTGGTCGGGATTTCCAGCCTGTCGTTGTAATGCCAGGTCGCAAGCTTCCAGCCCCACCCGGCGAGCGTGGCAAGCAGCGCGCCGGCCAGAACCAAGGTTGATCCGGCCCCGAAGCTTCGCAGCAGGCCGTTGAGCAGCACGCCACCCGTCATTGCCGAGAAGATAAGATAAGCCGGCAAAGTATAACGGCTGTGCCACTGCGCGATCGGTTTCAGCGAGGCATAGATCATTCCGGTCGTACAGACTGTCACGACGGCGCCGGCGGCAGCCAGCAGGCCAACGATGGCGACCCAACCGCCGCTTTTGCCCATCAGCACCCAGCCAATGCCGAACAGCCCGGCCGGGATGAAGGTCGCGACCGAGGCGACCCCTTCGCGCGACAGCCAGGAGCTTCGCCATTGCGAGAAGGCGCGCCAGGCGCGTTCAGGTCGGCCGAGATGGCCGGTCGAGGAGAGCAGGCCGGCCGCGATCAAGCCAAGCGAAAGCGCCATGCCGAGGAGTCCGAGCCAGAACTCGGGCGCGATGAATCCCAGCCCGCCAAGGACGCCGAGCAGCGCCAGCAGGCCGTAGCCGGCCCCGGTGGCGGTGGTGAAGAAGACGACGGAATAGGCGGGATGCATGGCTGCGCGAATTCAGTTCGAAAGCATGCGGTCGATCCAGCCGAGGAAGCCTCCGTCGGTCCGGATCGGTTCCAGCGCCGGCGCGTCCACCTTCGCCGCCCGCTCGGTACGGGCGCGCGGGGGAAGGTATTTGTTGGTCGGCTGGTAGCCAAGCTCGGGCATCAACTCGACGCCGCCACGCTCTTCTACCAGGTGCGAGATTGCCGAGGCGGGATCGCCCAGATCGCCGAAATGCCGGGCGCTGGTAGGGCAGGCGGCGACACAGGCCGGCAGGCGGTCCTCTGTCGCCAGATTGTCGTTGTAGATGCGGTCCACACAAAGCGTGCATTTCTTCATCACGCCGACATCCGTATCGAATTCGCGCGCGCCATAGGGACAGGCCCAGCTGCACAGCTTGCAGCCGATGCACTTGTCCTCGTCGACCAGCACGATGCCGTCGGAGGCGCGCTTGTAGGAGGCGCCGGTCGGACAGACGGTGACGCAGGCTGGCTGCTCGCAATGCAGGCAGGAGCGCGGGAAGTTCACCGTGCGGCCGCCTTGTTCGGTCGTGTGCTCATAGCTGTGCACGCGGTTGAACCAGACGCCGTCGACACGCCCGCCATACGGATCGATGTCGGTCAGCGGCGCCATGTGTCCGCCGGTGTTCCATTCCTTGCAAGCGGTAACGCAGGCCTGGCAGCCGACGCAGGTGTCAAGGTCGATGACGAGGCCGAGCTTCTTCTCGGTTTGGGCGGGAAGGCAGGTCATTCGGCGGCTTCCCTTTTTATGCGGAATCCATCGCCGAAGCGAAGCACATCCGGTGACGGCTCGAAATTTGGCGGCTGCCGCAAGCGCTCGAATTGCGGCTCGGTGAAGCCGGCCTCTTCCGCGGCGCATTTGGCGATACGCACGCGTACGTCGAACCATGCTGCCTGTCCGGTCACTGGGTCGGAGTTCGAATAGCGCTTGCCGTTGGCATCCGCCGCGGTCTGGTCGCCGACGATGTGATTGAGCAGGAAGCCGCGATTGCTCTCTGCGGCGTCGTCCTTCAGCCCCCAACTGCCGCGCCGCTTGCCGATAGCGTTCCAGGTCCAGACAGTGTCCGGGTTGACGCCGTCGATCAGCTTGATCTGACCCTTCACGCGGCCGTTGATGCTTTCGATCCACACCCAGTCGTCGTCGGCCAGCCCAAGCCTCGCTGCCGTCCGCCGGTGCACGAACAGCCGGTTCTGGCTGGTGATTTGTCTCAGCCACGCATTCTGCGAGCCCCAGGAATGGTACATATGCATCGGCCGCTGCGTCAGCGCATGCAGCGGATATTTCTGGAGATCGACGGCGTCGTCCTCGAAGGGCGCGTACCAGAACGGCAGCGGGTCCATATAGGCTTCGATCCGGTCGCGCTCGGCCTCCGGCGGCTGCACCTTGCCATGACCGCGCGCGGCGAGGCGAAAGCGCTGCATCGGCTCCGAATAGAGCTGAAAGATGATCGGATCGGCCTTGGAGATGAATCCCATCTGCACGGCAAAGTCGAGATAGGCGCGGTTGCCCATCTTGTAATAGCGCTGGTCGTCGGCGAACCCGTGGTGCCAGAAACCGCCATTGTCGATGTAGCGCTGCAACTGGTCCGGGTTCACCTCGCCTTTGCCGATCGCGTCGCCGTTCTTACCGCGCCAGCCGGCAAGCGGGCCGATGCCGGGCGTGCGCTCGTGGTTGACGATGTAGTCGGCATAGTCGCGGTATTTCGCCGAACCGTCTTCGTTGGCGAAACCAGGCAGGCCGAGCCGCGCGCCGAGCTCGATGAGCACCGACTGGAACGGCCGGACATCCCGGTCCGGCTGCACCACCGGGTGACGGATGGCATCGCCCGGCCCGTCGGCATGGCTGATCGGCCGGTCGAGCAGGCTGATGCAGTCGTGCCGCTCGAGATAGGTCGTGTCGGGCAGCACCAGGTCGGCGAACGGCACCGTCTCGGAATAATAGGCGTCGGAATAAATGATGAAGGGGATCTTGTAGTCGCCCGCCTCGTCCTTGTCGGTGAGCATACGAACCGTCTCGACGGTATTCATCGAGGAGTTCCAGGCCATGTTCGACATATACATCATCAGCGTGTCGATCGGATAAGGATCGCCGGCCCAGGCATTGCGGATGACGCTGTGCATCAGGCCGTGGGCCGCAAGCGGCGCCTCCCAGGAATAGGCCTTGTCGATGCGGATCGGTGTGCCGACCTCGTCGACGAGCAGATCGTCGGGCCCTGAGACGAAGCCGAGCGGCATACCCTCCAGCGGCGTCATCGGGCGGACGTTCTTGCCTGCGGGCTTTGGCCCCGGCGGCGCGCAACGCGGATAGGGCGGCTTGAAGCGGAAGCCGCCGGGCACGTCCACCGTGCCGAGCAGAACCTGCAGCAGGTGGATGGCGCGGCAAGTATGAAAGCCGTTGGAATGGGCCGAGATGCCGCGCATGGCATGCATCGACACCGGCCGGCCCTTCATCGTCTCGTGCCGGCGGCCGGCCCAATCGGTCCAGGCGACCGGCAGCTCGATCGCCTGCTCGAAGGCGATATGCGCCAGCTCCGCCGCGATCCGTCGGATGGTGTCGGCGCCGACCCCGCAGCGCTCCGCCACCGCCTCCGGCGAATGGCTTTCGTGCAGGTATCGGTCGGCGATCAGCTGAAATACCGGTGCGCAGCGGCGGCCATTGACCGTGTAGCTGCCGGTCAGTGCTGGTTTGGCATCCGGATCGGCGGCATTGACGGGCGCCTTCGCCACCCTGTCCCAAGCCAACAGGTTGCCGTCATCATCGCGCATGAACAATCCGTCATCGGCGGAACCGGGCTCCTGTACGACAAGCACCGGCGCGTTGGTGTAGCGCAGCAGATAGTCGAGATCTATGCGGCCGGCCTTGAGCAACTCATGGACGAGCGCCAGCACGAACAGTCCGTCCGTGCCGGGTCGTATGCCGATCCAGTCATCGGCAATCGCGTTGTAGCCGGTGCGGCAAGGGTTGATCGACAGCACCTTGGCGCCGCGCGCCTTGAGCTTGCCGAGGCCGATCTTGATCGGATTGGAATCATGATCCTCGGCGACGCCGAACAGCATGAAGTATTTCGTATTGTCCCAGTCGGGCTCGCCGAACTCCCAGAACGAGCCGCCGATCGTGTAGAGCCCACCGGCCGCCATGTTGACCGAGCAGAAGCCGCCATGGGCGGCGAAGTTGGGCGTACCGAACTGGCTCGCCCACCAGCCGGTCAGCGACTGCGACTGGTCGCGCCCGGTGAAAAAGGCAAGCTTTCTCGGATCGGTGCAGCGGACCGCCGACAGCCGCTCGGTGGCGATGGTGAGCGCTTCGTCCCATTCGATCTCGCGAAACTCGCCGGAACCACGAGGCCCTGTGCGCCGCAGCGGCTTCCTCAGCCGCGCCGGGCTGTAATGCTGCATGATGCCGGCGCTGCCCTTGCCGCAGATCACGCCCCGGTTCACCGGGTGGTCTTTGTTGCCGTTGATGTAGCGCACCTTGCCGTCCTTGATGTGGACGTCGATGCCGCAGCGGCAGGCGCACATGTAGCAGGTGGTTTTGGCGATGCGGTCGGACACGCTCGGCGAGGTCTCGACGCCGTCGCCTTCGTCAGGCGCCTGGCTGTCGGCCAGCGGCCGCTGCGAGGGCGCGGAGTTTGCGCCGCGTGGTTCAGCTAGGCTCATGATCCGCGAACGCTCTTGCCGCTTGCCATCTTGGCCTTCGTCTTCGGACCGGGCCCGCGCATATAATGCAGCTCAGGATGGTAGCGGTCGCCGGCGAGCTGCCGCTTCAGCTGGCGGCTCCAATGCGCGAAAAGGGATTTGAAGCGCCCGATCATTTCCAACCTTGGCGGCAGAACGGCCAATTTTTTCCAAGCTCGGGTAAAAAGTTAGAACAAAGCGATTGATCTGTCTAACAAGCCGCTCTTGTAATTCCGATCGATTTTCCTTCTTAGTTGGCCATGACCCTCGATCAGCTTCGCATCTTCGTCGCCGTCGCCGAGCATGGCCACATGACCAAGGCGGCCGACCTGCTCGGCATCTCGCAATCGGCCGCCTCTGCCGCCATCCGCGCGCTCGAAAGCCATCATGGCGTGCGGCTGTTCAACCGGGTCGGCCGCAACATCGAGCTCGCGCAGACCGGCCACCGCTTCCTGCCCGAAGCCAAGGCTGTTCTGGAACGGGCAGCGGCTGCCCACGACGTGCTGGAGCATGTTTCCCAGACCATCACCGGCAGCCTGTCGATATCGGCCAGCCAGACCATCGCCAGCTACTGGCTGCCGAGGCGCCTGGCATCCTTCCACGAAGCCTATCCGGCGGTGCGCCTGAGCGTCACCATCGGCAACACGCGGCAGGTCGAGACCAATGTGCTGGACGGCCGGGCCGATTTCGGGCTGGTCGAGGGCCGCACCGAGTCCGACATATTGCGGCGCGCCACGGTCGATGAGGATCGCCCCATGCTGGTCGTGGCGGGCTCACATCCCGAGCTTCCGACGACGCCGGCTGGAAACCTCGACATCAGGTCGTTGCGCTGGATCATCAGGGAGGGC